>NZ_JBIUVD010000012.1:0-261616 GCF_044742785.1 Streptomyces sp. NPDC087844 | reverse complement strand
CGCCGAGCGGGCGACGGCCGAACCAACGAACCTGAACACCCGTCAACCCCTCCTGACCAGCTGATCAGCATCTCTCGCGCAGCGGGGGAACCTCAGGGACGGTCGCTCGCCTGGCTGCGGCGCGCTCTTCCAGTTTCACCGAGATGCTCCGGCGGCTCCAGTTTGTGACGCCTCTTTCGCGACGATCTGGACTGGCCCCGTGAGTGACGAGTCAGAAGGGCCAGGTGGAGCCATTCTCGGCCACCTTCACGGAAAGCGATCTTCACAGATCGAGGTCGCTTCGAGGCGCCCCATCAGTCCCAAATGGCGTCGCCATAGCCAGGCCAGGTCGTTGAACCAGACCCGGCCCGGTATCTCGGGTGACTTCGGTCGGCGGGCGAAGCGTCTGCATGCCTTGGCGAGAGCAGCGGCCCGCTGACGCAAGCGCAGCAGAACCAGCGAACCGGCCCGGCCGACCTGCACTCTTCACGATGCACACGGCCCAGTGGGGCACTCAGACAGAGCATGCCCGATCTCGGGCGGCCGGCGCTTGCCGAAGTTCCTTCTCATACAACTGGGCAAGTTGGCGATGGCCAGTGACAGAGCCGCGACCCAAGACGCAAGCAATCAGGCCACAAGTCGTTGGATCAGCGCACAAAATTCTTCCCCCGGACCTATCGGCAGGCACCATGCATGCCTGACCTGCGATTACTCACATCAGACTCCAGGAGCAGCCTCGTGATCAACTTACTATCCCTGACAGAAGGTTGACGAGATATGGGTTTAACGCGAAAATTTTATGCATGAACCCACAGCTGTGGCTCGATGCGTTCATGGAGCGCAATGCGGTGGACCTGGCGCGGATGCGTGACTACTGCGAACAGAGCCTCGCTGTCGCGATGGAGGCAGAGCGGAAGAAGCGCCCAACCCCCAAGAAGGTGCAGGGGACAGTGGTGGCTATGGAGATGCGGGATCGCGTCCTGCTCGCCGCCGACAACCCGGTGTTCGGATCGGGCAAGTTCACCCTCGTGGAAAAGTCGAACCGCTCAGTGTGTCTCCGCGAGAAGCGCACTGGCCACGAAATACGCGTCCGCAAAGCCAAAGAGCCGCCCATTGTCAACACAGCGGCGTACCGGCCTCCCGACGTCCATCAGCCCCCGATCTTCGATGCCGACGGCGACGGTCTGGATTCCGGCCTGACCCCCGTCCTTGTCTGGCACATCGATCCGAGCGACCTCATGGCCGATTTTAGGGCGGTCGTCGTGGACGACCTTGAGGAGCTCAACCACTCTCCGATGACTGTCTGCGCGTCGAGGGAGGTGCCTCTTCTCGCCACTCTGCAGGACGCTAACGTTGCGACCGCCGCCAGTGCGGTGAACGACGACTTCGACGACCTGGTCGACCGGCGCCGCCCTCGGGAAGCCGACGGAACAGGGGCTACACCCTCTCAGGTGTAGCCCCTCACAGATAGACAATGGAGATGGGCTGCTGTGGCTGAAAAGATCGTCGTCTACGGATATCGGATCCGTCAGGCACGGACGATCCGCCACAGCCCCATCAAGCCTCTCGCCCAGATGCTAGATATTTCCCCCTCTGCGTGGACCGCACTCGAACGCTCGACATCCACGGACATGCCTCGCCTTAAGCTCAGGACTCTCGCGACCCGCTTGAGATTTCCTGCCAAATTCTTCTCCCAGCCTCCGGGACTGCCCATCCACCGCGGTTCCCTGCTCTTCCGCAGCAAGAAGTCGATCAAGGTGGCACAGATCGACGCCCTCACCACCTTGGCCGAGATGATCGTTGAGCTGCTGGCCGCCCTCGGCGAACACGCCACACAGCCCCCTCTTCGTCTGCCGATGGCACTGCATCAGGGCATCAGCCCCGAAGAGGCTGCCCGGCAGACCCGTCAGGCGCTCGACCTTCCCGAATCCGAGCCGATCCCCCACGTTATCCACACGCTGGAGCGCGCCGGCGTACCCGTTGCCGTCGCCGACGTCGACATGCCAGACGCCAGACACGACGCCTTCTCCGTATGGGGTGGGGACTTCCATGAGCAGCCCCTGATCGTCGCACGGCCGGTGAACTCGTGGGAGCGCACGCGTTGGTCGATCGCCCATGAGGCTGGCCACCTGATCCTGCATCGCGGAACCACGGGCGAGGTAGACGAAGAAGCCGCCAACCGCTTCGCCAACGAGTTCCTGCTTCCCGCTGACATGCTCCGCGAAGAGTGGCCTGGTGCCGTCACACTTACATCCCTGATGCCGCTGAAGCAACGCTGGAAGATGTCACTCGCAGCGATCATCACGCATGGCAAGCATCTCAGGCTCATCGAAGAGCACCGCGCCACGGGCCTCTTCAAGCAGCTCTCCGCACGCCGCGATCCCCACACCGGAGTCACCTGGCGAATCCAGGAACCCGGATGGGCTGACCTGGAACCCGAGCGGCCACGCCTCCTCGCCGTCATGGCTGAACGCGGCCTAGAGCAACGACCTACTCCGGACCTCTTCACCACCCTCACCGGCGGCTGGGCCCCCGACCTGATGGAACAGATCACCTCTGGCCTGAGGGAAGCCCCCTCAGTAGTCCAGGAGCATGCCAAGACAGCACAGCCCTCGCGCCCCAGCAACGTCATCACACTACGTCGAGCCTGAACAGGTTCTGCCGCCTCAACGACACGCTTCAACCACGTAACAAGCGACCGGTTCAGGCCAGGGTTGGTTAACGGGGCCCGCCACGACAGGACATGACATGACAGTGCCCCAACCGAAACGGCTGGGGCACACTGGGAAGATCACACGCTTACGCCAAGGCTCTCAGCGCCGCCGCGGAGGCAACCAGACCCGAGTGCTCCAGAGAATCGATCACGTCGGCCACGACCGCGTCCGGAGGAGTCCTCCAGCTGTCCGCTATCCGCTGGATCTCCGCGTACACAAGCTTCGGCGACAGATCGATCTGGGCCTCGACGAACGAGTCCGGATGCACTGCCTGCACATCCCACGGCGACAGCTTGTCCACCGGGAAATCCTTCAGATTCGACGTCACGATCACCTGGGCCTTCGCCCGGATCGCGGCAGCGAGTACGTGCCGGTCATCCGGGTCCGGCAACTCCACTACCTTGATCAGCGGCTCGTACCCTGTGACAAGTACATCCCGGATGGCTCCAGCCATCCGCTCCCGAGTCCGGTCCAGCTTTTCCGGGTCGAGATCGGGTCGGTTCTCCTTCAGGTTGCGGAACGTCTCATCGAGGATCTGGTCCGTCCACTTCGCCTGCACCAGGCCAGCCTGCGCAACACGGATCAGCACATCGCGCAGGGTGCTCGGATAAAGGACGTTGGCGTCGTAGACGGCGATGAAAGCCATGACCTAGATCATTCCCATCTCCTGGCCGAGCTGGGTGAGCTCATCAGCCACCAGCCGGCGACGGCGGTCGTCGCGATGCTTGTACTCCAGCAGGGACGACGCGGTAATTCTGCGATGTGTACCAACGGTTCGGAACTCGATCTCCCCGGCCTCCAGCAGGCCGACAAGGAAGGGCCTGGACACGTTCAGCATGTCGGCAGCCTGCTGAGTGGTCAGCTCTGCGTCGGAAGGCACGACGGACACGGCCCTACCGGCGCCAAGGTGTGCGAGCAGTGAGGCCAAGAGTTCGACGGCCTCACGGGGAAGGGCCAAGGGCTCACGGTCAACCTCGTCCTGAACAGTCACGTTGATCTGAGAAAGGTTTTTGTGTTCCGCCAGGTAGCGGCGGACCCGAGTGAGGGCGTGGGTAGCGGTTTCCTGCTTGTCGTCCGGCAGACGGACCGGACGGATATCAGTCTTGGACATGTGGTCGCCCCTAGGTGGTGTGCGGGCAGGCCAGCGAAGGGGAGTCCGCCGCAGTGTTCATGCAAGGGACTGCAGGCAACGGGCTGGCGAGGCGAGTGGAGCGATGGAGAGGCTCCGGCGAGGTGGCAGCCCCCTTAGTCGCAGTCGAATCGTCGTGTCTATCGCTGTCTCACACCACCCAGTATCCGCAATAACTGAAATAAGCGCAACAGGCGAAACGCCCGACCGGAATCAGAGCAGGGCTATCGGCCACCCCATGTCAGCGAGGACCTCAGGTGCTCCAAGCCCTCAAGTGCAGCCTTGGCCGGTTCACCCCCGCGCCGACGGGGATCATGAGGAGCACACTGAAGCGCGTCCTCGGAGATTACGATCACCCCCGCGAACCTGAAGGAACTGTTGCCATCCTCTCGACGTCAGCTCCGAGTGATCGCCCACGAGCGATGCTCGGCCTCAGCCCTTCCCCGGCGGGCGACGAGAGAGGCAGGGCCAAGACTGCATATCTGGAAGAGAGCTCCTGGCGCCAGCTCCCTCGCTCGTACCACCTACCTCAGACCCCTGCCCCACGCGCCGCCGACGGGCCGACTTCAGTTCGGGCAGTTTCTGTGAGCCGGACCGGATGTCATCCCGCCGAGACGATGGACACCATCTGAACGCGATCTTGACCGGTTAGGCAAGGACATGCCAACAGATAGCTCGTTGGAGAATGCCTCCAGGACACTCCCCGGTACTTCCGGCCTCAGGAGGGCCTCAACACACGGCCATCTCGCACCGACGTCAGGCCGGGCACATCCCACTGACTGTACGCCCGGACGGATCCGCGCAGGTCAGAAGGGCATCAGTCCACTCAGACAACAGCGGCTCTCAACTCGCGAGCAGCGGATTCAGTCCGTTCAGGCAAAGTTGACGCTCCGACACCCAAAAAATAAACGTTTCCGCAGGTCAGGGACCTGCACAGGTGGGGCGGGTGGGACTCGAACCCACGGCCGGCGGATTATGAGTCCGCTGCTCTAACCGGCTGAGCTACCGCCCCTTTACGGCGCGTCGCGCACAGGTGTGCGCGCCGTCTGCCGCAGCATAGCCGCTCATACGATCTCCTGCTTCGGATGGTCGACTTCGCCTGCCCTGTAGGACCTCACCTGGGGCGCAGCGGTTCCCACGGCCATGAAAAAGGACCCCGATGGGGTCCACGGGGTCCTCGTTCGCACTGCTCTCCCGACTGGACTCGAACCAGTAACCTGCCGGTTAACAGCCGGCTGCTCTGCCAATTGAGCTACGGAAGACCGAAGCTCCCCCGACTGGACTCGAACCAGTAACCTGCCGGTTAACAGCCGGCTGCTCTGCCAATTGAGCTACAGGGGATTGCCTCGTTTGCATCGAACGTAGCTCCCTGGGTATTCGCCAGAGGGCGTGCGCTCGCTGCGACACATACATTAGCGCAAGCAGGGGGGTGCTCCGCCAATCGGTAACCCGCCTGCGACCGACGCCGCCGCAAAGGACCGACTCACAAGAGGAAGGGTGGCCCCATGCGCTACCGGCTCACGTTCGTCGTCGGACTGGCTCTGGGATACGTGCTCGGCACACGCGCCGGGCGCGAGCGCTACGAGCAACTGAGGAAGACCGCCCGGCGGGTCTCGCAGAACCCGGCGGTGCGCAACACCGCCGAATCGGCGGCCCTGCAGGGCCGGCAGTTCGCCGGGAAGGCGTTCAACGTGGTGAGCGAGAAGGTCGGTGACCGGGTCCCCGACTCGGTCTCCGAGCGGGTGCGCTCCCTGCGCGAACGCAACGCGAACGGCACCCGCACCGAGGACGACTGGGGCACGAGCAACACGTAGCGGTACGTGTACGAGCTACGTCTGCCCCGACCGACCTCGGGGGCGCGGGGCTGTGACATCGCGGCTCCGCCGCGGTGCGCGACCGGCCCCCACGCGCCCGCAGACGGAGGACGACGGGCCCTCAACGACGCCCACGGCCCGAGCCGGCGCGGCGATACGGCAGAATTTCCGCCATGGGGATAGTCGCCGGGTTGGACAGTTCGCCCGATTTCACACGCATCGTCGTCTGCGACGCGGACAGCGGAGCCGTACTCCGGCAGGGGTACGCCCCGCATCCGCTGGACGGCCCGGCGGAGGGCTCCCGGCCTTCGGACGTCGACCCGCAGGCCTGGCTGCTCTCCCTGGGCGAGGCCGCGGGCGGCGGCCTCCTGGAGGGCGTCCAGGCCATCGGTGTGTCCGCACAGCAGAACGGGCTCGTCCCGGTGGACAGCCAGGGCAACACCATCCGCCCCGCGATGGTCGGCGGGGACAAGCGTGCCCAGGTCGCCGCCGCCGATCTCGTCGACGCGCTCGGCGGGCGGGAGGCCTGGGCGCAGGCCGTGGGGTCGGTTCCGCAGGCGGCGCAGCCCGTGACGAAGCTGCGCTGGCTGGCGAGGACCGAACCAGAGGCCGCCGCGCGCACCGCGATGCTGCTCCAGGCGCACGACTGGCTGGTGTGGCAGCTGCTCGGCAGACCCGCCCGCCGGACCACCGACCGGGGCGGCGCCTCCAGTACCGGTTACTGGTCGGCGGCGACCGGCGCGTACCGGCCGGATCTGGTGGAGCTGGCGCTCGGCCACCAGGCGATGCTGCCCGATGTGCTCGGGCCGTGGGAGGCGGCGGGGACGACGCCCGAGGGGCTGCTGATCTCGGCGGGCACGGGCGAGACCATGGCGGCGGCCTTCGGCCTCGGCATCGGTCTCGGGGACGCGGTGGTCTCGCTCGGCGCCTCCGGCTCCGTGATGGCCGTCCACCACGAGGCGCTGGTCGACTCCTCCGGGATGATCACCTCGCTCGCGGACGCGACCGGCTTGCACCTGCCGGTCGTCACCACGCTCAATGCCGTACGGGCCCTGCGCGGGGCCGCCGAGCTGCTGGGCGTACCCGACCTGGAGGCCCTCTCCGATCTGGCGATGAAGTCGACCCCGGGCTCCCACGGGCTGGTCATGCTGCCGTATCTGGAGGGTGAGCGGACGCCGAATCTGCCGCACACGGCGGGGACGCTGGCCGGGCTGCGGCGCGAGTCGATGAAGCCCGAGCATCTGGCGCGGGCCGCCTTCGAGGGCATGCTGTGCGGGCTCGCGGACGCCCTGGACGTGCTGCGCAAGCGGGGCGTGGAGGTGCGGCGGATCTTCCTGCTCGGCCAGGCCGCGGAGCTGAGTGCGGTGCAGGCGTGCGCGCCCGCGCTGCTCGGTACGCAGGTCGTGGTGCCGCAGCCCGCGGACTACGCGGCGATCGGCGCGGCCCGGCAGGCCGCCTGGGCGCTCGGTGTCCAGCAGGGCACGGTCCAGCCGGGTCTGCCGCCCGTCTGGCAGGGTGCCGCCGCGCAGGTCCTGGAGCCGGGCGAGGAGCTGGCGGTGGGGCAGGCGGTGCGGCAGCAGTACGTGTCGGTGCGCAAGCAGACCCACCCGGGAGCCTTCCGGGCCTGAGCCGCACGAAGGAGCGGCCGGACGGGGCCGGCCTACGACTTCGGGCCGAGGGACGCTCCGCTCTTGGCCCTCTCTTGGGTTAATCAGTTGAGGTAACACGGGGGGAGTGTCCGACGATGGGGGCCAAGGGCAACCAACCGCCCCGCCGCCGACCCCGAGAGACCCAGCGTGCTCATAAGACTTCTGCGTACCTATTTCAGGCCCTACAGGAAACCCATCGGCCTGCTCGTCCTGCTGCAGTTCCTGCAGACCTGCGCCACGCTCTTCCTGCCCACCTTGAACGCCGACATCATTGACAACGGTGTCATCAAGGGCGACACCGGTTACATCCTGTCCTTCGGTGCCCTGATGATCGGCATCTCGCTGGCTCAGGTCGTCTGCAACATCGGCGCCGTCTACTACGGCGCCCGGACGGCCTCCGCGGTCGGCCGGGATCTGAGGGCCGCCGTCTTCGACCGGGTGCAGTCGTTCTCCGCGCGTGAGCTGGGCCATTTCGGGGCGCCCTCCCTGATCACCCGTACGACGAACGACGTCCAGCAGGTGCAGATGCTGGCCCTGATGACGTTCACGCTGCTGGTGTCGGCGCCGATCATGTGCGTGGGCGGCATCGTGCTGGCGCTCGGCCTGGACGTGCCGCTGTCCGGGGTGCTGCTCGCCGTCGTCCCGGTGCTCGGGATCTCGGTCAGTCTCATCGTGCGCCGGCTGCGGCCCCTGTTCCGGACGATGCAGGTGCGCCTGGACACGGTGAACCGGGTGCTGCGCGAGCAGATCACCGGCAACCGCGTCATCCGTGCCTTCGTACGCGACTCGTACGAACAGGAGCGCTTCCGGAAGGCGAACACCGACCTCACCGAGGTGTCGCTGGGCACCGGGCGGATGCTGGCGCTGATGTTCCCGATCGTCATGACGGTGGTGAACGTCTCGTCGATCGCGGTGGTGTGGTTCGGTGCCCACCGGATCGACAGCGGCGACATGCAGATCGGCGCGCTGACCGCGTTCCTCGCCTATCTCATGCAGATCGTGATGTCCGTGATGATGGCCACCTTCATGTTCATGATGGTGCCGCGCGCGGAGGTGTGCGCCGAGCGCATCCAGGAGGTGCTGGAGACCTCCAGCAGTGTGGTCCCGCCGAAGGCTCCCGTGCTGGAGCTGCGGCGGCACGGTCATCTGGAGCTGCGCGGGGCCGGCTTCCGCTACCCGGGCGCCGAGGAGCCGGTCCTGAAGGCCGTCGACCTGGTGGCGCTGCCCGGCGAGACGACCGCGGTGATCGGTTCGACCGGCAGCGGCAAGTCGACCCTTCTCGGCCTGGTCCCCCGGCTGTTCGACGTCACCGACGGCGAGGTGCTGGTGGACGGCGTCGACGTACGCACGGTCGAGCCGCGGCTGCTGGCGCGCACGGTGAGTCTCGTACCGCAGAAGCCGTATCTGTTCGCGGGGACGGTGGCCACCAACCTGCGGTACGGGAATCCGGACGCGACGGACGAGGAGTTGTGGCACGCGCTGGAGGTGGCGCAGGCCAAGGGGTTCGTGGAGGGGCTTGAGAACGGTCTCGACGCCTCCATCGCGCAGGGCGGCACGAACGTGTCCGGCGGTCAGCGGCAGCGGCTCGCCATCGCCCGGACCCTCGTACAGCGTCCCGAGATCTACCTCTTCGACGACTCCTTCTCCGCGCTCGACTACGCGACGGACGCGGCGCTGCGTGCGGCGCTCGCGCGGGAGACCGCCGAGGCGACCGTCGTGATCGTCGCCCAGCGGGTGTCGACCATCCGCGACGCCGACCGGATCGTGGTCCTCGACGAGGGCCGGGTCGTCGGGACCGGCCGCCATCACGAGCTGATGGCGGACAACGAGACCTATCGGGAGATCGTGCTCTCGCAGCTGACGGAAGCGGAGGCAGCCTGATGGCCGGGCCCATGGGGCGCATGATGGCCGGGTCGGGACCCGATCATCACTCGATGGATTTCAAGGAGTCCGGCAAACGGCTGCTGGCGCAGTTCAAGCCGCAGCGCGCCACGCTGTACGTGATGCTCGCCGCCGTGGTCTGCAGTGTGGCTCTGTCGGTCCTGGGGCCGAAGATCCTGGGGCGGGCCACCGACCTGGTCTTCGCCGGGGTCGTCGGGCGGGAGCTGCCCGCCGGGCAGTCGAAGGCCGAGGTGCTCGCGGCGATGCGGGAGCGCGGCGACGGCGGTATGGCCGACATGCTCTCGGGCACGGACTTCACACCGGGCCGGGGCATCGACTTCGACGCGGTCGGCGAGGTCCTGGGGGTCGCCCTGGTGGCGTTCCTGCTGGCCGGCCTGCTGATGGCGATGGCGACGCGGCTGGTGAACCGGGCCGTCAACCTGACGATGTACAAGATGCGCGAGGACGTGCAGACGAAGCTGTCGCGGCTGCCGCTGTCGTACTTCGACAAGCGTCAGCGCGGTGAGGTACTCAGCCGCGCCACGAACGACATCGACAACATCGGGCAGACCCTCCAGCAGTCGATGGGCCAGCTCGTGAACTCGCTGCTGACCATCGTCGGCGTGCTGATCATGATGTTCTACGTGTCGTGGCTGCTCGCGCTCGTCGCGCTGGTCACCGTGCCCCTGTCGTTCGTCGTCGCGACCCGGGTGGGCAAGCGGTCGCAGCCGCACTTCGTGCAGCAGTGGCGGACCACCGGCAAGCTCAACGCGCACATCGAGGAGATGTACACCGGGCACAACCTGGTGAAGGTCTTCGGACGGCAGGACGAGTCGGCGGCGCGGTTCGCCGAGGAGAACGACAAGCTGTACGAGGCCGGGTTCCGGGCGCAGTTCAACAGCGGGGTCATGCAGCCGCTGATGATGTTCGTGTCGAACCTGAACTATGTGCTGGTGGCGGTGGTGGGCGGGCTGCGCGTCGCGTCCGGCTCACTGTCCATCGGTGACGTACAGGCCTTCATCCAGTACTCCCGGCAGTTCTCCATGCCGCTCACGCAGGTCGCCTCGATGGCGAACCTCGTGCAGTCCGGAGTCGCGTCGGCCGAGCGGGTCTTCGAGCTGCTGGACGCCGAGGAGCAGGAGGCCGACCCGGTGACGGGGACGCGTCCGACGGAGCTGCGGGGCCGGGTGGCCCTTGAGGGGGTCTCCTTCCGGTACGACCCGGAGAAGCCGCTCATCGAGGACCTGTCACTGTCGGTGGAGCCGGGGCACACGGTCGCGATCGTGGGCCCGACGGGCGCCGGCAAGACAACCCTCGTGAACCTGCTGATGCGCTTCTACGAGACCACCGGCGGCCGGATCACCCTCGACGGCGTCGACATCGCCACGATGTCCCGCGACGAACTGCGGGCCGGTATCGGCATGGTGCTGCAGGACACGTGGCTGTTCGGGGGCACGATCGCGGACAACATCGCGTACGGGGCCTCATCCGAGGTCACTCGCGGGGAGGTCGAGGAGGCGGCTCGGGCCGCGCACGCGGACCGGTTCGTGCGGACGCTGCCCGACGGTTACGACACCGTCATCGACGACGAGGGGGCGGGGGTCAGCGCCGGTGAGAAGCAGCTCATCACGATCGCTCGGGCGTTCCTGTCCGATCCGGTGATCCTCGTTCTCGACGAGGCGACGAGTTCCGTGGACACGCGGACCGAGGTACTCATCCAGAAGGCGATGGCGAAGCTCGCGCATGGGCGGACGTCGTTCGTCATCGCTCACCGTCTGTCGACGATTCGCGACGCCGACACGATTCTCGTCATGGAGGACGGGGCGATCGTGGAGCAGGGGGCGCACGCGGATCTGCTGGCGGCGGGGGGTGCGTACGCCCGCCTGTACCAGGCGCAGTTCGCGCAGGCGGTGGTGGAGGTGGACTGAGGGGGCTTGTCTCTGCCCGCCGCCCCCACCTGCCTCGGGGGCTCCGCCCCCGAACCCCCGGTCCTCAAACGCCGGACGGGCTGAATCCGTTTCAGCCCGTCCGGCGTTTGAGGACGAAGGGGGGCGAGGGGGCGCAGCCCCCATGCGTGACGGGAACGGGTAGGGGCGGCGGGGGCGAGGAAAGCCCTTAGTCCAAGTAGCCCCGCAGCTGGTCCGCGAACGCGTGGTCGCGGAGTTTGTTCAGGGTCTTGGACTCGATCTGGCGGATGCGTTCGCGCGTGACGCCGAAGATCCGTCCGATCTCCTCAAGGGTGCGGGGCCGCCCGTCGGCCAAGCCGTACCGGAGCTGGACGACCTTCCGCTCACGCTCGCCGAGCGTGGACAGCACCGCCTCCAGATGCTCCCGCAGGAGCAGGAAGGCGGCCGACTCCACGGGGCTCGTCGCGTCCCCGTCCTCGATCAGGTCACCGAGGGCGACGTCGTCCTCCTCCCCTACCGGCGCATGGAGGGACACCGGCTCCTGCGCCAGCCGCAACACCTCGCTGACCCGCTCCCCGGTCAGGTCGAGATGCGCGGCGACCTCCTCCGGCGTCGGCTCGTACCCCCGCTCCTGGAGCATGCGGCGCTGCACCCGGACGACGCGGTTGATGAGTTCGACCACGTGGACGGGGACCCGGATCGTGCGGGCCTGGTCGGCGAGGGCCCGGGACATGGCCTGGCGGATCCACCAGGTCGCGTACGTGGAGAACTTGTACCCGCGGGCGTAGTCGAACTTCTCGACCGCCCTGATCAGCCCCAGATTGCCTTCCTGGACCAGGTCGAGCATGGTCAGCCCGCGCCCCACGTACCGCTTGGCGACGGAGACGACGAGACGCAGGTTGGCCTCGATGAGGCGGCGTTTGGCCATCCGGCCCATGACCACCAGTTTGTCCAGATCCAGGGCGAGTTGGCTGTCGAGGTCGATGGCTTGCCGGAGTTTCTCCTCGGCGAAGAGGCCCGCTTCGACCCGGCGGGCGAGATCGACCTCCTCCACCGCGGTGAGGAGCGGGATCCGGCCGATCTCCCGCAGGTACTGGCGGAACAGGTCGGAGGACGGCCCGCCGGTGTCCGCGCGCCCGCGCGGCGCTTCCACCGGCTCCGGCGTCTCGGTCTCGCTCTCCACGAGGACGGCGGCGGGCGGCTCCGGCGTACTCTCCGGCTCCGGCGCGCTCTCCTGCTCCGGCGCGCTCTCGGGGTGGCGTGCGGCTCGGTTCTGCGCCGGTACGGCCGCGAGGGCATCGGCGTCCGTGTCCGTGTGCGCGGGGGGCGCGGGGGGCGTGCTGTTGTCGGTCAGGGTCTGGGTCTGCACGGGGGCGACCTCCAGGAATGTCGCTGCTGAGGCGTGCGGCAGCGGGACGGGGACGACGGCCTTGCCGCTGTCCGTCCCGAACACGTTGAGCGGAACCGCGGGGACATCGGACCCGTCGCGTTCGGGTCGGCCGCGCTCCGAGGACTCAGGCACCGGAACCCAGTGTGGAGTACGACACATCCCCGCCACGAGGGGCGTGCGGTGACTTTCTGAGTCCTGTCCGTGACTGCCCGGTTACCCTCGCGAGGAGTATGTGCGCTTGTGTGCACCCTGATCTGGGACGTTCGCCGAGGTGTCCGGTTCCCGGTACGGGGCCCGCCGCTTCGACCCGCTCAGAGCGCGGCCGGGCCCTTCTCGCGCAGCGCCTGGTCGTACTGCTGGAGCACCCACAGCTCGTTCTGCACGGCGGCCAGCTGGGCCGGGTCGCCCTGTGCGCTGGCGCGCGCGAGTGCGCCCTGGACGTCGCGGATCCGGCGCTCGACGGCTCGCCGGCGGACGGTCACCAGCTGCTCTCCGGCGTAGGCCTCGTCGACGGTCTTGCGCATGATGGCCTCGACGGCGAGCTCCGTGACCATGGCGCGAACCACGTCGTCCCGGGCGGCCTCACGGACCTGTACGAGGTATTCCTGCGGGTCCTGGACGCCGTACTCCGCACCGCCCGCTTCCATGATCGTCTCGCGGACGGCCGCGTACGGCGCGGCGGTGAACTCGTCCACCCCATACGCGTCGAAGGCCGGGCTGACCAGGTCGGGGCGCTGCAGAGCCAGCTTGAGCAGTTCGCGCTCGGTGGCGAACACCGGGTTGCGCAGGGTCAGGGCCGGGCCCGAAGGGGGCCTGGGGCCGCTGCTGTCGTACTGCTGCGGGGCGCGGCCGTTGCCCGTCGGCGCGGGGCCCTTGCCGCCGCGGTCGCGGGCCCAGCGGGCCAGCTGGGCGACCCGCTTGACGACGAACTGCGTGTCGAGGATGCCGAGCATGCCGGCGAGCTGGACGGCGACCTCGTGCTGGGCGCCGGTGTTCTTGATACGGGCCACGATGGGCGCGGACTCGTCGAGCGCGGCGGCGCGGCCCGCCGGGGTCTCCAGGTCGTAGCGGGCGACGATCTGGCGCAGGGCGAACTCGAAGAGCGGGGTGCGCGGTTCGACCAGGTCGGCGACGGCCGCGTCGCCCTTGGCGAGGCGCAGCTCGCAGGGGTCCATGCCGTCCGGGGCGATCGCGATGTATGTCTCGGCGGCGAACTTCTGGTCGTCCTCGAAGGCGCGCAGGGCGGCCTTCTGGCCGGCCGAGTCCCCGTCGAAGGTGAAGATCACCCGCGCCGAGCCGTTGTCCATCAGGAGCCGTCTCAGGATCTTGATGTGGTCGTTGCCGAAGGCCGTGCCGCAGGTCGCGATGGCGGTGGTGATGCCGGCGAGGTGGCAGGCCATGACGTCGGTGTAGCCCTCGACGACGACGGCCCGGCTGCTCTTGGCGATGTCCTTCTTGGCGAGGTCGATGCCGTAGAGGACCTGGGACTTGCGGTAGATCGGCGTGTCCGGCGTGTTCAGGTACTTCGGGCCGTTGTCCGACTCGTAGAGCTTGCGGGCGCCGAAGCCGACGACCTCGCCGCCGATGTCGCGGATCGGCCACATCAGACGGCCGCGGAAGCGGTCGATGGGGCCGCGGCGGCCCTCCTGGGCGAGGCCGGAGAGCAGCAGCTCCTTGTCGGTGAAGCCCTTGCCGCGCAGGTGACGGACGAGGTGGTCCCAGCCCTGGGGGCTGTAGCCGACGCCGAAGTGTGTGGCGGCCGACTGGTCGAAGCCGCGCTCGGCGAGGAACGTGCGCCCGGTGTCGGCCTCCGAGCCGGTGTCGAGCTGCTCGACGTAGAACTTCGCGGCGGCCTGGTGGGCCTCGACCAGGCGGATCCGCTCGCCGCGCTGGTGGGAGGGGTTGTAGCCGCCCTCCTCGTACCGGAGGGTGATGCCCGCCTGGCCCGCGAGGCGCTCGACCACCTCCGAGAAGGAGAGGTGGTCGACCTTCATCACGAAGGTGATGGTGTCGCCGCCCTCCTGGCAGCCGAAGCAGTGGAAGAGCCCCTTGCTCGGGCTGACCTGGAAGGAGGGCGACTTCTCGTCGTGGAAGGGGCAGAGACCTTTGAGGTTTCCGCCGCCCGCGTTGCGCAGCTGGAGGTATTCGGACACCACGGCGTCGATCGGGACCGCGTCCCGAACAGCCTTCACGTCCTCGTCGTTGATCCTTCCAGCCACGCGCCGAGTCTACGGGGACGGTGTGACACTGGAGTCCCCCCGAGACCCTGCGTCGGTCACGGGACCAGGCTGTCCAGTGGAACGTGCGGGTCCGCGAGCGCCTCGGTGTCCACCTGGACCCCCGTGCGGATCAGCTGCTGGATCGGATCTGTGACGTCCCACACATTCACGTTCATCCCGGCCAGCACGCGCCTCTCCTTGACCCAGAAGGCGATGAATTCGCGCTTGCTCGCGTCTCCCCGGATCACCACTTGGTCGTACGTCCCCGGGGGCGCCCAGCCCGAGTACTCAAGCCCTACGTCGTACTGGTCGGAGAAGAAGTAGGGCACCCTGTCGTACGTCGTTCCGCGGCCCAGCATCGCGCGGGCCGCCGCCGGGCCGCCGTTCAGCGCGTTCGCCCAGTGCTCGACGCGCAGCCGCGTGCCGAACAGGGGGTGTGGGAAGGCCGCCACGTCACCGGCCGCGTAGATGTCGGGGTCGGAGGTGCGCAGGTGCTCGTCGACCGCGATGCCGCCGCCGTGCGCCCGGTCGGCGATCTCCAGGCCCGCCGCCTCGGCGAGGCCGGTGCGCGGGGCCGCGCCGATCGCGGCCAGGACGTCGTGCGCGGGGTGTTCCTCGCCGTCGTCGGTGAGGGCCGCCAGGACCAGGCCGTCGTGGCCGGTGATCTCGGTGAGGCGGGCGCCGAAGTGGAAGCGGACACCACGCTCGCGGTGCAGTTCGGCGAAGATCTCGCCCAGCTCGGGACCGAGCACTCCGTGCAGGGCGGTCTGCTCGGGCTCGACGACGGTGACCTCGGCCCCGTACTCACGGGCCGCCGCAGCGATCTCCAGGCCGATCCAGCCGGCGCCCGCGATGACCAGGTGGCCGTTGTCGCGGCCGAGGGCGGCCAGGACCTGCTTGAGGCGCTCGGAGTGGGCGAGGCGCCGCAGGTGGTGGACTCCGACGAGGTCCGTGCCCGGGATGTCGAGACGGCGCGGTTCGGCGCCGGTCACGAGCAGCAGTTTGTCGTAGTGGACGAGCGTGCCGTCGTCACCGAAGCGGACGGTCCGCGCGGTCCGGTCGATCGCGTCGACGGTCTGGCCGAGGTGCAGCTCGACGTCGTTCTGCGCGTACCAGGCGGGCTCGTGGACGAAGACGCTGTCGCGCTCCTCCTTGCCGAGCAGATATCCCTTGGACAGCGGCGGCCGTTCGTACGGGTGGTCCCGTTCGTCGCAGATCAGTATCACCCGGCCGTTGAAGCCCTCCGCCCGGAGAGTCTCGGCCGCCTTGGCGCCGGCCAGGCCTCCTCCGACAATGACGAATGTCTGATCTGCGTCGACCACTTGATGCCTCCTCGTTACGGTGTCGCCACCTGCGAGCGTCCCGCACGCAGCGTGATGGGGGAAGAGGGAGCGGCCCCTTCAGGCCACGCAGGGTCACGTCCGCCCCTCTGGACGTCACACCCGCACCCTGAGCCTCGCATGCAGTGATCGTGCGGCGGCGTCCGTGAGCGAGGAGATCTGGTCGACGATCACCCGCTTGCGGGCACGGTCGTCGCACGCCTCGTCGAACAAGGCTCGAAACTGCGGGTCGAGGCCTTCCGGCGCCCGCGCGGTGAGCGCCTCGGCCAGCTCGGCGACGACGACCCGCTGGTCGGCGCGGAGCAGCTCCTGCTCGGCGCGCTGCATGACGTACCGGTCGGCGACGGCCTTGAGCACCGCGCACTCCAGGCGCGCCGCGCGCGGGACCACCAGCTCGGCGGCGTACCGCGTGAGCCTGCCCGTCCCGTGTCTCGCGCGCGTGGCGCTCTCGGCGGCGAGACAGAACCGGCCGATGAGCTGGCTGGTGGCGTCCTTCAGCCGGCCCTGGGCGACGGCCGAGCCGTCGTAGCCGTGCGGCCACCACTTCTGGCCGAGGAGCCGGTCGAGGGCCGCCGACAGCTCGGCGGGGTCGGTGTCCGCCGCCACGTACCGCCCGACGGCGACCTGGAAGATCTCTCGGCGCTCCGGCTCCGCGTGCAGGCAGTTCGGGTCGATGTGACCCGCGTGCAGACCGTCCTCCACGTCGTGCACCGAATACGCCACGTCGTCGGCCCAGTCCATGACCTGGGCCTCGAAGGTGGTGCGGGTGCCGGGGGCGCCCTCGCGGATCCAGTCGAAGACGGGGCGGTCGTCCTCGTAGACCCCGAACTTCGAGGAGTCCGGGTCGGTGGGGTGGGCGCCGCGCGGCCAGGGGTACTTCGTGGCGGCGTCGAGGGTGGCGCGGGTGAGGTTGAGGCCGACGCTGACCAGGTCGTCACCGTCCGCGAGGGCCGCCGACGGGCCGGCCGGGCCGCGCACGAAACGCTTGGGCTCGATGCGGGTGAGGAGTCTGAGCGACTGGGCGTTGCCCTCGAAGCCGCCGCAGTCCTCGGCGAACTCGTTCAGCGCCTGTTCTCCGTTGTGCCCGAACGGCGGGTGGCCCAGGTCGTGGGAGAGGCAGGCCGCCTCCACGAGGTCCGGGTCGCAGCCGAGGGCGGCGCCCAGCTCGCGGCCGACCTGGGCGCACTCCAGGGAGTGGGTCAGGCGGGTGCGGGGGCTCGCGTCCCAGACCTGGCTGCGTGCGCCGGGGGTGACCACCTGGGTCTTGCCCGCGAGGCGGCGGAGGGCGGAGGAGTGCAGGACGCGGGCGCGGTCGCGCTGGAAGGCGGTGCGGCCTGGGCGTTTGTCCGGCTCTGCGGCCCACCGGGCCACGGACGTGGGGTCGTAGGCCGGGGAGGTGGTCCGGTGTTCGTGTGTCTGTGGGGGGCGGGGGGTTTCGGTGCTCGTGCCTTCCATGTCTTGACAGTAAGCGGAGGGGCTGACAATTGGGACTCGCGTTTGCGCCTGCGCGCTTGCGCCTGCGCGTCTGCGGGGTTCTGGTCGCGCCGTTCCCCGCGCCCCTGAACGACTGAACGACGAAAGACCGCGCCGTTCCCCGCGCCCCTGGGGGCTGACCGTGCCGCTAGGCCGTTGCCGCCAGGGTGTGTTGCGGGGGTGCCGGGACGGCCATTGCCTGGTCGTAGCGGTGCAGGGCCAGGTAGGCCATGGCGGGGTGGGCGCCCAGGGGGGCCGATGCCAGGCCCGGAGCCGCTGCCGCGCACTCGGTGGCGAAGCGGCCGGGGGCCGTGAAGTAGGAGGCCACCGCGATGCGGGGGCGGCCCCGGGCGGTGAGCGCGCGTACGGCGTCCGCGACCGTGGGCGCGCCGGCGGAGGCGTACGCGGGTACGACGGGTACGCCGAGGCGGTTCGCGAGCAGCCTGGCGGTGTGGTGGGTGTCGACGGCCGCGTCGGGGTCGCGCGAACCGGCCGCGGCGAGCACGACCGCGCTCGCCCGGCGCGCGACGGCGTCCGGCGTGCGCCAGCCGGCCTCGACGAGCCGCTCGTACAGCGTCTCCACGAGCAGCGGGTGCGGGCCCAGCGGTCCGGCGGTCCGGGTGCGCGCCGACGACGCGGCGGCGGCCTCGGGGATGTCCCGCTTGACGTGGTGGCCGCGGCTCAGCAGCAGCGGTACGAGGACCGCGTCACCGGTGCCGAGGGCGGCGAGGGTGTCGGGCAGCAGGGGTTCGTTCAGCTCGATGTGCCCGAGGTGCACGGGCAGACCGGGGCGCAGCTCGCGGATCCGCTCCATGAGGGTCCGTACGGTGCTCAGGGCGCGCGGGTCGCGGCTGCCGTGGCCCACCAGGACGAGCGCGGGCGGGGCGGGACGCCGGGTGCCGAGCCGACTGCTTCTGTTCCGGTTCATGAGGTGCGCCGTCATGCACCAAGGGTGCCGGTACGAGGTTGCCACCCCGTTGCGCCGTGGTCACGGGGCTTTTCCGGGGCTTCACGGTGGGGTACGCGGCCGTGTGAGGTGCCGCGCCATGACGTGGAGTGACTCGCAGTGAACCGGATGGCCTCGCCTCGCGTCTCCCGTGACGAGGCCACCCGGGGAGGGACCGTCCCATGCGTCGTCCGAGACGTCCGCAGCTGCCGCGACTACCGCGACTACCGGAGTTCTTGCGACCGCGGCTGCCGCGTACCCGTACCGGGCAGCGCCGCGCCGTGCAGGCCGTGATGGCCGGGTGCGTGCTGGCGCTGCTCCCGTCGGCGTGGATGTTCACGGTCACGGGCGACCGGCTGCGGACGGCGGCGGACGTGCCGCGCACCGGGGTCGCGGTCGTCTTCGGGGCCGGGCTGTGGCAGGGCGAACCGTCGCCGTATCTCGCGCACCGGCTGGACGCGGCGGCGCAGCTGTACCGGTCCGGCCGTATCCAGGTGGTCCTGGTCACCGGCGACAACAGCCGCGAGGACTACGACGAGCCGGACGCCATGCGCGCCTATCTCACGAAGCGGGGTGTGCCGGACGGGCGGATCGTCAGCGACTACGCCGGCTTCGACACCTGGGACTCCTGTGTACGGGCCAAGAAGATCTTCGGCGTGGACGAGGCCGTACTGATAAGCCAGGGCTTCCACATCCGGCGCGCGGTCGCGCTGTGCCAGGAGGCGGGCGTCGAGTCGTACGGGGTCGGGGTGGACGACGTGCACGACACGACCTGGTACTACGGCGGGGCCCGCGAGGTGATGGCGGCCGGGAAGGCGCTCCTGGACGCGGTCTTCGAGCCGGACCCCACGTTCCTGGGGCCCCAGGAGCCGGGCGTGGGGCGGGCGTTGGCGACCGCCAAACAGTCCGCCAAACAGTCCGCCGAGCAGTAGGAACGAGATGGATGTCACGCCGTCGACGGGGTTTGACGGCGATCGCTCACTCTGCCGCGTGAAAGCGGGTCCGCAGCGTTCTGTAGTCAACTGACTATGGATAGTGTCTTTTTCAGCAGCCCGGACCTGCAACTGGGCTTGATGGGAAGGACACATGATGACTGGACTTCGTACCGCTTTCGTCGCCGCCATGGCGGCCGCGCTGCTGTCGGTGCCGGGTGCCGTGACGACCGCCTCGGCGGAGAGCGACGGGTCGCTGAGGGAGCCCGGGTGCGCCAAGCTCCGTGGCTCGGGCTGGGGATGGGCCGACATCCACAACGCGTGCGGCCACACGATCTACGCCACTGTCGAAGTCGACGGGTGGGACCCCGATTGCATCCAGATCGGGCCCGGCGCGGTCGGGCGCATCGGCCTGGAGCCGGGCGACGAGCCGTACTACGCGTACGAGTGCTGAGCGGGGGCCACGCGAGCGGGTCGCGCGTGCGTGGCCGCGCTCAGACGGCCGGTGAGCGTGGCCGCGCTCACGCGGCTGGGTGAACGCGGCTGAGCGAGCGTGGTTGAGTCAGCGCGGCTGAGTCAGCGCGGCTGAGTCAGCGCGGTCTCCGAGCGGGCGGCGGGGCGGAAGCACTGGCGGGTGCTTCCGCCCCGCCGCCCTTCCTCGTGCGGGCGCCCTCACGGTCGGCCTCACGGTCGGGTGGTTCGGGCGGGGAGGTCCCCGTGCCTGCCGCGTAACGGCGTGCGTCGTGCCGTGTAACACGCCGGACGCACGCTGGACGGTATGCAGACCTCCGTGACGCCCACCCACTGCCCGTACTGCGCGCTGCAGTGCGGCATGAACCTGACGCCCGTGCCGGACGGCGACGGGGGCAGCGTGGTCGAGGTGACGGAACGCACCGACTTCCCGGTGAACCGGGGCGCCCTGTGCGGCAAGGGCCGCACCGCGCCCGCGCTGCTCTCGTCCCGGGTACGGCTGACCTCCCCGCTGGTGCGCACGGACGGCGAGCTGCGGCCGGCCGGCTGGGACGAGGCGCTCGACCGGATCGCCGAGGGGTTGTCCCGCACGCGTACGGAGCACGGCCCGGACGCGTGCGGGGTCTTCGGCGGGGGCGGGCTGACCAACGAGAAGGCGTACACGCTCGGCAAGTTCGCCCGGGTGGCGCTCGGCACCTCGCAGATCGACTACAACGGACGCTTCTGCATGTCGTCCGCGGCGGCCGGCGGCATCAGGGCCTTCGGCCTGGACCGGGGGCTGCCCTTCCCGCTGGAGGACATCCCGAGGACGGGATGTGTGATCCTCGTCGGTTCGAATCTCGCCGAGACCATGCCGCCCGCGCTCCGCTACCTCACGGAGCTGAAGGAGAACGGCGGCAAGCTGGTCGTCATCGACCCGCGCCGCACGCGCACGGCCGAGCAGGCGGACCTGCATCTGGCGCCGCGTCCCGGCACGGATCTCGCCCTTGCGCTCGGGCTGTTGCACCTGGTGGTGGCGGAGGGCCGTACGGACGAGGCGTACATCCAGGAGCGTACGAGCGGCTGGGAGGAGGCGCGGGCCGCGGCGATGGCGCACTGGCCGGAGTACGTGGAGCGGATCACGGGGGTGTCCGTTCCCCAACTCCGCGAGACCGTACGGATGTTCTGCGAGCCGGAGTCCGCGATGGTGCTCACCGCGCGCGGCCCCGAGCAGCAGTCCAAGGGCACGGACACGGTCAACGCGTGGATCAACCTGTGCCTGGCGACCGGGCGGGCGGGGCGGCCCCACTCCGGGTACGGCTGTCTCACCGGGCAGGGCAACGGACAGGGCGGGCGTGAGCACGGGCAGAAGGCCGACCAGTTGCCGGGTTACCGCAAGATCGACGACCCGGCGGCGCGGCGGCATGTGGCCGAGGTCTGGGGTGTCGACCCCGACTCGCTGCCGGGGCCGGGCCGCAGCGCGTACGAGCTGCTCGACGCCATGGGTACGGACATCCGCTCGTTGCTGGTGATGGCCTCGAACCCGGTGGTGTCCGCGCCCCGGGCCGCCCATGTCGAGGAACGGCTGCGGTCGCTGGACTTCCTGGCCGTCGCCGACGTGGTGCTGTCGGAGACGGCTGAGCTGGCGGACGTCGTCCTCCCCGTCACCCAGTGGGCCGAGGAGACGGGCACGACGACCAACCTGGAGGGCCGGGTCCTGCTGCGCAGGCAGGCGATCACGCCGCCGGACGGCATCCGCAGCGATCTGTACGTGATGCGGGAACTGGCCGCCCGCCTGGGCGTGGAGAAGGGCTTCCCCACGGACCCGGAGGAGGTCTTCGAGGAGCTGCGGCGGGCGAGTGCGGGTGGGGCCGCCGACTACTCGGGGATCACCTATCGGCGGTTGGTGGAAGAGGGTGGAGTGTTCTGGCCTTGTCCGGCGGAGGAGGCAGATGAGAGGGGGGCGCATCCCGGTACGCCCCGGCTGTTCCTCGACCGGTTCGCCACCCCGGACGGCCGCGCCCGGTTCGTCGCCGTGAGTCATCGGCCGTTGGCGGAGGAGCCGGACGAGGAGTACCCGGTGCTGCTGACCACCGGCCGGGTGGTCTCCCAGTACCAGTCGGGTGCGCAGACGCGCCGCGTCGACGAGCTGAACGCCGCCGCGCCCGGTCCCTTCGTGGAGTTGCACCCCCGGCTGGCCGAGCGGCTCGGGGTCGTGGAGGGGGAACCACTGGCCGTGGTGTCGCGGCGAGGGCGGGCGGTGGCGCCGGCGCGGATCACGACCACGATCCGGGCCGACACGGTGTTCATGCCGTTCCACTGGCCGGGAGAGGGGCGGGCCAACACGTTGACGAACCCGGCGCTCGATCCGGTGTCGCGGATGCCGGAGTTCAAGGGGTGCGCGGTTCGGGTGGAGCGGGTGGGGAGTGTTACAGCCCCGCGCCCCTGAAGGCAGAAGATTGCGCCGTTCCCCGCGCCCCTTACGGGGCACTCCAGACTCGCGCGAGGTCTGGGTGGCCGCCCCTGTTCACGGCCGGGGCGGCCACTTCGGTGTGGAGGGCGGGTTGGGCATTCAGTGAAGTGCGTGCGCGCCACGCGACCCGGCTTCGTGGCATGTGCGGTCGGACTCCGGCCCTACGACGTCCAGTTCGCACCAGACGGCCTTGCCGACGGTCAGCGTCTGCACGCCCCAGCGGTCGGCCACCTGTCCGACGATCAGCAGCCCGCGCCCGAACATCTCGTCCGCGGTCGCCTCGCGGAGGTTCGGCCGTAACTCCCCCTTCGGGTCGGACACGGCGATCCGGACGGCCTTCTCGGTGAGGGTGAGTTCCACCCGAAAGAGCCGCTCGCGGACGGTGCCGTGCAGTACGGCGTTGCTGCCCAGCTCGGACACCAACAGGGCCGTATCGGCAGCCAGTTCCGGGTGGCCCCAGTCCGTGAGCAGACGGTGCGCTCGGCGCCGGGCGAGGGTGACGCTTCTGGGAAGCGGGGTGTAGTCGAGGCGGTCGTACCGGAGAGCAAGGGGTTCGTCGGGGGCGATCATGCCGCTCACCTTCAGGCAGGGGCGAGCGGCGCCGGGCTGCAACTGACGTCGCTCTGTGATTGGTTCGCCACCGACGGTAAGGGCGAGCGCTCGCGGCACGCAAGTTCCCCCCGGAGGATTTCCTCCGAACGGGGTTTGCGAGCCACCGCGCTCCACGCCAAACTGACAGCGCACCAGCCAGCCAGGAGGAACACCAACGTGACGACGACCCCATCGACGCAGGGCTACAGCACGTCCACCGTCCTGGGGCGCCGATTGGGAGGCGAACTCCTTCAGTTGCGCATCGCGGCGAACTTGACACAGACCCACGCGGCCAAAGCGCTCACCGCATCTACGACGAAGGTCGCGAAGATGGAGCGCGGTTGGGTCCCCATGCGCGATCCGGACATCCGGGCGCTGTGCGAGCTGTACTCCGCCCATGACCCCGGCGTTGTCGGACGGCTTCTGGAACTGGCGAGGATCGATCGCGAGCGCCGCAAAGCCAAGGGGTGGTGGGACGACTACACGACGCTCGGCGTCATGCAGGAGTACGTCACGCTGGAGAACGCGGCGACGGGCATCAAGACATGGCAGCTCGGGTTCATCCCGGGACTTCTGCAAACCCCGCAATACGTGCGGGGTTTGAGGAAGTCACCGAGGCGTCTGGAAACACCGGCCTCGCGCAAAGAGGGAGACGAGGAGTTCATCGCCGCGCGGCTCGCACGGCAGCAGCGGCTCTCCGACGATCCACCACTCCGACTGCAGGCCGTTCTTCACGAGGGAGTATTGCGGAATCTGCCTCTCAGCGTGGAGGCAGCTCGTGAACAGCTCGATCACCTGGTCGAGGTGAGCAACTTGCCGAACATCACTCTCCAGGTGTACCCATTCGGCGGCGGAGTACATCAAGGCATGAACGGCCCGTTCAACATCATCTCGTTTGCCGAGCCGGGCGCCATGGACGTCGTCTACTACGAGTCCGTGCTCACGCAGACGTGGATCGAGGGCGGAGAAGGAGCTGCCACCTATGTCGAGCTGTTCGAGAAAATCGCCGGATACTCCCTGACTGAGCGGGAATCCCTCTCACTCCTCCACACCGTCCGCAAGGAACTGTGAGCCGTGCCTGTATTTCAATACCGCAAGTCCACCTACAGCGACACGCTGGCCGAGTGCGTCGAAATAGCCACCAACATCCCCACCACCATCGCCATACGCGACTCCAAGCACTCCCCCGGCCCCGCCCTCCACATCCACCCCACCACCTGGACGGCCTTCCGCACCGCCCTGGTGAACGGGCACTGGCCACGCCCGAAGGAGCAGGCGACGGCCGATCAGTTTCTCCGTGATCCACAGTCATAGAGCCGAAACCCGCTGAGAACCAGCTACGAGACACCGAGGAAACCCCAGATGCGCACGCTGATCAGCTCCGCCTTCATCTCCCTCGACGGCGTCGTGGAGGGCCCGGGTGGCGAGCCCGGTTACCGGAACTCGGGATGGACCTTCAAGGACGTCGAGTTCCTCGCCGAGGCGTTCGAGATCAAGGGCCGGGAGCAGGAGGAAGCCACCGCGATACTGATGGGCCGCACCAGCTACGAGGCTTTCAGCCCCATGTGGCCCGACATGGAGGACTTCGCCGGCTACAAGGCGATGCCGAAGTATGTCGTCTCCACCACTCTCACCGAGAGTGACCTGGTCTCGAACTGGGGGGAGACCACGATCCTGCGTTCCGTCGACGAGGTCGCCGCGCTGAAGGAGACCGAGGGCGGCTCGATCATCGCCCACGGCAGCGCCTCCCTCAACCAGGCCCTTTCGGACGCCGGCCTGATCGACCGCTACCACCTGCTCGTCTACCCGTTGCTGCTCGGTGCGGGCAAGCGTCTGTTCAGCGCCACCGACAAGGACACCCAGAAGCTGAAGCTGGTCGAGCACGAGGCCTACGCCAACGGCCTGCAGAAGAACGTCTTCGACGTCGTCCGCTGACCGGCCCTCGCCGACGCCGAGTGAGGACCAGAAAACCTCAAGTCCCGTACGGGCGGACCGCCTTGGCCTCCCGCAGCGCCGCCCCCCACCACCCCAGCTGGTCCAGCATCACCTTCGCGGCCGCGTCCGGGGCCGCGGGGTCCCGGTGGCGGCCCTCGTCGTCGAAGGACGCGCCCGCGTTGTGGAAGGACACCGTGTCGCGGACGGTGACGGCGTGCAGTTCCGCGAAGACCTGGCGGAGCTGTTCGACGGCCCGCAGGCCGCCCGAGACCCCGCCGTACGAGACGAAGCCGACCGGCTTGGCCCGCCACTCCTCGTAGTGCCAGTCGATCAGGGTCTTGAGCGAGGCGGGGAAGGAGTGGTTGTACTCGGGGGTCAGGACGACGAAGGCGTCCGCGGCGGCCAGCTTGGGTGTGATCTTGGCCAGCTCGGCGGTCACCTCGGGGGCCGGGGAGTAGGAGAGGACCGTCGGCAGTCCGGCGTCCGCCGTGTCCACCACCTCGGCCGTGAGGTCGTCGCGTTCGCGGAGCCGGCCCAGGAGCCAGTCCGCGACGACGGGACCGAAGCGGCCCTCCCGGTTGCTGCCGATGATGACGGCGACCTTGAGGGGCGAGGAGACAGGCGCGGGAAGAGATGCGGATACGTCCGCTGTGAGGTTCATGAGCCGAGCCTCACACCTCAACCAAACTTGAGGTCAAGGCTGCCCCGACGGGAACCGGTCACCCGTTCACACGTGCCGCCCGCTCTCTTCGGGATCTTTTTGCCGCAGCACTCCTCATACCCCGGTGACCTGGTGAAACGTCGCCGGAACGGCGCCGCGCGTCCCCCACCTGACACCCGTTCACCGCACTTCTGGCGTGCCATCAGGAGGCGTACGTCCCCGACTGCCACTTACCTCGGTAGGGCAGGGCGTGACCGACGCAGCGACACATGGGGGTGTCGCGGGTCGCGCCCCCTCGACAGGAGCGAGCACGATGCGCACAGTCCGCCTGCTGACCGGTACCGCGCTCGCCGTCGCCTCGGCGGCCCTCTGCGCGGCGCCCGCGTACGGGGCGGGTGCGGACACGGGTGGCGCGGGATCCATCGAGCTCTATCCGGCCACCGTCGCGCCCGGCGCGGAGGTCACCGTGAACACCGCGTCGTGCGAGGCCGACGACGCCGTGTCGGGTGACGCCGGGTCCGTCGGCGCGGGCGGTTTCGCGCTGATCCCCAGCGCGCACGAAGAGGACGCGGTCGGACAGTTCGAGGTGCCTCCGTCCGCACAGCCCGGCACGTACGAGATCGTCGTGCGCTGTTCGAGCGGCGCGCGGATGACGGGCGACCTGGTGGTCACGCTCACCTCCACCCAGGAGAGCAGGCCGCAGACGCAGGTCCATCCGCGGGGAAGTGTGAAGACGGGGGTCGGCGGCGCACTCGGCCCCGACCCCGTGCAGACCGCGGCGGGAGTGGCCGCCCTGGCCGTCGCCGCCGCGGGCGGTACCTGGCTCCTGCATCGCCGGGCGAGAGGCGACGGGATCTGACGGACACCCTCCGCTGTCCACCGGTACCGCCGTCCCCTCCTCCTCCGGGCCCGACGCCCCTCGCGGCTCGGAGGAGGACGCGGGACCCATGGAACGTCACAGGAGGAGAGGGGGCCCCGGGTGCGAGTGCGTCCGTTCAGCAGCATCTCGAACTTCTCGAACCTGTCGAACATCTCGATAGCCGCCGCCACCCTCGTCGCGCTGCTCTGCGGCGCCTGGCTGCTGCACCGCGGCGCCCAGACGCACGCGCCGCCCCAGCCGTCGGCCGCGCAGGCCCGCGCGGGCGGTCATCAGAACGGCCATGTGGACCGGCCCGCCGTCCACGCGCTGCCGCACTCAGCGCCCGACCGCGTCCGTATCCCCTCGATCCGGGTGGACGCCCCCCTCATGGGCCTCGGCCTCTCCCCGCAGGGCAGCCTCGACGTGCCGCCCGCCGGCCGGAAGAACCTCGCCGGCTGGTACGAGGCCGGCACCGCGCCCGGCGAGAAGGGCACCGCGATCGTCGCCGGCCATGTCGACAACGCCGAGGGCCCCGCCGTCTTCTACCGGCTCGGCGCCCTCAGGAAGGGCAGCACGATCGAGGTCGGACGCCGGGACGGCAGCGTCGCCCTCTTCTCCGTCGACGCGGTCGAGGTGTACGACGCCCGCGACTTCCCGGACGAGCGGGTGTACGGGGCCGCGGGGCGCCCGGAGCTGCGCGTGATCACCTGCGGGGGCGGCTACTCGGTGGGCACCGGCTACCAGGGCAACGTGGTCGTCTTCGCCCACCTCACGGGCAGCCGGCGGTCCTGATCGTCGCGGGGGCGGCGGGGCTCAGAGCCAGAAGTCGTACGCCAGCTTCGCCACCAGCGCGAACACCACCGTCAGCAGCACGCCCCGTACGAAGCCGCTGCCCTTCTTGAGCGCGGTGCGCGCCCCTGCCATGGCGCCGACGAGGTTGAACACGGCCATCAGCGCGGCCAGCTGCCAGAACACCGTGCCCTTCCAGGCGAAGGTCGCCAGCGCGCCCGCGTTGGTGCAACAGTTGATGATCTTCGCGGTGGCGGAGGCCGACACCAGGTCGAGGTGCAGCAGCGCGGTCAGGGCGAGCACGAGGAACGTGCCCGTGCCGGGGCCGACCAGCCCGTCGTAGAAGCCGATGCCCAGTCCCGCGAGTCCGATCGCGGCGAGGACGCGGCGCGGTGAGACGGGCTCGGCCGAGGGGGCCGCACCGAACGCGGGCTTCATGATCACGAAGGTGCCGACGCCGAGCAGGACGACCATGACCACCGGTTTCAGGATCTCGGTGCTCATCCCGGTGGCCACGAACGCCCCGGCCGTGGATCCGGCGAGCGCCGCGAGACCGATCCGTACCGCCGTGCGGACGTCCACGGGCGCCTTGCGCGCGTACGTCACCGCCGCGCCAGTCGTCCCGACGATCGCCACGGCCTTGTTGGTGCCGAGCGCGTACTGGGCCGCCGAGCCCGTGTTCGGCAGGCCGAGCAGCAGCGCGGGGAGGAGGAGCAGGCCGCCGCCGCCCACGACCGCGTCGATCCAGCCGGCCGCGAGGGCGGCGAGGCACAGGACGACGACCATGGTCAGCGATATGTCGGGCATGATCGCGACCTTATGGACGAGATAGATGCGCCGTCCACGAATGCTGTGAACCTTGAGGGACTTCTGAGCTTCCCGGCCAGGAGGATGTCGGCCGCCACCGCGAGGTTCGACGGCGGCACGGGTGCCGCGGGTGCCGCGGGCGGCGCGGGCGGCACGGGCGGCACGGGCGGCGCACCGGGGGAGGAGCCGGGTGGGGAGCCGGGTGGGCGTGTGCCGAGGGAGTGGTTGGCGAGGCAGCGCTGCCATCGGGCCGCCGCCGCTCGGCCGCCGGCCAGGCCCACCGGCACGGCGGCCGGTAGCGCGTACGCGACCCGCCGCCGGGTCCGCGCGGTGAACGGCTCGCCCACGAGCTGCCGGACCCGTACGGCTATGTCGTCCCGGACGGGCGGCTGCCGGATGCTCGCACGGAGCCGGGGGGTCGGGAACCGCCCTCCAAGAACCCTCACATCCGCGTCCGGGTCCCGCTGAGGGCAGCGTTCCCCGCGGGAAACAGTGGTGATGCGGCCGGGTAACACCGGCACCGCACGCTGCGGTACATGACCTCGAATACGCGTGTGGTGGTGATCGGCGCCGGCCTCGCGGGCGTACGGCTCGCCCGCAGGCTCGGAGAGCTCGGCGTGTCCGCCGTACTCGTCGGCGAGGAGGAGCACACCCCGTACAACCGGGTGCTGCTCGCGGAGGTCCTGGCGGGGCGGTACGCCCCCGAGGTCATCGCGCTCCCGACGCCCGAGCGGCTGACCCGTGGCCGGGTGGTGCGCATCGACCGCGCGGAGCGGCAGGTGCACCTCGCCGACGGTGCGGTGATCGCATACGACACGCTGGTGCTGGCCACCGGCTCGAACCCGGTGCTCCCGCCGCTGCGCGGACTGTTCGCCGCCGATCGGCACGAACTGCCGGCGGGCGTGCACGCGTTCCGGACGATGGACGACTGCCTGGGCCTGTCCGACGCCGTACGGCAGGACACCAGGGCCGTCGTCATCGGCGGCGGACTGCTCGGCGTCTCGGCCGCCCGCGCGCTCGCCGAACGCGGCGCGCAGGTGGTCCTGGCCCAGCAGGGCGAACGCCTGATGGAACGCCAGCTCGACCCGTCGGCCTCCGCGTTGGTGCTCCGGCACCTCAAGGACCTCGGCGTCGAGGTGCACACCGAGAGCCGGGTGCGCGGCGTGCGCTGCGTCGGGGGCGCGGTCCGCTCGGTCGAGATGGCCGACGGATACACCCTCGGCGCCGACCTGGTGGTGCTGGCCTGCGGAGTGCGTCCGCGCGCGGGCCTCGCCCAGGACGCGGGGCTCGCCGTGCACAAGGGAGTCATCGTCGACGACGAGCTGCGCACCTCCGACCCGCACATCCGGGCGATCGGCGACTGCGCGCAGCACGACGGCCAGGTGTACGGACTGGCCGCACCGGCGCTCGAACAGGCCGACGTCCTGGCCGAGTTGCTGGCCGCACCACTGAACGTGTCACCGGCCGGGACCGCACCCGCGAAGGGCGCCGCCGGTTACAGCGGCACCCGCGCCCTCACCCGGCTGACCCTCGCCACCGGCAGCTCCCCCGCCACCCCCGGCTCCGGCGGTCCTCTCGACCTCGCCGCCTTCGGGGAGCACACCGCGCTCCCCGGGGACGACGTCATCCAGCTCACCGACGCCACCCGCGGCACCTACCGCAAGGTCGTCGTCCGCGACGACCGTCTGGTCGGCGGGGTGCTCGTCGGCGAGCTCGGCACCGTCGGCGCGCTCGCCCGCGCCTGGGAGGGAGCGGAACCGCTCCCCACGGACGGCGCCCCGCTGCTCCACCTGCTCACCAACGATGGAGGCTCCTGATGTCCACGACCGCACCGGTGGGAACTGGCCCCCGCCCCACGATCGTGCTCGTCGGCCACGGCATGGTCGGCCAGCGCTTCCTCGAAGCGCTGGCCGAGCGCGGCCTGACCGCCACGCACCGGGTGGTCGTGCTGTGCGAGGAGCCGCGGCCCGCGTACGACCGCGTGCAGCTCACCTCGTACTTCTCGGGCCGCACGCCCGAGGAACTGTCCGTGACGGACATGGAGTTCATCGAGGAACACGGCATCGAGCTGCACATCGGGGACCCGGCCGAGACCGTCGACCGGGCCGCCCGGAAGGTCACCGCCCGCTCGGGTCTCGTCCTCGGCTACGACACGCTGGTCCTCGCCACCGGCTCGTTCCCCTTCGTGCCGCCCGTGCCGGGCAAGGACGCCGACGGCTGCTTCGTCTACCGCACCATCGAGGACCTGCTCGCCATCGAGGAGTACGCGAAGGCGCGGGCGACGACCGGCGCGGTGGTGGGCGGCGGGCTGCTCGGACTTGAGGCCGCCGGTGCGCTGAAGGGACTCGGACTCAGCACGCACATCGTGGAGTTCGCGCCCCGGCTGATGCCCGTCCAGGTCGACGAGGGCGGCGGCGCCGCGCTGCTTCGCACCATCGAGAACATGGGCCTCACCGTCCACACCGGCACGGGTACGCAGGAGGTCGTCACCGGCGACGACGGCGCCGTGACCGGCATGAAACTCTCCGACGGCTCCACGGTCGCCACCGACCTGGTGGTGTTCTCGGCCGGTGTACGCCCCCGGGACCAGCTCGCCCGCGACTGCGGACTCACCGTGGGCGAGCGCGGCGGCATCAGCGTCGACGACCAGTGCCGTACGGTCTCCGACCAGCACGTCTTCGCGATCGGTGAGTGCGCGCTGGCCTCGGACGGCCGGGTCTACGGCCTAGTGGCGCCCGGCTACGAGATGGCCGAGACGGCCGCCGCCACGATCGCCGCCGCCGCGGCCCCCCTCACCGACACCGCCGACGCGGCCTCCTTCACGGGCGCCGACCTCTCCACCAAGCTGAAGCTCCTCGGTGTCGACGTCGCCTCCTTCGGTGACGCGCACGGCGCCGCCGCCGACTGCCTCGACGTCGTCTACTCGGACTCCCGCTCGGGCACGTACAAGAAGCTGGTCATCGGGCCGGGTGGTGAGCTGCTCGGCGGCATCCTGGTCGGTGACGCGGACGCGTACGGCACGCTGCGGGCGTTCACCGGTTCGGTGCCGCCGATCGCCCCGGAGCAGCTCGTGCTGCCGGCCGGCGCGGGTGCTCCCGTCCAGCTAGGCCCGTCCTCCCTGCCGGACGAGGCGATCATCTGCTCCTGCCACAACGTCACCAAGGGCGCGATCCGCGGCGCGGTGACCGAGCACTCGTGCACGACGGTCCCGGAAGTCAAGAAGTGCACCAAGGCCGGTACCGGGTGCGGCAGTTGCGTCAAGGTGCTCGGTCAGCTCGTCACCTCCGAGCTGGAGGCGAGCGGCGTCGAGGTCGACAAGGGCCTGTGCGGCTGCTTCTCCCAGACCCGCGAGGAGCTGTACGAGATCGTCCTCGCCCTGCGCATCTCCTCGTACCGGCAACTCCTCGACCGGTACGGCCGCGAGGACGCGCGGGGCGGCGACGGCTGCGAGGTCTGCAAGCCCACGGTCGGCTCGATCGTCGCGTCCCTCGCGCCCACGATCGGCGCCGAGAACTACGTCCTGGGCGGTGAGCAGGCCGCCCTCCAGGACACCAACGACCACTTCCTCGCGAACCTGCAGAAGAACGGCTCGTACTCGATCGTGCCGCGCATCCCCGGCGGCGAGATCACCCCCGAGAAGCTCATCGTGATCGGCGAGGTGGCGCGGGACTTCGGCCTCTACACGAAGATCACGGGCGGTCAGCGGATCGACATGTTCGGCGCGCGGGTCGAGCAACTGCCGTTGATCTGGTCCCGGTTGGTGGACGCGGGCTTCGAGTCCGGGCACGCGTACGGGAAGTCGTTGCGGACGGTCAAGTCGTGCGTGGGGCAGACCTGGTGCCGTTACGGCGTCCAGGACTCGGTGCGCATGGCCATCGACCTGGAGCTGCGCTACCGGGGCCTGCGGTCCCCGCACAAGCTCAAGTCGGCGGTGTCCGGGTGCGCCCGCGAGTGCGCCGAGGCCCAGTCGAAGGACTTCGGCATCATCGCCACCGCGGCGGGCTGGAACCTGTACGTGGGCGGCAACGGCGGCGCGACTCCGCGCCACGCGGACCTGCTCGCGCAGGACCTCTCGGACTCCGAACTGATCCGTCTCATCGACCGGTTCCTGATGTTCTACATCCGTACGGCCGACCGCCTTGAGCGCACCTCGACGTGGCTGGAGCGGCTTCCCGGCGGCCTTGACCACGTCCGCGACGTGGTCGTGGAGGACTCGCTGGGCATCTGCGAGGAGTTGGAGTCGCTGATGACCGCGCATGTCGCCGCCTACCGCGACGAGTGGGCCGAGACCATCAACGACCCGGAGAAGCTGTCCCGCTTCGTCTCGTTCGTGAACGCGCCGGACACGCCCGACCCGGTCGTCGGCTTCGTCCCGGAGCGCGACCAGATCAAGCCCGACCTGCCGCTGCTGACCATCGGCACCCGTCCCCTGGAAGGAAGCGCCCAGCGATGACGCTCGCACCGGAGACCACGACGCTCAGGGTCCAGCTGCGGCTGGCCGAACCGAACGACACGGCCGGGACCGCCGCTACGGCCGGTACGGCCGCCGCCGACGACTGGTTCGCGGTGTGCGACCTGTCCGTGCTGCTTCCCGGGCGGGGGGTGGCGGCGCTGCTGCCGGACGGGCGGCAGGTGGCGGTCTTCCTGGACCGTACGGGCCGCATGTACGCGATCGACAACCGCGATCCGTTCTCCGGGGCGGCCGTGCTGTCCCGCGGGCTGACCGGCTCCCACCAGGGGCGGCCGTTCGTGGCCTCGCCACTCCTGAAGCAGCGGTTCGACCTGGCGTCGGGGGTGTGCCTGGACGACGAGTCGGTGCGGGTGACGACGTACGAGGTACGGGCGCACTGAGGTTCTGACCTCAGTGCGGGTGGGGGGCCGTTCGCGCAGTTCCCCGCGCCCCTGAAGGGCCGGGGCCCGGGTTCGTCCCACGACTGCGGGCCGTGGGGGTTGCCCGCGCAGTTCCTCGCGCCCCTGCAAGCGGGGGTCCCGCTCGACCGACAACGTGCGGGTCGCATGTGGTTGCCCGCGCCGTTCCCCGCGCCCCTGAAAGCGGGGCTGCGCCCCTGCTTTCGTCTTTTGGGGGCGCGGGGAACTGCGCGGCCGACCCCCACCGGCCCGCAGAGGCCCGTAAGGGGCGCGGGGAACGGCGCAATCGGCCCCCATCGGCCCGCACGGCCCTCCGCGACGCCCGCCCGCCCGGCAGCCAGGGCCGGCCCCGTAAGGGGCGCGGGGAACTGCGCGGCCGACCCCCACCGGCCCGCAGAGGCACCCGCGCCGCAGGCAGCCCCTCCCGGTGGGCGGCGCGCCGCGCGTTGTGGTGGGACGCTCGGGCGTGACGCGCACACGTCACCACGCGGCCACGGCACGTCCACCCCGCACTTCTAAGCTGCCGACGTTGCGCGACCCCGTCCCCGACCGGCGGACGGGGCAGCCCCGGCACCCCTTGGAGCGACAGTGGAACGTCGTACTCTCCTGCGCGCGGCCGTACTCGGTGGTTCAACGGCCGTCCTCGGCGGAACCCTGTGGCGCGGCGCCGCGTACGCCGCGCCCGCCCAGCCCGGCACGGGCCCGTACGGGGCACTCGGCCCGGCGGACGCCAACGGCGTCAGGCTGCCGAGCGGCTTCACCAGCCGGGTGATCGCCAGGTCGGGCCAGACGGTCACCGGTACCGCGTACACCTGGCACAGCGCCCCCGACGGCGGGGCCTGTTACGCCGACGGTACGGGGTGGATCTATGTCTCCAACTCCGAGATCAACCCGTCCGGCGGTACGAGCGCGGTGAAGTTCTCGTCGGCGGGCACCATCACGGGCGCGTACCGCATCCTGTCCGGCACCCGGCAGAACTGCGCGGGCGGCAGGACGCCGTGGAACACCTGGCTCTCCTGCGAGGAGGTGTCGCTCGGATACGTCTACGAGACCGACCCGTGGGGTGTGAACGCCGCGGTGCGCCGGGACGCCATGGGGCGGTTCAAGCACGAGGCCGCGGCGGCCGACCCGGTGCGCGAGGTGGTGTACCTGACCGAGGACGAGACGAACGGCTGCCTCTACCGCTTCGTGCCGACGACCTGGGGCAGCCTCTCCGCCGGCACCCTCCAGGTCCTGGTCGCCGGAACGGCCACCTCGGGCTCCTTCACCTGGGCGAACGTGCCAGACCCGGACGGCTCCCCCACCACGACCCGTACGCAGGTCTCCGGGTCGAAGAAGTTCAACGGCGGCGAGGGCTGCCACTACGCCGACGACACGGTCTGGTTCACCACCAAGGGCGACAACCGCGTCTGGCAGCTCAACCTGAGCAGCAACACCTACGAACTGGCCTACGACGACTCGCTCGTCACCTCCGGCACCGCCCCGCTGACCGGCGTCGACAACGTCACCGGCACCGCATCCGGCGACCTGTTCGTCGCCGAGGACGGCGGCACCATGGAGATCTGCGTGATCACGCCCGACGACGTCATCGCCCCGTTCCTGCGCGTCGACGGCCAGTCCGCCTCGGAGCTCACCGGCCCCGCCTTCTCCCCCGACGGCACCCGCCTCTACTTCTCCAGCCAGCGCGGCACCAGCGGCAGCTCGTCCGGCGGCATCACGTACGAGGTGACGGGTCCGTTCCGCGCGTAACCCCGCCCCGAAGCTCCCGAGGCTTCATGGACGACGGGCCCGTGAGCGGAGGGCTGTGAGCGGAGAGCTACTGTCCGGTCACGTCACGTTCGCATCACGGGTCCGTCGATCCGCCGCAGCACCGTGAGCCCCTCCCATACTTTCGTCACCTCACATCCGACTGATCACCTTCGTGATCATGCATACGGATATCGACAGTTATCTGGGGACTCACCGTGAACCTGTTCCGCAAGTCCGCCTCCGCGGCCGTCGCCGCGCTGGCCCTGGCCGCCCTCTCCGTCACCACCGCCGAGGCCCACGACGGCCTGCACCCGTTCAAGAACTGCACCGAGGCGTACGAGAACGGGTACTCGAACATCGTCAGGGGCGACGACCACTACGGCGAGCACCTGGACCGCGACAAGGACGGCATCGGCTGCGACAAGCCGCCCGCCGGCTTCGTCCCCGCGAGCGACCAGGACAAGAACACGGACGGCGAGGGCGCGGCCGACAAGGGCGCGCGGGACGAGGGCACGGACACCGGACAGCGGAACCCCGACCTCGCGGAGACCGGGGGCAGCGGCGCCACCCCGTACATCGCGGCCGGCGGCGCGGCCGTCCTGCTGGCCGGGGGCGGCGTGCTGTTCACCCTGCGCAGGCGCCGCGACACCCGCTGACGCACGGGCCCACCGGCACACCGGCACACCACGGAGAGGCGGTACCCCCGCACAGGGTGCCGCCTCTCCGCTTTCGCGCACCGGGTCCGTCGGCCGCCGGTGAGGGTGGGTGACGGATGACGGGCCCGGAGCCCCGTGGACCGTGGTTCATGGCCCGTGGACCGTGGACCTAGCCGTGGACTGGACCTAGCGGTGGTCGCTGCCCGTCGAGGACGAGGCCGCCCGGCCCGCCTCAAGCCGCGCCACCGGGATGCGGAACGGCGAGCAGGAGACGTAGTCGAGTCCCACCTCGTGGAAGAAGTGGACCGACTCCGGGTCACCGCCGTGCTCACCGCAGACACCGAGCTTCAGGTCGGGCCGCGTCTCACGGCCGGCCTTCACCGCGTCGCGTACGAGTTTGCCGACGCCGTCCCGGTCGATCGTCTCGAACGGGGAGACCCCGAAGATGCCCTTCTCCAGGTAGGCCGTGAAGAAGCTGGCCTCCACGTCGTCCCGGCTGAAGCCCCACACCGTCTGGGTCAGGTCGTTCGTGCCGAAGGAGAAGAACTCGGCCGCCTCCGCGATCTGACCGGCGGTCAGCGCGGCCCGCGGTAGCTCGATCATCGTGCCGAGCGCCAGTTTGAGGTCCACACCGGTCTGTTCCCGCACCTCGGCGATGACCTGCTCGGCCTCGTCCCGGACGATCTCCAGCTCCTGGACCGTGCCCACGAGCGGGATCATGATCTCGGCGCGCGGGTCGCCCTTGGCGTTCTTGCGCTCGGCGGCGGCCTCCGCGATGGCCCGTACCTGCATGGTGAACAGGCCCGGGATGACAAGGCCGAGGCGTACGCCGCGCAGGCCGAGCATCGGGTTCTGCTCGTGCAGCCGGTGGACGGCCTGGAGCAGCCGCAGTTCGTTCTCGTGCGGGTCCTGGCGGGCCTCCGCGAGCGCCACCCGGACCGACAGCTCGGTGATGTCGGGCAGGAACTCGTGCAGCGGCGGGTCCAGGAGGCGGACGGTGACCGGCAGGCCGTCCATCGCCTCGAAGAGCTGCACGAAGTCCTGCTTCTGGAGCGGGAGAAGCCCCTTCAGCGACTCCTCGCGCTCGGCGTCCGTGTCCGCGAGGATCAGCCGCTCCACGAGCTCGCGCCGGTCGCCGAGGAACATGTGCTCGGTGCGGCACAGGCCGATGCCCTGGGCGCCGAAGCGGCGGGCGCGCAGCGCGTCCTCGGCGTTGTCCGCGTTGGCGCGCACCCGCAGGCGGCGCTTGCGGTCGGCGAAGGCCATGATCCGGTGGACGGCCTCGACCAGTTCGTCGGCGTCGTCGGCGCCCGCGTGCATCCGGCCCTCGAAGTACTCCACGACGGGGGACGGCACGACCGGGACCTCGCCCAGGTAGACCTTGCCGGTCGAGCCGTCGATGGAGATGACGTCACCCTCCTCCACCACGTGCCCGCCGGGGACGGTCATCCGGCGCCGCTTGGTGTCGACCTCCAGCTCCTCGGCGCCGCACACACAGGTCTTGCCCATGCCGCGCGCCACGACGGCCGCGTGGGAGGTCTTGCCGCCGCGCGAGGTGAGGATGCCCTCGGCCGCGATCATGCCGTCGAGGTCGTCGGGGTTCGTCTCCCGGCGGACCAGGATGACCTGCTCGCCGGAACGCGACCACTTGACGGCCGTGTACGAGTCGAAGACCGCCTTGCCGACCGCGGCGCCCGGCGAGGCGGCGATGCCCCGGCCGATCTGCGACACCTTCGCCTCGTCGTCGAAGCGCGGGAACATCAGCTGGGCGAGCTGGGCGCCGTTGACACGCTGCAGCGCCTCGGCCTCGTCGATGAGGCCCTGGTCGACGAGCTGGGTGGCGATACGGAAGGCGGCACCGGCCGTCCGCTTGCCGACGCGGGTCTGGAGCATCCACAGCTGCCCGCGCTCGATGGTGAACTCGATGTCGCACAGATCCCGGTAGTGGTTCTCCAGGGTCTTCATGATCTGCATGAGCTGGTCGTACGACGTCTTGTCGATCCGCTCCAGGTCGGCGAGCGCCACGGTGTTGCGGATGCCCGCGACGACGTCCTCGCCCTGCGCGTTCTGCAGGTAGTCGCCGTACACGCCCTGGTGCCCGGAGGCCGGGTCGCGGGTGAAGGCGACGCCCGTGCCCGAGTCGGGGCCGAGGTTTCCGAAGACCATGGAACAGACGTTGACGGCGGTGCCGAGGTCGTGCGGAATGCGCTCCTGGCGGCGGTAGAGCTTGGCCCGCTCGGTGTTCCAGGAGTCGAAGACCGCGTGGATGGCGAGGTCCATCTGCTCGCGCGGGTCCTGCGGGAAGTCCCGCCCGGCCTCGGTCTTGACGATCTTCTTGAACTTGGTGACAAGCTTCTTCAGGTCGGCCGCTTCGAGATCGGTGTCGACCGCGACCTTCTTGGCGTGCTTGGCCGCCTCCAGCGCGTCCTCGAACAGCTCGCCCTCGACGCCGAGGACGGTCTTGCCGAACATCTGGATGAGCCTGCGGTACGAGTCCCACGCGAAGCGGTCGTCCCCGGCCTGCTTGGCCAGGCCCTGCACGGACCTGTCGGAGAGGCCGATGTTCAGGACGGTGTCCATCATGCCGGGCATGGAGAACTTGGCGCCGGAGCGGACCGAGACGAGGAGGGGGTCGTCGGCCTGTCCGAGTTTCTTGCCCATCTTCGCTTCGAGGGCGTCGAGATGCGCACTCACCTCGTCACGCAGTGCCGCGGGCTCGTCGCCGCTGTCGAGGTAGGTCTTGCAGGCCTCGGTGGTGATGGTGAAGCCGGGAGGGACGGGAAGGCCCAGGTTGGTCATCTCGGCGAGGTTGGCACCCTTGCCGCCGAGGAGGTCCTTGAGTTCCTTGTTGCCTTCGGTGAAGTCATAAACGAACTTCACGCTCGCGCCGACGCTCTCGACGCTGCCGCCGACGCCGCTGTCGCCGTTCGCGGCTACGTGGGGATCTTTGTTTTCCGACACGGGTCTCGACTCCTCGACGACGCGGTGGCTGCCCTGACGACGGGGAACATACCCAGATCGAAGGCGTCTGGGTACGTCCACTTGCGTGTCATGCGGCTGTAACCAGGCGTCCGCCAGCAGATCGAAAGTCAAGGGATGGTAAGCCGATGCGGCATACAGCGTTCACTTCTTGAAGGAGTCGGCGCGCACAGCCTCGGCAATACGCTCACCTGAGCGGCCATCGGCACGTCTGAGTTCACGTCGTAAATGACTAAAGGGTGGCACTGAGTGCCACCCTTTGAGAAGTGCAGTCGCTCAAGATCCGCTCATCTGAGCGAAACCTCGATCAGGCGTGGCGAGAATCACGCCGTTTCCGGCGCCCGGATTTCACCATGCGGACGCGTTCCCCGACCGGAAACACCACCGTCACACCGCCTCGCGCGCACGCCTGTCGCCTCACACGCCCATGGCGAGCAGGCGCTCCTCGATCCGCTCGGGCGCGTACAGGTGCTCCACCACCAGCGCACCGGCTCCGACCAGGGCCGCCCGGTCGCCGAGCCGGGACGTGACCACCTCCAGGTGCGCGGTGGAGCGGGGCAGGGCCCGCTGGTAGAGCAGTTCGCGGACGCCGGTGAGGAAGGCGGTTCCGGCCAGATCCCCGGCGATCATCAGGACCCCGGGGTTGAGCAGGGTCACCACCGTGGCGAGGACGTCACCGACGTGCCGCCCCGCCTCCCGCGCGAACGCCGCCGCGCCGGGGTGCCCCGAGGTGAGCAGATCGCGCACGTCCGAACCCGACGCCGCCGGAACCCCCGCCTCCGCCAGTCTGCGCGCCACGGCGCCCCCGCTGGCGACGGCGGCGAGACAGCCGTACGACCCGCATCTGCACAGCGCGTCGGCGCCCTCCGGGACCCGGATGTGCCCGATGTCCCCGGCTCCGCCGTCGATGCCCCGGTAGATCGTGCCGCCGACGACCACGCCCGCGCCGATACCGGTGGAGACCTTCACCAGGACGAAGGCCGAGCAGTCGGGGTGGGCGGTGCGCTGCTCCCCGTACGCCATGAGGTTGGCGTCGTTGTCGACCAGGACCGGGACCGGTCCGGCGCCCGTGTGCTCGGTGAAGGCGCGGGTGAGGCGGCCTCGTATGTCGTAGCCGTCCCAGCCGGGCATGATCGGCGGCTGGACGACCCGGCCCGTGCCCGTGTCCACGGGGCCCGGTACGGCGAGCCCGATCCCGCACACCTCGGCCGCCCGGTGCCCGGCCTTCTCCAGCAGTTCCGCGAACCAGCGGCCCAGTTCGCCGAGGACCACGTCCGGGCCGTCCTCGACGAGCAGCGGCCCCGCGTGCTCGGCCAGCAGCTCACCGGTCAGGGACAGCACGGCGGCGCGGGCGTGCCGGGTGTCGAGGTCGGCGGCGAGGACGACGGCGTGGGAGTCGTCGAACTCCAGGCGGACCGAGGGGCGTCCGCCGAGCGGCGAGTCCACCGGGCCCGCGGCGCCCTCGCGCAGCCAGCCGGCCCTGAAGAGCCGGTCGAGGCGCTGTCCGACGGTGGCCCGGGACAACCCGGTGACCTGTTGCAACGCCCCGCGGGTGGTGGCGCGCCCGCTGCGCACCAGCTCCAGCAGGTCGCCGGAGCTGGCCTGACCGCCGATCCTCCCGGTCGCTCCGGCCTTCCCGGCCCTGGTCGCCATTGCGCTGCTCCTCTCTCCGGTCCCGGCCATGCGGACCGGCGGACCCCTTGCGTTCCTCAACTCTGCATTACATATTGGGTTCTGCGTGTTAAATAGACGTAACTCAACGGTGGTTACTGCCGAACTGATCGGCCGCATGTCTTCGGGGAGACCTGAGTGGACCGCACGACCCAGCTCACCGCCCGTCCTACCGCCCGTCCTCCCGCCCGCCGCACCGTGCACCATGGTCCCGGCCGGGCGGGAACCGCCGTATACGACCCGGCCGATCCGCTCGATCCGGTCCGCCCGGCGGAGTCGCTGCACGCCAGGGCGGCCCGGGTGCTGGCCAGCAACTGGACGGGCACGTCCACGGTGCCCTCGCGCAGCCTGTATCCGCACCAGTGGTCCTGGGACTCCGCGTTCGTCGCGATCGGGCTGCGGCACCTGTCGCCGCTGCGGGCCCAGACCGAGCTGGAGACGCTGCTCGACGCGCAGTGGGGCGACGGCCGGATCCCGCACATCGTGTTCAACCCCTCCGTCCCCCTCGACGCGTACTTCCCGAGCCCGGACTTCTGGCGCTCCTCGACCGCGGGGCGCACCGCGGGCGCCCCCGGCACCGTACAGACCTCGGGCATCGTGCAGCCACCGGTGCACGCGCTCGCCGTGTGGCTGGTGCACGCCGCCGACCCGGGGCTGTCCCGGTCGCGGTCCTTCCTGTCCCGGATGTACCCGCGCCTCGCGGCCTGGCACCGCTATCTGCTGCACCGCCGGGACCTGGGCGGCGGAGGCCTCGCCTCGGTGGTCCACCCCTGGGAGCAGGGCATGGACAACGCACCGAGCTGGGACGCGCCGCTGGCCCGTGTCACACCGGCACCGGCCCGCTCCTTCCGCCGCGCCGACCTGGACCACGGCGCCGCCGAGGACCGGCCGACCGACCTGGACTACGGCCGGTACGTACGGCTGGCGACGGACTACCGGGACGGTGGCTACGCGGACGGCGGTCGCGGGGATCACGGTCGCGGGGGCGGTGGTCGCGGGGGCGGCGGGCGTCCCGGGAGCGGTGCCGGTGAATTCGCCGTGGAGGACCCGGCGTTCAACGCGCTGCTGATCGCCTCCGAGCACGCGCTGGCGCGGATCGCCCGGGAGCTGGGCGCGACGGGCACCGCCCGCTCCGCGCGCGCGGAGCGGCTGACTGCGGCGCTGGTCGACCGGCTGTGGGATCCGGTGGAGGGCATGTTCTTCTGCCGGGACGTGCGCACGGACGAGCCGATCCCGGAGCGCGGCGTCTCCGGTCTCGTCCCGCTGATCCTGCCGACGCTGCCACGCGAGACGGCCGCGACGCTCGTACGGACCCTGCGCGGGCCGCACTTCGGGCTCGGCGACACGACTCGGCTCGTACCGAGTTACGACCTGACCGGGCACGCCTTCGACCCGCACCGGTACTGGCGGGGACCTGCCTGGTTCAACACCAACTGGCTGGTGGAGCGGGGGCTCCGGCTGCACGGGGAGCTCTCGCACGCGGCCGAGTTGCGCGGCGCGCTGCTGGAGACGGCGGACACGTCCGGGTTCGCCGAGTACGTGGACCCGTACACCGGTGAGGCCTGCGGGGCGCTCGGTTTCAGCTGGACCGCCGCGCTGACGCTGGACCTGCTGCACGGGACGACACCGAAGGCGGCGATCGGGACGCCCGAGGCGGCGAACGAGAAGGCCGACTCGGTGCGCGGCACGACCGAAGAGTTCGGCGCGGACGCGGAGTTCAGCGCGGACGCGGAGTTCAGCGCGGACGCGGAGTTCAGCGCGACGGAGAAGTTCGGTGAGGGTGCCTTGGGAGGGGACCTGCGATGACGGAGCGGCAGCATCTGCTCGTACACGGCGGGACGTTCGTCGCGGTGGGCGACGGCGGGGACATCAGCGGAGTACGCGGCGGGGGCGGCTCGCACTCCGCTCCCGACGGAATGTTCGTGCGCGACGCCCGGCATCTGAGCCGCTGGCAGCTGACCGTCGACGGCGCGGTGCCCGAGGCGCTGTCGCCGGTGACGGACGGCGACAGCGCCCGCTGCGTCCTCGTGCCGCGCGGCGGCCGGCAGGAGCCGCCCGCCCACACCGTCTTTCGCGAACAGGCCGTCACGGACGGCGCGTTCGTCGAGTCGCTGCGCATCGCCAGCAACCGCCCGGTGCCGACGACGGTCCGGATCGCGGTCACCGCCGACGCCGACTTCACGGACCAGTTCGAACTGCGCTCCGACCACCGGACGTACGCGAAGACCGGCGCCGTGCGCTCCCGCCAGATCCTCGACGACGGCGTGGAGTTCAGCTATCAGCGCGGCGAGTGGCGGTCCCTTACGACCGTCACCTGTGAGCCCGCGCCGGACGGCGTCGAGGAGACCGGCACGGGCGCGCGGCGCCTGGTGTGGGCCCTCGACCTCGAACCGCACGGCTCGGCCGAACTGGCCCTGCGGGTGGCGGCACGCCCGCACGGTATGCCGCCCCCGGAGGTGCCCCTCACCCCGGCCGCCGCGAACGACCGGCTCCTCGCGCTGGAGGGGGAGTTCGCGCAGGGCGTGCCCTTCCCGACCGGCTGGCCCGAACTGGCCGCGGCGTGCGCACGGGGCCTGGCCGACCTGGCCGTGCTCCAGGTACCGGCGACCGGGCCCGACGGGGAGGAACTGCGCGTCCCGGCGGCCGGAGTTCCCTGGTTCCTCACGCTGTTGGGCCGCGACGCGCTGCTCACGTCCCTGTTCGCGCTCCCCTACCGGCCCCAGCTGGCCGCCGCCACCCTGCCCGCGCTCGCCGCGGCCCAGGCCACCGAGGTCGGCGTGGGCACGGTGGCTCAGCCGGGCAAGATCGTGCACGAGGTGCGGCACGGGGAACTGGCCCACTTCGGGCAGGTGCCGTACGGCCGTTACTACGGCTCGGTCGACGCGACCCCGCTCTTTCTGGTCCTCCTCGGCGCGTACGTCGAGCAGACCGGTGACACGGCGCTGGCCCGCCGCCTGGAGCCCAACGCCCGTGCGGCGATCGGCTGGATGCTGGACCACGGCGGGCTGACCTCGCGCGGCTATCTCGTCTACCGCGCGGACGAGGGCGGCCTCGCCAACCAGAACTGGAAGGACTCCCCGGGCGCGATCTGCTCGGGCGACGGCAGCCGGCCTACCGGGCCCGTGATGGCCGCGGGCGCGCAGGGGTACGCGTACGACGCGCTGCGCCGTACCGCACAGCTCGCCAGGACGGTGTGGGACGACGAGGTGTACGCGGCGCTGCTCGAACAGGCCGCCGGGGATCTCCGGGACCGGTTCCAGCGGGACTTCTGGATGGCGGACCGCGCCTTCCCCGCGCTCGCGCTGGACGGCGACGGGAACCACGTCGACGCGCTGGCGTCCGACGCGGGGCATCTGCTGTGGTCCGGGCTGCTGGACAAGGAGTACGGGGAGCTGGTGGGGCGGCGCCTGCTGGAGCCGGACTTCTTCTCGGGATGGGGTGTACGGACGCTCGCCTCGGGCCAGCCCGCGTACCATCCGCTCTCCTACCACCGGGGTTCGGTGTGGCCGCACGACAACGCGCTGATCACACTGGGGCTGGCGCGGTACGGGCTGCATGACGAGGCGCGGACCGTCGCGCACGGGCTTGTCGATGCGGCGACTGTCGCGGGGCACCGTCTGCCGGAGGTGCTCGCCGGGTACGGGCGCGGCACGCACGCGGAGCCGGTGCCGTATCCGCACGCGTGCGTGCGGGAGTCGCGGTCTGCGGCCGCACCTTTGGCGTTGCTGACCGCCGTCGGGGGGGCTTGACGTTCCACTGGGGGGAGGGACGTTTTACTGGGGGCGTGATTTCGGGTGCGGGCCGGTGGGGGTGGGCCGCGCAGTTCCCCGCGCCCCTCAAAAGCGCGGCTGCGCCCCGGCTTTGAGGGGCGCGGGGAACGGCGCAGTCTTTCGTCTTTTAGGGGCGCGGGGAACAGCGCAATCTTCTGCCTTTTCAGGGGCGCGGGGAACGGCGCGGCCAACCCCCGCCGAACCGCACCCGCCGAGCGCCGCTCACCCCCCGGACGTGTCCGACTCCGCGTCCTCGCTCACACCCGCACAGTCATACGGATCCTTCAACCACCCGTCCGGCAGGACAACCCGGCCATTGCCGGACGTACGCCCACGCGGCCCGTCCGCCCCCACCGGCCAGGGCTGGTCGAGTTCCAACTCCTCCAGCCCCTCCGCCAGTTCACTCAGCGACGAAGTGACCGCAAGGCGCCGACGCATCTCGGAGCCGACCGCGAAACCCTTCAGATACCAGGCCACGTGCTTGCGGAAGTCGATCACCCCGCGCGCCTCGTCCCCGATCCACTCCCCCAGCAGGGTCGCGTGCCGCACCATGACGGCCGCCACCTCGCGAAGGGACGGCTGGGCGTACTGACCGCCCCGCCCCTCGAACGCGGCGACCAGATCAGCGAACAGCCACGGCCGCCCGAGGCACCCCCGGCCCACGACGACCCCGTCGCACCCGGTCTCCCGTACCATCCGCAGCGCGTCGTCGGCGGACCAGATGTCCCCGTTCCCGAGAACGGGAATCTCCGGCACATGCTCCTTCAGCCGCGCGATGGCATCCCAGTCGGCCGTCCCGCCGTAGTGCTGCGCGGCGGTGCGCCCGTGCAGCGCGATCGCCGTCACCCCTTCCTCGACCGCGATACGACCGGCGTCGAGGAAGGTGATGTGGTCGTCGTCGATGCCCTTGCGCATCTTCATGGTGACCGGCAGGTCCCCCGCCCCGGCCACCGCCTCACGCAGGATCGCCCGCAGCAGCGGCCGCTTGTACGGGAGGGCCGAGCCGCCGCCCTTGCGGGTCACCTTGGGGACCGGGCAGCCGAAGTTCAGGTCGATGTGGTCGGCGAGGCCCTCTTCCGCGATCATGCGGACGGCCTTGCCGACGGTCGCGGGGTCGACGCCGTACAGCTGGATCGAACGCGGGGTCTCCGACGCGTCGAAGCGGATGAGCTGCATCGTCTTCTCGTTGCGCTCGACCAGCGCCCGCGTGGTGATCATCTCGCTGACGAACAGCCCCTTGCCCCCGCTGAACTCCCTGCACAGTGTGCGGAACGGCGCGTTCGTGATGCCCGCCATGGGGGCGAGCACGACGGGCGGCCGGACGGTGTGCGGGCCGATCTGCAGAGCGGTGTTCACCGCGGACGTGAGCGTGGGCATGCCCCCATTGTCACGTACGCCGGGCCATGACGGTAGTCGTTAGTTAGGCACACTACCGACACGGGCGTAACCTGGTGGGCATGCCTGAGCTCAGTCCCCGCCGGCGCCAGCTGGTGCTCGCTATCTGCTGCATGAGTCTGCTGATCGTGAGCCTCGACAACACCGTCCTGAACGTCGCGCTGCCCTCCATGCAGAAGGATCTGCACGCGAGCCTGGCGGGCATGCAGTGGACGATCGACGCGTACACGCTGGTGCTCGCCGCGCTGCTGATGCTCGCGGGCTCGACCGCCGACCGCATCGGCCGCCGGAAGGTCTTCATGGCGGGTCTGGTCGTCTTCACCGTCGGCTCGGTCCTGTGCTCGCTCGCACCGAACCTCGAATCGCTCGTGGCCTTCCGCATGATCCAGGCGGTCGGCGGCTCCATGCTCAACCCGGTCGCCATGTCGATCATCACCAACACCTTCACGGACCCGCGCGAGCGTGCCCGCGCGATCGGCGTCTGGGGCGCGGTGGTCGGCATATCCATGGCCGCGGGCCCGCTGGTCGGCGGCCTCCTGGTGGACTCGGTCGGCTGGCGTTCGATCTTCTGGGTCAACCTGCCGGTGGGCCTGGCCGCGCTCCTGCTCACCCTGCGGTACGTGCCCGAGTCCCGCGCCCCGAAGGCCCGCCGCCCCGACCCGGTCGGCCAGCTCCTGGTGATCGCGCTGCTCGGCTCGCTGACGTACGCGATCATCGAGGCGCCCAGCTCGGGCGCCGGCAAGATCCTCGTCTTCGGCGGAATCGCCCTCGCCGCCCTCGTCACCCTCCTCTGGTACGAGCCGCGCCGTGACGAACCCCTCATCGACCTGCGTTTCTTCAGGTCCGCGCCGTTCAGCGGGGCCACGGTGGTGGCGGTCAGCGCGTTCGCGGCGCTGGGCGGTTTCCTCTTCCTCTCGACCCTCTACCTCCAGAACGTCCGGGGCCTGAGCGCGCTCGACGCGGGCCTGTGGATGCTTCCCATGGCGGCCATGACCTTCGTCTGCGCGCCGCTGTCCGGACGGCTGGTCGGCAACCGGGGGCCGCGGCTGTCCCTGCTCGTCGCGGGCACGGCGATGACGGTGAGCGGGGTGCTGTTCGCCGCGCTCGAGGCCGAGACGGCGAACGTGACGCTCGTCATCGGGTACGTGCTCTTCGGGCTCGGCTTCGGTTTCGTGAACGCGCCCATCACGAACACGGCGGTGTCCGGGATGCCCCGGGCGCAGGCCGGGGTGGCGGCGGCGGTGGCGTCCACCAGCCGTCAGATCGGGCAGACGCTGGGCGTCGCGGTGATCGGCGCGGTTCTGGCGTCGGGCGTCGGCACGTCGTCCTACCGGGGCGCGTTCGTCTCGGCGGCCCGCCCCGCCTGGTGGATCATCGCGGCCTGCGGCCTGTCGGTCCTGGTCGTCGGCGCGGTGTCGAGTGGGCGCTGGGCCCGCCGGACGGCCGAACGCACGGCGAACCGCCTGTCCGCCCCGGAGGTGCAGGAGTCGGCGAAGGCCGCGTGACCTCGCGGACCGGCGGGGGCAGATCGCGCCGTTCCCCGCGCCCCTCAACGACCGCGCCGTTCCCCATGAGACGCGCCCGCCGAGGAGACTCATCACCGGCACCAGGGCCGACTCCCCCAGGGTCGTCTCGCAGGGTCGTCTCGCAGGGGCAAGGGCAGCTTTTTTGGCCATGCCCGCACGCCAGCGCGCCCTGGCAGGCCCACAATGCGCGGAATGTGCACGGAACTCACCGGATACGCACCCCCGTTGATGTTGTTCTTGTTGCACACTCCTTAGCGCGCGCAAGCTGAGCGCGACCACCAGGAGGCGTCATGCTGCAGATCAACACCAGCAAAGTCAGCCGCTGGGATCAACACGGACGTGAGCACGTCGTACGGGTACAACGCACGGGCATGCAGCGGACGATCAGATGTGACACATGCGGCTGGCGCAAGCCGGCCCAGTTCCTGCCCTGGCTGAAGGCCGAGGAGCACCTGACAGAGGCCCACCAGGCAACAGTGGACCCGAGCTGAAGGTAAAAAATCGCGCCGTTCCCCGCGCCCCTGGAAAGGGGCGCGGGGAACGGCGCGATCTTCTGCCCACTAGCAGCCGATGAGCCGACTGGCCAGGTACCCCTCGATCTGGTCGAGCGAAACCCGCTCCTGCTTCATGGTGTCCCGCTCACGAACCGTGACCGCGTTGTCGTCGAGCGTGTCGAAGTCGACGGTCACACAGAACGGCGTACCGATCTCGTCCTGCCGCCGGTAACGGCGACCGATCGCCCCGGCGTCATCGAAGTCGATGTTCCAGTTCTGCCGCAGGGCGGTGGCGAGACCCTTCGCCTTCGGGGACAGCTCCGGGTTCCGCGACAGCGGCAGTACGGCCACCTTCACCGGCGCGAGCCGCGGGTCGAGGCGCAGGACCGTCCGCTTCTCCATCTTGCCCTTGGCGTTGGGCGCCTCGTCCTCGACGTACGCGTCGAGGAGGAACGCCAGCATCGCGCGGCCGACACCGGCCGCGGGCTCGATGACGTACGGGGTCCAGCGCTCGCCGGCCTCCTGGTCGAAGTAGGACAGGTCCTGGCCGGAGGCCTTGGAGTGCGCGGAGAGGTCGTAGTCCGTGCGGTTGGCGACGCCCTCCAGCTCACCCCACTCGTTGCCGCCGAACTGGAAGCGGTACTCGATGTCGGCGGTGCGCTTGGAGTAGTGCGAGAGCTTCTCGGCCGGGTGGTCGTACCAGCGCATGTTCTCCTCGCGCATACCCAGGCCGGTGTACCAGTTCCAGCGCTCCTGCATCCAGAACTCCTGCCACTTCTCGTCCTCGCCCGGCTTGACGAAGAACTCCATCTCCATCTGCTCGAACTCGCGGGTCCGGAAGATGAAGTTGCCGGGCGTGATCTCGTTGCGGAAGGACTTGCCCATCTGCGCGATGCCGAACGGCGGCTTGCGGCGCGAGGTCTGCTGGACCTGGGCGAAGTTGGTGAAGATGCCCTGCGCGGTCTCGGGGCGCAGGTAGGCGACGGAGCCGCTGTCCTGCGTGGGGCCGAGGTGCGTGGAGAGCAGGCCGGAGAACTGCTTGGGCTCGGTGAACGTGCCCTTGTTGCCGCAGTTGGGGCAGTTGAGGTCGGCGAGCCCGTTCTCGGGGAGGCGGTTGTGCTTGGCCTCGTACGCCTCCTCAAGGTGGTCGGCGCGGTACCGCTTGTGACACGAGGTGCACTCGGTGAGCGGGTCGGAGAACGTGGCGACGTGACCGGAGGCCACCCAGACCTCGGTCGCCAGGATCACGGACGAGTCGAGACCGACGACGTCCTCACGCGACGTCACCATGTAGCGCCACCACTGACGCTTGATGTTCTCCTTGAGCTCGACACCCAGCGGCCCGTAGTCCCAGGCGGCTCGCTGGCCGCCGTAGATCTCACTGCACGGATAGACGAAGCCACGGCGCTTGCTCAGGCTGACGATGGAGTCGATCTTGTCGGCGGCCACGGTGCTCTCTTCATTACGACGACGGGCGTTGAAGCGATTGCTTCACAGCGATTGCTTCAGAGCGAATGCTTCAGATTACCGGCGGCCCCGCCCCTCGGATCAAATCGGTTGGGGTGCGGGCCGGACGCCGGTCCTCCACTCACCGTCACACCCCACGCATACCGGGATGAAGTCCAGATCACAGGGCAGCTTATTGACAATCGTTTCCACATCAGCTGAAAATGACTGTCATGAACGTACGACGACGCCACATATCCGCCGGCGTGATCGCGGCGACCACCGCCCTCACCCTCGGCTCCCTCTCCGCCTGCTCGTCCGACTCCGACTCCGGCGCGGCCGACGGCGAGGGCGGCGGCAAGCTCGACGTCGTGGCGTCGTTCTACCCGCTGCAGTTCCTCGCCGAGGAGATAGGCGGGAGCCACGTCAGCGTGAGCACCCTGACCGAGCCCGGTCAGGAGCCGCACGACCTGGAGATCAGCGCCAAGCAGACCGCGCAGCTCCAGGAGTCGGACGTGGCTCTCTATCTGAAGGACCTCCAGCCCTCCGTCGACGAGGCGATAGCCCAGTCAGAGGTGAAGACGAAGGTCGACGCGGCCACCCTCACCAGCCTGGAGAAGCACGGTACCGAGGTCGGCGGCCACGCGGCCGAGCACGAGGACGAGCACGGCCACGAGGACGAGGAAGGTTCCGGCCTCGACCCGCACATCTGGCTCGACCCCGTGAAGTACGCCGAGGTCGCCGAGGGTGTGGGCAAGGCCTTCGAGAAGGCCGACCCGGACAACGCGGCGACGTACAAGAAGAACACCGCGGCGCTGGTGGAGAAGCTGGACGGACTCGGCACCCGCTTCGAGGACGGCCTCAAGAACACGAAGACCAAGGTCTTCATCACCACCCACGCGGCCTTCGGTTATCTCGCCGAGCGCTACGGCCTCACCGAGGAGGCCATCAACGGCCTGGACCCGGAGAACGAGCCCAGCGCCAACCGCGTCAAGGACCTTGAGAAGATGGCCAAGGCGGACGGCGTCTCGACGGTCTTCTACGAGACCCTCGTCAGCGACAAGACCGCCAAGACCATCGCCGCGGACGCGGACCTCAGGACCGATGTGCTCGACCCGATCGAGGGCATCACCGAGAAGTCCAGGGGCGACGACTACATCCAGGTCATGGACGCCAACCTCAAGGCGCTGCGGACGGCCCTGGGAGCGAAGTGACCGCGAAATGACAGCAATATGATCAGTCCCAGCCTCAGCAGTTCTCGGAGGACGTCGGCATGACGAACGAGCCCGGCACACCGGCCGCCACCCCGCGCCCGCCTGTCATCTCGCTGCGCGGTGTGACGGCCGAACTCGGCGCACGCCCCGTCCTGCGCGGCATCGACCTCACCGTGCACCGCGGTGAGGTCGTCGCGCTGCTCGGCGCCAACGGCTCCGGCAAGTCGACGGCCATCCGCACGATCATCGGCCAGGTCCCGGTCACGGGCGGCGAGATCGAGCTGTTCGGCACTCCCCGGCGCCGCTTCGGCGACTGGGCGCGCGTGGGCTACGTACCGCAGCGCACGACGGCCGCAGGCGGAGTACCGGCCACGGTGACCGAGGTGGTGTCCTCCGGGCGGCTGTCCCGCGCCCGCTTCGGCGTCCTGCGCAGGGCGGACCGCGAGGCCGTACGGCACGCCCTGGAGCTGGTGGGCCTCGCCGACCGTGCCAAGGACTCCGTGGACGCCCTCTCCGGCGGCCAGCACCAGCGCGTCCTCATCGCCCGCGCGCTGGCCTCCGTACCCGAACTGCTGATCATGGACGAGCCGATGGCGGGCGTGGACCTGGCGAGCCAGGAGGTCCTTGCCGCGACCTTGCGGGAGCAGGTCGCGGCAGGCACCTCCGTCCTCCTCGTGCTGCACGAGCTGGGCCCGCTGGAGCCGCTGATCGACCGCGCGGTCGTCCTGCGCGACGGCTGCGTGCTGCACGACGGCCCGCCCCCGCGGGCGCTCGGCCAGCACGCGCTGCCCGGCCACGACCACGTACACCCCCACGCGGCCCACGACGCCGAACCGATCCGCACAGGACTGCTGAGCTGACCGCCATGAACCTCGCCGCGAACCTCGAAATCCTCGATTACGCCTTCATGCAGCGGGCCCTGCTCGCCGCCGTCCTCGTCGGCATCACCGCACCCGCCGTCGGCATCTACCTGGTCCAGCGCCGCCAGGCCCTGCTGGGCGACGGCATCGGCCATGTCGCGATGACCGGTGTCGGCCTCGGTTTCCTGCTCTCCTGGTCCCCGGTCTGGATGGCGACGGCCGTCTCCGTGGTCGGCGCGGTCCTGATGGAACTGATCCGCTGGTACGGCAGGACGCGCGGCGACATCGCGCTGGCGATGCTCTTCTACGGGGGCATGGCGGGCGGTGTGATGTTCATCAACCTCGCGCCCGGCGGCTCCAACGCCAACCTGACCTCGTACCTCTTCGGCTCGCTCTCGACGGTGTCGGAGTCGGACGTGACGGCGATCTGCCTCCTGGCCGCCTTCGTGGTCCTCGTGACGGTCGGTCTGCGCAGGCAGCTGTTCGCGGTGAGCCAGGACGAGGAGTTCGCGCGGGTGACGGGGCTGCCCGTACGCGCCCTGAACCTGCTCACAGCGATCACGGCCGCCGTCACGGTCACGGTCGCCATGCGGGTCGTCGGCCTGCTGCTTGTCTCCGCGCTGATGGTGGTCCCGGTGGCCGCCGCGCAGCAGCTGAGCCGGAGTTTCGCCGCCACGTTCGCGATCTCGGTGGCGATCGGCGTCAGCGTGACGATCGGCGGCACGGTGACTTCTTACTACCAGGACGTACCGCCCGGCGCGACGATCGTGCTGCTGACCATCGGGGCGTTCATGCTGCTCACGGTGGCGGCGACGCCGCTGGCCAGGCGGCGTGCGCGGGCCGCCGCGCAGGTCGCGGCGGCCGAGGCGGGCGACCCGGCGGAGTGTGTCATTCCCGGCACACGCAACCCGACCGGAAAGGTCGGCGTCTGACCGGGCCCAGCTCGGGCTGGCACAATGGCCCGGCAAGCCGCAGACGCTTTGGAGGCAACGGTGACGACCGCTGGACCGCCCGTTCGGGGCCGTTCCACCCGCCAGCGTGCCGCCGTGGCGGCGGCGCTCGACGAGGTGGACGAGTTCCGTAGTGCGCAGGATCTGCACGACATGCTCAAGCACAAGGGCGATTCTGTCGGGCTCACCACGGTGTACCGCACGCTGCAGTCGCTCGCGGACGCGGGTGAGGTGGATGTGCTGCGCACGTCCGAGGGTGAGTCGGTGTACCGCCGCTGTGCGAGCGGGGACCATCACCATCACCTGGTGTGCCGGGTGTGCGGCAAGGCCGTGGAGGTGGAGGGACCGGCGGTGGAGAAGTGGGCCGAGGCCATCGCCGCGGAACACGGCTACGTGAACGTCGCCCACACGGTGGAGATCTTCGGCACCTGCGCGGAGTGCGCCGCGCGCGGCCAGGGGGTATGAACCTCGGCCTGAGGCCAACGATTGCGCAGTTCCCCGCGCCCCTAGGTTCTAGGGGCGCGGGGAACTGCGCAATCGTTGACGTCAGCCAGCGTCGGGCCGCCCCCGCATGTCCGCCTCCATCGCGAGAAGGTCCTCGTTCGGGACAGCCCCCCCGAACCGCCGGTCCCGCGACGCGTACTCCACGCACGCCCGCCACATGTCCCGCCGGTCGAAGTCCGGCCAGAGCACGTCCTGGAAGACCATCTCCGCGTAACTGGACTGCCAGATCAGGTAGTTGGACGTCCGCTGCTCCCCACTGGGGCGAAGGAACAGATCCACGTCAGGCATGTCCGGGTAGTACAAGTACTTCTGGATCGTCTTCTCGCTGACCTTCTCCGGGTCGAGCTTCCCCGCGGCGACATCCAGAGCCATCGCCTTCGCCGCGTCGGCCAGCTCCGCCCGCCCTCCGTAATTCACGCAGAAGTACAGGGTCATCGCGTCGTTGTCCTGCGTCTGCTCCTGCGCGACCTGCAGCTCCTGCACGACGGACTTCCACAGCTTGGGCATCCGCCCGACCCACCGGATCCGGATGCCGAGGTCGTTCATCTCGTCGCGCCGGCGCCGGATGACGTCCTTGTTGAAGTTCATGAGGAAGCGGACCTCCTCGGGCGACCGCTTCCAGTTCTCCGTGGAGAAGGCGTACAGGGACAGGTTCTTGACGCCCAGCTCCAGGCAGCCCTTCAGGACGTCCATGACGACGCCCTCCCCGACCCGGTGCCCCTCGGTACGCGGCAGACCGCGCTCCTTGGCCCAGCGCCCGTTCCCGTCCATCACGCACGCCACGTGGTTCGGGATCAGCTCGCCGGGAAGCCTGGGCGCGCGGGCACCGGACGGGTGCGGCTCCGGCGTCTTGTACTCGCGGCGCTGGCGCCCCAGGATCCCGCGTACCACCATCTGCTTCTCGTCTCCTCAGATCTCGTACAGCCGGTTGTTACCGCTTCTGCTGCCGCTCACGTGCTTTTCTCGACGTACCGCAGCGAGCGCAGTCCGCGCTCCAGGTGCCAGTGCAGGTAGGCCGACACCAGGCCGCTGCCCTCCCTGACGTACCGCGGCTCGCACGCGTCCGCGAGCGCCCAGTCCCCCGTCAGCAGCGCGCCGAGCAGTTCGAGGGCCCCCGCCGAGGGTACGACGCTGCCGGGCACCCGGCAGTCGACGCAGACGGAACCTCCCGCGGCGACCGAGAAGAAGCGATTCGGTCCGGACATGCCGCATTTCGCGCAGTCGTTGAAGCTGGGCGCGTACCCGTTCACGGCGAGGGAGCGCAGCAGGAACGCGTCGAGGATGAGGTGCGGCGCGTGCTCGCCCTGGGCGAGGGTGCGCAGCCCGCCCACGAGCAGCAGGTACTGCTGGACGGCGGGCTCGCCCTCGTGGTCCGTGAACCGCTCGGCCGTCTCCAGCATGGCCGTCCCGGCGGTGTAACGGGCGTAGTCGGTGACGATCCCGCCGCCGTACGGAGAGATCGTCTCGCTCTGGGTGCACAGCGGCAGCCCGCGTCCGATCAGCTCGCTCCCGCGCGCGAAGAACTGCACGTCGACGTGGGAGAAGGGTTCGAGCCGGGCTCCGAACTTCGACTTCGTCCGGCGCACCCCGCGGGCCACGGCCCGTACGCGCCCGTGACCGCGAGTGAGCAAGGTGATGATCCGGTCCGCCTCGCCCAGCTTCTGGGTGCGCAGCACGATGCCGTCGTCGCGGAACAGGCTCATGGCCCCATTCTCGCGTACGTTCGGGGCGCCCTTGCCGAAGGCCCCTTCAGGGGACCTCCCCACGACTGCGGGCGTTGGTGTACGCGGTCGCCGCGCTCAGCCGTTCCGCCATGGTGGCTCCCCGCACGGCGTCCGGCAGGCAGTCCCACTCCCGGCCGCCGCCGTACGGTCTCAGCTGTACGTACGGCCCCTCGTGGCCCATCACCCTGCCGACCCGCCCTGTTCTCGTATCGACGACGTACGAGCCGACCACCGGCTTCACCGGAGCACCGCCGCGAGTCGGGCCGCCGTCTCGACGGAACACCGGCCCAGTTCCACGAGGGGGCACGGCGACTCCCGCGCCAGAGTCGCCGGGTCGATCCGGAGTGTCGGCAACTTAATTCCTGCCGTTGCGAGTGCTTCACGCAATTCCTTCACCGTTTCCTCCGCTTGTTCGACGCAGGCCGTCGAGTGCAGCGCGTTGGTTTCTTGCTGGGCAGACCTCACGGTGTTCCCCTTCGCTTTGGTGTTTCACGCTTTTCGTCTACACCGTGACACCTGACACCTAGACTCCGGAAGACCCGCACACTCAGCAACACCGGTGCAGTACAGGGGGTTTTCCATGGCCAATGGTTCACGGCAAGCGGCTTGGGAGTTCTTCGGAACAGAGCTGAAGAGACACCGGGAGGAGGCGGGGCTGACGCAGGCGGAGTTGGGTTATCGCGTTTTTGTGTCGGGCGGCTACATCGGGCAATTCGAACAGGCAATTCGTAAACCGCAGTTGGATGTGGCGGCGCGTATCGACGAGGTCCTACAAACCGCCGGCTTTTTCGAGCGAACATGGCGAAAGCTGATCGATGACCGTCGGTACGCGGACTATTTCGCCGACGTGGTGGAGCTTGAGCGGACGGCGACGAAGATCTGCGAGTTCGCACCGACGCTGGTGCCGGGGTTGCTGCAGACGGCCACGTACACGCGAGCGGTGACGTTGGCCGGCAACCCGTTCGCCACTGACGCCCACATCCAGGAGAAGGTCACCGCTCGCATCGAGCGTGCGCAGATCCTGGCCAGCGCTGCCCGGCCCGCGTATTGGGTGATCCTGCACGAGCAGGTGCTGCGTATTCCGGTCGGCGGCGGGTCGAACATGGTCAAGCAGCTGGAACATATCGCGGGGCTCGCGCAGCAACGCAAGGTACTGGTGCAGGTGCTGCCGACCTCGGTTGGGGCGTACCCGTTGATGGGCCGCATGGTCAGGCTCTTCGAGTTCGAGGACGCGCCGCCAGCCGCCTATACAGAGGCCGTGTATTCGGGGAATCTGCTGGACGATCCGGCCCTGGTGAAGCGCGTGCAGGGGACATACGATCTGCTTAGGGCCGCCGCGCTGCCGCCGGAGGCGTCCCTGGCCCTGATCGCATCGGCGGCGGAGGACCACAGACGATGCGCGAGTTCGACTTGAGTAACACCCGCTGGCGCAAGAGCAGCTACAGCGACGACAACGGCGGCGAATGCGTCGAGGTCGCCTACGACTTCGTTGGCGCGGCCCGCTGGCGAAAAAGCACCCACAGCGACGACAACGGCGGCAGCTGCGTCGAAGTCGCGTACGACTTCGTCGGCGCCGCCCGCTGGCGCAAGAGCAGCTACAGCGACGACAACGGGGGCGACTGCGTCGAGGTAGCCGACGGAGTCCCCGGCATCGTCCCCGTCCGGGACAGCAAGGTCGCCGCGGGACCCGTCCTCCTCATCGGACCCCGCGCCTGGACGCAGTTCATCGGCACCGTGGCGGCCTGACGCCCGCACCACCCCCCTTCACTGAGCGGCGGCGCCCGGCGCGGGCGGGTCGGCCGCAGGCAGGACCGTCCGTGGCGCGGTGCTCGTGAACAGCCGGTGCCGCGGCAGGCTCTGGCGAGGCGGCCGGGTCATCGTGATCTGCCGGACGAGCTGCTGGAAGCACGCGAGGGCCGCCACGGCCGGCAGGACCGCCGCGGCGATGCCGGTGAACGTCCGGTCGGCCTGCGCCGCGCAGAGCGCCATCGCGACGGAGGAGAACAGCAGGACGACGACCCAGGAATGCGCGGCCCGGCGCTGGTGCAGTGCGGCGCGCAGAACGGAGAGCGAGGCCACCGTCCACGGCCCGTAGACCAGCAGGGGCCACCAGACGGCCGTGCCGCTCTGCGTGTCAAACGCGACGTGGCGCAGGGGGATGTAGGACACGATCCCGCCGAAGACGCTCACCATGGACACGACCGCTGCCGCCAACGCGGCGATCAGGAAGCTGACGGTCTGCAGCCAGGTGAAACGCACCTTGCGGACGCGTACTTTCCGATGCCCGGCAGGATGGGATCTGATGGCCGGCAGTTCGGCGGTGATGGTGGCCAGGTTGTCCATCGGGTCGCCGGTGAGAGCGACGCGGGGCTCGCTCTCACCGCGGGGCCGCGGCACGGTCATGGGCTGCTCCGGCACGACGGCGTCCTGACGGCGGTCCTGACGGCCGTCCTGACGGGCATCCTGACGGGCGTCCTGGACGGCGTCCTGGAGGAGGTAGGTCATCTCCTCGACCGGGTCCCAGGCCGAGTCGAGGGGGTCCGCGGGAGGGCCCGCGTGCCGCATGTCGACGGGACCGCGGTGCCGCCCGCCGCCGACCCCGGCCTGCCGTGCGGCGGGATAGTCGCCGGGCACGAAGAAGTCGGCGTAGTCGTCCATGGAGTGCCTGCCCCGGTCAGACACAGGCCACATTCCCGTTGGACTGCTCCTGGGCGCCCCATCGTCGGTCGAGGTCGTTCTGCGCCCTGCTCAGGCATTCCAGGAATTCACCCAGTAGTGGCTCGGTAACGAACAGTTCGACCGGTTTGCCCTCCCCGTGCAGAGTGCCCCGGGCGCCGGGGGCCGAATAGGCGGCGGCAGGGGTGAAGATGTACCGCCCCATCACCACTGCAGGGGTTCCCATGGCGTTTCCCAGCATCATGCGGACCGCGGGGGACGTGTCGACCGGCTTTACTTTCTTCATACGTCACTAACGCCGTAATCCTTACTCGGGTGCGCGGCAAAGGAGTGAGCATAAAGCCACCAAAATCATTGACGGAGCATTTGTAATTCAGACTCCACACTGCCCGAAGAAAAGGTTTTGTTACTGGATATATAAACTCCGTCGATCGCGTTCTCGTCGAACATCCGACTGATGACGGTTCGGGGCAGGGTCGTTGATGAGTCAAGTACCGGACTGAGTACCCGTACCTATGACGGCTGCGCTGTTCGACTCTGGTGGGACCGGCTCGCGTACCCCAGCATCGGGTGCTCCTACATCGAGAGAGGTCCCTATGGGCTGTGCCCCGCTCCAACTCCGTACCGCGACGCCGGACGACCTTGAGTGGATCTTCGAAGCGCGTCACCGGGTGTACGCACAGGAACTGGGTCAGCACGCGGTGGACCCGACGGGGCGGCTCAGCGACGGGCTCGACGGGGACAACGTCTACCTCGTCGCGGCCAGAGGGCCCGATCGCATGGGTTTCGTGAGCGTCACTCCGCCCTGGCTGGGGCGTTACGCGCTGGACAAGTACCTGACCCGTGACGAGCTGCCGGTGTTGAACGACGACGACCTGTTCGAGGTACGCATCCTCACCGTCGAACCGCGCTGGCGGGCCACCGCGGCGGCCCCTTTGCTGATGCACGCGGCGCTCCGCTGGATCGCCGCCCGTGGCGGCCGCAAGGTCGTGGCGATGGGCCGCACCGACCTGCTCGACATGTACCTGGCCGTCGGCCTGCGCCGGGCCGGCCGTACCGTCCGCAGTGGTGCCGTGACGTTCGAGGTCCTGACCGGTCGCGTGACCGAGCTGACGCAGCGCGCGATGAGCCGGTACGGCACCACGCTGGAGCGGCTGCGGTCCGAGGTCGACTGGCGACTCGACATGGCGTTCGCGCCCCGACCGGACGGCTGCGAACACGGTGGCGCCTCGTTCACCGCCATCGGCACGGATTTCCGTACATTGCACCGGCGCCGGCAGGTCGTGGCCGCCGATGTGCTGGACGCCTGGTTCCCACCGGCCCCCGGAGTGCGTGCGGTGCTCGCGGAGGACCCGGCCTGGATGGCCCGTACTTCGCCGCCGACCGGTGCCGAGGGCCTGCTTTCGGAGATCTCCGCGGCCCGTGCGCTGCCCACGGAGACACTCGCGCTCGGCGCGGGTTCATCCGACCTGATCTTCAGAGCGTTCGGCCACTGGTTGACCCCGGAGAGCAGGGTGCTTCTGACCGATCCCTGCTATGGCGAGTACGCCCATGTCACGGAGCGGGTGATCGGGTGCCGGGTGGACCGCTTCCGGTTGCGCCGCGAGGAGAACTGGCGGATCGATCCGGGCCGGCTGTCCGCCGCCGTCGAATCCGGCCGGTACGACCTCGTGGTGATCGTCAATCCGAACAACCCGACGGGACGCCACGTCCGGGCCGCGGAGCTGCGCTCGCTGGTCGCCGCCGCGCCTTCCCGCACTCGCTGGTGGGTGGACGAGGCGTACCTGGGCTATGCGGGGCCGTCCGAGTCACTCGCCGGCCTGGCTGCGACGAGCGAGCGCGTGGTCGTCTGCACCTCACTGTCCAAGATGTACGCGCTGTCCGGCATGCGGGCCGCGTACCTGGTGGCCGAGCCGGACGTGGCGGCGCGGTTGCGCCGACGGACACCGCCCTGGCCGGTCAGTCTGCCCGCACAGCTGGCCGCCGTGGCAGCCCTGCGCGACCCGGCCTACTACGAGGACCGCTGGTCGCGTACCCACGTACTGCGGAGCGAACTCGCGGCCGCCCTTGCGGAACTGGATCCAGAGGTGGAGGTCGAGGAAGCCGTGGCGAACTTCCTCACCCTCACCTTGCCGCCGGGTGGGCCGAGTGCCGCGCGACTGGTGACCGAGTGCCGGCGCCACGACGTCTACCTGCGTGACCTGTCGCCGCTGTCACCCCTGTATCAGGGGCGTGCCGTGCGCATCGCGGTGAAGGACACCGCTGAGAACGCACGGATCGTCGCCGCGTGCCGGGCCGCCCTGGCGGTACTGCGGCCGGGCCCGGCCCCGGTTCGGTCGACGCGTGCGAGCGTGCACGCCCGATGATCACGGTGGCCTCCCTGGCTCCCCACCTCGGGGGCGCACTGGTGCTGAGCGGTGTCGCGGTGATCGCGTCCCGGCGCCGCGAGCTGCTGATCCGATGGTGTGCGTGGGCGATCGGGGTGCCCCTGGTCACCGCCGCGTTCTGGTGGGGGCGCCCGGGCGCCGCTGCCGCCGCCGTCGTGGTCGGGGTGATCGCGGCGATGGAGTTCGGCGAGCTGATGCGGCTGGGCCGGCCGGACCGCCTGGTGCTGGCCATGGGGGTCACCGGGGTGGTGCTGACCGTCTGGTTGTCGCCCGGCCAGGTGCTCCGGGTGCTCGCCGTCTCGGCGCTCGCGCTGGCCGTGGTGCCGCTCCTGAGCGGTGACGTCGACCATGGCGGACGTCGGCTGGGCGCCGGCCTGCTCGGGCTGGCCTGGCTGAGCGTCCTGGCCGGACTCGTGCCCCTCGGAGCGAGCGGGCTGGCGCTGTTCGTGGCGGTGTCGGTCGCCGACATCGTGGCGTACTTCACCGGTCAGAGGTTCGGCGGGCCACCACTGTCGCCCCTGTCGCCGGCCAAGCGCTGGAGCGGGACCTTGGCCGGAGCCGCCGCCGGGTTGGCCGCGCTCGCCCTGCTGTCCGCACTGAGCTGGCCGATGGCGGTTGCGGTGGCGGTCGGGGGCCCGGTCGGCGACCTTCTCGAATCCATGATCAAGAGGGGTGTGCAGGCGAAGGACTCCGGCCGGTGGCTCGCTGGATCCGGTGGCCTGCTGGACCGGATCGACTCACTGCTCATCGCGCTGGCCGTCCTGCTGCTCCTGCGCTGACCCTGCGCTGACTCTTGCCGGACCGGCCCGGCCTGAATGGCCGTCCGGGTTGCGGGCGTTGTGCCGCCGAGCGCTGCAGAGCAGCCGCCGAGCAGCCGCATGGCTCCGGTCAAGACGGTCCCCGAACCGACTGGCGAAGCAGCTCCGACGTCCCTCCTGTTCACTCCCCGAACTTGCGTACGTACGTGCGCTGCCACGGTGTCTCCGTGGCATGGCGGTCGTAGTTCCGTCGTACGAACTCCACGGCCTCGCCGGACGGCACCCCGTCCAGGACCGCAAGACAGGCCAGAGCCGCGCCCGTGCGTCCCCGGCCGCCGCGGCAGGCGACCTCGACTCGTTCGGCGGGGTCCGCGGCTCGTTCCCAGACCTCCGTCAGGATCCTCCGCGCCTGGCTCCGGTCGGCGGGCAGCCGGAAGTCGGGCCACTTCAACCACCGTGCCTCCCAGGGGACTTCCGGCGGCTCATGGCCGAGGAGGTAGACGCCGTACGTCGGACGCACCCACTCGGGATCCAGCTCCCCGCGCAGCCCTCGGCCCCGTACCAGCCGCCCGGACGGCAGCCGGAGCACTCCCGGCGCCCGCTCGTCCCACCCCGTGCTCATAGGCCCCTCCCGACTCCGTACGCGGACCTCGCCTCCGGCCCCGGGAAATGATCCGCCATCCCTCTCCGTTTCTCCACGGTGCCGGTGGTTTGGGCCGCCGGGCCCGGATGGCCCTCCGGCCTGCGTGCTCCCTTGACCACCCCCACGGCCCCTCTTATCGTCACGCTGCACCTATGACGTAGGACGTCGTATCTCCTATTTCTTGCTGGAGGAACCGTGCGCGACGCGACCCCCGCACCGGCGCCGCACCGTCGGTCGTTCCTGAAGTACACCGGCGCGCTCGGCGCCGCCGCCACGATCACCTCCACGCTCTCCGCCTGCTCCTCGGGCCCTGAGTCCACGAACGAGACGGGCGGCGAGGGCGAGGGCGCCGACCGGACGCTCACCGCGGTGATCGGCTACGGCAACGACCAGAGCTGGGACCCGCTGATGACGGCCTCGGCCTTCGCGATGGCCGGAAACCATCACATCTACGAGGGGCTGCTCGACACCGACCCGATCAGCCGTGAGCCGTACGCGGCGCTGGCGACCGCCGTTCCGGCGGATCTCGGGGCGACCACCTGGACGTTCACGCTGCGGGAGGGCGCGAAGTGGCACGACGGGCAGCCCGTCACCGCCGACGACGTGGTCTTCACCTACGGCCGCGTACTGGATCCGAGGACGACGACCCTCGCCAAGAACTTCTTCGCGTCCTGGTTGAAGGAGGTGAAGAAGGTCGACGGGAATTCCGTGGAACTCATTCTCAGATTCCCGTTCCCGGACGGGGTCCAGCGGCTCACCCTCGCGAAGATCATGCCTGAGCACGTGTTCGGCGAACCGGGTGCGCTGGACGAGGCGACGACGGGAAAGGCGGTCGGCTCGGGCCCTTACCGGCAGACCGCCCATCACCCGAAGTCCAACACCACCTTCGCCGCGTTCGCCGAGTACAACGGGCCGCGAAAGGCCGCGTTCAAGAAGATGAACTGGCTGACGATGGTGGACGCCGCGCCACGGGTGGCGAAGATCTCCGGTTCCAGCGCGGGAGCACAGATCTCGGACAACATCCCGTACGCCAATATCGCCCAGTTGGAGAAGGGCGGCCTGAAGGTCGAGGGCGGCGCGGGAATGAACCATCTGTTCCTCCTTTTCAACACCGCCCACACACCGTTCGACGACGTACGGGTGCGGCAGGCGCTGCATTACGCGATCGACAAGGAGAAGCTGATCCGGGCCGCGCTGCGCGGACACGGAAAGGCGGCCTCTTCGTTCCTCAACGAGGGCAATCCGACGTACCGCAGGGCGAAGCCCGTCTACGACTACGACCCGGACAAGGCCAAGGCGCTTCTGAAGGCCGCCGGGGTCAGCGGGCTGAAGGTCACGCTGATGGCGGTCAACGTGAGCTGGATCGTGGACTGCCTGCCCACGGTCAAGGCGTCCTGGGACGCGATCGGCGTCGAGACGACGCTCGAACCCCAGGAGACGGCCGCGCTCTTCACGAAGCTCGACCAGAAAAAGGACTTCCAGGTCGTCGCCGCCGCGTCCAACCCGAATCAGTTCGGACTCGACGCGGATCTGATCATGCATTACAACTACGGGCCCGGGAACACCTGGATGCGGTATGCGCGCTGGGAGGGGAGTTCCGTGGCCAAGGATCTCTTCAAGCGGATGGATGCGGCTACTAGGGAGCCGGATTCGGAGCGGAAGAAGACGATGACTCAGGACTACATCGATGTCGTCGCCGAGAACACGGTCATCTATCCGGTGGTGCACAACGAACTGATCACCGCGTGGGATTCCGGTGATCTTACGGGAGTTCGGGCGCAGCCTTATCCGGGGATAAACGTACTTCAGGCGAAGTGGGTTTAGGGGTTGTGTGGAGTCTGCGGGTCGGCTGTGGCTGGGCGCGCCTCGCGGCGGAGCCGCAGATCGACACAGCCCCGCGCCCCTGAAGCCGGCCGCTTGCGCATCAGCCGGATTCACAGGGACAGCCAGTTGGGGCGAGGAGAGGCAGAGTCTTGGTCGCGGTCGTTCGGATTCTGATGCGCCGGGTCGTGCTGCTTGTTCCGCTGATGCTCGGGATCATCATGTTCGTGTTCGTCGTGATGCGGTTCTCGGACAGCGATCCGGCGTCCGCGTACTTCCAGGGCGCGAACCCGACCGAGCGGCAGCTGCACGACTTCAGGGAGCGCAACGGGCTGCTGGACCCGTTTTTCGTGCGGTACTTCGACTTCGTCGGAGATCTGATCCGGGGTGACATGGGGGTCAGCGCGCTGACGCGGGCGCCGGTCGTCGACCAGGTCACCACCGCGCTGCCGCTCACCATGCAACTGACCTTCCTGGGCCTGGGCATCGCGGTGGTGCTGTCGCTGCTCGGCGGTGTCACGGCCGCAATCCACCGGGACCGCTTCCCCGACCAGCTGATCCGGGTCGTCTCGCTGACCGGGGTCGCGGCCCCCGGTTTCTGGCTGGCGCTGCTGATGATCCAGTACCTCGCCGTGGACGCGGGCTGGTTCCCGACCAGCGGATACGTCAATCCGGCCGACTCGTTCACCGGCTGGCTGAAGACCATGACGCTGCCCGCGCTGGCCCTGTCGCTGCCGGTCGCCGCCCAGCTCACCCGGATCGTCCGCACGGCCGTGGTGGAGGAGCTGGACCGGGACTACGTACGGACCGCGATCGGCAGCGGGCTGCCCCCGGTGGTCGTGGTCGGCCGGAACGTCCTGCGCAACGCCCTGATGAACCCGCTGACCGTGCTCGGTCTGCGCGTCGGCTACCTGCTCGGCGGTGCGGTCGTCATCGAGACGATCTTCAACCTGCCGGGGATGGGAAAGCTCATGATCGACGCCGTGAAGAACGGTGATCCGGCCGTCGTGCAGGGCGGCGTCCTCACGATCGCCTTCGGGTTCGTCGTCGTGAACCTCGTCATCGACATCCTCTATCTGCTGGTCAACCCGCGTCTGAGGAGTGCCGAGGCATGATGCTGATGTACCGGAAGCGGCTCACCGACGCCCTTTCCCTGCCCGGCCTCCGCCTCAGGGGGTTCACCCGGCTGCCCCTGATCTCCCGGATCGCCGTCGTCGTCATCGGGGTCGTCGTCCTCACGGCCCTGCTGGCCCCGCTGATCGCCCCGCACGACCCGCTCGAACAGTTCCCGCTGGTCGAGCGGGGGAACGGCGAGGGCGCCCCCTCGACCGAGCACTGGATGGGCCAGGACAGCCTGGGCCGGGACATCCTCAGCCGGCTGATGTACGGGGCCCGCTGGTCCCTCGCCATCGGCCTCGGCGCGACCGCGCTCGCGCTGGTCGTGGGCGCGGTCGTCGGCGCGGTCGCGGCGACCTCCCGCAAAGCGGTCGACGAGACGCTGATGCGCTGCCTGGACATCGTCATGGCCTTCCCGGGCATCGCGCTCGCGGCCGTCTTCGTCGCGGTGTTCGGCGGCGGCATCCCGATCCTCATCGGCGCGATCGCGTTCCTGTACATGCCGCCGATGGCCCGGGTCGTGCGGGCCAACGTGATGGCCCAGTACGGCGAGGACTACGTGACCGCCGAGCGGGTCATCGGGGCGCGTACCCCGCACATCGTGTGGCGGCACGTGGCCGTCAACTGCGCCGCCCCGGTCCTGGTCTTCTGCACGGTGCAGGTCGCCGAGGCGATCGTCTTCGAGGCGTCGCTGTCCTTCATCGGCGCGGGTGTGCGGCCACCGGACCCGTCCTGGGGCAGTGTCATCGCGGACGGCAAGAACATGGTGCTGACCGGCGGCTGGTGGGCGACCGTGTTCCCGGGCCTGCTGATGCTGGTCACCGTGCTGTCCCTGAACATCCTCTCCGAGGGCGTCTCGGACGCGTGGGCGGCGCCCGCGGCCCGCGATGTGCCCACACGGGAGGCGGAGGACCGGCTGGAGACGCCCGAACCCGGCAGCGGGAAGGTCCTGGAGCTGCCCGGCCTGACCGAGGCGGCCCAGCGGCTGCGCGGCCGGGCCCGCCCCCTGCCCCAGGGACAGCGACCGGTCCTCAGCGTCGAGAACCTGGCCATCGGCTTCGACGCCCGCCACGGGGGCGTGGACATCGTCGACGGCATCAGTTTCGACGTACAGCCCGGTGAAGTCCTCGGCCTGGTGGGCGAGTCCGGCTGCGGCAAGTCGCTGACCGCGCTCACGGTGATGGGCCTGGAGCCGAAGGGCGCGCGGGTCCGCGGACAGGTGCGTTTCAAGCAGCGGCAGTTGGTCGGTGAGCCGATGAGCGTACGGCGCAAGCTCCTCGGCCACGAGATGGCGATGATCTACCAGGACGCCCTGTCGTCGCTGAACCCGGCGATGTCGATCCGCTCCCAGCTCAAGCAGGTGATCCGAAGGGGCGGCACCCGCACGGCCACCGAGCTCCTCGAACTGGTCGGCCTGGACCCCGAGCGCACCCTGCGCAGCTACCCGCACGAGCTGTCCGGCGGCCAGCGCCAGCGCGTACTGATCGCGATGGCGCTCTCCCGCGGCCCCGGGCTGATCGTCGCCGACGAACCGACGACCGCCCTCGACGTCACCGTGCAGGCGCAGATCATGGAGCTGCTCCTGCGGCTGCGGACCGAGCTGGAATTCGCGCTCGTCCTCGTCTCGCACGACCTGGCGCTCGTCGCGGACGTCACCGACCGGGTGGTCGTGATGTACGGCGGCCAGATCGTCGAGTCGGGCGTGACGGCGGACCTGGTGGAGTCGCCGTCCCACCACTACACGCGCGGCCTCCTCGGCAGCGTCCTGTCCCTGGAGTCGGCGGCCGAACGGATGACGCAGATCAAGGGAGTCGTGCCGTCCCCGGCGGACTTCCCGGCGGGCTGCCGCTTCGCCGACCGCTGTCCGATGGCCACGGAGGTGTGCCGCACGACGGCTCCGCGCCTGGCGGGCCCGCCCGGCCACCACGAGGTGGCCTGCCACCATCCGGCGATCCCCCTGACGACGACCACGGCACCGACCACGACCTCGGCCGGCCCGGCCGAGCCGACGGAAGCGAGGCCGTGACATGAACGGTGGCACGAGCGGTGACATGAGCGGTGGCACGAGCGCACCGGCCGGCCCTCTCGTGGAGCTGAACGACGTGCACGTCGTCCACAGGGCGCGCACCGGCGGCCTGTTCTCCCGCGACCGGGTGTACGCCCTGACAGGCGCCGATCTCACCATCGCGCCCGGCGAGACGGTGGGCGTCGTCGGCGAGTCCGGCTGCGGCAAGTCGACGCTCGCGAAGGTCCTGGTGGGAGTGCAGAAGCCGACCTTCGGGACGGTGACCCTGCGGGGCGGTGACCTGTGGACGATGGCCCCGGCGCTGCGCCGGACGACGGTGGGCGCGGGCACCGGCATGATCTTCCAGGACCCGTCGACGGCCCTGAACCGCCGGCTGACGGTACGGCAGATCCTGCGCGACCCCCTGGACGTGCACAGCCGGGGCACGACCGCACAACGCGAAGACCGAGTACGCGAGTTGATGTCCCTGGTCGGACTCCCCAGGGCGCTGGCGGACGGCCTCCCCGGCCAACTCTCCGGCGGTCAGCGCCAACGGGTCGCCATCGCACGGGCGCTGGCCCTCGATCCGGACCTGGTGGTCGCCGACGAACCGACGAGCGCGCTGGACGTCTCGGTCCGCGCCCAGATCCTCAACCTCCTCCTCGACCTGAAGGAACGGCTCGGTCTGGCGCTGGTCTTCGTCTCGCACGACATCCAGACCGTACGGAGGATGAGCGACCGCGTCATCACGATGTACCTCGGCCGGATCGTCGAGGAGTCCCCGGCCGGCGAGGTGACCGACCGGTCCAGGCACCCGTACACCCGTGCCCTCTTCTCCGCGACGCCCGGTCTGCTGGACCCCATCGACCCGATCCCGCTCGTCGGCCCCGTCCCGTCGGCCACCCGCCCGCCGAGCGGCTGCCCCTTCCGGACGCGCTGCTGGAAGGCGGACGGGGTGTGCGCCGGGACGATGCCCGGCTTCTCGGCCGCGTCGACCCCCGGGCACCGCTTCCGCTGCCACCATCCTGTGGAGGACGGCCTGTCGACCCGGGACCTGGTCGCACAGGCACTCACCGCCGTACCGCAGGCCACGGCCATGGCCGACACTCGCGCCGACACCTTCGCCGACACCTTCACCGACAAGCAGAACAAGCAGAACAAGCAAGACAGTCGAGTCAGTCAAGCCAGTCGAGACAAGCAAGACAAGCAAGACAGACCAAGGGAGCCTTGATGACCCTTCCCGCCCCGCTGACCGGTGTCGTACCGCCCGTCTGCACGCCCCTGACACCGGACCGCGAGGTGGACGTCCCCTCACTGATCAGGCTGGTCGACCATCTACTGGAAGGCGGGGTGGACGGCCTGTTCGTCCTCGGAACGTCCTCCGAAGCCGCGTACTTGACGGACCGTCACCGGCGGCTGATCGTCGAGACGGTGGTCGGCCATGTGTCGGGCGGGGTGCCCGTCCTCGCCGGGGCCATCGACATGACGACCCCGCGCGTCCTCGACCACGTCCGGTACGTCACGGACGCGGGCGCGGACGCCGTGGTCGTGACGGCGCCCTTCTACACGCGCACCCATCCGGTGGAGATCGCCCGCCACTACCGTCTCGTCGCCGCCCGTTCGCCGGTGCCGGTCTTCGCGTACGACCTGCCGGTCGCCGTCCACTCCAAGCTGAGCGCGGAACTGGTCCTTGAGCTGGCGGCCGAGGGGACGCTGGCCGGGCTCAAGGACTCCAGCGGGGACGAGGGCGGGTTCCGGGCGGTCGTGACCGGAGCCCGGGCACACCCCGGCGTCACCGGCTTCAGCGTGCTGACCGGGTCCGAGCTGGTCGTCGACTCCGCGCTGGCGATGGGGGCGGACGGGGCGGTGCCGGGGCTCGCGAACGTCGACCCCGCCGGGTACGTGCGGCTGTACCGGCTGTGCCGGGAGGGGGAATGGGCGTTGGCGCGGGCCGAGCAGGAACGGCTGTGTTCGTTGTTCGGGATGGTTCGGGTGGGGGACGGGGGGCGGATGGGGAGTTCCTCGGCGGCGCTGGGCGCGTTCAAGGCGGCGCTGCGGTTGCGGGGGATCATCGCGTGCGCGGCTGTGGCGGAGCCGCAGGTGCCGCTGTCCGCGGAGGAGGTCGGAGGGGTGGGGAAGTTTTTGGCGGGGGCCGGATTGTTGTAGGGGGTTTCTCGCCCCCGCCTATCGCGCTGCGCGCTCGTCCTCAAACGCCGGACGGGCTGAATGCGTTTCAGCCCGTCCGGCGTTTGAGGACCGGGGGTTCGGGGGCGGAGCCCCCCGAGGAAAAGACCTACAACTCCCCCAACCCCACCCGCCGGAAGGCGATCGTCTCGTACGGACCCGCTGTACCCGTCTCGTACAGCACCCCCACCCGCCCCGCACCGAGCTGCACAAGGTCCGAGTACGCCGCCGGCAGCGAAGACAACGTCAGAGCCCTGCTGAAGCTCCCCCCACCGTCCCCGCTCCGCCACACGGCCATCGCCTGCCGAACCGTCGGCACGGACGGCCCTGAGAACAGCAGCGGAGCACCCGCACGGCCCCGAACCTGCAGCACACTCCCCTGCACGACGGGCACATCGGACAGCGAAGGCTGCACCCGGAAGGGCCGGTCGAGCGTGACACCCCCGTCACTGGAGTAGCTGTCGAGCCGGTTCCCCGCACTGCTCCCGTTCTGGTCCCGCGAGCTGACGTACAGCCGTCCGTCGGGCAGTTGCGCCACAGCGCTCTCGTTCGCGTTGTCGACCCCGTCGTACGAGTCGTCCACGAACCCGATCCGCCACGTCACCCCGCCGTCGTCGCTGTAGAGGGCGTGCGCCCGTAGTACTTGGGCTCCTGCCCGCTGTCGGTGGAGCCGTCCGGTGGCGCGGCCGAGTGGTTGGCGGGCACGACGAGCCGCCCGGCGTGGGGCCCCCGGGTCAGCGCCACCGCGTGCCCGGGTCCGGTGGCGTACCACCGCCATCCCGGCGGTTTCACGGCGGTGGTGACCTCCCGGGGCGCGCCGAAGCGACGCCCGTCGTCCCGGCTCGTCTGCACGAAGACCCGCCGGCTCTGCTCGGCCGTGACCTCGCCCCGCATTATCCGCGCCTCGGTCACAGCACCGCTGTTGTAGGACGTGAGGAGGACGACCTTCCCGGTACGGGGATCGACCACGGGCGCGGGGTTGCCGCGCGTGTCGCCCTCTCCCGCGGCGACCACGGTCAGCGGTCCCCACGTACAGCCGCCGTCGCCGGACCGCCTGAGGACGACATCGATGTCCCCGGTGTCCCCGGCGCCGTTGTGTCTGCCCTCGGCGAAGGCGAGCACCGTGCCGGCCCTGGTCATGACGGTCGCGGGGATGCGGTAGGTGTCGTAGCCGTTCTCCCCGGCCGCGAAGGGAACGGAGGAGACGCACCCCCTGACCGGCCGTTCCGCGGCGCTCGCCGCGTTCGCGGTCCCGGGGGACGCGAGCGCGGCGACGACAGCGGCGAGGGCGCTCGGACGGAGACAACTCTTCGAGAACACGGCTCACCCTTACTGAAGCACGAGACAGCGAGACGCAGGACAGAGGACATGGGACGTGGGATGTGCGGTGTCGGCGGTGAAACTAGTGCGCTTGGAAGGGCAGGGCAATGCCCCTGCACCGCTCAAGCCGCCGTTCAAGCCCCCGCTCAAGCCGCCGCTCAAGCCGCCCCGGGTATCACAAGCCCCGACTCGTACGCCACGATCACCAGTTGCGCACGGTCGCGCGCCCCCAACTTGCCCATGATCCGGCTGACATGGGTCTTGGCGGTCAGCGGGCTGAGCCCCAGTGCTTCGGCGATCGCGGTGTTGTTGAGCCCGCGCGCGACGAGGGCGAGCACCTGCCGCTCCCGTTCGGACAGCCCGTCGGGACCGCCCACCGCGGACGTCACCGCGTCGGGTGCGCGCAGGAAACGGGCGATGAGCCGTGCGGTCGGGCCCGGCGAGAGCAGGGACTCCCCCGCGGCCACGGTCCGGATGGCGTCGAGGAGTTCGGCCGGACGGATGTCCTTGACCAGGAAGCCGGACGCCCCGGCCCGCAGCGCGTCGACGATGTGCTCGTCGGTGTCGTACGTCGTCAGGACGAGCACCTTCACCCCCGCGAGATCCTCGTCGGCGGCGATGAGCCGGGTCGCCTCGATACCGTCCAGGTCGGGCATGCGGATGTCCATCACGACGAGGTCGGCCCGCGCGGAACGGGCCAGCTCCACCGCCTGCCGCCCGGTACCCGCCTCGGCGACGACCTCCATGTCCCTGGCCGACGCGACGAGCATCGCGAACGAGGCACGTACGAGGGTCTGGTCGTCGGCGAGCAGTACGCGGATCGTCATCGGGGCTCCTCCTGGTGCGGCGGAAGCGGTGGAAGCGGCAGCGCGGCGGTCACCTCGAAGCCCACCGTGGGGCCCGGTCCGGCGTCCAGTGTGCCGCCCACGCTACGGGCCCGCTCGCGCATCCCGACGAGTCCGAACCCCGGCGTGCCGTCGGCCGGCCGCAGCCCGTGGCAGCCCGCCCCGTCGTCCGTGACACGCACCCGCAGGGCCCCTTCCCCCGTCCGCAGCCCCACCCGGACGGTGAGGTCGTCCCGGCCGCCGTGGCGCACGGCGTTGGTGAGCGCCTCCTGCACGATCCGGTAGGCGGCGGCGCCCACGGAGGGCGGTACGCCGTCCGCGTGGACGTCCAGTTCGACCTCGGCCCCGGCCGTCCTGGCCGCGTCCGCGAGCGCGGCCAGCCCGTCGAGCCCGGGCAACGGCCCCCGCCCGCCCACGCTCGTCTCGTTCGCCCGCAGCACCTCCAGCGTCGTACGCAGCTCTCCCCTGGCCGTCCGGCAGGTCTCCGCGATGCCGTCGAGCGCCTGGGCGACGGCACCGCGGTCGAGCCGCTCGGGATCGACGGTGAGGACGTGGGCCGCCACCGACGTCTGCACGCCGATCAGGGTGATGCTGTGCGCGAGCAGATCGTGCAGGTCACGTGCGATCCGCAGGCGTTCCTCGGCGACGCGGCGCCGGGCCTCCTCCTCGCGGGTGCGTTCGGCGCGTTCGGCCCGCTCGACGATGGAGGCGACGTACTGGCGGTAGAAGCGGGCGTCGACGCCGAAGAACAGGACTGCGATGATCCAGCCGGAGATCCGCAGGAACTCCAGTGCCCCGTCCGGGTTGGTGAAGCTGTTGATGAGAAGCGTCGGGCCGAGGACGGCGACAGCGATGAGCAGCGTGCGGCGCACCGTGCCGGTCGCCGCGACCGTGTAGAGCGCCAGGAGGGTCGCGGGGATCGGTACGGCGTGCTGGAAGTCGAGGCCGTGGTACGGGGCGACACAGGCCGCCACCGCGAGCAGGACGAGCAGGGGACGGCCGCGCCGCCACACGAGCGGCACATGGGCGCCGAGCAGCAGGGTCCAGCCGAGCGGGCCGAGCGGGCGGCCGTCGCCGACGGACAGCGCGAGACCGGCGGCGAGCACGGCGACCCCGGCGGCGAGGAACGCGTCGTTGCGGGTGCGGTGCGGCGCGGTGAGCGGGTCGCGGTTGACGACCGCCATGAAGCGCTCGATCCGGCGAGGCCGCGCGTCACCTCGCACGGCTTCACCGCGCACGGCTTCACCGCGCACGGCTTCACCGCGCACGGCTTCACCGCGCACGGCTGTGGTCGCTCCCCGTTCCCGCACGGCTCCATCTTCCGGTATGGGGGCGCCCCTGCGGCAAGAAGCGGGAGAGGCGCCCGGTCGGACGGCACGTCTGGTCAGGGCGAGCCGACCCGTTCCGGCTGCCGGGGCGGTTCGGTCGGTTCGCCGGGTCCGGCCGGTCCGGGTTCGCGGGAGAGCGCGCCCGGCCACCACACCTTTCGCCGCAGGGCGACACTGGCGCTGGTCACCAGGTACGTCCGTACGAGGAAGGTGTCGAGGAGTACGCCGACGGCGATCACGAAGCCGAGTTCGACGAGTGGCACGAGCCCCATGTTCGTCAGCACGGCGAAGGTGGCGGCGAGGACCAGGCCCGCCGAGGCGATGACTCCGCCGGTGGTCCGCAGGGCGGTGAGCGCGGCGGCCACCGGTTCGGCCCCGGCGAGGGACTCCTCCCGCATCCGGTGCATGAGGAAGATGCCGTAGTCGACGCCGAGGGCGACGAGGAACACGAAGGACAGCAGCCCGAGCCCCGGGTCGGTTCCCTCGAAGCCGAGGACCGGCCCGAAGACCAGGCCGCCGATACCGAGGGCCGCGCCCCAGACGGCGACCACGGCGGCCACCAGGAGGAGCGGCGCGACGAGACTGCGCAGCAGTCCGAACAGGATGAGCAGCACGGAGACGAGGACGAGCGGTACGACGATCTTCGTGTCCCGGCTGTTGGTGTCCTCCAGGTCGATCTGCTGGGCACTGGCCCCGCCGACGTGGGACCCCTTCAACTCGTCGCGCAGGGCCCTGATGGTGGCGGTCTCCTGCGCCGACTGGGGTGCGTCCCGGGCGATGACGGAGATCTCCGTCCAGCCGTCTCCGGTACGGCCCTTCTCGGCGCTCTCCACGCCTCGCGTGTCCCGGATCGTCGTGAGCGCCCGGTCCGCGCGCCCCGCCGGGGTGATCACGTCGATGGGCTGGGTGCCGTGCCCGGGGTAGGCCCCGGCGAGGGTCTCCATGGCGGTGACGGCCTCCGGCTTGTCGACGAAGGAGTCCTCCTGCTTGACCGGTCCGGGGAGGTTGAGCGTGCCGAGGGCGAGTGCGCCGAGCAGGACCGCTCCGGTCGCGAGCACGGTCAGCGGCCTGCGTCCCGCGGAGCTGCCCATCACGGCGAAGAGGCTGCGGCGGCGCTGTTCGGGCTCGCTGCCGAAGGCGGGTACGAGCGGCCAGAACACACGCCGTCCCAGCAGTACGAGGACCGCGGGGAGCAGCGTCAGCATCGCGAGCAGCGCGCAGAGCACCCCGACTGTGCCGAGGGGGCCCATGCCCCGGCTGCTGTTGAGGTCGGCGGCGAGCAGGCACAGCAGGCCGACGGCGACGGTGCCCGAGGAGGCGAGTACGGCGGGCCCGCAGCCGCGCAGGGCGGTGGCCATGGCCTCGTACGGGCGCTCGATGCGCCGCAGCTCCTCGCGGTAGCGCGCGACGAGCAGCAGGGCGTAGTCGGTGCCCGCGCCGAACACGAGGATCGTCATGACGCCCGAGCTCTGGCCCGAGACGGTGGTCCCGAAGGCCTGGTGGAGCCCGTACGCGACGCCCATCGACAGATAGTCGGCGATCCCGGCGACGGCGAGCGGGACGAGCCACAGCACCGGGCTGCGGTAGATGAGGATGAGCAGGAGGGCGACGACGGCGACGGTCGTGTAGAGCAGGGGGCCGCCGAGTGCGTCGTAGACCTTGCCGGCGTCGGTGGCGAGCGCGCCGGTGCCGCCGACCTCCACGCTCAGGCCGTCCTCGTGGTCCTTGGCGTCCTTGGCGTCCTGGCCGTGGGCGATGTCCCGGACGTCCTCGACGAGTGCGTCGCGCAGTTTCTCGTCGGTGCCGGGTTCGTTGCTGACGAGCGGGTACATCAGGGTCGTCCCGTCGTCGGACGCGATCCCCTCGGGGACGCGGGCCCCGCCGACCAGTTCGTGCTTCTGGGCGATCTCCCCGACCTGTCCGGCCGCGACCTCGCGGTCGGCCGCGCTCAGGCCGCCCTCCCGGTGGTACACGAGCACCAGCTCGGTGCTCTCGCCGCCGGGCAGCCGTTCCTGGATCTTCGCCACCCGGGTCGAGTCGGCACTCGCCGGCAGGTAGTCGGTGACGCGGTCGTGCTGCACGTCGGTGAGCTTCGCCGCGAACGGTCCGGCCAGGGCGAGCAGGGCGATCCACAGCCCCAGCACCGCCCAGGGGACGGCTCGCGCGCGCCGCTTGCCCGTCGTGGTTGCTTTCCCTGCCCCCATGGACGATCTCCCTCTTGACGCTTCCGCTGCCGCTTCCGCTGCCCCTTCAGCCTTTCGGTACGGGGGGTGACATGCGTCGGACGGGAGGGGGAGCCTGCGGCTACTGCCGGGGGTGGTGGGGGGTCGGGATTACTCCCGCGGGAGTAGTGGCGGGCGGGTTCGTGGACGGGTGCGGCCCGGTGGGGGTGACCCGCGCCGTTCCCCGCGCCCCTCAGAAGCGGGGCTGCGCCCCACGCCCTTCAGGGGCGCGGGGAACGGCGCAGTCTTTTCGCGTTTCAGGGGCGCGGGGAACCGCGCGGAGTAGCGGTCAGGATGGTGTGCGGGCGGCTGTGAGCAGGCGTGTCACGTCGTCCGCGCAGATCGTGAGCGCCGCACCGACCGTCGTGAGCGCCTCCCGCTCAGCGGGCGTGTACGGCCCGTCCGCGAGGGCGATACGCGCGCCCTGGAGGAGGATCGCCTCTCGGCCGGCGGGGGCGAGGTGAGGCGCCAGCGGGTCCAGGGCCTCGTGCAGCTCTATGGACAGCCCCGGCCCGCACGGCTCGCCGAAGATCCGCCCGGTGTCGGCGGCGAGCGCCTCCACGAGCGCGGCCAGTTGCTCCTCCGTGCAGTCGTCGAAGCCCGCCGAGCGAACCGCACCCGCGGCCGTCTCCAGTGCCGTACGGGCGCACGTACCCCCCGCGGCGAGCACGGCGAGCGCGACCGTGTGGACGGCGTCACGGAGCATCGCCGAGAAGCGGGTGGTCGTCGGATGGTCGAGGACGTCCGCGCTGTAGTGGTTCCCGCAGGCCGCGCACTCGACGACGGGGCCGGTCTCGCCGCGCGGCATGACCGGGACACCGAGGCAGGTGAAGCGGCGGCGGCCGGTGAGGCGCTGGTAGTTGCGGTCGCCTCCGCAGCCAGGGCAGAAGAACTCGCCGTCGCCGACGGTGGTCCACGCGGTCCTGGTTCCGAGGATGCGCGAAACGCCCATGGCGCCGACACGGACAAACCGGCCGTTTCGTCCCCATCCTGGCAGCACGTTCGCACCTCCGTAACCCCACGGCAACATCGCCGCGTTGGCGTGATGTTAGCCACATTGTTGATGCGGAGTCAGTACCCCGGGGGAGGCCACTCGTCGACATGGCTGGATCAACGCAGTGGTCCCGCCCGCCTGTGAGGCGGACGGGACCACAGAAACGCAGGTGAACGGCCTTATCGTGTGGCGCGGTTGACGGCGGAGACGACAGCCTTCAGTGATGCGCGTGTCGTATTCGCGTCGATGCCGATTCCCCACAGGACCTTGTCGCCGATCGCGACCTCGATGTACGAGGCAGCCACCGCGGAGGCGCCCTCGCTCATCGTGTGCTCCTGGTAGTCCAGCAGGCGGGCGTCGACGCCGATGCCCTGCAGCGCGTGGAAGAACGCGGAGATCGGGCCGTTGCCGCTACCGACCAGGGTGGTCTCGGCGCCGTCCACCTCGGCCTCGACGGTGAGCGTGTCCACACCGTCCTTGTCCGTCGTGGACTGGCCGTTGCGGACCTGGACACGGCCCCAGGGGTTCTCCGGGTTCGGCAGGTACTCGTCCCGGAAGGCCGCCCAGATGTCCTTCGGGGTGACCTCGCCGCCCTCGGCGTCCGTCTTCGCCTGGATGATCCGCGAGAACTCGATCTGCATCCGGCGCGGCAGGTCCAGCTTGTGGTCGTTCTTCAGGACGTATGCGATACCGCCCTTGCCGGACTGCGAGTTGACCCGGATGACGGCCTCGTACGAGCGGCCGACGTCCTTGGGGTCGATCGGCAGGTACGGGACGGCCCACTCGATGTCGTCGACCGTGACGCCCTTGGCGGCGGCGTCGGCCTCCATCGCGTCGAAGCCCTTCTTGATGGCGTCCTGGTGGGAGCCGGAGAAGGAGGTGTAGACGAGGTCGCCGACGTACGGGTGGCGGGCGTGGACCTGCATCTGGTTGCAGTATTCGGCGGTGCGCCGGACCTCGTCGATGTTCGAGAAGTCGATCTGCGGGTCGACGCCCTGTCCGAACAGGTTCATGCCCAGGGTGACCAGGTCGACGTTGCCGGTGCGCTCGCCCTGGCCGAACAGGCAGCCCTCGATGCGGTCGGCGCCGGCCATCAGTGCCAGCTCGGCGGCGGCGACCGCCGTACCGCGGTCGTTGTGCGGGTGGACGGACAGGCAGACGTGCTCGCGGCGGGACAGGTTGCGCGACATCCACTCGAAGCGGTCCGCGTGCGTGGAGGGGGTGGAGCGCTCCACGGTGGCGGGCAGGTTCAGGATGATCTCGCGGTCCGGTCCTGGCTGCCAGACGTCCATGACGGCCTCGCAGACCTCCAGGGCGAAGTCCAGCTCGGTGTCGGTGAAGATCTCAGGGCTGTACTGGTACCCGAAGGTCGTCTCGGGGCCCAGCAGCTTCTCCGCGTACTCGACCACCAGACGGGTGCCGTCGACGGCGATCTGCTTGATGTCGTCCCTGGAGCCGCGGAAGACGACGCGGCGGAAGACCGGCGCGGTGGCGTTGTACAGGTGGACGTTGGCGCGCTTGGCGCCCTTCAGCGACTCGACGGTCCGCTCGATCAGGTCCTCGCGGGCCTGGGTCAGTACGGAGATCGTCACGTCGTCGGGGATCGCGCCCTCTTCCTCGATGATCGAGCGCACGAAGTCGAAGTCGGTCTGTCCCGAGGCCGGGAAACCGACCTCGATCTCCTTGTAGCCCATCGACACCAGCAGGTCGAACATCTCACGCTTGCGCGCGGGCGACATGGGGTCGATCAGGGCCTGGTTGCCGTCACGCAGGTCGGTGGAGAGCCAGCGGGGGGCGGTGGTGATCCGGTTGTCCGGCCACGTACGGTCGGGGATGTCGACCTGGTCGTACGGGCGGTACTTGTGGATCGGCATGGTGGTGGGCTGCTGGCGGTTCGCCATGATGCGTGGGCTCCTCTGGGTCCGTTCGATCCTCGGGACCGAGCGGATTCGGTCCTGAGGGACGGCCGACGGCGCAACGCCAGAACTCCGCGGGGAGGGGGTCGGCCTCGACTACAGGCCCTCGCCGCGGCAGCTAAGGAGAAGCAGCCCGAAACGCATGATGCTCCGCATGCTAGCGGAGCGACGCGGCGCCCGAGCCCCCGTATCACTATGCGGGACGCGACACCGCTCCCCCTGAGCGGCGGCACGGACGACAGCACAGGGCCACACACCCCAGGGACGCGGGGAACGGCGCAGTCTTGCTGCTGCTAGGGGCGCGGGGAACGGCGCAGTCTTGCCTTCAGGGGCGCGGGGAACGGCGCAGTCTTGCCTTCAGGGGCGCGGGGAACGGCGCAGTCTTTTCGCTTCTAGGGGCGCGGGGAACTGCGCGGCCAGCCGCGGCGGACCCGCACCCGCTCACCCACTCGCCCGTACACGAAACCGGACCCCCACACCCCCCTTATCCCCTCATTTCACCAATCATGGTTGCCCCTAGTGACAGTCACGTCACACAGTGCAATGGTGCCGAGCATGACGACACACGGGGGCCACGAGCCCGTCTTCTGCACCATCATTCCGCCCCACGTCCTCGACACCCTCTCCCGGGCGGAGGACCGAGCGCTCGCCGGCAAGGCCCGCCGCACCCTGGAGCGGGACGCCCAGGAGCGCACCCGCCGCCGACTGACGACAGTCCTCGGCGCACCCGCCCTCGCCCCGCCCGGCGGCGCCGCCGAGGACAAGCCCCACCGCACGATCTACGACGCGAAACACAAGCAGGACCTGCCCGGCAAGAAGGTGCGCGGCGAGGGCGACAAGCCCGGCAAGGACGCCACGGTCAACCGCGCCTACGCCGGCCTTGGCGCGACCTTCGACCTGTTCCTGAAGGCGTACAGGCGCAACTCGATCAACGGCGAGGGGCTGCCGCTGAACGCGACCGTGCACTTCGACGAGGAGTACAACAACGCCTTCTGGAACGGCGAGCAGATGGTGTTCGGCGACGGTGACGGCGAGATCTTCCTCGACTTCACCATCCCCGTCGACGTCATCGGCCACGAACTCACGCACGGCGTCACGCAGTACACGGCGAACCTCACGTACTTCGGCCAGCCGGGAGCGCTCAACGAGTCGATGTCCGACGTCTTCGGCTCGCTCATCAAGCAGTACACGCTCGGCCAGAGCGCCACCGAGGCCGACTGGCTGATCGGCACGGGCCTGCTCGCCCCGCGCGTCACGGGTACGGCCCTGCGCTCGCTGAAGGCCCCGGGCACGGCGTACGACGACGACGTGCTCGGCAAGGACCCGCAGCCCGCCACGATGGACGACTACGTCCGCACCGGCCGCGACAACGGCGGGGTGCACATCAACTCCGGCATCCCCAACCACGCCTTCTACCTGGCCGCGACCGCGCTGGGCGGGCAGGCCTGGGAGCGGGCCGGGAAGATCTGGTACAGCGTGCTGACCGGCGGCGAGCTGGACTCGAAGGCGAGCTTCTCGGACTTCGCGAAGCTGACCCTGGCCCAGGCACGCGCCCTGTTCGGCGAGGGCGAGGAACTGCAGGCCGTCAGCAAGGCGTGGGAACGGGTCGGGGTACCGACCGGGTGAGCGTGGCTCGGGCCCGCGATTCGTACTAGACAGGGACCCATGCGTATTCAGGTACGACGCACAGGCGGATTCGCGGGCATCGAGCGGCGTGCCGAGGTGAACACCTCGGGCCGCGCCGATGCCCAGGAATGGCACGCCCTGGCCGAGCAGGTGGTCGCCACCGGCCGGGGCACGCCCCCCACAGGCGTCCCGGACGGCTTCAGCTACCGGATCACGGTGGACGGAAAGACGGTCTACTGCGCGGACCCGCGTCTGACGGACGAGCAGCGAAAACTGATCTCAAGGGTCTTGAAGGAGGGCGCGTGAACACCCCGGCGGGACCAGTACGGGCCCGGTAACGACCGGTACGGGTCCAGTAACGGCCAGTTCGCGCAACGCCGTTGACTTCGCTCACCGCCGGTACAGATGATCGCGCGCATGGCGAACACGGTGAACGCGGCAGGCACGGCGAAGACGGCGGCGACGGCGGCGACCACGGACCCGATACCCCGGTTTCCCGCCGGGTTCCTCTGGGGGGTTTCCACCTCGGCCCATCAGATCGAGGGCGCGGCCGACCGCCGGGAGCGCTCCGTGTGGGACGCCTTCGAGGCCGAACCGGGCCATGTGAAGGACGGTTCGACGGCCGCGGTGGCCTGCGACCACTACCACCGCTACCCCGAGGACGTGGCGCTCCTGCGCGACCTCGGGGTGGACGCGTACCGCTTCTCCGTCTCCTGGCCGCGGGTGAACTCCCCCGGTGGCCTGGACTTCTACGACCGGCTGGTGGACGAGCTGTGCGCGGCGGGCGTACGCCCGGTCCCGACCCTCTTCCACTGGGACCTGCCGGTGTCACAGGCCGAGGCGGGCGGCTGGCTCGAACGGGACACGGCCGGACGGTTCGCCGAGTACGCCGCGCTGGTCGCCGCCCGCCTCGGCGACCGGATCAGCAAGTGGATCACTCTCAACGAGCCCGCCGAACACACCCTGCTGGGCCACGCCCTGGGAGCGCACGCGCCCGGCAAGCGGCTCCTCTTCGACGCGCTGCCCGCCGCCCACCACCAGTTGCTGGCCCACGGCCTCGCCGTACAGGCCCTGCGGGCGGCCGGGGTCACGGACGTCGGGATCGCCAACTCGCACGGCCCGACCTGGCCCGCCTCCCGGGAACCCGCGGATCTTGAGGCGGCCGGCTTCTACGACCTGCTCCTCAACCGGCTGTTCGCCGACCCGGTGCTGCTCGGGCAGTACCCGGAGGGCATCGGCGAACTGATGCCCGGTGACGCCGAGGACCTCGCGGCGGACCTGAAGATCATCGGACAGCCGGTCGACTGGTACGGGATCAACTACTACGCGCCGACGAGGGTGGGCGCGCCGCAGGGCTCGGAGATCGAGTTCGGCGGACTGACCATGCCCGCCGAACTCCCCTTCTCGGTACGGGAGATCGAGGGCTACCCGGTCACGGACTTCGGCTGGCCGGTGGTGCCGGAAGCGCTCACCGAACTGCTGGTGGACTTCCGCGGGCGGTACGGCGACCGGCTCCCGCCCGTCGTCATCACGGAGAACGGGTGTGCGTACGAGGGGCTCGACGACCAGGACCGGATCACGTACCTGGACGGCCACCTGCGGGCGCTGCACCGGGCGTCGGAGCAGGGGGTGGACGTCCGCGGGTACTTCGTGTGGTCGCTCCTCGACAACTTCGAGTGGGCCGAGGGGTACGCGCGCCGCTTCGGCCTGGTGCACGTCGACTTCGAGACCCTGGAGCGGACCTCGAAGGCGTCGTACCGCTGGTTGCGGGACGTACTGCGGGCGCAACGGACCGGGCCGCGGGTCCAGGGGTGACGGCGTCCGCGCACGGGCCCGCGCCCGACCTGGCGCTCTCCGAGCCCGTCGAGCGGGTGGGCCGGGGCTGGACGGCGACCCTCTCGCTCGCCAACTGGGCGATCTGGGTGGGCTGGTTCGGGCCGCTGCAGATCCTCCTCGCCTCCCAGGCGGAGGACTTCGCGCCCGGCACGGGCATGTCGAAGGAGGCCGTCCTGGCCTGGGTGACGGGCGCGGGCGCGGTGGTGTCGCTGCTCGTGAACCCGGTCTTCGGCGCGCTGTCCGACCGTACGACGTCCCGCTGGGGCCGCCGTACCCCGTGGATCGTGGCGGGTACGGCGGGCGGCGCGCTGTCGCTGCTGCTCCTCGGGACGGCGGGCGGCCCGTGGACCATGGCCCTCGGCTGGTGCCTGGCGCAGCTGACCCTGAACGCGGCCTGGGCCGCCGTGACGGCCGCCGTGCCGGACCGGGTGCCGCGGCGGCAGCGGGGCGCGGTGGGCGGCTGGTTGGGCGCCGCGCAGATCCTGGGCGTGGTCGGCGGGACGGGTCTGGCGACGCTGGCCGGAGGTGTCACGGCGGGCTACGCGGCCTGTGCGGCCTTCACCGTGCTGGGCGTCCTGCCGTACGTGCTGCGCCACCGGGACATCAGGCTGCCCCGCGCGGCCCGCCCGCCCTGGTCCTGGCGCGGCTTCCTGGGCTCCTTCTGGCTGAGCCCGCGCCGCCACCCGGACTTCGGCTGGGCCTGGCTGACGCGGTTCCTCGTCAATCTGAGCAACAGCATCTGCGTCCTGTATCTCCTCTACTACCTGCGGGACCGTCTGCATCACTCCGATCCCGAGCGGGGTGTCCTGATCCTGACGGCGGTGAACGCGGCGATGCTGCTCGCCACGGTCGTCGTCGCGGGGATGTGGTCGGACCGGGTGGGGCGCCGCAAACCGTTCGTGACCTGCTCGGGCGTCGTCATGGCGATCGCGGCCGGGGTGATCGCGGCCTGGCCGACGTGGACCGGCACGGTCGTCGCCGCGGTGCTCCTGGGCCTGGGCTTCGGCGTCTTCGCGTCGGTGGACTTCGCGCTGATGACCGACGTCCTCCCGGAGGCCCTGGACCGCGGCAAGGACCTCGGCGTGATCAACGCCGCCAACGCCGTTCCGCAGGTCGCCGCGCCGGTGCTGGCCGCACCGATCGTGACGTACCTGGGGGGCTACCGGGTGCTCTACGCGGTGGCGGCGGTGATCGGGTTGGCGGGGGCGGTCCTGGTGAACCGGATCAAGGGGGTGGAGTGACGGGGGCGCTGCCCCCGAACCCCCGGTCCTCAAACGCCGGACGGGCTGGAAATCCAGCCCGTCCGGCGTTTGAGGACGAGCGCGCAGCGCGATGCGGGGGTCTGGGGGCGGCAGCCCCCAGGGAAAGGGACGCCCTCAGAAACCGAGCTTGCGGAGCTGGCGAGGGTCCCTCTGCCAGTCCTTCGCGACCTTCACATGCAGGTCCAGGAAAACCGGCGTACCCAACAACGCCTCGATCTGCTTGCGCGACTTGATCCCGACTTCCTTCAGCCGCTTCCCCTTGGGACCGATGATGATCCCCTTCTGGCTGGGCCGCTCGATGTAGACGAACGCGTGGATGTCGAGCAGCGGCTTGTCGGCCGGCCGGTCCTCGCGCGGCAGCATCTCCTCGACGACGACGGCGATGGAGTGCGGCAGCTCGTCCCGCACCCCCTCCAGCGCGGCCTCCCGGATCAGCTCGGCCACCATGACCTGCTCGGGCTCGTCGGTGAGATCGCCCTCGGGGTAGAGGGCGGGGCCCTCGGGCAGCAGCGGGACCAGCAGGTTCGCCAGCAGGTCGACCTGCTGGTCGGCTACCGCCGACACCGGCACGATCTCGGCCCACTCGAAGCCCAGCTCCTTGCCGAGCTGGTCGACGGCGATGAGCTGCTCGGCAAGCGTCTTGCTGTCGACGAGGTCGGTCTTCGTGACGATCGCGATCTTCGGCGTCTTCTTGATGGACGCCAGTTCCTTCGCGATGAAGCGGTCGCCGGGACCGAGCTTCTCGTTCGCGGGCAGGCAGAACCCGATCACGTCGACCTCGGCCCACGTCGTGCGGACGATGTCGTTGAGCCGCTCGCCGAGGAGCGTGCGGGGTTTGTGCAGCCCCGGGGTGTCCACCAGGATCAACTGGGCGTCGGCCCGGTGCACGATGCCGCGTACCGTGTGCCGCGTGGTCTGCGGCTGGTTCGCGGTGATCGCGACCTTCTGGCCGACCAGAGCATTCGTGAGGGTGGACTTGCCCGCGTTGGGGCGGCCCACGAAGCAGGCGAAGCCGGCGCGGTGGGGTGCCCCCGAGGATTCCGGCGGCTCGGATGACTGGGTACGAACGCTCATGGCGCCCATTGTCCCTGATCGTCGGGGCCCCGCCGTACCAGGATTCCGGCCTCACCGCCGATCGACGGCCGGCCGGGCTCCCCGTGAGCTTCCGGAAACCCCCACGCAACACGAAACGTGACGGAAACACACCTGTACGCGACCGGAAACGCGGAGCCGTGACGCGCTGACGAGCTCCCACCAGCCAGCCCCCACCAGCCCCATCTGTTGGAGACCCCGTGACCCTGGCCGCCGCGTCGCTCGACACCGGTGACACCGCCTGGCTGCTAGGGGGTGTTTCAGAAGTCCCGCACAGCACCCACGACGCCCGGCACGCGGGCATGGCGGGCCTCGGCCCGGACAGTGTCCAGGGCACGGTTCCGACCCTTCTCTTCGCCACCTTCCAGCTGACCTTCGCGATCATCACGGCGGCGCTGGTCGGCGGTGCGGTCGCGGACCGCGCGAAGTTCGGGGCGTGGCTGGTATTCGTCCCACTGTGGGCGCTGCTCGTATACGTTCCGGTCGCCCACTGGGTGTGGGGTCCCGGCGGCTGGATCCTGAAGGACCTGGGCGCCCTGGACTTCGCGGGCGGGCTGCCCGTCGAGATCGTCTCGGGGGCCTCCGGACTGGCGTTGTGCCTGGTCCTGGGCTCGCGGCTCGGTTTCAAGAAAGACGCGATGCGCCCGCACAACCTACCGATGGTGATGCTGGGCGCGGGCCTGCTGCGGTTCGGCTGGTTCGGCTTCAACGCGGGTTCGGCGTCCGGCGCGGTCGCGGGACTGGTCGCCATCACCCCGTCCTGCGGTTCGGTCTCGCTGCTCGGCGCGCTGGTCATCGGCCTCGCCGCCGGTGTCGTCTGCTCGTACGCCGTGGGCTGGAAGTTCCGGTTCGGCTACGACGACTCGCTGGATGTCGTCGGCGTGCACCTGGTCGGCGGTGTCATCGGCACCCTGCTCATCGGGGTCTTCGCCACCGGGACCATGACCGGCGGCGCCGAGGGCCTGCTGTACGGCGGCGGGCTCGGGCAGCTCGGCAGGCAGCTGGTGGCGATCCTGACCGTCGGCGCGTACGCCTTCGCCGTCACGTACGGCGTCGCCGAGCTGATCGACAGGGTCGTCGGACTGCGGGCCGACGAGGAGCACGAGCAGACCGGCCTGGACCTTACGGTGCACGCCGGGACCGCTTACGATCACGGTGTCCTGGGCCATGGCGCCCCGGTCTCCGCCTCCGTCCTCCCCACCGCGCAGAAGGCCAGGCCCCAGGCATGAAGCTCATCACCGCGATCATCAAGCCGCACCGCCTCGACGAGGTGAAGACCGCTCTGCAGGAGATCGGCGTGCACGGGCTGACCGTCACGGAGGCCAGCGGGTACGGGCGTCAGCGCGGCCACACCGAGGTGTACCGCGGCGCCGAGTACCGCGTCGACCTCGTACCGAAGGTCCGTATCGAGGTCGTCGTCGGGGACGCGGACGCCGAGCCCGTCATCGAGGCGATCGTGAAGGCCGCGCAGACGGGGAAGATCGGCGACGGAAAGGTCTGGGCGGTTCCGGTGGAGACGGTGGTCCGGGTGCGGACGGGCGAGCGCGGCCCGGACGCTCTCTGATCCCGCCCTCACCCCTGCTTCTGCCTCTCCCCCTGCCCCTGACCCTGATCACCACCACCGCTGCCGCGATGCCCGCTCCCAGCACCACCGCGAGCAGCCACGGCAGGGCGAAGAACGACGTGCTCGCCGACTCGCGGGTGTCGCGCGCACTGGCGGTCAGCGTCACATCTCCCCAGTCGAGTTGGGGCGCGCCGCGCCACTTCGCGCTGAGCCGCACCCGCTGGCCGGGCAGCAGCTCGGAGGGGATTCCGGCCAGGTCGCGGGAGAGCAGCGTCCGGCCGAAGAGCCCTTCGGCCGTCAGCCGCACCTTGGGGTCCAGGGTGACGTTGCCGGTGTTGTGGAGGGTGTACGAGACGGTGGCGGTGCTGTCGCCTGCGCCGGGGAACAGGGGCTGGTGGTGGCTGACGCGGACCTTCTCCACGGCGACGGCCGGTACGGTCGGCCCGCCCACCCGCAGATAGATCCGGGCGCCGACGGCCCGCTGGACACCGACCTCGACCGCGCCCTCCCCCGTGTCGATCCGCTCGTCCAGGGCGACCAGGGCACCCGGATGATCACCGGGTTCGGCCGACTCGGGCACCCTCAGCGTGAACGGCACGGTGACCTTGCCGTGCGCGGGAACGGTCACCCGGTCCTCGGCGGGCTTCGCCCAGGCGCCCACACCCCGCTGCCTCTCCTGCCAGGTCCGCACGGCGAATCCGCCGTCCCTCGCCGTGTTGTACGCGTCGGCCGCGTAGAGCCGGAACGTCAGCGGCCGCCCGGTCCTGTTGGTGACGGCGACCTCGTCCTCGATGGTCGTGCCCGGGTCGGCGGAGAGATGGAAGTACGGCCGCGAGGCGAGTTCCGACGCGACGGGGAAGACCGACCAGCTGCCGTTGTCGGCGGCGCGCGCGGGTGTTCCGGCCAACGCGGGGAACAGCAACAGCGGCAGGAGGAACAACCGGCGGGGCAGCGGGACGGAGAAGAACGGCTTGCGCATGGGTGCGGACCCCCGGTGGCGGGCGGGACGGACGAGGAGGCCGGGCGGGTGCGCGCCCGACCTCCGGTCCCATTGACGGATACGGACATGCTGATGAGCCGTCGACCACGTCGACTACAGCGTCAGGTGAGCGTGAGCGTCAGCACGCCGGAGTACGAGCCGGGCGGGGTGAACGCCGGAACGTTCAGCGAGAGCCGGGCGTCGACGGTGAACTCACCGCCGGTGAGCGTGCCGTTGGGCGTGGACGCCAGCGTCGCGCCCGCGCTGCCGACCGAACCGGGCGAACCGGCCCGGCAGGTGCTGGGGCTGCCGGTCTTGGTGAGGCAGACCGGGGTCCAGCCCAGCTTGGCGGCGTCGATCTTCGCCCCCGCGGGGCCGGTGAAGTCGGTGACCTTGCCGGTCAGGGACCAGCCCGCGGGTCCGCCGCGGAAGTCCTTGACGGTCACCGTCTGCAGCGAGCCGCGGGAGAAGCCGCCCTTGCCGTAGTCGACGGCCGCGAGTTCGACGGTGTCGCCGGCCTGGGTCATGGACAACGTCCCCGCCTTGACCGAGGAGTTGAGCTGCTGGCTGTCGGCGGGCAGGGGCGTGTCGTCGATGACGACGTAGGCGGCGGGACCCGCGCCCTTGTCGTCGCTCCAGGCACTTCCCTCGTACGCCACCACTCCGGTGGTCGCCTTGTCGCTGACGGCCAGGCTGCCGCTGAAGGACCCCTGGGCGTTCGCGGTGACGGTCGCCTTGTCGGCCGTCTGGGCGGCACCGGCCCGTCCGGCGAGGGTGACCGCCGCGCCCGGAGCGAAGTTCGACCCTGTGACGGTCACGCTGTCACCGGGCTTACCGGAGGCCGCAGCGAGGCTGATGGCCCGGTTGTCGGTCTGGCCGCCACCGGTCGCGGTGATCGTCTCGGAGACGGGGGCGGGTGGGGTGCTGACCGTGCACGGGGTGTCCAGCTCCAGGAGGTAGCTGGTGTGGATGTTGTAGTCGCCGGGCGAGAGGGTGATCGCGCCGGGCGCGGTGACCGTGAAGGTGCCGGTCATCGAGAACGACGGGAAGGCGCCCTTCCCCGGGACCGGGTCGTTCTTCTTGGGACCCGCGACCGTGAGGTCACCGTTCTGCGCGCCGCCCAGGGTCACCTTGCCGGTGGGCGTCATGATGTCGGCGGGCAGGGCGATGTCGACGGGGTTGCTCGCGGCGGGCTTGACCACCGTGTACGTGACGGTGACCGTGTCACCCACCTTGGGTGCGGCCTTGTCCACGGTGATCTTGGCGGTGGTGGTGCCGTCGATCGGGGGAATGCCCGCGATGGGCGGCGGGACGCAGTGCGTGGCGAAGTCGACCTGCTGCGGATCCGCGTTCGCGGGGCAGGCGAACGCGCCTCCCGCGGTGACCGCGAGTGCGGCCGTTCCGAGAAGTGCCGTCCAACGACGGCGTCTTCGGGTTCCTGAACCCATGGGTGCCCCTCCTGTGGATGTGGGCGCTGTGCGCCGACAGGAGGTCATTGATGTGCGGGCCGTGCGAGAAGTCAATGGAACCCTGAAACATTAACTGATGACCCATCAGCTTCTGTCAACTTGCCACGCACACATGTGAGTTGGTGACAGAACAGCGGACGGACCGGTGCCGCCGCGCGCCGGGCGGCACCGGTCCGTACCGGGCCACTGCCCGTGGGGGGACTGTGCGCCTGACGCGGCTACGTTCCGGTGGTCACTCGAACACGAACGGACCGGGCGACTGGGGCCCGTCCGCCGTGCACGTGATGGTGATACCGAAGACCACCATCTGCAGGGAGCCGCCGAAGGCCTCCAGGCTGTCGCCGGCCGCGACGGTACCGGGCAGCGGGCCGACCGTGACGCCGTCACCGGCGGCGATCGCGGGGTTCTCGGTACCCGTGAAGACGGTCGTGCCGCCGCCCGCCTTCGCCAGGGTGAGGGTGGAGGCGATCGAGTCCTCGCCGAGCGCGAGCGGGGCGGTGATCTCGGAGGAGCTGACGGTGAGGGTGGCGGCGGTGCCGTCCTGGGTGGCCGTGAGGGTGGCCTCGCCACCGCCGTAGAGACCGCAGTCGGCGACGATCGTGGCGGTCTGGGGGACGACGGCCGCGGCGCCGGGGGCGAGCGCGAGACTGGCGGCGAGGGTGCCGGCGGCTAACGCCGCACCGATTCCGAGTCGCTTACAGATCATTGGATTCCCTTCCCTAGTACGGGAATTGCCGTGTGGGGACGGCCGACGGGCGTCTCGTCGACGACGAATCTGACGGTCCGTCGGAAGAGCTGGCGTCCATTGAGACGCGGGTACCTCACGATTGCAAGAGAAACGGTGGTGATTCTTCCACTCACCGTCCGGGCCCCTGCGCCCCCAACCGATGAAAGCCGGGGCGCGGCCCCGCTTTCAGGGGCGCGGGGAACGGCGCAGTCCTTCGGTCCTCAGGGGCGCGGGGAACGGCGCGGCCGGCCCCACCGGGCCCGCGGACGAAACCCCTCAGCCCGCGGTCACCACGGACCGCACCACCCCGTCCGTCCCCGCGACGAACACCGGTGTGGCGGCATCGCCAAGGTCCCGCACCGCCGCGAGGTCGTCGTCCGCCAAGGACAACGAGTCACCCACCACCGCCGCCGCTTCCAGCGACCGCGCCCCGGAGGCCACAGCCATCGCCACCGCGGTCCGCAGGGCGCTCAGCCGCAGCGAGGGCAGTGCGACGGTGCCCGCCACATACGTACGGCCGTTGTCGTCACGCACGGCCGCCCCCTCGGGCACGCCGTTGCGGGCCCGGGCCGCACGGGCCAGGGTGACGATCTTGCGGTCCTCGGGATCGAGCGCGGTGCTGTCGGTCATGCCCAGAGCATACGTACGACGGCTCAGGGCCGGTCCAGCCGCAGCCGCTCCGCCCGCGGCAGACCCGCCACCACCAGGTCGTACGAGTCCTCGACCAGTTCCCGCACGAGCCGGTCGGGCAGCGAGCCGTCCACGGTCACCGTGTTCCAGTGGCGCTTGTTCATGTGCCAGCCCGGGATGATCAGCCCCTCGTGCTCGCCGCGCAGCCGCACCGCGTCCTCGGGGTCGCACTTCAGGTTGACCGTCAGCGGATTGGCCCGCAGGGAGCTGAGCGCGAACATCTTCCCCAGCACCTTGAAGACCGAGATCTCCGGGTCGAAGGGGAACTCCTCCACGGCGGCGTTGAAGGACAGGCAGAACGTGCGCAGCTCCTGCGGGGTCACTCCGGCTTCTCCTCCGGGGCGTCGGAACCGGCGTCGGCCGGGACCACGGGCTCGACCAGCACCGTGACGATCTTGTTCCGGCGCCCCGCCGAGGTCTCGGCCGTCAGCAGCAGCTCACGGCCGTCGGGCAGTTCCACGACCGAGGACGCCCCGGCGATGGGCACGCGGCCGAGCGCCTTGGCGAGCAGTCCGCCGACCGTCTCCACGTCCTCGTCGTCGTACGCCTCGAAGCCGTACAGCTCACCGAGGTCACCGATGTCGAGCCGGGCGGTCACCCGGTAGCGGTCGTCGCCGAGGTCCTGCACGGGCGGCAGCTCACGGTCGTACTCGTCGGTGATCTCGCCGACGATCTCCTCAAGGATGTCCTCGATGGTGACGATGCCGGCCGTGCCGCCGTACTCGTCGATGACGACGGCCACGTGATTGCGGTCCTGCTGCATCTCGCGCAGCAGGTCACCGGCGTTCTTCGTGTCGGGGACGAACGCGGCGGGCCGCATGGCCGTGGACACCAGCTCGCTCTCCGCGTCCCGGCTGATGTGCGTCTTGCGGGCCAGGTCCTTCAGGTACACGATCCCGACGATGTCGTCCTCGCTCTCCCCGGTGACGGGCACGCGCGAGAAACCGGAGCGCAGGGCGAGGGTCAGCGCCTGCCGGATGGTCTTGTACCGCTCGATGACCACCAGGTCCGTACGCGGGACCATGACCTCACGGACCAGCGTGTCGCCCAGCTCGAAGACCGAGTGCACCATCCGGCGCTCCTCGTCCTCGATGAGCGACTCCTTCTCCGCCAGGTCGACCATCGCGCGCAGCTCGGCCTCGGAGGCGAAGGGCCCGCGCCTGAAACCCTTGCCGGGCGTCAGCGCGTTGCCGATGAGGATGAGCAGGGGCGGGATCGGCCCCATGATCCTGGCCAGCGGCAGCAGCACGTACGCGGACGCCGTGGCCGTGTTCAGGGGGTGCTGGCGGCCGATGGTGCGCGGCGAGACACCGACGGCGACGTACGAGACGAGGACCATCACCCCGATGGCGACGGCCAGCGCCTGCCAGGTCTCGGTGAACTCCTTCAGACAGGCGTAGGTGACGAGGGCGGCGGACGCCATCTCGCACGCGACGCGCACCAGCAGCGCCACGTTCAGATAGCGGGTCGGGTCCGCGGCGACCTGGGCGAGTTTGGCGCTGCCGCGGCGGCCGGACCGTACCGCCTCCTCGGCGCGGAAGCTGGAGACGCGCGCGAGACCGGCCTCCGCGCAGGCGGCGAGCCAGGCGACGACGACAAGGGCGATGGCGCCCAGGACGAGTTGCGGGCTCATGAGACGGTCGGAGCAGGGGAGGGGCCTTCGAGGCCCTTCTCCGCACGCCAGCCGTCCACGATGGCGGCCTGCAGACCGAACATCTCGGCCTTCTCGTCGGCTTCCTCATGGTCGTAACCGAGCAGGTGCAGCACCCCGTGGACGGTGAGGAGCTGGAGCTCCTCGTCCATGGAGTGCTGCGTCTCGGCGTCCTTGCCCTGCTGCTCGGCGACCTCCGGGCACAGCACGATGTCACCGAGCAGCCCCGGCGGCGGCTCGTCGTCGTCCTTGGTGGGCGGCCGCAGCTCGTCCATCGGGAACGACATGACATCGGTGGGACCCGGCAGGTCCATCCACTGGATGTGCAGCTGCTCCATGGCGTCGGTGTCCACCACGATCACCGACAGCTCGGAGAGCGGGTGGATACGCATCCTGGCGAGGGCGTAGCGGGCGATGTCGAGGATCGCCTGCTCGTCGACCTCGGTTCCGGACTCGTTGTTGACGTCGATCGACATGGTCGCGCTGGTCTACTTCCGTTTGGTACGGGCGCCCTTGTGGGTGCCGTTCTCCGTGTCGTTCTGGCTGTCGTACTTCTCGTACGCGTCGACGATACGGCCGACCAGCTTGTGCCGGACGACGTCCTGGGTGGTGAGCCGCGAGAAGTGGACGTCGTCGAGGCCCTCCAGGATGTCCTGGACCTGACGCAGACCGGACTTGGTGCCGCTCGGCAGGTCGACCTGCGTCACATCACCCGTGACCACGATCTTCGAATCGAAACCGAGCCGGGTGAGGAACATCTTCATCTGCTCGGCGCTGGTGTTCTGCGCCTCGTCCAGAATGATGAAGGCGTCGTTGAGAGTGTTGTGCGTGAGCAGGTAGTCCTGCGTCACGTACAACGAGTCCTCCGCCGCGACCTGGATGCAGACCGCTTCCTCACGGCCCGCAGGTTCGATGCTGTCGATGAAGCGCATCGGGCGTCCGCCGCCTCCTGCCGCCAGGTACTTGTCACGCTTGCGGGCGAGGCGGAAGGGTTCGATGCCTTCGGGGAGACGGATGTCGATGACGTGGGCGTCACGGTTGTGGCTGACATCACGGCCCCTGACCTTGCCGGGCTTGCGCCCTTCAGCGACGCGTCGGCGGGTGTACGCCACACCGCCCAACGACTGCACCAGAGCGATGACGTCATCGCGGAGCAGGATCGATGTCGTCGAGTACTGGATCCGGCACGTGCGGTCCGTCTGGGTGACGGGGCCACCGTCCGAATCGAGCAGGCCTTGAAGGACTGCCAGTCGTACTTCGGCGGAGTTGTTCAGGTAGTCGTCGGGGACGAACTTGGAGTGCGAACGGCTCCGCAGCAGATCCAGCTCGCGCAGGATCCGGGTCACCGGATTCTCAAGAGTGACCACGTCGCCAGGGCTCTTGATTCGGTTGAGGACGTAGTCGGGTCCGCCGCGGTGGCGTAGTACGACACCCGGAAGCGCGGCTTCCAGTGCCTCGGCCAGTTCCGGGTCCTCCGTCGCGAAGGAAGGCGTGGTGGAGCCTGTCAGGCAACCGTCGCCGAGAAGAAGCCCCAAAGCGTACGGATCCATAGGGATCTCGCGCTCGGGTAGGGAAACCGGAGCGGTGAGCATGGGCAACTCGTACCGACGGGCGTGCGCAGCGCGAAGGTTGCCGATCATCTCCTTCGTCTCCAGCACCCGCCACGGCTTGTCGCGGCGCTTGTCCGATGCGGTCCGGACGGTCCACAGGTGCTCGTCACAGCACAGGGTCCAGGAGCCGTCCTGGGCAGTGACGCGGTAGATGTCCTTCTCACCCTGCGGGTAGACGCCGAGGACCGGGGTCGGCTCGCCGTTCGAGCCGATGACCAGGTCACCGACTTCAAGGTCACCGATAGGGCGCCAGCCGTCGGGCGTCAGCACGTTCGTGAACACCGGTTGGCTGCGACCACGCATATACGCCAGCGGCGCCACCTCGATCGTGCCCGCCGCCATCAGGCGCGGGATCGAGTCCGGGTCGAGCATGTCGTGCAGGGCGTCGTACAGCGGGCGCAGATAGGGGTCGATCTTGTCGAAGAGCGTGCCGGGCAGGAAGCCGAGCCGCTCTCCGGCCTCCACCGCGGGGCGGGTCAGGATGATACGGCTGACCTGCTTGGCCTGCAGGGCCTGCACGGCCTTGGCCATGGCGAGGTAGGTCTTGCCCGTACCGGCGGGGCCGATGCCAAAGACGATGGTGTGCTTGTCGATGGCGTCGACGTACCGCTTCTGGTTGAGCGTCTTGGGGCGGATGGTGCGGCCCCGCGAGGACAGGATGTTCTGCGTGAGGACCTCGGCCGGGGTCTCCGGGCCGTCACCCTCCCCGTTCTCGCTCGCCCGCAGCATCGCGATCGAGCGTTCCACCGCGTCCTCCGTCATCGGCTGTCCGGTGCGCAGCACCAGCATCATCTCGTCGAACAGGCGTTGGACGAGGGCCACTTCCCGGGCGTCGCCGACGGCGCTGATCTCATTGCCCCGGACGTGTATGTCGGCCGCCGGGAAGGCCTTCTCGATCACGCGCAGGAGGGCGTCCCCGGATCCCAGAACGGTCACCATGGCGTGCGCCGCGGGGACGGTGAACTGTGCTCGGGACTGCCCCTGCGCGGGGGTGTGAGCTGTGGGTGTCTGAGTCATGGGCCGGCTCTGTAGGCCTGCTCATCCTCCTCGGTGAGACACGCTTGCCGGTACGGCAGCCTGGTGTCTCCAAGAGTACGTCGGGGCACCGACAACCCCGTAGGACTTTTCCACCGCACCTGTGGCCCCACGAGTGTCTCCTCACACGAATCAGGCGGATCAGGCGGATCAGGCGGATCTGCGGAATCCGATCGTCGGTACGGCCCTTCTCAGGGGCCAGGCCCGGGCGCTCTCCGGAAGCAGCGGTTCCAGGAAGGCGTACCGGCCGAGCGCCGCGGGGTCCTGGTGGTCGTAGGACTGCACGCGGCGCCACCAGGCGGCGATCTCCGACCAGCCGGGCGCGGACAGCGATCCCCCGAACTCCTGGACCGACAGGGCCGCGGTGAGGCCGGCGAAGGCGAGGCGGTCGGCGAGCGGCCAGCCGGCCAGCGTGCCCGTCACGAACCCCGCGACGAAGACGTCCCCGGCGCCGGTCGGATCCATCGCCTCGACCTCGATGGCCGGAACCTCCGCGGTCTCACCGGTCCGGCGGTCCACGGCGTACGCGCCCTCGGCACCCAGGGTGACGACGGCGAGCGGTACGTACTCGGTGAGCGCGTGCGCGGCGGCGCGGGGACACGAGGCGCCCGTGTACCGCATGGCCTCCTCGGCGTTCGGCAGGAACGCCTCGCAGTGCCGCAGGTCGGGGAGCCCGGCGAGGTCCCAGCGGCCCGTGTCGTCCCAGCCGACGTCGGCGAAGATCCGGGTGCCCCGCTTCGCCGCCCCGGCGATCCAGTGCGCGCTCGCACCCGGCGTCAGCGAGGCGACGGCCGCCCGCGCGCGGGGCGAGCAGTCGGGCGCGAGCTCCTCCGGGGGCGGCTCGTGGCCGTGGCTGACCATGGTCCGCTCTCCCTCGTACGCCATCGAGACGGTCACCGGGGAGTGCCAGCCGGGCGCGGTGCGGGACGCGGAGAGGTCGATGTGCTCGCCCTGCTCCAGGGCGTCCCAGCAGTACTCCCCGTAGTGGTCGTCCCCGAAGGCCGCCGCGAGTGAGGTCTTCAGGCCGAGCCTGGCCAGCGCGGTCGCCATGTTCGCGACGCCGCCGGGGCTTGAGCCCATGCCGCGGGCCCACGACTCGGTCCCGCGGACCGGGGCGGAGTCGAGCCCGGTGAAGATGATGTCGAGGAAGACGGTGCCGGTGAGATAGACGTCCCAGGGCGGGTCGTCGGAGCGGCGCAGTTCGGCGAGTGGGTCGAACTGGGCCTGTCGGTACGGTCCCTTCCCGTTGGACGCGGTCACGGTGCGCTCCCTGAGTGGTGCGGATTCAGGCCAGTGTGCACCAGACGCTCCGCTGAGGCCCTCAGGGTGACGTGTCAGCCGTGGGGGCAAACCCCCAGGGACGGGTAGGGGTGGCGGGGGCGAAGATACCGGGCGTCCCCGGTCACGGGAACTCGTACGCCTCCACCTCGGCGATGTACCGGGCCCGCCGCTCCTCGTCGTGTTCGAGGAACGACGCGACGAACGAGTTCCGGGCCAGTTCGCGCAGCCGCTCCGGAGAGAGCCCCAGCACCGTACGCACCGCGTCGAAGTTGTCCCCGGCGTACCCGCCGAAGTACGCGGGGTCGTCGGAGTTGACGGTGCACAGCAGTCCCGCGTCGAGCATCGCGGGCAGCGGGTGGTCCGCCAGCACGTCGACGGCCCTCAGCCGCACATTGGACAGGGGGCACAGCGTCAGCGGCACCCGGTCCCGCACCAGTCGGGCCACCAGCTCCGGGTCCTCCATGCAACGCAGTCCGTGGTCGATCCGCTCGGCCCCGAGGAGGTCGAGCGCCTCGGTGATGTACGCGGGCGGCCCCTCCTCGCCCGCGTGCGCGACCCGTCGCAGGCCGAGTGCGGCGGCGGCCTCGTACACCTCGCGGAACGTGGCCGGCGGGTGGCCGACCTCGGCCGAGTCGAGTCCGACGCCGACGATCGGGCCGCGCGGCGCCAGGTACGGCCTCGCGGCCTCCAGGGTCTCCAGCGCGGAGTCGGCGGACTCGTCCCGCAGGAAGCACATGATCAGCTGGGTGGAGATGCCGTGCGCGGCCTCGCCGCGGTCGAGCGCCCGCCCGAGCCCCTCCACCACGGTGCCGATCCCGACGCCCCGCGCGAGGTGCGCCTGCGGGTCGAAGAAGATCTCGGCGTGCCGCACCCCCTGGGCGGCGGCGCGCGCGAGATACGCGTCGGCGAGGTCGGCGAAGTCGTCCTCGGTCCGCAGCACGGCCATGAGCCCGTAGTACAGGTTCAGGAACGACTGCAGATCGGCGAACTCGTACGCCTTGCGCAGCTCGTCCGTGTCCGCGTACGGCAGCGTGATCCCGTTGCGGGCGGCGAGGGCGAACGCAAGCTCGGGCTCCAGTGTGCCTTCGATGTGCAGGTGCAGTTCAGCTTTGGGGATGGGCATCGAAGCATGGTACGGGTGTTTCACCGACGCTTCGGAACCGGCACTCTCAGCAGATCGTGCGCCACGGTCAGCTCTCCCTCGAACCCGGCGGCCCGCGCCTGCCGTTCGAATTCCCCCGGATCCGAGTACCGCTGGCTGAAGTGCGTGAGCACCAGATGCCGTACGCCCGCGTCCCGCGCCACGGTCGCCGCCTGCCCGGCGGTGAGGTGTCCGTGGTCGACGGCGAGCCGCACGTCCTCGTCCAGGAACGTCGACTCGATGACCAGCAGGTCGCAGCCCTCGGCGAGCGCGTACACCCCGTCGCACAGCCGGGTGTCCATGACGAACGCGAACCGCTGCCCGCGCCGCACCTCGCTGACGTCGCCGAGCAGGACGTCCCCGAGCACGCCCTCCCGCTGGATCCGCCCCACGTCGGGGCCCTTGATCCCGTGCGCGGCGAGCCGGTCGCCCAGCATCCGCCGCCCGTCGGGCTCGACGAGCCGGTAGCCGTACGACTCGACGGGATGGGAGAGCCTGCGGGCTTCGAGCGCGTACGTCTTCGAGGACGCGAGGACCCCGTCGGCGTCCACCGGCGCCTCGGTGAGCGCGACCGTCTCGCGGTAGGCGGTCGCGTACCGCAGCCGGTCGAAGAACTTCTGCCCGGAGCGCGGGTAGTGCGCGCTGATCTCGTGCGGCACCCGGTCGAGGTTGATCCGCTGGATCACCCCGGCCAGGCCCAGTGAGTGGTCGCCGTGGAAGTGCGTGACACAGATCCGGTGCAGGTCGTGCGCGGCCACCCCGGCACGCAGCATCTGCCGCTGCGTGCCCTCGCCGGGGTCGAAGAGGATGCCCTCGCCGTCCCAGCGCAGCAGGTAGCCGTTGTGGTTGCGGTGCCGGGTGGGAACCTGGCTGGCGGTCCCGAGGACCACCAATTCACGTACGGACACGTCGGATCGTCCGGTTTCTCGTTATCCGGGAGGCCACTGCAGACCGCGGCCGCCCAGCACATGGGCGTGCGCGTGGAAGACGGTCTGGCCCGCGCCGCTGCCGGTGTTGAAGACGAGGCGGTAGCTGTCGAGCTGCTCCTCGGCGGCGACCTCACCGGCCTCGCGCACGACGTCGGCGAGGATCGCCGGTTCGGCGGCGGCGAGGGAGGCGGCGTCCGGGTGGTGGACCTTCGGGATCACCAGGATGTGGGTGGGCGCCTGCGGGTTTATGTCCCGGAAGGCCAGAGTCGTCTCGGTCTCACGAACGACGGTCGCCGGAATCCTGCCCCCGACAATCTTGCAGAACAAGCAGTCGTCCTGCGGTTCCCCTGCCATTGCGCGGCCTCCTCAGCCCGAGTTGATCGATGCCCCGGCATGGTACCGACCGGGAGTGCCCCGTCAGGGGCGCGGGGAACGGCGCAGTCTTCTGCCTTTCGCCTTCAGGGGCGCGGGGAACGGCGCGACCAGCCCCCACACACCCGCGCCCGACGACCGCCCCCTCACGCCCCCGGCAACTCCGGAGCCGCCTTCGACGGGTTGTCGGCAAGTGCCTCCAGCGCGATCCGAACAGCCGCGTCGAGCTGGACATCCCGCCCGGCGGCATGATCGTGGGGCGCCTGGACGACCTCGACGTCCGGATCGACGCCGTGGTTCTCCACCCCCCACTCGTACCCCTCAAGCCAGAACGCGTACTTGGGCTGAGTGACCAGCGTCCCGTCGACCAGCCGGTACCGGCTGTCGATCCCGACGACCCCGCCCCACGTCCGCGTACCGACGACGGGCCCGATCCCCAGCGCCTTGATCGCCGCGTTCACGATGTCCCCGTCCGAGCCGGAGAACTCGTTGGCGACGGCCACGACGGGCCCGCGAGGCGCGTCCTCCGGATAACTGGTCGGCCGCATCCCCCGCGCGAGGTCCCAGCCGACGATGCGCCGGGCGAGCTTCTCGATGACCAGCTGGGAGGTGTGCCCGCCGCGGTTCTCGCGGACGTCCACGACTAGCCCCTCGCGCGCCACCTCGATCCGCAGATCGCGGTGGATCTGGGCCCAGCCGGGCGCCTGCATGTCGGGCACGTGCAGATACCCGAGCCGTCCGCCGGACTTCTCGTGCACGTAGGCACGCCGGTCGGCGACCCACGCGTGGTAGCGCAGCGGCTCCTCGTCGGACATCGGCACGACCACCGCGTGCCGCGGATCGCCGCCGCCCGCCGGGGAGACGGTCAGCTCGACGGGTTTGCCCGCCGTGCCGACGAGCAGCGGCCAGGGTCCCGCGACCGGGTCGACGGGCTGCCCGGAGACGGCCACGATCGCGTCGCCCGCGCGCACCGCGACACCGGGCGCGGCGAGCGGCGACTGCGCGTCGGGGTCGGAGGTCTCCGACGGCAGGATGCGGTCGATACGCCACAGCGGCGCCCCCTGCGGGCCGTCCTCGTGGCGGGAGATGTCGGCGCCGAGCAGCCCCTGCCGTTCCCCGTGCCCGAATCCGCCGCGCGGCATGACGTACGCGTGCGAGGTGCCGAGTTCCCCCTGCACCTCCCAGAGGAGGTCGACCAGGTCGTCGTGGGTGGCGACCCGTCCGAGGACGGGCCGGTAGCGGTCCAGTACGCCGTCCCAGTCGGTGCCGCCCAGGTCGGGGCGCCAGAAGTTGTCGCGCATGAGGCGGCCGGCCTCGTCGTACATCTGGCGCCACTCGGCGGCCGGGTCGACGCTCTGGCGGATGCGCGACAGGTCGACGGTGATGTTGGTGTCGCTGTCGTCGTCGTTCGAGGCGCGCCGGTCGCTCGGTACGACCTTCAGTTTGCCGTCGGTCCACAGCAGGATCCGCTTGCCGTCGCCGGTGACCATGAAGCCGTCGGCGTCCGAGGCGAGGTGCTCGATGCGCTGCTGGGCGAGGTCGTAGCGTTCCAGGTCGGTCTTGGGGTCCGGGTCGTCGGGGGTGGCTCGGGAGGCGCCCAGCACACCGCGCACGGGGTGCCGCAGCCACAGCAGTCCGTCCTTGGCGGCGCGCAGCCCGGTGTAGCGGGCGGCCTCGACGGGGAACGGCACGATGCGGTCGCCGAGCCCGTCGAGGTCGATCCGGGTGGCCGGGGAGCCCTCGCTGTCGGGCGTCTCGTCCTTGTCGGGCGCCTCGAAGGGCCGCCCGTGCCGCTGTGGCCCGAAGGGCGAGGGGGTGGTGGCGGCGAGGGTGATGAGGTGCGGCCGGGAGCCCCCGACGAAGGCGAGGTCGAAGACGTGCTCGTCGTAGACGGGGTCGAAGGACCGCGCGGACAGGAAGGCCAGATGCTTACCGTCGAGGGTGAACGCGGGCGCGTAGTCGCGGAAGCGCAGCGGTGTCGCCTCGGTCACCGACAGGTCGGCGGTGTTGGCGAGCTTGAGCTGGCGCAGCGGGCGCGGGCCGGGGTGCGACCACGCCAGCCAGGCGGAGTCGGGTGCGAAGACGAGCCCGGTGACCTCGCCGTCCTCGCTGCGGTCGACCTCACGGACCTCGCCGGTCTCGCGCTCGACGAGCAGCACGCGTCCGTCGTGCGAGGCGACCGCGGCCCGGCTGCCGTCGGGTGCCATCGCGAGTCCGAGGACGCGGCCGAGCTGTCCGGCGGCGAGCCTGCGCGGGGTCGCGCCGGTTGCCACGCCGGTCGCCGGGGCGAACTCCAGCGCGTCGTCGCCCTCCGCGTCGGTGACCCACACCACGTGCTCCTCGCCGTCGGCGCGGAAGGTGCGGGGCAGCCTGGCCCGTACGCCCTGTTCGGCGGCGAGCGCCCGGGCGGGTCCTGAGCGGTGGGTGACCCAGTGGACGGCTCCGCGCACGGCGACCGCGCTGCCGCGTCCGGTGTGGTCGGGGGCGGCGGCGCCGAACCAGCGGGCCGCGTTCACGGGATGGGGCTGCAGATCGACGCGCTGGCCGCCGAGCCGGATGTCGAGCCGGCGCGGCTCGGCCCCGTCGAGGTCGTCGAGGATCCACAGTTCACCGGCGGAGGCGTACACGACGCGGGTCCCGTCGGTGGAGGCGTGCCGGGCGTAGAAGCCCTCGATCCCGGTGTGCCGTCGCAGGTCCGATCCGTCGGCGAGGGACGAGTACACGGCTCCCACGCCTTCGTGGTCGGAGAGGAAGACGACTCGCTCCCCGACCCACGAGGGGTACTCAAGGTTCCCGTCGAGGTCGGCGTGCAGCCGTACGAACTCCCCGTTCTCCCCGTTCTCCCCGTTCTCCCCGTTCTCCCCCTCGCCCTCGCGGTCGATCCACAGCTTGCCCGCGGTACCGCCCCGGTAGCGCTTCCACCAGGCGGCCTCGCGGCCCATGGGCGCGGACAGCAGAACGACGCCGCCGGGCCCGTGGGCCACATCGCCGACGGGCCCGTACGGGAGGGTGGTCGCGGGTCCGCCGTCGAGCGGGATCGCGCGGGCCCAGCTGCGGCGCAGGCTCGCCTGGCCCTGTGTGCTGAGCGCGAGCACCTCCCCACCGGGGGTCCAGCCGCGCACCTGGGTCTTCCAACTGCCCCAGTAGGTGAGGCGTTTGGCGGGGCCTCCGTCGACGGGGGCGATATGCACCTCGGGGGCGCCGTCGCGGGTCGAGGTCCAGGCGACGGTCGCCCCGTCCGGGGAGATCCGTGGATGGTTCACGGGAACGTTGTCGGCACTGACCCGCCAGGCGCGGCCGCCGTCGAGCGGCGCCACCCAGACGTCGTCCTCGGCGGTGAAGGCGATCAACTCACCGTGCAGGTGCGGATACCGGAGGTACGCGGAGGTCGCGGCGGATGCGGATGCGGCGGATGCAGGCTGTGTCACCCGATCACCCTATGCAGCCGCCCCGGCGCGCGACCAGAGCTTTCGATCACTTCACCGGGCCGGGCGCTTCGTCGCATTGATCACTTTCCCGAGATGCAGGAGCAACTCGGGTTCGGATACACGGTCACGGTCCGGGTGACGGTGACGGTCGCCCCCGGCTGGTCGGGCGGCGGAGTCGTCCTGTTGTCGACGGGCGGCGTATCGGCCCGGCAGTTGCCGAGGACGTTCGCCCGGAACGCCTCCTTGCCGCCCACCGTGGCGGTGAGGTCGCCGCGTACGCAGGTGCCGTTGACCTCCTGTGTCACCTGGCCCTTGATGCTGATGTCCTGCCCGTCGCCGGTCTCGCCCACGCAGTCGACGGACGCCACGTCCCGCACGCTCGCCGAGGGCGTGGACGCGCTCTTCTCGCCGTACGAGGCGGTGCAGGTGAGCCACCGCACGTCGACGCCCCGCTCCTCCAGCTCGCTCGTGCCCTTCTGGTCGGTGGTGATCGCGACGGCCGCGGTGCTCAGGCCGTCGCCCGGTTCACACGCGACCAGCGCGAACACGGCCGAGACGGCGGCCAGGCCGATCGCCGGGCCGCGGTGCCGTATACGCCTCAGTGCGCCCATGCACGGCAGCGTGCCACTGGTCGCCCGCGCGCGGTAGACCCCATGCGGCCACGCGCACGCACTCGGGGCCCGGCCCCCGAACCCCCGCTGCGCAGTTCCCCTGTCTCAGCCCGTCCGGCGTTTGAGGACGAGCGCGAAGCGCGACAGGGGGTCTGGGGCGCAGCCCCAGGGACGGGACGGGTAGGGGCGGCGGGGGCGAGAGAAGCTACGACCAACGCCCCGTCCGCCCGAGCAGCAGCGCCACCGCCGCCGTCCCCGCCGTGGACGTCCGCAACACACTCCGCCCCAGCCGACAGGCCTCCGCCCCGGCCTGGGCGAAGGTCGCCAACTCCTCGGGGGACACGCCCCCTTCGGGCCCCACGACGAGCACGATCTCCCCCGCGACGGGCAGCTCGACCGTGGCGAGCGGCTCCCCCGGGTGTCCCCTGTCCTCGTGCAGCACCGCCGCGAACTCCGCTTTGGCGAGAAACGCGGCAACCTGCTTGGTCGTCATCGCGTCCGCGACCTCCGCGAACCGCGCCCGCCGCGACTGCTTGCCGGCCTCACGGGCGGTGGCCCGCCACTTCGCCAGCGCCTTCAGCCCGCGCTCGCCCTTCCACTGAGTGATGCAACGGGACGCCGCCCAGGGGACGATCGCGTCGACGCCGGTCTCCGACATGGTCTCGACGGCGAGTTCACCGCGATCACCTTTGGGCAGCGCCTGCACGACGGTGATACGGGGCGCGGGCACGGGCTCCTCACGTACCTCGTGGATCTCCGTCACGACGAGCCGGTCCTTGCCCTCGGCCGTCCTGACGACGCCTTCGGCCCAGCGGCCGAGCCCGTCGGTGAGCACCACGTCCTCGCCGGCCCGCAGCCGCTTCACGGACACGGCGTGCCGCCCCTCGGGCCCGTCGAGCACGAACTCGGGCCCGCCGGGCACCTCGTCCACCACGAACACCGGCGCGGTCATCGCCCGACGCCCCCGCCCTGCTCGGCCGACAACGCTGTCCTGGCCGCGGCGAGTTCGGCCGCGAGCACCTCCACCAGCTGCCCGGCGGGCAGTTCGCGGGCGAGCCGGTGCCCCTGCCCCGCCCACAGCGCCATGCCCTGCGCGTCCCCCGCCTTGGCCGCCGCCTTGCGCAGCGCGGAAGTGAGGTGGTGCACCTCGGGGTAGGCGGCGGGCGCGTACGGTCCGTGCTCGCGCATGAAGCGGTTCATCAGCCCTCGCGCGGGCCTGCCGGAGAACGCCCGCGTCAGCTGCGTACGGACGAAGAGGGGGTTGGTCAGCGCCTGCTTGTGCAGGGCGTTGGCGCCGGACTCGGGGGTGGCGAGGAAGGCCGTGCCCAGCTGGGCGGCGCTCGCGCCGGCTGCCAGCGCCGCGGCGATCTGGCTGCCGCGCATGATGCCGCCGGCCGCGATGATCGGGATCTGCACGGTCTCGCGGACCAGCGCGACGAGCGACAGCAGTCCGATGCCGGAGCCGTCCGCCTCCGGGTTGTCGCGGTGGGTGCCCTGGTGGCCGCCGGCCTCGACGCCCTGCACGATCACCGCGTCGGCGCCCGCCCACTGCACGGCCTGCGCCTCCTCGGCGGTGGTCGCGGTGACCAGGGTGAGCGTGCCGGCCCGGCTCAGGGAGTCCAGGACGTCGCGGGTGGGGCAGCCGAAGTGGAAGGAGACGACCGGCACCGGGTTGTCGAGGAGGACGGCGAGCTTGGCGTCGTAGCCGTCGTCGCGTCCGCTGTCGGGGTCGCCCAGTTCGGTCTCGTACCAGGAGGACTCACCGGCGAGCTGGTGGGCGTACACCTCGACGGCCGACCGGTCGGCGTACTCGGGCTGCGGCATGAAGAGGTTCACGCCGAACGGCCGGCTCGTGGCCCCGCGCAGCTGCTTGATGTCCTGGTACATGCCGTCGGCCGTCTTGTAGCCGGCGGCGAGGAAACCGAGCCCCCCGGCCTCGGACACGGCCGCGGCGAGCTGCGGCACGGAGACGCCGCCCGCCATCGGGGCCTGCACGATCGGGAGGGGGAAAAGATCGGTCAGCGCGGAGGACATGACGGCATGTTGTCACGTCCTCCGTACAAGTCCGAATCCGGCCGTCCGCCGGGCATAAGCCACAGGAATCATCCTGCGACCCGCCCGGCGGTCACCAGCGGTCCACCCGTCACGTACGGCCGTTGAAGGCGTCCTTCAGCCGGGAGAACAATCCCTGCTGGCCGGGCTGGAACTGCCCGGTGGGCCGCTCCTCGCCCCGCAGCACGGCCAGTTCGCGCAGCACGCGCTCCATCTCGGGATCGAGTTTCGTCGGCGTCATGACCTCGACGTGCACGATGAGGTCGCCGCGCCCGCCGCCCCGCAGATGGGTGATCCCGCGCCCGTGCTTCGGAATCGACTGCCCGGACTGCGTTCCGGGGCGGATGTCGACCTCTTCGAGCCCGTCGAGTGTCTCCAGCGGGACCTTGGTGCCGAGCGCCGCCGCGGTCATCGGGATGGTGACCGTGCAGTGCAGATCGTCGCCGCGCCGCTGGAACATGTTGTGCGGCAGCTCGTGGATCTCGACGTACAGGTCACCGGCGGGGCCGCCACCGGGGCCGACCTCGCCCTCGCCCGCGAGCTGGATCCGGGTGCCGTTGTCGACACCGGCCGGGATCTTCACCGTCAGGGTCCGGCGCGAGCGCACCCGTCCATCGCCGGCGCACTCGGGGCACGGCGTCGGAACGACCGTCCCGAAGCCCTGGCACTGCGGACACGGCCGGGACGTCATGACCTGGCCGAGGAAGGACCGCGTGACCTGGGACACCTCGCCGCGACCGCGGCACATGTCACAGGTCTGCGCGGAGGTGCCGGGCGCCGCGCCCTCACCGCTGCAGGTGGTGCAGACGACGGCCGTGTCGACCTGGATGTCCTTCGTCGTACCGAAGGCCGCCTCGTCGAGCTCTATCTCCAGCCGGATCATCGCGTCCTGGCCGCGCCGTGTGCGCGACCGGGGGCCACGCTGCGACGCCGTGCCGAAGAACGCGTCCATGATGTCCGAGAAGTTGCCGAAGCCACCGGCTCCGAAGCCTCCCGCGCCACCGCCGCCCGCCTGGGACAGCGGGTCGCCGCCGAGGTCGTAGACCTGCTTCTTCTGCGGGTCCGACAACACCTCGTACGCGGCGTTGATCTCCTTGAAGCGCTCTTGCGTCTTCGGATCGGGATTGACGTCCGGGTGCAGCTCGCGGGCGAGCCGCCGGAATGCCTTCTTGATCTCGTCCTGGGACGCGTCGCGGCGCACGCCGAGTACGGCGTAGTAGTCCGTGGCCACTTACGACTCCGCCAGGATCTGTCCTACGTACCGTGCCACCGCTCGTACCGCTCCCATCGTTCCGGGGTAATCCATGCGCGTCGGTCCGACCACGCCGAGTTTGGCGACTGCTTCGCCGCCCGAACCGTAGCCGACCGACACCACAGACGTGGAGTTGAGTCCCTCATGGGCGTTCTCGTGACCGATCCGTACGGCCATGCCCGAATCGTTGACCTCACCCAGGAGCTTGAGGAGCACGACCTGCTCCTCCAACGCTTCGAGCACCGGACGGATGGTGAGGGGAAAATCATGTCCGAAGCGCGTCAGATTGGCGGTGCCGCCGATCATCAGCCGCTCCTCGGTCTCCTCGACAAGAGTCTCCAGGAGGGTGGAGAGCACGGTCGCGACCGTCCCCCGGTCCTCCGACTCGAAGGCGTCGGGGAGATCCTGCACCAGTTGGGGCACATCCGCGAAACGGCGCCCCGTGATCCGGCTGTTGAGCCGCGCGCGCAGATCCGCCAGGGACGACTCCCCGAAGGGGGCCGGGCAGTCCACCATGCGCTGCTCGACCCGCCCGGTGTCCGTGATCAGTACGAGCATGACGCGGGCCGGGGCCAGCGCCAGAAGCTCCACGTGACGCACGGTCGAGCGGGTCAGTGACGGGTACTGGACGACGGCCACCTGCCGGGTGAGCTGCGCGAGGAGCCGCACGGTCCGTCCCACGACGTCGTCGAGGTCGACGGCGCCGTCCAGGAAGTGGTGGATCGCCCGCCGCTCGGGCGCGGTCATCGGCTTGACGCCCGCGAGCTTGTCGACGAAGAGGCGGTATCCCTTGTCCGTGGGGATGCGCCCCGCACTGGTGTGCGGCTGCGCGATGTACCCCTCGTCCTCCAGGACCGCCATGTCGTTACGGACGGTCGCCGGTGACACGCCCAGCCGGTGGCGCTCCGTGAGCGCCTTCGAGCCGACCGGCTCCTCCGTGCCCACGTAGTCCTGGACGATGGCGCGCAGCACTTCGAGCCTGCGTTCACTGAGCATCGCGCACACCTCCCGTGGTCTTCCGCGCGGTCATCGGTCGTCTTCGGTGGCCTCACCTGGCACTCAGCGCGCGCGAGTGCCAGCATCCCCGCGCCAAGTGTACGGCCGGTGGGTACGGGCCGGGCAAGGGCGGGCCTGCGAAGTCGTGACGCCGGACACATCGAACGGGCAACGTGTACGAGGGTGTCCCGCTCTGTCGGGAACATGCGGGCGCATCCGACAGCGTTAGCGTCGGCACATGAACGTGACATGGGAAGGGTCCGGGCACGACGGGTCCGGCTGGGAGAGGCTGTCCCCGTACGTGGGGCGTTGCCGGCTCCCTGTGTGGGACTGCACGACCGGGCTCGTGGTCGGCGAGGACGCGGCGCTCATGATCGACGCGGGATCGAGCGTGCGGGAGGGCGCGTGGCTGCGCACGCGCGCGCGACGGCTGCTCGGGGGCGGGCGCGTCACGCACCTCGCGCTCACGCATCCGCACTTCGACCATGTCTTCGGGGCGGCGGCGTTCGCGGGGGCCGAGGTGTTCGGCGCGGTGGGTGCCATGGAGGTCCCCCCGGTCGAGCGAAGCCGAGACTGGGGGAGGGTGCTCGGCGACGGCCGGGAGGAACTGCTCGCGGACGCCGTACGCAACGGCGCCGATCCGGCCGAGGCGGCCGAGGCGGCGGACGTTCTGGTGCGGCCCCGGCATCTCGTCTCCGGCGAGTGGACGCTCGACCTGGGCGGCGGCCCACGGGTCCTGCTGGCGAACGTGGGCCCCGGGCACACGGGCCACGACCTCGCGGTCCTGGTCGCCGGGCCCGGCTCCCCGGAGATCGTCTTCTGCGGCGACCTGGTCGAGGAGTCCGGCGAACCCCAGGCCGGGCCGGACGCCGTGCCCTCCCACTGGCCCGCGGCACTGGACCGCCTGCTGGCCCTCGGAGGCGAGGACGCGCTGTACGTACCCGGGCACGGGGCGGTGGTGGACGCGACCTTCGTACGGGCCCAACGGGACGCGCTGGCCCGGCGTTTCGACGTGCCGTGACCGGTGTTCGGGCCTGCCGAGGGGGTGTCGGTGCACCTGCCGGGACCGGGTTTCTCCTATCGTCATCCGAATGCGCCAGTACTCAACGGATCTGACCCCTCCGTGGAAGAAGCCCAAACCCGTGCCCGAGGTCGCGGCGGAGCCGGGACTCGTGGTCGAGGAGCCCGGAACGGGGTTCTGCGGTGCCGTGATCCGCTGCGAGGCGGGGACGGTCACGCTGGAGGACCGCTTCGGCAAGCACCGGGTGTTCCCGCTGGAACCGCGCGGCTTCCTGCTTGAGGGGCGCGTGGTGACCCTCGTACGCCCGTCCGCCACGCCGGTACGCCCCACGCGCACGGCGTCGGGGTCGGTCGCCGTGCCGGGCGCGCGGGCCCGGGTGGCCCGTGCCGGGCGCATCTACGTCGAGGGCCGCCACGACGCCGAACTGGTGGAGCGGGTGTGGGGCGACGACCTCCGCGTCGAGGGCGTCGTCGTCGAGTACCTGGAGGGCATCGACGACCTGCCCGCCATCGTCGACGAGTTCGCCCCCGGGCCGGACGCGCGGCTCGGGATCCTGGTGGACCACCTGGTCCCCGGCACGAAGGAGTCACGTATCGCGCAGGCCGTGACGAGCGAGTACGCGCTGGTCGTGGGCCATCCGTACATCGACGTCTGGGAGGCGGTGAAGCCGGCGTCCGTGGGCATTCCCGGCTGGCCCCGGGTACCGCGCGGCCAGGACTGGAAGACGGGCGTCTGCCGTTCGCTCGGATGGCCGGAGAACACGGGGGCGGCGTGGCAGCGGATTCTTGGCTCCGTGCGCTCCTATCGCGACCTGGAGCCGGAGCTTCTTGGCCGGGTGGAGGAACTGATCGACTTCGTCACGGCACCGGAGTAGAGGCGCACCTCGGGGGCGCTGCCCCCGAACCCCCGGTCCTCAAACGCCGGACGGGCTGAAGGATTCGCGGACCGTCCGCGACTCTTCAGCCCGTCCGGCGTTTGAGGACGAGCGCGACAGGGGGCGAGGGGGCGCAGCCCCCATGCGTGATGGGAACGGGTAGGGGCGGCGGGGGCGGAAAACCCTTCAGTCCACCAGATCCCGCACAATCCCGTCCGCCAACAACCGCCCCCGCAGGGTGAGCACAGCCCGCCCCTCCCCATAAGGACCGGCCTGAAGCAACCCCTCCCCCACCGCACGCGAAGCCGCCGCAAGCCCCTCCGGCCGCAGCAGCGACAACGGGCACCCCTCCACCAGCCGCAGCTCCAGCAGGATGCGCTCCACCCGCCGGTCCTCCCCCGACAGCAGCTCACGCCCCGCCCCGGGCGACCGCCCACCCGCCAGCGCCCCCGCGTAGGCCCCGGGATGCTTGACGTTCCACCACCGCACCCCGCCCACATGACTGTGGGCACCGGGCCCGGCCCCCCACCAGTCGGCCCCACGCCAGTACAGCTCGTTGTGGAGGCACCGCCCGGCTTCCGTGGTGGCCCAGTTGGAGACCTCGTACCAGGAGAAGCCCGCCCGCGACAGGCGATCCTCGGCCATCAGGTAGCGGTCCGCGTGGACGTCGTCGTCGGTCATCGGCACCTCGCCGCGCCGGATGCGCCGAGCGAGCTGCGTCCCCTCCTCGACGATCAGCGCGTACGCGGACACGTGGTCGGGCCCGGCGCCGATCGCCGCGTCGAGCGAGGCCCGCCAGTCGTCGTCGCTCTCGCCCGGCGTGCCGTAGATGAGGTCGAGGTTCACATGGTCGAAGCCGGCCGCACGGGCCTCGGCGACGCACGCCTCGGGCCGGCCGGGGGTGTGGGTGCGGTCGAGGATCTGCAGCACGTGCCGGCGCGCGCTCTGCATGCCGAAGGAGATCCGGTTGAACCCGCCGGCCCGGAGCGTGGCCAGGTACTCGGGTCCCACCGACTCCGGATTCGCCTCCGTGGTGATCTCCGCGTCGTCCGCGAGCCCGAACTCGTCCCGGACGGCCCCCAGCATCCGTACGAGATCGTCGGCGGCCAGCAGTGTGGGCGTACCGCCGCCGACGAAGACCGTGCGGACGGGCCGCGGGTCGTCGCCGAGGACCTTCCGGGCGAGGCGGACCTCGTCGATCAGGGTCGAGGCGTAGTTGTCACGGGAGGCCAGCACGCCCCCCGAGCCGCGCAGCTCCGTCGCCGTGTACGTGTTGAAGTCGCAGTAGCCGCAGCGCGTCGCGCAGTACGGGACGTGCAGGTAGAACCCGAGCGGGCGGTCGGCCGCGTCGGCCAGGGCGTGCGCGGGCAGCGCCCCGTCGTCGGGGACGGGCTCGCCGTCGGGGAGTGCGGAAGGCATGTCCTCCATTGTCCCGCACCCACGGACGTACCCGTACGCACGGTTGGGCGGCCCCGCCCGCCTACTCCGCCTGCAGCACCAGCAGCGCCAGGTCGTCCTCCGGCGGCTTTCCGCCGAACTCGTGCACGAGTCGCCGGATGCGCTCGGCGATCAGGGCGGCGTTCAGCCCCGCGCAGCCGGTGAGCGCGGCGGCGAGTCCGTCCTCGTCGTCGAACTGCCGGTGTCCGTTGCGCCGCTCCGTCACGCCGTCCGTGACGCACAGGATGCTGTCGCCCGGCCGCAGCTCGAAGGTCCCGCAGCGGTAGCTGGCGTCCTCGAAGACCCCGAGGAGGGTCTGCGGCTGGGCCACCTCGCGGACCTTCCCGGAGGGCTCCAGGAGCAGCGGCAGCGGGTGCCCGGCGGAGGCCATGGTGCAGCGCACCCCGCCCTCGACGGGGACGAGCTCGCCGTAGAGGAGGGAGAGAAATCGGTTCTGCGGGCCCTCGTCGGCGAGGCCCCGGCCGCCGGCCGCCACGAGGGCGCGGGCCGCCGCGTCCGCGGTCTCGGTGGCGTCGTCGAGGAGCAGCTGGTTGAGCCGGTCCAGGACGTCCGGCACCGCGTATCCCTCGCGGGCCAGCAGCCGCAGCCAGGGCCGGGCGAGGCCGATGACGACGGCCGCCTCGGGCCCTTTGCCCTGGACGTCGCCGAGGGCGAAGCACCAGCGTCCGTCGCCGGCGGGGAAGAGGTCGTAGAAGTCGCCGCTCGGTCCGCCCTTGTCGCAGGGCTCGTAGACGAGCGCGCTGCGCACGCCGGGGATCTCGGCGACCGCCCCGGGCAGCAGTCCGCGCTGCAGTACCCGGCTGATGGTGGCCTGGCGGGCGTACTGGCGGGCCGCTCCGATGGCCAGCGCGACACGGCGGCCGAGGTCCTCGACGAGTCCGGTGATCTCGTCGGGGAAGTGGTCCTGTCCGGCCCGTCCGATGACGAGGGTGCCGAGCGGTCTGCCACCCGCGATCAGCCGGAACGCGAGTGCCGATCCGTCCTCCGCCTTCGCGCCCAGGGCCTCGGCGGGCCAGGGCATCGGTACGGGCCCGGAGCGCGGCGACTCGGGCAGCTCGGGCGGGTCCTTCTCCAGGAACCGGCGCAGTTCCTCCATGCGGTTCTCGCTGCCGTGCCAGACGCGGGCGAGGCGTGGTCCGCCGACGAGGCCTCCGTCGGAGCGGCCCGGCGCCTCGTCCTCCAGCCACACCGCGCACCAGTCGGCGAGCCGCGGCACGACCAGCTGTCCGGTGAGGGCGGCGACCAGGTCCTCGTCGAGCTGTCCGCCGAGCAGGTCGGAGGCCTCGGCGAGGAAGGAGAGGGCGCCGCGGTTGAGCCAGTCCTGGTCCTGCACGGTGCGCCGGGGCGCGGGGGCAAGGATGTCGGCGGCCCGCTGCCTCCGCCGCAGCGCGTGCTCGCCCTCGTAGGCCTCCGCCGCCTCGGCGGTCGGGATCATCTCCGCGGGCAGTCGCGCCCACACGGTCTTCATGCCGGTGCGGTAGGTGATGCCCCAGGCGTCGGAGAGCGCGGAGACCAGCCGCAGACCACGGCCGTACTCGACGGCGTCGTACGGCCGCCCGGCACTGTCGTCGCGCACGACCCGCTCGGGATGATGGTCCGAGACCTCTATGACGAGGGCGCTCCGGCGGGCCACGTACGGCGACGCCTTCCGGTCCTCTGCGACGTCACCCGACGCTGCGCCTGGCAGAACACCTGCCACAAGCCCCGGCACGGCACCCACCACGGCTCCCCGCACACTGTCCGTCTCGGGGCCCGGCACGAGGTCCGGTACGAGCTCCGGTACGAGGTCCGGCGCGGTTCCCGACACAAGGTCCGGCGTGCGGCCCGGCTCGGTTCCCGGCGCACGGCCCGAATCGAGGGCCGACACAACCTCCGGCGAGGCACCCGGGACAAGGCCCGGCGCGACGCCAGGCGCGGTTCCCGGTGCACGGCCCGGCGCGGTTCCCGGCCCGGACCCCGGTACAGGGCCCGGCGCGCGGCCCGAAGCGGAAACCGGCACAACCTGCGGCGAGGCACCCGGGACAAGGCCCGGCGCGACGCCAGGCGCGGTTCCCGGTGCGCTGCTCGGTGCCGGGACCGGCCCGCTGTCCGGCACTGCACCGGGCGCCAGGCCCAGCACGTGGCCCGGTGCGGGGGCCGACGCGGCACCCGGCACGTGGCCCGGCGCGACACCCGATGCAGGGGTCGGCGCGGCACCCGATGCGGGGGCCCGTGCCGAGCCCGCCGCGGGAGCCGCGCCGCCCGGGACCCCCACCGCGCAGTCCTCCGTGCAGTTGTCGAGGCGGCACAGCAGTTCGACGTCCGTGCCGGCGTGCACGACGGCGTTCGTCACGAGCTCGCTGACGACCACCATCGCGTCACCGACGAGCTGTTCGGTGACCAACTCGGCGCCGGGCAGGTCGAGTTCGGCCCAGCCGGCCAGCGTCGCGCGGACGAACCTGCGAGCCGCACCCGGTGCGAGGGAGTTGCCCGGCAAGGACGTACGAGCCACCGTGTGTGGGCGCGCCGTGGCCCCGGCAGCACGGGACGCGGACTCCCGTTGCGTCGGAATGGCCCCCACAGTGCGGCTCCCTGAGCAGTTCGGACGAATACGCCCCAAGCAATGCAGACAGAGTGACAGACTGGCTACGCCCATAAGCACCGAGTTACCGAAGTGGGCCACCATGAGTGAGAACAGTGCTATGCATGTGCTCGGAGACGGACAGATCCGCGCTTCGGATCTGCGTCCCCTCCTGGCCGCCATGACGTCCGCCCGGGACGGCGACTTCAGCAAGGTGCCCGAGACGACGGGGCACGGCATCGTGGCCGAGCTGGGCATGGTGTTCAACCAGATCCTGGACCGCAGTACGCACTTCAACGCGGAGGCCCAGCGGGTCCGTCGTGAGATCGTGCGCCACGGCCGGCTGGACGAGCGGCTCGCCGCGAGCCCCGGCCAGGGCCACTGGACGACCCGGATCAATGACGTGAACCAGTTGCTCGACGCCCTGGTGGCACCGGCCGCCAACGCGACGCGCGTCCTGGACGCGGTGGCGGGCGGTGATCTGACCCAGCGCGTCGATCTGCACGACGGCAACCGTCAGCTCCGGGGCGATCTGCGGCGCCTGGGACGGGCCGTCAACAAGATGGTCGACCAGCTGTCCCTCTTCACGGGCGAGGTCACCCGGGTGGCGCGCGAGGTCGGCACCGAGGGCCGTCTGGGCGGCCGGGCCAAGGTGACCGGCCTGTCGGGCAGCTGGCGGGACGTGACCGAGGCGGTCAACACGATGGCGTCCCGGCTGACCGCTCAGGTCCGTGACATCGCCCTGGTGACCACGGCGGTGGCGCGCGGCGACCTGACCCGCACGGTGACGGTCGAGGCGACCGGTGAGCTGCTCGAACTGAAGCTGACCGTGAACACGATGGTCGACCAGCTCTCCGCCTTCGCCGACGAGGTCACCCGGGTGGCGCGCGAGGTCGGCACGATGGGCGAGCTGGGCGGCCGGGCCCAGGTCCGCGGCGTGTCGGGGGTGTGGAAGGACCTCACCGACAACGTCAACTTCATGGCTTCGAACCTGACCTCGCAGGTGCGCAACATCGCCCAGGTGACCACGGCCGTCGCCAACGGCGATCTGAGCCAGAAGATCACCGTCGGCGCCCAGGGCGAGATCCTGGAGCTGAAGAGCACCATCAACACCATGGTCGACCAGCTCTCCGCCTTCGCCGACGAGGTCACCCGCGTCGCCCGCGAGGTCGGTACCGAAGGCAACCTCGGCGGCCGGGCCCAGGTCCGCGGCGTCTCCGGCGTGTGGAAGGACCTCACCGACAACGTCAACTTCATGGCGGACAACCTCACCTCGCAGGTCCGCAACATCGCGCTCGTGTCGACCGCCGTGGCCCAGGGCGACCTCGGCAAGAAGATCACGGTCGAGGCGAAGGGCGAGATCCTGGAGCTGAAGTCGACGATCAACACGATGGTCGACCAGCTCTCCGCCTTCGCCGACGAGGTCACCCGCGTCGCCCGCGAGGTCGGCACCGAAGGCAACCTCGGCGGTCAGGCCCAGGTCCGCGGCGTGTCGGGGGTCTGGAAGGACCTCACCGACAACGTCAACTTCATGGCGCTGAACCTCACCTCGCAGGTCCGCAACATCGCCCAGGTGACCACGGCCGTCGCCAACGGCGACCTCTCCAAGAAGATCACTGTCGACGCGCGCGGCGAGATCCTGGAACTGAAGGACACCGTCAACACGATGGTGGAACAACTGCGCGCCTTCGCCGACGAGGTGACGAGGGTGGCCCGCGAGGTCGGCACCGACGGCCGCCTCGGCGGCCGGGCCCGTGTGCTGGGCGTCTCCGGTGTGTGGCGCGACCTCACCGACAACGTCAACTACATGGCGGACAACCTCACCTCGCAGGTCCGCAACATCGCGCAGGTCGCCACCGCGGTGGCCCAGGGCGACCTGTCGAAGAAGATCGACGTCGACGCGCGCGGCGAGATCCTGGAACTGAAGAGCACCATCAACACGATGGTGGACACGCTGTCGTCGTTCTCCTCCGAGGTCACCCGCGTGGCCCGCGAGGTGGGCTCCGAGGGGCAGCTCGGCGGTCAGGCGCGGGTCGAGGGTGTGTACGGCACCTGGAAGCGTCTGACGACGAACGTGAACGAGCTGGCGTCGAACCTCACCACCCAGGTCCGCGCGATCGCCGAGGTGGCGTCCGCGGTGGCCCAGGGCGACATGTCCCGCTCCATCACGGTGGAGACCCAGGGCGAGGTCGACGAGCTCAAGGACAACATCAACCTGATGGTGGCCAACCTCCGTGAGACCACTCGCGCCAAGGACTGGCTGGAGTCGAACCTCGCCCGCCTCGCCGCCCTCATGCAGGGCCACCGGGATCTGATGGAGGTCGCGGACCTGATCCTGCGCGAGCTGACCCCGCTGGTGAACGCGCAGTACGGCGCCTTCTTCCTGGCCGACCCGGAGATGGACAAGACGACCCTGCAGACGGCCATGCCCATCAAGGGACTCGCCTTCATCGCCGGATACGGGTCGGCGCAGAGCGCGACGGTCGACACGGTCAGCATGCCGGTGCACGGGCTCGTCCGGCAGGCCGCACGCGAAAGGAAGCGGATCCTGGTGGAGGAGGCCCCGCCGGACTACATCAAGATCAACAGTGGTCTGGGCGAAGCGGCCCCCGCGAGCGTCGTCATCATCCCGATCCCCTTCGAGGACAAGTTGCTCGGCGTGATCGAGCTCGCCTCGTTCTCCCGCTTCTCCGACGTCCACCTGGCGTTCTTCGACCAGTTCGTGAACACCATCGGGGTCGCGATCAACACCATCATCGCCAACTCCCGTACGGAGTCGCTGCTCGGCGAGTCCCAGCGGCTGGCGATCCAGCTGCAGGACCGCTCCGACGAACTCCAGTCTCAGCAGGCGGAGTTGCGCCGCTCGAACGCCGAGCTGGAGGAGAAGGCGGCACTGCTGGCGACGTCCTCACAGTACAAGTCGGAGTTCCTGGCGAACATGTCGCACGAGCTGCGCACGCCGCTCAACTCGCTGCTGATCCTCGCCCGGCTGCTCTCCGACAACCCGGACGGCCATCTCTCCGACCAGGAGGTGCAGTTCGCGGCGACGATCCACCGCTCGGGCTCGGACCTCCTCCAGCTCATCAACGACATCCTCGACCTCTCGAAGATCGAGGCCGGCCGGATGGACGTACGCCCCAAGAAGCTGCCGCTGATCAAGCTGCTCGACTACGTGCACGCCACGTTCCGCCCGCTCACCATCGACCGGGGCCTGGCCTTCGAGGTGGCGGTCGGCGAGGACGTACCGCGGGAGATGTTCTCGGACGAGCAGCGGCTCCAGCAGATCCTGCGCAACCTCCTGTCGAACGCGATCAAGTTCACCGCGTCGGGCCGGGTCGAGTTGCGCGTCAACCGCGTCCAGGCCCCCGAGCCCCACTTCACCCGGGACGCCAGCGACAACGTGATCGCGTTCACGGTCTCCGACACCGGTATCGGCATCGCGGCGGAGAAACTGCCGGTGATCTTCGAGGCGTTCCAGCAGGCCGACGGCACGACGAACCGCAAGTACGGCGGCACGGGCCTCGGCCTGTCCATCAGCCGGGAGATCGCCGGCCTGCTGGGCGGCCGCATCATCGCCGAGAGCGTGCCCGGCGAGGGTTCCACCTTCACCCTGTACGTGCCGGTCGTCAGCCCCGGCCACCTGCCGACCGGTCCCGACGCCGAGGACCAGGACGAGGACCCGACGCTGCCCGAGCAGTTGTCCACCGAACCCTTCACCGTCCACGACCAGGACGACAGCTGGCCGGCGCTCACCAAACTGGAGGCGTGGAAGGCGGGCCGTGCGGGCCAGGTCCTGCCGGGGCGGCGGGTGCTGATCGTGGACGACGACATCCGTAACGTCTTCGCGCTCACCCATGTACTGGGCCGGGTCGGAATGACCGTCCTGTACGCGGAGAACGGCCGCGAGGGCATCGAGGCCCTGGAGCGCAATCCCGACGTGGGACTCGTCCTGATGGACATCATGATGCCGGAGATGGATGGTTACGAGACCATCTCCGTCGTCCGACGCACTCCGCGCTGGGCCGGACTTCCCATCGTCGCCCTCACCGCCAAGGCGATGCCGGGCGACCGTGAGAAGTCCATCGCGCGCGGTGCGAACGACTACGTACCCAAGCCGGTGGACGTCGACCAGTTGCTGACCGTCGTCTGTGCCCTCCTGGACCCCGAGGGCGCGGACGACCAGGAGCAGGAGGGCTCCGCCACCACCGTCACCGGGGGGACCGGCACACCAGAGGAACCCGCCGTCCCGCCGACGACCGAATGAGGCAGGCAATCGATCACCATGATCACTGAGGCATCGACCGACGAGCGCGCCAGCATCCTCCTCGTGGACGACATGGAGGACAATCTGATCGCGCTGGAGGCCGTCCTGGGGTCCCTCAACGAGCCGCTCGTACGCGCCCGTTCGGGCGAGGAGGCGATGAAGGCTCTGCTGCGGCAGCGGTTCGCGGTCGTCCTGCTCGACATCCGTATGCCGGGCATGGACGGGTTCGAGACCGCCGCGAACATCAAGCGGCTCGACCAGACGAAGGACGTACCGATCATCTTCCTGACCGGCACGGACTCCGACGCGGGCTACGCGTTCCGCGGGTACGCCACCGGAGCCGCCGACTATCTCACCAAGCCGTTCGATCCCTGGGTGCTGCGCGCCAAGGTCACCGTCTTCCTCGATCTGCACCGCAAGAACCAGCAGCTGGAGCGGATGCTCGCCCACGAACAGGCACAGTTCGACGAACTCGCCCAGCGGCTGCACTCGATCGAGACCACCATGTCGGCCGACGGTCTCACCGACATGGCCGAACTGCGCCGGCACGTACGCCAGATGGAGGAGCTGCTGCGCGAGATGGGGAGGAGGCGGGGCCTGTGACCCCGCCCCGCCCCCGTCGCACCACAGCGGCGACTACGCCTCGCGCGTACCCGCGTACATCTCGTCGATCAGGTGCTGGTACTCACGCTCCACGACCGGGCGCTTGAGCTTGAGGCTCGGGGTCAGTTCGCCGTGCTCGATGTCGAGGTCGCGCGGGAGGAGCTTGAACTTCTTGATGGTCTGCCAACGCTGAAGACCCCCGTTGAGCGTCCTGACGTGCTCGTCGATCAGCTTGACCGTCGCGGGCGCGGCGACCACCTCGGCGTACGGCTTGCCGCCCAGGCCGTTGTCCGCGGCCCAGGCGAGGATCGACGGCTCGTCGAGGGCGATGAGCGCCGTGCAGAAGTTCCGGTCGGCGCCGTGCACGAGGATGTTGGAGACGTACGGGCAGACCGCCTTGAACTGGCCCTCGACCTCGGCGGGCGCGATGTACTTGCCGCCGGACGTCTTGATGAGGTCCTTCTTGCGGTCGGTGATGCGCAGATAGCCGTCCGGGGACAGCTCGCCGATGTCACCGGTGTGGAACCAGCCGTCGGACTCCAGGACCTCGGCGGTCTTCTCGGGCAGCCCCTGGTAGCCCTCCATGATGCCGGGGCCGCGCAGCAGGATCTCGCCGTCGTCCGCGATCCGCACCTCGGTGCCGGGCAGCGGCTTGCCGACCGTGCCCGTGCGGTACGCCTCACCGGGGTTCACGAAGGAGGCCGCGGACGACTCCGTGAGTCCGTAACCCTCCAGGATGTGGATGCCGGCGCCCGCGAAGAAGTAGCCGATGTCGGGCGCGAGGGCGGCGCTGCCGGAGACGCAGGCGCGGAGGTTGCCGCCGAAGGCCTCGCGGATCTTGGCGAAGACGAGCGTGTCCGCGACCTTGTGCTTGGCCGCGAGGCCGAAGGGCGCGGAGGCGACACCGGTACGGCGGAAGTTGTCCTGCGTGGCCTTGGCGTACTCGCGGGAGACCGCGGCCGCCCACTGGAAGATCTTGTACTTGGCGCCGCCGCCTGCCCTCGCCTTCGCCGCGACCCCGTTGTAGACCTTCTCGAAGATCCGCGGCACGGCGGCCATGTACGTCGGCTGCACGACCGGCAGATTCTCGATGATCTTGTCCACGCGGCCGTCGACGGCGGTGACGTGCCCGACCTCGATCTGGCCGGACGTGAGCACCTTGCCGAAGACATGGGCGAGCGGCAGCCACAGGTACTGGACGTCGTCCTTGCCGACCAGGCCGGTCGAGGCGATGGCCTTCGCCATGTACGACCAGTTGTCGTGCGGCAGCCGAACACCCTTGGGGCGGCCGGTGGTACCGGAGGTGTAGATGAGGGTCGCGAGCTGGTCCTTGGTGATCGCCCCGACCTTCTCCTTGATCAGGTCAGGGTTCTTCTCCAGGTACGCGGCACCGCGCTTCTCCAGCTCCGCGAGGCCGAGCACCCAGTCGCCCTCGTCGCCGGTGGCCTCGACGCCCGCTGAGTCGATCACGACGACATGGCTGAGGCCGGGGAGCTCGGCGCGCTTCTCACGCGCCTTGGCGAGCTGTTCCGCGTCCTCCGCGACCAGCACCTTGCTGTCGGAGTCGGAGAGGATGAACGCCGACTCGTCGGACTTGGTCGACGGGTACACGGTCGTCGTCGCCGCGCCGGCACACATGATGCCGAGGTCGACGAGGATCCACTCGACGCGGGTGGAGGAGGCGAGCGCGACGCGCTGCTCCGGCCGTACGCCCAGCTCGATCAGACCGGCCGCGATCGCGTAGACCCGCTCGGCCGCCTGAGCCCAGCTCAGCGACCTCCACTCGTCCGGCCCCTCGCCCGAGGCCGCCGGCACCGGGTAGCGGTACGCCTCGGCGTTCGGCGTGGCCGCCACGCGCTCCAGGAAGAGGGCCGCCACGGACGGCGGACGGTTCTCGATCAGGGTCTGTGTGTCGCTCACGACATCCTCCGGGGCCCGCGACAGTGCGTGACTGGCTCGTTGCGGTTAGCTCAGTTGCGGTCGTTGTTTAACTCGCGAGTAACGTCGAGTGGTGATCAGAGTAAAGCCCGCCCGCCCGGTGCGTAAGAGGCGGCGGCCTGTCACTTCCCACAGAGCGAGGGCGGAATACGGCAGTCCGTGGACGACGTGGGCCCGCCGCGCGACAGCACGACGGGCCCACGTTCTCGGGCTCGACCCGATGGTTGCTGACGGCTACTTCTTCCCCTTGCCGCTGCCGGCGTTCTCGTCACTGGACAGCACGGCGATGAAGGCCTCTTGCGGAACCTCCACAGAGCCCACCATCTTCATCCGCTTCTTGCCCTCCTTCTGCTTCTCAAGGAGCTTCCGCTTACGGGAGATGTCACCGCCGTAACACTTGGCGAGGACGTCCTTGCGGATGGCGCGGATGGTCTCGCGGGCGATGACCCGGGAGCCGATGGCCGCCTGGATGGGGATCTCGAACGCCTGGCGCGGGATGAGCTCGCGCAGCTTGGCGACGAGCCGCACTCCGTACGCGTACGCCGCGTCCTTGTGCGTGACGGCCGAGAAGGCGTCGACGCGGTCGCCGTGGAGCAGGATGTCGACCTTCACCAGCGAGGCGTCCTGCTCGCCGGTGGGCTCGTAGTCCAGGGAGGCGTAGCCGCGGGTCTTGGACTTCAGGTTGTCGAAGAAGTCGAAGACGATCTCGGCGAGGGGGAGCGTGTAGCGGATCTCGACGCGGTCCTCGGAGAGGTAGTCCATGCCGAGGAGGGTGCCGCGACGGGTCTGGCACAGCTCCATGATCGAACCGATGAACTCGCTGGGAGCGAGGACCGTGGCCCGGACGACCGGCTCGAAGACCTTGTCGATCTTGCCCTCGGGGAACTCGCTCGGGTTGGTGACCGTGTGCTCCTTCCCGTCCTCCATGATCACGCGGTAGACCACGTTGGGCGCGGTGGCGATGAGTTCGAGGTTGAACTCGCGCTCCAGGCGCTCACGGATGACGTCGAGGTGCAGCAGGCCGAGGAAGCCGACGCGGAAGCCGAAGCCGAGGGCCGCGGAGGTCTCGGGCTCGTAGACCAGGGCGGCGTCGTTGAGCTGGAGCTTGTCCAGCGCCTCACGGAGGTCGGGGTAGTCGGACCCGTCCAGCGGATACAGACCGGAGAAGACCATCGGCTTCGGGTCCTTGTACCCGCCGAGGGCCTGGGTGGCGCCCTTGTCCTTGCTGGTGATCGTGTCACCGACCTTGGACTGACGGACGTCCTTCACGCCGGTGATGATGTAGCCCACCTCGCCGACACCGATGCCGTCGGAGGGCGTCATCTCGGGGGACGAGACGCCGATCTCCAGCAGCTCGTGTGTGACGCCCGTCGACATCATCTTGATGCGCTCGCGCTTGTTGAGCTGGCCGTCGATGACACGGACGTAGGTGACCACGCCCCGGTACGAGTCGTAGACCGAGTCGAAGATCATCGCGCGGGCGGGCGCGTCCGCGGCACCGACCGGCGCCGGCACGTCCCTCACGACCCGGTCCAGGAGCGCGTCCACGCCGATGCCGGTCTTCGCCGAGACCCTGAGCACGTCCTCGGGCTGGCAGCCGATGAGATTGGCCAGCTCCTCGGAGAACTTCTCGGGCTGGGCGGCCGGCAGGTCGATCTTGTTCAGCACCGGGACGATGGTGAGCTCGTTCTCCATCGCCAGGTAGAGGTTGGCGAGGGTCTGGGCCTCGATGCCCTGGGCCGCGTCCACGAGCAGGACGGTGCCCTCACAGGCGGCGAGCGACCGCGAGACCTCATACGTGAAGTCGACGTGCCCGGGGGTGTCGATCATGTTGAGGATGTGGGTGTTGCCCGGATCCTCGGTCGGCGCCCAGGGCAGCCGCACCGCCTGGGACTTGATGGTGATGCCGCGCTCGCGCTCGATGTCCATGCGGTCGAGGTACTGGGCGCGCATCTGCCGCTGGTCGACCACCCCGGTCAGCTGGAGCATCCGGTCGGCGAGCGTGGACTTGCCGTGGTCGATGTGCGCGATGATGCAGAAGTTGCGGATCTGAGCCGGGGCGGTACGGCTCGGCTCGGGCACATTGTTAGGGATCGCGGGCACGCAGGGTCCTGTCTCTTGAGGCGCCTGTCGCCTCGGGTCGGATCGATACGTAGGTTCCATGGTCCCACGGGCGGCGAGGTGCGACCGGTTTGGGCCGTCAGCGGGGCGACTGCTAATCTGGGCAGCTGTGTCTCCTGCCCTCTCTGCAGGGGACACGCAGGACACGCAGGAAATTCAGAAGAGAAATCACCGGCGCGTGAGACCCACTGTCGTGAGACGTACCGTCTCGTGCGCCTGAACCTGAGAAGGCTCATTCGTGGCGAACATCAAGTCCCAGATCAAGCGGATCAAGACCAACGAGAAGGCTCGGCTGCGCAACAAGGCCGTCAAGTCTTCGCTGAAGACCGCGATCCGCAAGGCCCGCGAGGCCGCTGCCGCGGGTGACGTCGAGAAGGCCACGGCCGCGCAGCGCGAAGCCTCGCGCAAGCTGGACAAGGCCGTCTCCAAGGGCGTCATCCACAAGAACCAGGCCGCCAACAAGAAGTCGGCGCTTGCTTCGAAGGTCGCCTCCCTCCAGGGCTGAACCTCTGCCGAGTACTGGGCCACGGCCCCGCACTCACTTGATTCGAAGTGATTCGAAGTGATTCGAAGTGATTCGAACGCCGGAAGGACCTGAGCGGGCCCTCTCTCATCCGCTCCCGACCGGCACCCCGACTCGTACGCGACTGCGTTCGCCACGCGGGTACGAGTCCCCAGCATGAACCGGGCCCCGGCCCTCACCCTGAAAGGGGCGAGGGCCGGGTTCTGTGTTTTCGGCTGGTTACCTTTCAACCCGTCCGGCGTTCGAGAACAAGGCCTGCCCTTTCAGCCCGTCCAGCGCTTGAGGACAAGACCCGCCCTTTCAGCCTGTCCGGCGCTTGAGGACGAGGCCGTCCAGGCCGATGGGGGCCTGGGGGCGCAGCCCCCAGAACAGGGACGGAAACTACCCCCGCCGCATCCGCGCCGCACGAGCGACCGTGACGACCGCCTTCTCCAGCGCGTACTCAGGATCATCCCCACCCCCCTTCACCCCCGCATCGGCCTCGGCGACGGCCCGCAACGCGACAGCGACCCCGTCCGGCGTCCACCCCCGCATCTGCTGCCGAACCCGGTCGATCTTCCACGGCGGCATCCCCAGCTCCCGCGCCAGATCGGCCGGTCGCCCACCCCGCGCGGAGGAGAGCTTCCCGATGGCCCGCACCCCCTGCGCCAGCGCGCTGGTGATCAGGACGGGGGCGACCCCGGTCGACAGCGACCACCGCAGCGCCTCCAGCGCCTCGGCCGCCCGCCCCTCGACCGCCCGGTCCGCCACCGTGAAGCTGGAGGCCTCCGCCCTGCCGGTGTAGTACCGCCCGACGACAGCCTCGTCGATCGTCCCCTCGACGTCCGCGACCAGCTGGGTCGTCGCCGAGGCCAGCTCCCGCAGGTCGCTCCCGATCGAGTCGACGAGCGCCTGGCACGCCTCGGGCGTCGCGGACCGCCCCAGCGCCCGGAACTCGGCACGCACGAACGACAGCCGGTCCGCCGGTTTCGTCATCTTGGGGCACGTGATCTCGCGCGCCCCCGCCTTGCGCGCGGCGTCGAGCAGCCCCTTGCCCTTGGCACCACCCGCGTGCAGCAGCACGAGCGTGATCTCCTCGGCCGGAGCGCCCAGGTACGCCTTCACATCCTTGATCGTGTCCGCCGACAGATCCTGCGCGTTCCGCACCACGACGACCTTGCGCTCGGCGAAGAGCGACGGACTCGTCAGCTCGGCGAGCGTGCCCGGCTGCAGCTGGTCCGACGTGAGATCCCGTACGTCGGTGTCCGCGTCGGCGGCGCGCGCGGCGGCCACCACCTCCTGCACGGCACGGTCGAGCAGGAGGTCCTCCTGCCCCACGGCGATCGTGACGGGAGCGAGCGGGTTGTCTTGTGCAGAGTTCCTGGCCATCGCGCCCAGCATCCCACGCACCACCGACAACGGGCCCGCTACCACCGAAGGGCTGTGCCACCCCTACGGCACGCACTCCTACGGCTCCTCGCGCCAGCCGTCCCACTCCCTCACGAACTCGTCCAGCTCCCGCGCGTCCAGCCGCCCGTTCTCGTCGCGCAGCACGAGCAGCCACTGCGCGTCCTCGGCATCGTCCTCACCGGCCAGGGCGTCCCGTACGAGCTGGGGCTCCTCGTCCAGCGCGAACTGCTCACCGAGCGCCTCCGCCGCCTCCTGAGCGGCATCGCGGTCGGGCAGCACCAGTACATGTCTCACGTCGCTCACCCGGCCATTTTCCGGCACGGGGACAACGCCTCGAACCGGGGGCACCCAGCTACCCGCTACCGACAACCAGCGACCGAAGGCGACGCCGCGGGTCCGCCGCGGGTCCGCCCCGGATCCCGGCTCAGCCCTTGGGGACGATCTGTATGTCCAGGTCGACCGTGATGCTCGTCCCGACCATGGCGATGCCCCGCGCGAGCATCGACTGCCAGCTCACCGTGAAATCGTCGCGCCGCAACTCGGTGGTGGCCCGGCAGGCCGCCCGCACCTCGCCCTCCGTGCCGTTGCCGAACCCCAGATACTCCGTGTCGAGCGTGACCGTCCGCGTCACCCCGTGCAGCGACAGCGCCCCGGCGACCCCCCACCGACTGCCACCCCGGTGCGTGAACCGGTCGCTGTAGAACTCCACCGTCGGAAACCGGTCCACGTCCAGGAAGTCCGCCGACTTCAAATGCCCGTCCCGCGTCCTGACGTTGGTGTCGATCGACCCCGCGTCGATCACCACATGCATCGCCGACTGCTCCACGTTCTCGGCCACCCGCACGATCCCCGCGAAGGTGTTGAACCGTCCCCTCACCCGAGCCATCCCGATATGCCGGGCGGTGAAGCCGATCGAGGAGTGGGTCGGCTCGATCTCCCAGTCCCCCGGCGCCGGTAACGCGGGTGGTGGCGCGGGATTCAGTGTCACGTCGCCGAGCGCGGCCACCTCGTTCGCCGGCACGGTGACATTCGCCCGGTACGGAGCGTGCCCCTCGGCCGACACCGCGAGGCGGTACTCACCGGCCGGGACCGTCACCAGGAAGGACCCGAACGGATCCAGCCCTCCGCCGACCACTCTGCGCCCCGCGGCATCCGTGACCAGGAACTCCGCGTCCGGCACCGACTGGTTCGCCGGGTCCAGCACCCGGCAGCCGAGCACACCGGCGCCCTCCGGCAACGGCACCGAGGCGAGATTGCCCGCCTGCGCCCGGTTCGTACGGTTCCCCAGCCAGCTGCCGACCATCTGCGACCCACCCTCGCGTCAACGCACGCTGTGAACACACTCGTTGTTGGAGAGGTATTCGACCACCGATGCGACTTTCGAGGCAACAGGTGACTACATCGCAGGAAACCAGCGCATGTGCTGGTACTCCGCACGAGTATCCCGAATTGGCCGTTCCGTTTATGTTTTCCCCTCAGTCGCTGCTTTTCCAGGCGACCGGGACGCGCTCCAGCACGATTCCGAACCGCTTCCGGTACGCCTCAAGTACCTCCTCGTCCGAGGCCAGATCCGCCGTCGTCTTCCCGCCGTCGGGGTCCGTGACCGTGAGAGCGCGCCCGCTGAGCGTGACCCTCCCGCCGTCCTCCGTGACCCGCGAGCAGACCGGCGACTGCGTGAAGTGCGACGCCGGCGAGGTGCTGTGCCACCAGGCCCCGGCCACGAAGTCCCCGAGCACCCGCGGCCGTGTCTCCAGCCGGTACTGGGACCTGCCGTCCCGCACCACCTCCAGGTCCCCGAACTCCCCGGCGCTGCCCCGCACCCCGGCCGGATCCGCCCCGGCCACGATCACCCGGAACGCGCCCGCCGGATCCGCCTGCTCCCCCCGCTCCCCGAAGGCCAGCGGGTAGTGGCTGTGCGCCCCGAACCCGACGTCGGCCAGCCAGTCGCCCCCGTCCACCGTCCGCACCCGCAGCGCCAGATGGCCGTACGGAATCCCGAGCTGATCCTCCTCTCCGTAGACCCGTCCCGCGAGCAGCGTCACATCGAAGCCCAGCGCCTTGAGCAGCGCGCCGAACGTCCCGTTCAGTTCGTAGCAGAAGCCACCCCTGCGGGCGCCCACCAACTTGTCCAGGAGCGGTTTCTCCTCCAGCACGATCTCCTCACCGAGGTGGATCGACAGGTTCTCGAACGGCACGGTCAGCAGGTGTCGCAACTGCAGTTCACGGAGTACGTCGGCGGTGGGCCAGGCGGGGTGGGTGACGTCGATCCGGCGGAGGTAGGCATCGACCTGTGCGGGTTTCATACCCTCAGTCTCGCGTGATCAGCAGGTGATCGTCTCCTCCTCCCACGGTTACCGCCCCGTCCACATCGGTGCGCAGCACCTGCGCGCCCCCTGCTTCCAGTGCCGCCATCGTGCTCGGTGCCGGATGTCCATAGGGGTTGTCGGCGCCGCACGAGATGAGCGCGAGGCGTGGCGCCGCCCGTCGTATGAGGTCCGGATCCTGATAAGCCGAACCGTGATGAGCGACCTTGAGAACGTCCACGGCTGCCAGGCCGATCCCGGCCGGTGATCGCAACAGGGCCTGCTGAGCGGGTGGTTCGAGATCCCCGAGCATCAGCATCGTCAGCCCGGCCGAGCGGACGAGCAGGGTGACACTCGCGTCGTTCGGACCCTCAAGCTCAGGGCCCGGCTCCGGTCCCGGGACCGGCCCGGACCCCGGAGCCCGACTCGGCGGCGGCCACAGCACCTGCCAGTCGAGCCCGCCCGTACGGCGCCGCTCTCCCGCCACCGCCCGTGTCACCGGAATGCGCCGGACCGCAGCCTGCCGATGGACGGAATCGGCCTGGTCCAGTGGCTCCTCCAAGCCCGTCGTCTCGATCGCGCCCACCGAACGCCCGCGCAGCACGCCCGGCAGCCCCGCCACATGGTCCGCGTGAAAGTGGGTCAGCACGACGAGGGGGACGCGGGTGATACCGAGCGCCTTCAGACACCGGTCGACGAGTATCGGGTCGGGTCCCGCATCCACCACCACCCCGCTGCCGTCACCCGCCGCGAGCACTGTCGCGTCGCCTTGACCCACATCACACATCGCGAACCGCCAATCCGGCGGCGGCCACCCTGTGATCACCCGGGTGAGAGGCGGCGGCTGCACCATCACGAGCAGAAGCAGCACTCCGCAGGCGCCGCTCAGCCACGGATGCCGCAGAAGCCTGCGCCCGACGAACACGAGGGCGGCGATCGCACCGGCGAGCAGCAGTGCCCCCGTCCAGCTTCCCGGCCAGTCCATGCCTCCGCCCGGCAGGGCCGCACCCGCCCGGGCGATGTCCGCGATCCACCCGGCGGGCCAACTCGCGCACCACGCCAGCACTTTCGCGACCGGCATCGCCCAAGGAGCCGTGATCAGGGTCGCGAAGCCCAGCACCGTGGCCGGCGCGACCGCGAACTCCACGAGCAGATTGCACGGCACCGCCACCAGGCTGACCCGCGCCGAGAGGACGGCGACGACCGGCGCGCACACCGCCTGCGCGGCGCCCGCAGCCGCCAGCGCCTCGGCCGGCCTCGGTGGCACCCCGCGCCCGCGGAGCGCCGCACTCCACCGTGGGGCCAGCGTGAGCAGCGCGCCGGTGGCGAGCACGGAGAGCAGGAAGCCGTAACTCCGGGCCAGCCAGGGGTCGTACAGCACCAGCAGGAGCACCGCCGTGGCCAACGCCGGAATCAGTGATCTGCGGCGCCCGGTGGCGATGGCCAGCAGCGCGATCGATCCGCAGGCCGCGGCCCGCAGCACACTCGGGTCCGGCCGGCACACGATCACGAAGCCGAGTGTGAGCGCACCCCCGCACAGAGCGGTCGCCCGCAGCGGCAGACCGAGCCGGGGCGCCAGTCCACGGCGCTCGATCCGCTGGGCCCGGCCCGGCGGCCCGATGAGCAGGGCCAGCACGATCGTGAAGTTGGCCCCGCTGACAGCGAGGATGTGGGTGAGATCGGTCGCCCTGAACGCCTCGTCCAGCTCCGGTGAGAGCCGGGAGGTGTCCCCGACCACCAGTCCCGGCAGCAGCGCCCGCGCGTCCGGTTCCAGCCCGTCGGTCGCCTCCCGCAGCCTGCCCCGCAGCTCCCCGGCGAACCGCTGCGTGGCGGACGGTTGCCCGACCACCGCCGGTGGCCCGCTGCCGCGCACGCGGAGCACCGCCGCGATCCGGTCTCCGCCGCCGAGCGCGGGCGCGACCTGTGCGGTGACCCGCACCCGGGTGGAAGGCAGGAGGGAGAGCCAGGGCGAACCCGCTTTCCCACGGGCCACCCCCGGACCCGGCTCCGACCCCGGCCTCGCTACCTCCCCCAGCCCCGATCCCGGCCTCGCTCCCGCTCCCGGCTCCGACCTCGGCCTCCCTCCCGCTCCCGGACCCGCTTCCAGTCCCGCTCCCGCTCCTGCGTCCACGATCAGCAGCACCGGCGTACGGGTCCGTGCCACTGTCCCGTCCGGCCTCTCGACCCGCCTGACCTCGGCGTCGAGCAGGATCGCGGTCGGGGCGGCGTGGTTCCCCTTGATCCGGGGACGGGTGAGCCGTGGGTCCGAGGTGACCTCCACCTCGGCGGTCACCCGTTCGTACTGCCGCGCCGACTCCGGGATCGGGCCCCTGCGCAGATCCGCACCATGCAGCCCACCGGAGACAGCAGCGGCGGCGACACAGAGCAGCACGGCCGCCGCGGAGGCCTGCGACCAGGACGACCGGAGCAACCGAATCGGCCACAAGAACCAGATCTGCGGCTCCGGTGCCGGCACCGGCACCGACTGCCGCGGCCAGGCGTACCGGTGCAGACCGAAGCTGGCGATGACGTCCGGGCGGGCCCGCTGTCCGTGGTCGGCCAGGACCGGCGGCGCGCCCCGCACACGGGCGCGCCCCGCGAGCAGGAGTCGTCCGGCCATGGCCACGCAGAGCGCGGCCACGCCCGCGACCCATCCCGGCGGTGCGTCCAACGTCACCGCCGCCGTCGCCCAGGCCGCCAGCGCCGGTGGGACCAGACGCAGATCCGTCGGACCCTCCTGGCGAGGATGCGCGGCACCGAGCGGGCTGCCGGAGACCGCGTGCACGGCCGGCCGGTTCGTCGGGGTAGGGCCCCTCATGGCCGTACGAGATCGCGCAGGTCGGCGAAACGGCGGTCCCCGATTCCGTTCACCTCGCGAAGCTCGTCGACCGAACGGAAGCCGCCGTGCCGACCGCGGTACTCGATGATGTGCTGCGCCAGCACAGGGCCGACGCCGGGCAGCGTGTCCAGCTGTTCCGAAGTGGCCGTGTTGAGGGCGATCGGAGTGACCGGGGCGGGGGCGGCGCCACCGGGACCCGCGACACCCGAACCCCCCGCGGCTCCCGGGACTGCCGGCACTCCCGGTCCCACCGCCGACGGCACCCCGACCACCACCTGCTCACCGTCCACCAGGAACCGTGCGCGGTTGAGACCTTCGGTGTCCGTGCCCGGACGCACCCCGCCCGCGGCTTTCAGCGCGTCGGCGACCCGGGAACCGGCCGGCAGCCGATGGATACCCGGCTCGCGCACCTTGCCGCTGACGTCCACCACGAGTGCGGTGGGGACGGCGCCCGCGGGCGCCCGGGCGGCAGCGGAGGTTCCGGCCGGCGTCTTCTGCCCGGCCGCGCCCTCCGCCCCGTACGGAACCGCGGCCCGTACGATCTCCGGGGCCCGCACCGGCTGGGTCCGCCCCGACCAGAAGTGCTGTGCGGCGAGGACCGCCGCGACGACCAGCACCACAGCGAGCGCGGCCACGCTCCTGCGCTCAAGGCCGCACCGGGACTGGAGCCACAGCGGCATCCGCTCCCGGACGGCGAGCCCGGTCCGCCTCCGCCACGTGGGAGCGGACCGGGCCTCCCCCGCGACCCCGTCGGCGACCTCGTCGGCTTCCTCGTCGGCGACCCCGTCGGCTTCTTCAAGCGCTCCCACTCCCGCCCCGGGGCTCCGCCCCGCACCCGGCGGGGTGCGTGGTCGGCTGCCGGACGGTGGGGGCCCCTCGCGCGGTTCCTCGCGCCCGTGGAGGGCGCCGTCGCTCCGCTCCACCGGCGGCCCGTGCCGCAACTCCCCTCGCACCCTCCCCCGTTCAGGCGCGAAGAGTGTCTCCGCTCGCAGGCGCAGCGTCTCCGCCGAGGCCTCTCGGTGCCGGGACCTCCCGCGGTGGGGCCGGCGGCGGTGTCGCGTGCGAACGTCGGAGGCCGGGCCGCGGCCCGGTCCACTGGTGGCTGTCGTGGTCCGTGAAGCTGATCGAAGTGGCATGGGACGAGAATCGGGCACAGGAACCGATCCCCGATGATCTTGCTCAATTCCCGGGGATTACCACTCGGTTGTGGATAACTCCGTCACTCGCCAGGGTCCACGCAGCCACTCCGGGCCGTCGGCCCGCCCCCTCACCGAGGCGAGACGACCGCCCCCAGCAGACCCGGCCCCGTGTGCGCCCCGATCACCGCTCCGACCTCGCTCACATGCAGGTCGGCCAGCCCCGGGACCCGTACCCTCAGCCGCTCCGCGAGCGCCGATGCGCGGTCGGGGGCGGCGAGATGGTGGACGGCGATGTCGACCTGGGCGCTCCCGGCCCGGTCGGCCACTATCTCTTCGAGGCGGGCGATTGCCTTGGTGGCGGTTCGCACCTTCTCCCGGAGCTCGATGCGCCCGCCCTCCAGTTCGAGCAGCGGTTTGACGGCCAGCGCCGAGCCGAGCAACGCCTGCGCCGCCCCGATCCGGCCGCCCCGGCGGAGATAGTCGAGGGTGTCGACGTAGAAGTAGGCGTATGTGCCCGCGGCCCGTTTCTCCGCCGCCGTGACCGCCTCGTCGACCGTGCCGCCAGCCTCCGCGGACTCGGCGGCCGCCAGTGCGCAGAAGCCGAGGGCCATCGCGACCATCCCGGTGTCCACCACGCGCACGGGCACGGGCGCCTCGCGTGCGGCGAGGACCGCCGCGTCATAGGTGCCCGAGAACTCGGAGGACAGATGCAGCGAGACGATGCCGGTGGCGCCGGACTCGGCGACGCGGCGGTAGGTCTCGGCGAAGACCTCGGGACTGGGTCGGGAGGTGGTGACGGAGCGCCGCTTCTGCAGGGCCAGGGCCAGGGAGCGGGCCGAGATCTCGGTGCCCTCTTCGAGCGCCTGGTCGCCGAGGACCACGGTCAGGGGCACCGCGGTGATGCCGTGGCGCTCCATCGTCCGCGGCGGCAGGTAGGCCGTTGAATCGGTGACGATCGCGACATGGCGGGACATGAGCTGGAGATTACCTGTCAGTGGACGTGGAAGGCAGCCCGGCCCCTGCCGCCCGCTGCCGGACCGGCGGTATCAAGTCGTGCTCTCCGGGCGGGGCTTCTTCTCCCAAGGGTAGGCGGCCCGCTGCCTGGGTGCGTCGATCGCCGACCGGGTGGGTTCCTCGGCCCCGCGCGATGCGGGGTCGTCCGGCCAGGTCTGCCGGTCGGCGGCGGCGCTCGGCGCCTCCGGCCACGGCGGCGCCGACGAGGACTCCGTCGCCGGCCGAGCAGCCGAACCGGTCGAGGACCCGGCCGATGGACCGGTCGACGAGCCGGAGCCGGTCGCCGAGCCGGTCGTCCGTGTAGGAGACGGTTCCGTCGTCCAGTGCCGTAGCGCGCCCGCCTCCATGTCGATCTGCGTGCTCAGCGACTCCAGGTCGTCGCCACCGAAACGCTGGGCACGGTCGCGCGCCGCCCAGCGCAGTGCGTCGGCCGCTTTCGTTATCTGCTCGGTGCGCTCCCGCAGCGCGGGCAGCCGCTCGGCGAGGCGCGCCCTGTCCGGTTCGCGCTCCAGCCGCTTCAACTCGGCGTCCAGCTCATGGCCGTGCGCGCTGAGCCGGTTGAAGAGGGCCAGGGACTCCTTCAACGACTCGTCCTCGGTGACGCCCGCGTCCAGTGCGTCCTGGGTGGCCCGCATCGAGGTGCGCAGGGAGAGCCGCAGTTGGGCGAGCCGGCCCTGGGCTCCCGGCTGGGCGAAGGTCTTCGCCTTGAGTGTGGAGTCCTCCACCGTGCGGCGGGCCTGTGCCACGGTGCGGTCCACGCCGCGCTTCGCGGCGCCGACCACCTTCACCGTGGCGTATATGCCCAGGGCCACGAACAGCAAGAAGATCAGCGCCACGATGGCGACCACGGCTTCCATGACGGTCCTCTCGGGTGCTGCGTCCAGTGCGTGCGGGCTCTTCCACGCACTTGTGGGCTCTTTCACCGTAAACGGAGAAGGCAGGCCGAGGGTTCCAGCGGAACCCCCAACCTGCCCGTAGGGGAAGACCCCGAGCGGCGCCCCACCGGCCGCAGCCCGGCCGCAGCCCGGCCGTTGCCCAGCCGCAGCCCGGGCGTCGCCTACGCCGGAACGATGTTCACCAGCTTCGGCGCCCGCACGATCACCTTGCGGATGCCCGCCCCGTCCAGCGCCGCGACCACCTTGTCGTCGGCCAGCGCCACCTTTTCCAGCTCCTCGTCCGAGATCGACGGGGAGACCTCCAGGCGCGCCTTGACCTTGCCCTTGATCTGCACGACGCAGGTGACGCTCTCGTCGACGGCGTACGCCGGGTCGGCGACCGGGAAGTCCAGGTGGACGACCGAGTCGGTGTGGCCCAGCTTGTGCCACAGTTCCTCGGCGATGTGCGGGGCCAGCGGCGCGACCAGCAGCACCAGTGACTCGGCCACCGTCCGCGGGATGGGGCCGCCCGCCTTCGTCAGGTGGTTGTTCAGCTCGGTGACCTTGGCGATGGCGGTGTTGAAGCGCAGGCCCTCCAGGTCCTGGCGTACGCCGCCGATCGCCTTGTGCAGGGCGCGCAGGGTGTCCGTGTCGATGTCGGCGGCGCCGGTGTCGACGACGGTGACGTCACCCGTCGTCTCGTCGACCACGTTGCGCCACAGCCGCTGCAGCAGCCTGAACTGGCCCACCACCGCGCGCGTGTCCCACGGCCGCGACACGTCCAGGGGGCCCATCGCCATCTCGTACAGGCGCAGGGTGTCCGCCCCGTACTCGGCGCAGATCTCGTCCGGAGTGACCGCGTTCTTCAGGGACTTGCCCATCTTGCCCAGCAGCCGGGAGACCTTCTCGCCCTCGAAGTAGTAGGCGCCGTCGCGCTCCTCCACCTCGGCGGCCGGTACGGCGATGCCACGGCTGTCGCGGTACACGAAGGCCTGGATCATGCCCTGGTTGTACAGCTTGTGGAACGGCTCCGCCGAGGAGACGTGCCCCAGGTCGAACAGCACCTTGGACCAGAAACGGGCGTACAGCAGGTGCAGTACGGCGTGTTCGGCGCCGCCCACGTACAGGTCGACGCCGCCGTGCGGCTGGCCCTCGCGCGGGCCCATCCAGTACTGCTCGACCTCCGGGTCGACCAGCTTCTCGGAGTTGTGCGGGTCCAGGTAGCGCAGCTCGTACCAGCAGGAACCGGCCCAGTTGGGCATGGTGTTGGTCTCGCGGCGGTACGCGCGCGTGCCGCGGCCGTCGCCCAGGTCCAGGCTGACGTTCACCCAGTCCTCGTTGCGGGACAGCGGGGTCTCCGGTGACGTGTTCGCGTCGTCCGGGTCGAAGGTGCGCGGCGAGTAGTCCTCGACCTCCGGCAGCTCCAGGGGCAGCATCGACTCGGGCAGCGGGTGGGCGATGCCGTCCTCGTCGTAGACGATCGGGAAGGGCTCGCCCCAATAGCGCTGGCGGCTGAACAGCCAGTCGCGCAGCCGGAAGTTGACCGTGCCGCGGCCGACGTCCTTGCCCTCCAGCCATTCGGTGATGCGCGCCTTGGCCTCGGTGACGCCCAGGCCGTCCAGCGAGATGTCGCCGTTCGCGGAGTTGATGATCTTCGCGTCGTACGAGCCGAACGCGTTCTCCCACGTCGACGTGTCGGTGCCGCGGCCGTCGGTGGGCTCGACCACGCAGCGGATCGGCAGCTCGAAGGCGCGCGCGAACTCGAAGTCGCGCTGGTCGCCCGCGGGGACCGCCATGATCGCGCCGGTGCCGTAGCCCATCAGTACGTAGTCGGCGATGAAGACGGGGACCTGCTCGCCGTTGACCGGGTTGGTCGCGTACGCGCCGATGAAGACGCCCGTCTTGTCCTTGGCCTCGGCCTGCCGCTCGACGTCCGACTTCGAGGCGGCCTGCGCGCGGTAGGCGGCGACGGCCTCGGACGGGGTGGCGTGGCCGCCCGTCCAGACGTCGTGGGTGCCCTCGGGCCAGGCGGCCGGGGTGAACTTCTCGACCAGCGGGTGCTCGGGGGCCAGCACCATGTAGGTCGCGCCGAACAGGGTGTCCGGGCGGGTGGTGAAGACGGAGATGGCTTCCCCGTCGACGGGGAAGTCGACGCGGGCGCCCTCGGAGCGGCCGATCCAGTTGCGCTGCTGCAGCTTGATGGCCTCGGGCCAGTCCAGCGCGTCCAGGTCACCCAGCAGCCGGTCGGCGTAGGCGGTGATCCGCATGTTCCACTGGCGCAGTTTGGCCTTGAAGACGGGGAAGTTGCCGCGCTCGGAGCGGCCGTCCGCGGTGACCTCCTCGTTCGCCAGGACGGTGCCCAGGCCGGGACACCAGTTGACGGGCGCCTCGGACGCGTACGCCAGGCGGAAGTCGCCCAGGACGTCGGCGCGCTCGACGTGATTCAGCTCACTCCAGGAGCGCCCGCCGGGCACCGGGCGTTCGCCGCTCTCGAACAGGGCGACCAGTTCGGCGATCGGACGGGCCCTGTCGGCGTCGGCGTCGTACCAGGAGTTGAAGATCTGCAGGAAGATCCACTGGGTCCACTTGTAGTAGTCCGGGTCGATCGTCGCGAAGGACCGGCGCTTGTCGTGTCCCAGGCCCAGGCGGCGCAGCTGGACCTTCATGTTCGCGATGTTGGCCTCGGTGGACACCCGCGGGTGCGTGCCGGTCTGCACGGCGTACTGCTCGGCGGGCAGGCCGAAGGCGTCGAAGCCCAGCGTGTGCAGGACGTTGTGGCCGGTCATGCGCTGGTACCGGGCGTAGACATCGGTGGCGATGTAGCCCAGGGGGTGACCGACGTGCAGGCCCGCACCCGAGGGGTACGGGAACATGTCCATGATGAACTTCTTGGGCCTGGCCGCCAGCTCGGGGTCGCCGGCCAGGTCACCCTTCGGGTTGGGTGCCGCGTACGTGTTCTCGGCGTCCCATACGTCCTGCCAGCGTGCCTCGATCTGCTCGGCCATGGCGGCCGTGTAGCGGTGCGGCGCTGCCACCTCGGAGGCAGCGGTGTTCGTCTCGCTCATGATCCTCAAAGCTCCATCGATCGTCTCTGCCAGCGGCTCAGGAAATGAAAAAACCCCTCGCACAGGAGGGGGCGCCGCGCCGATGCCGGTCGCGGTTTTCCGACGACCGGAATTGATCAGCGCGGCTCACTAAGCAGAAGGCGTACGGCACGCATGACGTCAGGGTACCGCAGCGGCCGAGCGGGCCGCGACGCGCTTTCGGCTACGCTCCGGCACTGAGTGCCGCTCCCCGCGCCGCGTCGGCAAACGCCGGACAACGGTCAAAGGTTACTTCGCGTAAGGGCCGCTAAGGGACATCACAACTCCCTCGCCACCCTTTGATAACAGCGATATAACTCAAACCTCGTACTCCTCGGTATGGCTAGACCTAGAGTGCGGCAGCGGGACCGCTTTCCCGAACTGTTCGGAGTTGCCCCATGAACTCTCGCCGCAACAACAGCACGCTCTCCCGGCCGAGTCGCTCGGTCCAGGGTGGAGTGATGGCTGCCGTTCTGCTGCTCATACCCGTCAGTGTCGTGGTCGGAGGTGACGCGTTCCGCGACTTCGTCAACTTCGGCGCGGGCGTGCTGTCCCTCGTCGCCCTGACCTGCTCGGTCCTGTGGGGACTCGTCGCCACCGACCGGGTCTTCCTCAACACCCGTCAGCGCCTGATAGCCCAGGCCGTGCACCGGACGACCGCGGTCGGTTCGGTCGGCTTCCTGGTGCTGCACGTCACGGTCAAGCTCTTCCTCGACCACGTCTCCGCGATCGCGGTCTTCGTCCCCTTCGGCCTGGGTGTCACCGGCACCGGCCAGCTCATCGGATTCGGCTCCCTGGCCGGCCTGTTGATGATCTTCACCGCTCTCACCGGCGCACTGCGCAGCAGGTTCGCGTCCCCCGCCGAGGTCGCCGCCCGCTGGCGCGCGGTGCACATGCTGGCCTACCCCGCCTGGTGCGCGGCCCTGGTCCACGGCCTCTTCGCGGGCCGCGAGGCGGCACCGGTCTTCGTGATCCTCTACAGCCTCGCCCTGGTCGCCGTCATGGGAGCACTGGGCCTTCGCGCGGCCCCCCTGTCGTTCAAGCGCAAGTTCGCCAAGCGCGTCCTGGCCCTGCTCGACAACGGCAGCAACAGGTCCTTCCGCGAGGAGCCCGAGGCACGCCGCGCCCCGGAGGCTCCGCGGGGCGGCGGCCGGCCCGGCTTCCCCGACCAGCCGGTCCCCCAGCAGCGGAACGGCTCCCCCCAGCGCTCCGCCTTCCAGGACACCGGGGCCTCCTTCACCGGGGCCTCCTTCACCGACACCGGGTCGCTCACCGACACCGGTGGCTTCGCCGCCGCCTACCGGGCCACGTCCAGCACACCGCGCGCCCAGGAGCCGATGATCCCCGAGGCGACGCGGCCCATGCAGATGCCGATCGACATGCAGCCCACCGAGGCGATGCCGCGTGCCGACGGCAACACCGGCACCCGGTGGCCGACCCCGTCGCCGCCGCTCTACGAGGCCCCGCCGCGCACCGACGGACCCAACTACGACACGGGCGCCTTCAGTCCCGTGTCCTACGACACTCCCCCGCCGGGCGCCTCGTACGGAAGTGACGTGTACAACACCGGTGAGACGAACGACCCTCTCGGTACGTACAACCCGAACGACACGTACAACAGCGGTCCCGCCACTGAAACGCTGCCCGGTTCCTTCGACGCACCGAGCAACGGCGAACCCTGGAACGCGCCTTCCGGAGGCTATTAGTGAACGAGGCCCTTCCCGACGTCCCCGAAGTCCGAGTGGTGGGCCTTCCCCAGCTCACCTCCGGTTTCGATCTCGTCGAGAGACTCGACCTGCCCATGCACCTGAAGGTGCACGGGCCGCTTGAGCCCATGGGCGGTGAGCAGCTCGCGCAGCTCTCCGAACGGATCAACCTGAAGGGCCGCGGTGGCGCGGGCTTCCCGTTCCACAAGAAGCTCAGGTCGGTCGCCGAGGCGGCGATCCGCCGGGGCGTACGGCCCGTGGTCGTCGTCAACGGCAGCGAGGACGAGCCCGCCTGCCGCAAGGACACGGTGATGATCAACCGTGCCCCGCATCTGATCCTGGACGGTGCCCTGCTGGTCGCGGAGGCCCTGGGCGCCCGCACCCTGGTCATCGGAGTGACACGTGAGTCCACCCAGCGGTCGATGGAGGCCGCGCTCTCCGAGCGCGGTCTGACCAACCGGCGCAACGCGACCATCCGTGCGCGGGTGCAGCGCAACCCGGTGCGGATGGTGACCGGAGCGGCCGCCTCCCTGGTCCGCTCCATCGACGGCGGCCCCGCGATCCCGCCGGGCCGCAAGACCAGCGCCTCGCAGAACGGTGTCGGCGGCGCCCCCACGCTGCTGTCGAACGCCGAGACCTTCGCCCAGCTGGCGATCGCCGCCCGCATCGGCGCCGAGCGCTACGGGAACACCGGCCTGTACGACGAGCCCGGCACCGTCCTGCTCACCGTCTCCGGGGCGGTCGCCCGGCCCATGGTGATCGAGGCCCCGACCGGCGTTCCGCTGCGCTACATCCTGCAGCTGGCCGGTGCCCCGCCCGTCCCGCAGGGCGTGCTGACCGGCGGCTACCACGGCAAGTGGCTGGACTCCGCGACGGTCAACGAGGCGATCGTCTCGCGCAACTCCCTGGACGCGGTGGGCGGCGCCCTCGGCGCCGGCGCGATCCTCCCGATCACCCAGTCGACCTGCCCGCTGGGCGAGTCGCTGCGCGTGGCCCAGTGGCTGGCCGAGGAGAGCGCCGGCCAGTGCGGCCCCTGCTACCTCGGACTGCCGGCCGCGGCCCGCGGCATGGAGGACATCCTCAACGGCGGCGGTCCGGCCGCCCTGGAGGCGCTCAAGCAGGTCGCCAACTCCGTGAAGAGGCGCGGCGCGTGCTCGCACCCTGACGGCTCCGCGATGTTCCTGGAGTCGACCATCAAGGCGTTCACCGACGACCTGGCCGCCCATGTCCTCGGCAACGGCTGCGGACGCCCCGTGGAGGGTGTTCTGCCGCTCTTCGAGGGCGGCCAGCAGCCCACCGGCATCCCGGGCGGCGGCCAGCCGGAGGAGGAGCAGGGCGCACCCCGCCAGAAGATCTTCGTGGACTGGACGCTGTGCCGCGGGCACGGCCTGTGCGCGGACATCCTCCCGGAGGTCTTCCAGCTGGGCGCCGACGGCTTCCCGACGGTCGCGCAGGCGGGCGTGCCCCGGTACGCGGAGGCGAAGGCGCTGCGGGCCGTACGACGCTGCCCGGCGCTCGCCCTGCGCCTGGAGGAGGACACCCGCGGAGCGGCCCCCCGGCAGAACCTGCCCGCCGTGCGCGAGGGCGGCGGGGGCGGCCGTCGCGCGCTGGGCCGCGGCCGCTGAGTCCACCGGCGGCCCGGCAGCATCCGGGCCGCCGCACCGTACGCCTCTGTACGCCGGTACACCGAGACGTCACGACACGAAGAAGCGGGCCATCCTGATCGGATGGCCCGCTTCATGTGCTGTGGAGCTGTATGTGCTGTGGAGCTAAGGAGAATTGAACTCCTGACCTCCTGCATGCCATGCAGGCGCTCTACCAACTGAGCTATAGCCCCTTGTGGTGCCCCACCGGGTCTCCCCGGCGGCGACGCCAACATTACCGGTCCCTCCGCGCACCACCAAATCGTTTCCCGGTCGCGGTCCCGGCCGGGGACGCCCCGGCCGGATCAGGGGCGGATCAGGCCGTAGCGAACGAGTAGAAGCGCTTGAGCGTGCAGTGCTCGTCGAGGAGCCGGCCGTAGATCGGCTCGCCCTCAAGCTCGCGGTACGTCTCGATGGGGTCGCCTTTTATGATCAGCGCCCGTGCGCATTCCTCGCACCAGTACTGGTAGTCGTGGTTGACCGGTTCCATGTCGCGGACGATCGGCGTACCACTGCCGCACCAATCGCACTTTCGCCTGTGCGCACCCATCGATCAGCTCCAGCTGTGGCCGCAGGCCGTGCACACGTAGGGAACTCCTCCGTTGTCGCCGAGGACTTGAGCAACGTGGGCCGAAGCGCGGGGAGGGCGGTCGAGGCGCGTGATCGGGTCCCGTACCACCTCGGCTTCGGGAAGGTCGTCGACCTTCCCGAGGATGCTCGCAGGCATCGCCACTCCCTCCCGTCGGGTCGCGCCCCCTTCCGGCCGTTTGATTCTGCCACGGCCGGAGCAATACGGTCAGCGACGCCTTCGTACCAGTCAGGACACGGGACCCGCCGCAGTGGTCGCGGCCAGCGCAAACGACGGGTAATGCGTCCGAAGAGGTATACGCCTGGGGAGGCCCAAGTGACTCAACACGCGGGGAAGAACAGGTCAACGAAAGATCCCGCCCCCTGACGGGGACGGGATCATCTTCCTGTGGAGCTAAGGAGAATTGAACTCCTGACCTCCTGCATGCCATGCAGGCGCTCTACCAACTGAGCTATAGCCCCTTGCGGTGTCCCAGCCGCTTTCCCGGCGGCGGAACAAGAGAAACTTTAGCCTGCGACCAGCCGGAAAGCGAAATCCGGAGCCGACGGGCACCGGGGCAAGATCCTCCGGCCTGCGCGGGCGGACCCACGCGTGCCGGCCGGAGGTTCTAGTCGTCGTCGCCCAGCACCGGCTCCGGCAGGGTCCCCGCGTTGTGCTCCAGGAGGCGCCAGCCGCGGGCGCCCTCACCGAGGACGGACCAGCAGCAGTTGGAGAGGCCGCCGAGGCTTTCCCAGTGCTGTGATTCCAGACCGAGGAGGCGGCCGATGGTGGTGCGGATGGTGCCGCCGTGGCTGACGACCACGAGCGTGCCGTCGTCGGGCAGCTTCTCGGCGTGCCGGAGCACCACGGGGGCCGCCCGGTCGGCGACCTCGGTCTCCAGTTCGCCGCCGCCCCGACGGACGGGCTCGCCGCGCTTCCAGCCCGCGTACTGGTCGCCGTACCGCGCGATGATCTCCTCGTGCGTCAGGCCCTGCCAGACGCCCGCGTAGGTCTCGCGCAGGCCCTCGTCGTGCGTCACGTCGAGGCCGGTGAGCGCGGACAGCTCACCCGCGGTGTCCGCCGCCCGCTTCAGGTCCGAGGCGACGATCGCGTCGGGCTTCAGGGACGCGAGCAGGCGGGCGGCGCGGCGGGCCTGGCCCACGCCGGTCCCGGTCAGCTCGACGTCCGTGGTGCCCTGGAAACGGCGCTCCACGTTCCACAGCGTCTGGCCGTGGCGCCACAGGATGACGCGGCGCCCCCGGCCCGCCTTCCGGCCGGCGTCCGACAGCGGCTTGTCGTCCGCCGCCGGAGGCCCGTCGCCGGCGGTCATCGAAGTTCTCCGCGCAGCTCTGCGGCCACCTCCGCGTCCCGCAGTTCGGCGTGCTCGGCGGCCTTGCCCTGCGTGGCCTTGGCATCGGCGGGCAGGTCGATCTCGGGGCAGTCCTTCCAGAGCCGCTCCAGCGCGTAGTACACGCGCTCCTCGCTGCGCTGGACGTGCACCACGATGTCGACGTAGTCCAGCAGGATCCAGCGGGCGTCGCGGTCGCCCTCGCGGCGCACCGGTTTCGTGCCGAGTTCCTTGTTCAGCCGCTCCTCGATCTCGTCGACGATCGACTTGACCTGGCGGTCGTTGGGCGCGGAGGCCAGCAGGAAGGCGTCCGTGATCGACAGCACGTCGCTGACGTCGTACGCGATGACGTCGTGCGCGAGCTTGTCGGCGGCCGCCTGCGCGGCGGTGGTGATGAGCTCGATAGAGCGGTCAGTGGCGGTCACTACAAGGCTTTCCGTAGGCGGTCAGGAACCCCGGGGGGTCATACCCCAAGGGTCTCACGGACCGCCGACGGCACCCCACGCGATAGACGATCACTCCACGGGTCCGGCGGGTCGGTCTACTCGCTCACCTGGTAGTCCTGGCCCAGCAGTACCGACACGTCCGCGTTCGAGGTGACCTCGCCCTTCTTCACGGAGGCCGCGGGCAGGCCCAGTGTCTTGGCGACCTCCACCGCGTCCTCCTTCTTCGCGGCGTCGGCGTATGTGATCTCGGACACCGCCTGCGCGGCGTCGGCCGTACCGCCGTCGACGAAGGTGTAGCCGCCGTTGAGCAGCACGACCCTGGCCTTCTCGGTGGCGTCCTCGTCGGCCGTGGCGTTGCGGATGCCGACCTGGACGGCGGCGCCCTTCTCGGGGCTCCTGGCGGCTCCGCCGAGCACGTCCTTGACCACGCTGTCGCTCGCCTGCGTGCTGAGTCGGCCGTCCGTCTGGACGGGCAGCAGGGCGGTCTTGAAGTCGCCCTCCTTGGCGCGGTCCGCGAGCTTGGCGAGGAACACGCCCAGGTCCTTGTCGGTGAGCGAGGGGTCGAGGATCTGCGCGAGCGTCTGCACGGTGGTCGTCGCGGCCTGCGAGTCGGACGACAGCTTGCGCAGCACGCCCTGCATGACCTGCCCGAACCGCTGCAACTGCGCGTTCTGCGACTCCCCCGAGGCGCGGTACGTGGCGTACGCGACGGCCATCTTGCCGCTGAGCGTCTGCTGCTCGCCCTTCTTGACGAGGGGCGCCTCGCTCTTCTTCTTCGCCTCGGGGTCCGGCACGTCCGCGTCGGTGTCGATGTCGATGTTGCCGACGAGCTCGACCAGGTTGTCGAGATACGGGGTGTCGAGGCGCCAGGTGCCCTCGATGTCCGTCCCGAGCACGGTGTCGAGCTCGTCGAGCGTCCCCGAGGAACCGTCGTCGTCGACCGACTTGGAGAGGGTGGTCGCGCCGCCGTCGTCGTCCGTCAGCGCCAGGGAGTTGGGCAGCAGGACCGTGGTGCCCTGCTCGGTGGTGGTGTTGTTGACGAGCAGGGCCGTCGAGGTGCCGCTGCCCTTGGTGTTGTGCAGGTGGACGACGATCACGTCGCGCTTCTGGGCGCCCGCGGCGGCGGTCGTGCCGCCCTTCGCGTCCGGCGAGGACCCGGGCAGCTTCCCGGCGAACCAGAGATAGCCCGCCCCGCCCACCACGACCATCGCGAGGACGACCACGAGGGCGACCACCCGGCCGCGCGCGCGGCGCTTGGCCTCCTCGCGCCGCTCGGTGCGGTTCTCGGTGAACTTGAGCCAGTCGATGACGTCCTCGGACTGCTCGGGCTGCTCCTCGACGAACGCGAACTGCTCGGTGCGGTAGTCGGGTTCACCCGGCCGCTCGTCACCCTCCGACGGTACGGGGGCCGGTGCGGGGGCCGGGTCCTCGGCGGGGCCCGCCTGCTGCGGGATGTAGGCGGTCTGCTCGGCGACCTGGGGCTGCGGCCGGCCCGCCTGCTGCCCGGCCTGCTGTTCCGTCTGCTGCCCCGTCGCGTACGGGTCGTAGCCGTAGCCCTGCTGGTACCCCTGCTGCCCGTAGTCCTGGTGGTAGTCCTGCCCGTAACCCTGCGCGGGCGCCTGCCCCGGAACCTGTCCCTGCACCTGCCCGCCATAGGGGTCGTACGAGCCGTACTCGTCCTGTTGCGGAGAGTACTGAGGGTGCTGCGGAGACTGTCCCGGCTGAGGTACCTGCCGGTACACGGGCTGCCCGAACTCGTCGTAGCCGACGAGTTCGTACTGGTCGCCTCCGTACCCAGCGTCGTATCGGTCGTTCACCGGTGCCCCTCTCGGCTCACTCGCCGCGGTACAGCTCACGCTTGTCGATGTAGCGCACCACACCGTCCGGCACCAGGTACCAGACCGGGTCACCCTTCGCGACCCGGACCCGGCAGTCCGTGGAGGAGATGGCGAGCGCGGGAACCTCGACGAGCGAGACACCGCCCTCCGGCAGACCGGTGTCGGTCAGTATGTGGCCGGGCCGGGTGACCCCGATGAAGTGCGCGAGGGAGAACAGTTCGTCGGCGTCCCGCCAGGTGAGGATCTGGCCGAGCGCGTCGGCGCCGGTGATGAAGAAGAGGTCCGTGTCGGGGTTGAGCATGCGCAGGTCGCGCAGTGTGTCCGTGGTGTAGGTGGGACCGCCGCGGTCGATGTCGATGCGGCTCACGGAGAACTGCGGGTTCTCAGCGGTCGAGATGACCGTCATCAGATAGCGGTCCTCGGCCGGCGAGACCTTGCGGTCGGTCTTCTGCCACGGCTGGCCGGTCGGCACGAACACCACCTCGTCGAGGTGGAAGCGCGCGGCGACCTCGCTCGCGGCCACGAGGTGTCCGTGGTGGATCGGGTCGAACGTTCCGCCCATGACGCCGAGGCGGCGCTTGCCCGGGTTCGACGGTCCGTTTCCCGTGCCACGCCGTACGTCGTGTGCCACGACGCCCGCCGGACCGGTAGGCATGTCCTGCTCTCCCATGCGTGCAGACCCTACCGGCCCGAACGGCGGGCTCTGTCGCGCGGGCGTCAGCGGTCCCGGTTGAAGCGGGTGGTGATCCACAGCAGCAGCAGGAGGGCGAGAAAGGCTCCACCGCCGACGAACAGGGGGTTCAGGCTCTCGTGGTTGCCGCCGTGCTCCTCGCCCTCGGCGGCGAGTGTGACCAACTGGGCAGCGGTGCTGTGGAAGCTCATCTTCAGCAGGACCTATCCGATGGGGGCGGGACAAAGACTTCCGCACATCGTAAGCGGGTGCCCTCTCCTCCATCACTCCGACTCCGCCGTTGGGGAGTTCGGCTCCGCCGGACCGGGAACCTTCCGCGGGGTCTCAGTCGTCCCGTTTGTAGCCGCGCAAGAGGAACCAGGCGCCCAGCGCACAACCGACGACCATCACGATGAGCACGATGCGGAGAAGATTGCCCGCCCCTTGCTCCTGGGCGGCACTCGCGGCCTCGACGAGCCACGATCCGGGGGAATGCTCCATGACGTACTACTCCTTGACGTACTGCTCCTTCGCTGTACTGCCCGTCCAAGGTATCTCCGCCTAGGCTGGTCCCCGCCTTGGGGGCACAGAAGGCAACCAAACGCATGGGGGACCACATGCCAGAAGAAAGCCACGAGAACGTACCGAGCAGGCAGCGCAGGCGCTTCGAGGGGATCTCCTCCCGGGCGTACGAGCACCCCGCGGACCGCTCGGCCCTGGTCGCCCTGCGCAAGCTCACCGGCTTCGACACGGTCTTCAAGGCGCTCAGCGGCCTGCTCCCGGAGCGCAGCCTGAGGCTGCTGTTCCTGTCGGACTCGGTGCGCGTCTCGGACGCCCAGTTCGCCCACCTGAACGTGATGCTGCGCGACGCCTGTTACATCCTGGACCTGGAGAAGGTCCCGCCGATGTACGTCAACCAGGACCCGCAGCCGAACGCGATGTGCATCGGTCTGGACGAGCCGATCATCGTCGTCACCACGGGACTCGTCGAGCTGCTCGACGAGGAGGAGATGCGGGCGGTCATAGGCCACGAGGTGGGCCACGCGCTGTCCGGCCACTCCGTCTACCGCACGATTCTGCTCTTCCTCACCAGCCTCGCCCTGCGCGTGGCGTGGATCCCCCTCGGCAACCTCGCGATCATGGCGATCGTGACCGCCCTGCGCGAGTGGTTCCGCAAGTCCGAGCTGTCCGCGGACCGTGCGGGCCTGCTGGTCGGCCAGGACCTGCGGGCCTCGATGCGCGGCCTGATGAAGATCGCGGGCGGCAACCACCTGCACGAGATGAACGTGGACGCGTTCCTCGCCCAGGCCGAGGAGTACGAGGCCGGCGGCGATCTCCGCGACTCCGTGCTCAAGATCCTGAACGTGATGCCCCGCTCCCACCCGTTCACCACGGTCAGGGCGGCCGAGCTGAAGAAGTGGGGGGAGTCCCGCGACTACCAGCGGATAATGGACGGCCACTACCCGCGCCGCGACGAGGACGGGAACACCTCGGTCACGGACTCCTTCCGCCAGTCCGCGGCCAGTTATGCCACCGACATGAAGAACTCCAAGGACCCGCTGATGAAGCTGGTCAGCGACATCGCGGGCGGTGCGGGCGACCTCGGCGGCCGGGTGCGACGCGGCTTCGGCGGCTTCGCGAGCGGCAGCAGCACCGGGAGCGCCGGCGGCGGCGGTTCCACCAACACCACCAAGGACCACCCGCACACGGACGGCCCGGAGGACACCCCCCCAAACGGCAACGCCTGACAACCGGCCACCCGCGCCCCACCCCGCAAGGGGCGCGGGGAACTGCGCGCCAAGCCCCCTCCGGGCCCGCAGGTCATGGCGATGCCCCCACCCCCTCAGCGGAGCGCAGCGCTCAGGTCACAGCTTCGGCTGCGCGCTGGCCGCCAGCGACCCGCACAGCGCCGTGGCGCTGCCCGTGGCGAACGGATCGGTGCCGGCCGGCCCACCCGCCCTGGCCGTCTCTCCCGCGAGCAGCGGACGCAGCTGGTTCGTCGCGTCCTCGGCACAGGCCAGCGGCCCGGCCTGGACGTAGGAGACGAGCAGTTCGGCCTGGTGCATGCGCAGGTCGTCGCGGTCGAACCGGAAGTGCAGCTCGCGCCGGACGGTGAACAGCGAGGCCTCGGCCTTCTCGTCGGAACCGGTCGGCCGCAGCGCGTAGACGAAGGTGTGGTCGGCGCTGACCTCAAGGGTGTCGGAGTCCGTCTCGGCGGCGGTCAGGGTGCCCTGCACCCTGACCTTGGTGTCGGCCAGCTCGGTCCGCGCCGGGTCGAAGCGGACCAGCCAGCCGGTGGGCGCGTGCCGCCCGTCCGCGGTGGGGCTCCGGAAGCTCTGGTCGAACTGGTCGAGCTGCTGCGGGTCGAGCAGTATCCGCACCGACCTGCTGGCACCGCCGGTGAGGACGTCCGGGTCGAGCGCGGACTCGACGAGGTAGTCCTTCGCCGTGGTCAGCGCGGTGACGATCTGGCTGTCGGAGAAGTGCGCGGTGCGCCGGGAGGCGGGCAGTGTGATGCCGTCGGCGCCTATGCGGAACTGGTCGGCGGGGCTGTGCGCGTACAGCGCCTCCACATCGGCCGAACCGGGTACGCGGCTCTGTGGCGCGAGCGGTATCACCGTCATGCGCAGTGGTTCGGGATGCTTCGCGGCGGGGGTCTGGTACGGATGGCGTACGCCCATGTAGATCGCCGTGCCGAACGCCACGGCGATCAGGACGACGAGGACCAGGGCCTGCCGGGAGAGACCTCGGCGCATCGGGGGGCGGCGGCGGACGGCCGGGGTGTGGTCGCCGATCCGCTCCTGCGCGGAGAACTCCTGGAGGCGGGCAGCGCGGACGAACGATTCGTCGAAGACGACGGATCGGTACTCCTCCTCGCCACCGCCGGGTACACCCTCGGATGTCCCCTCCGGTGGGTCTCCAGGACTGCCCATACTTTCAGAGTAGGTCTCCTGGACCTCAGGTAAACGCCCTGCTGCACGACAACTTCTGACAGGTTCTCACCAGGTTCACCATCAGCTCCCGGAGCGCCCCCGCGGGTTGCGGCGGCCACTCCTCAAACCTGTTGGGGCCCTGTTCCGGCCCTGGTCCCCGCGGAACGGTCCACCGGAACCGTCACGGGGTGCGGGGCACCGCCGAGGCGGCCGGCGGGGAGTGGTCGGCGGAGGCCGAGGGACCCACACCCCCGCCCTGTTCGAGTCCGGTGGAGGCGGGCGGCGGGACCTGGTCCCCGCTGCTCGACGAGGCGCCCCGGTAGACCGCCGCGAAAGCCAGCGCGACCATGCCGATGCCCATCACGAGGGCGAGCAGCCAGGCCACGGGACGGTGCCAGCGGGTCTGCTTGCCGTAGGTGCCGGGGTGGCCGTAGCCGCTGTGCAGGACGTCCCGGTCGTCCAGGTCGTCCAGACCGGGGCCGTGGCCGAAATCGCCCGGCCCGTCGGGGCCGAACCCGTCCTCGTAGAGCTCGTCGTCCCCTCGCAGGCCCCGGGTGTGCGCCCGGCGGGCCTCGGCCTCGGAGGCATCCGCTCTCGCCTGCGCGGCGGCCAGGAGACGCTCCACGGCGGTCGGCTCGTGCACCTTCGCCGCCCGCACGAAGGCCTCGTCGAAGACCACGGAGGCGAACTCTTCGTCCGCACCCCCGCGGTCGCGGTCGTCGTCGGGCTCCCAGCCGTCAGGGAACGGCGTGCCCCCCACGTCCTCCGGCACGGATCCAGAGTAGACCGGGGTGGGCGATTTGGGCAGACCGTGCGGAAACTCATCCACCTGGCGAGACGGCCGGCGCCGGACCTGTCCGGGCCGGACGGGTCAGCGCCGGATGTGCCCGTCGCCCGTGACGATGTACTTGGTGCTCGTCAGCTCCGGCAGCCCCATGGGCCCCCGCGCGTGCAGCTTCTGCGTGGAGATCCCGATCTCGGCGCCGAAGCCGAACTGGCCGCCGTCCGTGAAGCGCGTGGAGGCGTTCACGGCCACCGTCGTCGAATCGACCAACTGGGTGAAGCGGCGGGCCGCCTGCTGCGAGGTGGTGACGATCGCCTCGGTGTGCCCGGAGGTCCACAGCCGGATGTGCTCGACGGCCCGGTCCAGGGAGTCGACGACGGCCGCCGCGATGTCGTACGACAGGTACTCGGTCTCCCAGTCCTCGGTCGTCGCCTCGACGACGGTGGCCTTGGAGTCCTTGCCGTACGCGAGGACGCGCTCGTCGCCGTGCACGGTGACCCCGGCCTCCGCGAGGGCGTCGAGCGCGAGCGGCAGGAACCGGGGCGCGATGTCCTGGTGGACGAGGAGCGTCTCGGCGGCGTTGCAGACGCTGGGGCGCTGCGCCTTGGAGTTGATCAGGATGTCGATCGCCATGTCGAGGTCGGCGTGCGCGTCGACGTAGACGTGGCAGTTGCCGGTGCCGGTCTCGATGACCGGGACGGTGGACTCCTGGACGACCGTGCGGATCAGTGAGGCGCCGCCGCGCGGGATGAGCACGTCGACGAGGCCCCGGGCGCGCATCAACTCGCGTACGGACTCGCGGTTGTCGCCCGGCACGAGCTGCACGGCGTCGGCGGGCAGGCCCGAGCCTCCGACGGCGTCGCGCAGGACGCGGACGAGGGCGGAGTTGGACTCGTACGCCGAGGACGAGCCGCGCAGCAGCACCGCGTTCCCGGACTTCAGGCACAGGGCGGCCGCGTCGACCGTCACGTTCGGGCGGGCCTCGTAGATGATGCCGACGACACCGAGCGGGACGCGGACCTGGCGCAGGTCGATGCCGTTGGGGAGGGTCGAGCCGCGGACGACCTCGCCGACCGGGTCGGGCAGCGCCACCACGTCGCGTACGTCGGAGGCGATCGCGCGGATCCGTTCGGGGGTGAGCGTGAGCCGGTCGATGACGGTCTCGCTGGTGCCGGCCGCGCGGGCGCGCTCGACGTCCTTGGCGTTGGCCTCGACGATCTCGCTCGTACGGACTTCGAGGGCGTCCGCGATCGCGAGCAGCGCGTCGTCCTTCTCGGCCCGCGGCAGCGGGGCGAGGTCGGCGGCGGCGCCCTTGGCACGGTAGGCGGCCTGGGTGACCGGGGACATCGAGTCGTACGGCGAGAGCGTGGTCATAACCCGCAGGGTAATGCGCCCGTGAGAGCTGTTCAGCCGTTGTCCCACACCGCGAGACACCGCGAGACAGGTCCTGAAATGGCCGTAGAAAGCGTGTGCCCGGGGATCACCGCGGTCAGAACGGGTGTACGCCCACCGGGGTGGCCGGCAGCGGCCCGTAGCCCTCCGCGATCCGCTGGTGGTAGGTCTCGCGGTCGATGACCTCCAGGCCGACGATCTCCCAGGGCGGAAGTTTCGCGGTCTGGCGGTGCTCGCCCCACAGCCGCAGCGCGACCGCGGCCGCGTCGTGCAGGTCGCGGGCCTCCTCCCAGTAGCGGATCTCCGCGTGGTCGTTGGCGTACCGGCTGGTCAGCAGAAAGGGGTGGTCGTGGGCGAGCTGTTCCAGGCCGCGCCTGACCTCTTTCAGCGGGGCCTCGCCGCCCGAGACGCTCAGCGTGACGTGCCACAGCCGTGGCAGATCCTGCGGCTGCGGCTGCGGCTCTTCCGCCTCGTACATGTCACCGGCGGTGACGCTGGTGAGCGCCCGCTCCTCGCCGGCCGCGCGCGAGCCGCCAAGACTGCGGGACGCCGCCGCCCCAGGGCGCACTCGTCTCACGACGGCCTCCTTCACGCAATGGGTCCGCTCGGACTGTCGACTGATCGGACTGAGGGGGTCTCCCTGAGACAAAGTTGAGCAGGTGGGGAGGCGCCGCGTGGCGCTTTTACCGAAGGTCCACCTCCGGGCAGGAGCTTTGTACGGCGTTCCCCACTCTTTTCGGCCGGGGCCCTGTTGACGGGCACGGCGCGGGGCGTACGCCGGTGGACGTCCGGTGGACACCGCTCCGGGTCCCCTCCGCCCCCTTCGGGCCGCCCGGTTCACGAATTCAGCAACACCAGGTCGTCCCGGTGCACGACCTCGCGTTCGTACGCGGGTCCCAGCTCGCGCGCCAGGTCGCGCGTGGAACGCCCGATCAGCTGCGGGATCTCCTTGGCGTCGAAGTTGACCAGCCCCCGGGCGACCGCCCGCCCCGCGCTGTCACGCAGTTCGACGGGGTCACCGGCGGTGAAGTCGCCCTCGACGGCCGCGATGCCCGCGGGCAGCAGGGACGTGCGCCGCTCGACGACCGCGCGCACGGCCCCGTCGTCCAGGACGAGGGCGCCCTGCGGGGTCGACGCGTGCTGGAGCCACAGCAGCCGGTCGGCGGAGCGGCGGCCGGTGGCGTGGAAGTACGTGCCGGTGTCCCGTCCGGCGAGGGCGTCCGCCGCGTGCACCGCGCTCGTCAGCACCACCGGGATGCCGGCCGCGGCGGCGATCCTGGCCGCCTCGACCTTGGTGACCATGCCTCCGGTGCCGACACCCGCCTTGCCCGTACTGCCGATGTCGACGTGCGCGAGGTCGGCCGGAGTGCGTACTTCCGCTATCCGCGACGTACCGGGTCTGCTGGGGTCGCCGTCGTACACGCCGTCCACGTCGGAGAGCAGGACGAGCAGGTCCGCGCGGACGAGATGGGCCACGAGGGCCGCGAGGCGGTCGTTGTCGCCGAAGCGGATCTCGTCCGTGGCGACGGTGTCGTTCTCGTTGACGACAGGCAGGGCGCCCATCGCGAGGAGCTCGTCGAGGGTGCGGGAGGCGTTGCGGTGGTGGGCGCGGCGGCTCATGTCGTCGGAGGTGAGCAGCACCTGGCCGACCCGGACTCCGTACCGGGCGAAGGAGGCGGTGTAGCGGGCGACGAGGAGGCCCTGGCCGACGCTGGCGGCGGCCTGCTGGCGGGCCAGGTCCTTCGGGCGGCGGCGCAGGCCCAGCGGGGCGAGACCGGCTGCGATGGCGCCGGACGAGACGAGGACGACCTCGTGCTCGCCGCCGCCACGGCTCTTGGCGAGGACGTCGACGAGGGCGTCCACGCGGTCGGCGTCGAGGCCTCCCGCCGCGGTGGTCAGGGACGAGGAACCCACCTTGACGACGATCCTGCGGGCGTCCACGACGCCCTGCCTGCTTGCCGCCCGCCCAGCCGCTGACACGCTGTACCCCAATGTTTCCCACGTTCCCCACGGTCCGACCTGCGACCTGTCCGGTTCGTGCAATCTACGGGACGCAGGGCGGCGGACGCCCGCGTGTTTCGAGGGGCGGACGCGGGGAGGCGGGTCGGCGGGGGCGCGCGCGGAGGGCGGGAAGGGAGCGTCACGGCTTCTCGTCGTTTTAAACCCAAATCCGGTGATAGTTCTCACGCAAGATTGCTAGGCGACCCGCAGAGGTCATACGGTCAGGGATCGGCCTCTCCCGTACGGCCTTCAGGGAGGTACGGCGAGGCCCGACCTCCACGCCTCCCCCCATCCGCCGCACCCCTCGCAGGAGCCCATTCCGTGCCCTCCGCCGGACTCGCCACCCGCCGCATCGTGCAGCTGTCCGCGCTGCTCTTGATGTTCGCGCTCTTCACGGCTCAGATCGTCTCCGCTCTGCTGCCGAACGTCCCGGTGTTCGTCGCCGTGAGCGCCGCCGGCCTCGCCCTCGACGTGTTCCTGCAGTACCGGGATCCCGGGCTGCTCTCGCTGCTCGGCAAGGTCCGCTTCGACGCCACGGTCCGGCAGTTGCTGCGCGACATGATCATCCTGGTAGGGCTCCTGCGGATCGACGGCATCAGCCCGACGCGCGAGCAGGCGCCGCTGATGGTCGGGCTGTGCGTCTTCTACGCCCTGCACTTCGCCTGCCAGGCCGCCGCCGTGATGGTCCGCCGCACTCGTACGCTGCCGATCGTCACCCGCAACATCGACGCGTCCGCGCTGCGCCTCACCGCCGCTCCCCCGCGCATCCTGGCCCGCCGCCCCGGTCACCGGCTGCTCACCTTCTCCGTCCCGACCACGATCGGCCTGATGGTCACCGCGGCCACCGAGGACGCCCTGTGGGGCGCCCTCGGCCTCGGTGTCGCCCTCGTGCTGATCGGCGGCGGCACCGCGTACCTCGCCACCTGGCTGCTGCCGAAGAAGCGCGCCCTGAGCGAGCAGAAGGTCATGGAGTGGCTGGACAACTGGCTGGCCGACTACCGGCCGACGGTCGCCATGTACTTCTCCGGCGGCACGACCTCCGCGTACCAGGCGAACATGTGGCTCTCCACGGTCTCCGCGGTCGACGCGAAGCCGCTGATCGTGCTGCGCGAGCGGTTCATGGTGCAGAAGATCGACGCCACCGACGTGCCGGTGATCTGCTTCCCGAAGGTCTCGACGATGTTCTCGCTGGAGAACTCGACGCTCAAGATGATGCTGCACCCGGCCAACGCGGCGAAGACCTCGCAGGTCCTTCGCATTCCCACGGTGAAGCACGCCTTCATCAACCACGGCGAGAGCGACAAGCTGTCCTCCTGCAACCCGTACGCGAAGGCGTACGACGAGGTGTGGGTGGCCGGTCCCGCGGCCCGCGAGCGGTACGCGCTGGCCGAGGTCGGCGTCGAGGACAAGGACATCGTGGAGGTCGGCCGCCCGCAGCTCGCGCCGATCCGCCCCTACTCGGGGGCGCCGACGGGCGCGTTCACGACCGTGCTGTACGCCCCCACGTGGGAGGGCTGGGACGGCAACCCCGGCAACACGTCCGTGGTGCTGGCCGGCGAGAACATCGTCCGGCAGTTGCTGGCCGACGACGGTGTACGGCTCCTCTACAAGCCGCACCCGATGACCGGTTCCGTCGATCTGCGCGCGGGCGCCGCGAACGAGCGCATCAAGGCGATGATCCGCGAGGCCGCCGCGCTGCGCTCGGGCGCTCGCCCCGAGGCCGGTGCCGCGGCCGAACTGGCGCGTCGTACGGCCGAGTTGGACAAGCTGACGTCCACCGACTTCCGGGCCAGCGCCGACGAGATGGAGCGGATGCTGCTCCAGGGCGTGCCCCGGGGTGACCGCGAGGCCGCCATCGCCGAGGCCACGCTGGCCTGGGAGAAGGCGTACTGGGCGTCCTTCCCGGAGTGGGAGCACCAGATCATCACGGACGCGCGGCCGGGTATCTTCGCCTGCTTCAACCAGGCGGACCTGCTGGTCAGCGATGTGTCGTCGGTGGTGTCCGACTGGCTGTCGAGCGAGAAGCCGTACGCGGTGGCGAACACCTCGGGGATGCCCGAGGCGGCGTTCCGCACGGGGTTCCCGACGGTGTCGGCGGGAGTTGTCCTCTCCCCCGGCGCGGAGGGGGTGCCGGCGCTCCTGGAGTCGGTCCGACGGCCCGAGAAGGACCAGTTCACGGCGGCCCGTGCCGCGCTGAAGGAGCACCTGCTCGGTCCGTCCGACCCGCCGTCGATGGTCCGCTTCAACGGCGCGATCGACGACCTGTGCACGAAGGCCGACGAGCGGCGGGTGCGGATGGAGTCGCGGCTCGCGGCCGAGATCCCTTCGCCGCGGTCGGCGTCGGAGGACGCGGCGGACGAGGGTTCGCAGGACGCGAGCGAGGCGGAGGACTCCGTCAACGCGTGAGCGCAGAACGAAGGCGTGGGGCCCGGAGTCACCTCCGGGCCCCACGCCTTTGTTCTGCAGGGGTACGCCTTCGACTACGGGCCGGTGGTGGCTTGTCGCGCCGTTCCCCGCGCCCCTGAAGGGGCGCGCCCCAGGCGTCTCATTTCAGGGGCGCGGGGAACGGCGCCGGCAACCCTCACCCACCCCGGCAACACACCAACCTCCACCCCCACCCACCTCAGGGGCGCGAAGAACTGCGCGGGCAACCCCCACTCACCCTCAGGGGCGCGGGGAACGGCGCAATCAGCCCTCCCCGGGCCGCGGTGCATCCACACACCCCGGCCCGGAGGGCGGACCCGCTAGAACGGGTTGAAGTCGTCGAACTCCTGGTCCGACTCGTCCCGCTCCGCCTGCTTGTCGCGACGCCGCTGCGCAGCCGGCCGCGGCGGCTCGAAGCGGTGGTCCTCACCACGGCGCCCGAGCATCTCGGCACCGGCCAGGACCGAGGGCTCCCAGTCGAAGACGACCGCGTTCTCCTCGGGACCAATGGCGACGCCGTCACCCGAGTTGGCGCCGGCCTTCATCAGCTGTGCCTCGACGCCCAGACGGCTGAGCCGGTCGGCGAGGTAGCCGACGGCCTCGTCGTTGCTGAAGTCGGTCTGGCGGATCCACCGCTCCGGCTTCTCGCCACGCACGCGGTAGAGCCCGTCGTCCTCGCGGACCACGGTGAAGCCCGCGTCGTCGACCGCCTTCGGGCGGATGACGACGCGGGTCGCCTCTTCCACGGGCCTCGCCGCACGAGCCTGCCCGACCAGTTCGGCGAGGGCGAAGGAGAGCTCCTTGAGGCCCGTGTGGGCCACGGCCGAGATCGCGAAGACCTGGTAGCCGCGCGCCTCCAGATCCGGGCGGACCATCTCGGCCAGGTCCTTGCCGTCCGGCACGTCGATCTTGTTCAGGACGACCATGCGCGGCCGGCGGTCGAGGCCGCCGCCGTACTGCTTCAGCTCCTCCTCGATCATGTCGAGGTCGGAGACGGGGTCACGGTCCGACTCCAGGGTCGCCGTGTCCAGGACGTGGACCAGCACCTCGCAGCGCTCCACGTGACGCAGGAACTCAAGACCCAGGCCCTTGCCCTGGCTGGCTCCCGGGATCAGTCCCGGCACGTCGGCGATCGTGTAGACCATCGAGCCGGCCGTCACCACGCCGAGGTTGGGGACGAGGGTGGTGAAGGGGTAGTCGGCGATCTTGGGCTTCGCGGCCGACAGGACCGAGATCAGCGAGGACTTGCCCGCGCTCGGGTAGCCGACCAGCGCGACGTCCGCGACCGTCTTCAGCTCCAGGACGATGTCCTGCATGCCACCGGGAACGCCCAGCAGCGCGAAGCCGGGCGCCTTGCGGCGGGCCGAGGACAGCGCGGCGTTGCCGAGGCCACCCCTGCCGCCCTCCGCGACCACGTACGTCGTGCCCTGGCCCACCAGGTCGGCGAGTACGTTCCCGTCCTTGTCCTGGACGACGGTCCCGTCCGGCACCGGCAGGATCAGGTCCTGGCCGTCCTTGCCTGACCGGTTGCCGCCCTCACCGGCCCGGCCACTGGTGGCCTTGCGGTGCGGGGAGTGGTGGTAGTCGAGGAGCGTGGTGACGGACTGGTCCACGACCAGGCTCACGTCACCGCCACGGCCGCCGTTGCCGCCGTCCGGGCCACCGAGGGGCTTGAACTTCTCCCGGTGTACGGAGGCACAGCCGTGACCTCCGCTACCCGCGGCGACATGCAGCTCGACGCGGTCCACGAAGGTGGTCATGGGATGTGCCTCCAGTTACGTACGGAAATCTCTCATCGATGATCAACGCGCGGACGTCGACGGTCTTCGCCGATCGTCGCCGCTCGATGATCACTACTCAGTTGAAACACGCGAAAGGCGGACCCGCTTCCCGTACGGGAAGTGAGGTCCGCCTCGCGAAAGATCCGGTCAGACGACCGGAACGATGTTCACGACCTTGCGACCACGGTGCGTGCCGAACTCGACCTCACCGGCGGCCAGCGCGAACAGCGTGTCATCCTTGCCACGGCCGACCTTCACGCCGGGGTGGAAGTGGGTGCCACGCTGGCGGACCAGGATCTCACCGGCGTTGACGACCTGACCGCCGAAGCGCTTCACGCCGAGCCGCTGAGCATTTGAGTCGCGACCGTTCCGGGTGGACGATGCGCCCTTCTTGTGTGCCATCTCTCCTCAGTCCCTTACTTCGCAGCCGCGGGGATCTCAGTGACCTTGATCGCCGTGTACTGCTGGCGGTGGCCCTGACGACGGCGGTAGCCGGTCTTGTTCTTGTAGCGAAGGATGTCGATCTTCACACCCTTGTGGTGATCCACGATCTCGGCCTGGACCTTGATGCCGTCCAGCACCCACGGGTCGCTGGTGACGGCGTCGCCGTCGACAACGAGCAGGGTCGAGAGCTCGACCGTGTCGCCAACCTTGGCAGTGGAAATCTTGTCAACCTCAACGATGTCGCCGACAGCAACCTTGTGCTGGCGACCACCGCTGCGCACGATGGCGTACACGCGGATCTCTCTCTCACTCGAAATCGGAATCCCCGCAGTCCAGCCACCGAAGAAAGCGAAGCAGGCAGCCTCTCCCGGGGCGCGAGCCACCAGGAGGAAGAGGTTTACGGGAATGCGGTGCATCAAGAAACACACCGAGGGTCAAGGCTACGGGGCCCCGACGTGGGGGTCAAACCGGGCCCCGACCGCACCCCGAGCGGGCAACCTACGTGGGCTCGCCGTCCGCCGGCAGCGGCTTCACGCCCTTGCACAGATCCGTGCTGTCCGCGGTGCCCGGGTAGGCGACCTTGGTCACCCGGTCGAAGTGGATCCTGTACATGTCGTGCACGGCGTCGTCGTCGACCTTCACGATCGACTCGTCGTTCTCGCGCAGCGCGGGGCCGGTGTAGTTGCCCGAGCCGGTGAAGCTGATCTTGTTCTTCACGCCGTCGTACATGCCGTCGACGAGGATGTACTTGGAGTGGATGATGTACGGCGTGACCAGCTTCTTGCCGGGGTTCAGCGGGTCCCGGTCGTCGTTGTAGCAGCGTACGGTCGGGCCCCCGGTGGTGTGCATCTTCTCCCAGGTGCCCTTGGTGCCGCCGCTGCTCTTGGCGCTGTCCGACTCCGCGTAGACGATGCTCACGGAGCAGCCCGCCTTCTTCAGGTCGACCAGCTTCTCCGCGATGGCCAGCCGCGTGATCTTGAAGATCGCCACCCGGACCTTGGTCGACCGGGTGACCCCCGCGGTGTCCTTGTACTTGCAGGTGACGTTGTTGAGGGTCGAGTACACCGTGTCGGTGGCCCGCGTGTTGCCCGCCCGCGGGAAGAAGTACGCCTTGTAGAGGCCGTTGCTCACCGTGCGGTAGTTCCAGGACTCCCAGTCCTGCGCGACCATCGTGTCGAAGTAGTCGGCGTACGCGTCGTACATCGTCGGGTTGTTCGGCAGCAGCAGCGCGTCGTTGAAGAAGCGCGTGTGCGCGGACGGCGTGGAGTTCGAGGTGGTCTCCACGACCACGTTCGTGGCGCCCTGCACCGCTGAGAACAGCCAGAACTTGTTGTGCATGATCGACTGCCCGAACCTCGGGTCGCCGAGGCACGACTTGCTCTCCGGACACGTCGAGACGTACGAGCCCTGCGTACGGTCCGTGCCGAGACCCGAGGCGAGCGTCCCGTAGGCGGTGTTCGTCGGACGGTCGCTGATGCTGGACTCGTCGAGCAGCACCTGTACGCGCACACCGCGGTTCTTGGCGGCGACGAGCGCGTTGACGACGCCGGCCTCCCAGACGTGGTAGACCGCGACCTTGATCGTGGAGCCGGGCAGCGCGGAGTTCGTCAGCTCGATCAGCCGGGTGCGGATCGCGTACTGCTGGTCGGTCGTGCCGAGCGGGTCGTTGAAGATCGGCCCCTCGGTCCACGTCGGGTTGTCGACGGCCTGCGCCGTACCCGCCGACGTGCCGGCCTGGACACCCGCCGCGGACAGCACGGTCGCCAGCGCGACGGCCTGACGGCTTCCCCTGACCGGCTTCACAGCGCGGTGCCGCCCCGTGCCCTGCAGGCGCACGCGCGCCATGAGATCCCCTCCCCTGACACGTGTGAGCGTCCTCCCCGACGCACACCCGTGTATGTGTAATCAATGACCGCCCGATTTTTACAGGTGCGGAAGCACGTTCCAAGGGCGGGGGGTGAATGTGATGTCCGTGATGCTTCCCAAACCGCGTCACGGTATGTCAGACCGGGCGCTCGGAACGGCAGTTCGGGTGACCGCGCGGGTCGTACGGGTGACGGCGGCGGCCCACACGCCGACCGCTGCCGCGCCCCCGCCGGGCACGACGACGCCCCCCGACCGGCGCGGTGACCGCCGGTCGGGGGGCGTCGTGCCGAGGCTCGCGCCTCCGCCGCTGCTGGTCCTCGTCAGTCCTCGTCGGTGGAGGCGGTGACGGTGGACGGCGTCTGCTGCTCCGCCGCCGCGGTCTTCTTGGACGTCGACTTCGCGGCCGTCTTGGCGGTCTTCGTCGCCTTCTTGGCCGTGGTCTTCTTGGCGGCCGTCTTCTTGGCCGCCGTCGTCGTCTTCTTCGCGGCGGCCTTCTTCGCGGGCGCCTTCTTGGCCGCCTTGCGGACCGTCTTCTTGGCCGGCTCCCCGGCGTCCTCGCCGGACGAATCAGCGGGCGCCTCGGCGGCCTGCGCCGGGGCTTCCGGCTGCGCCGACGGGACGACCACGACTGCGGTCTCGGCGGACGAGGTCGGCGCGGTGGCCTTACGGACCGCACGACGCCTCGGACGGGCCGGGGCAGCGCTGTCGGCGACGGGCTGCTCACCCGTGGAGACGGCCTCGGCGGCCTGCTCCACGGGCTCGGCGGGCGGCGCGGCAGGCGCGGCGGCCGGTTCGGAGACCGTCACCACGGTCTCCTCGGCCGCCGTGGGCGAACCTGCGGGCGCGGACACCTTGCGGGTCGCCCGACGGCGCGTACGGCCCTTGGGAGCCGCGTCGTCGACGGCCGGTGCCTCGACCACCGGGTCCTCGGCGGCGACGGGCGCCGTCTGCGCGACCTCGGCCGGCTCCTGCTGAACCGGACGCGCGACCTCTTCCTCCGGCGTCACGGACTGCGCGGTCGGAACCTCGGCCTGCTCGGCCTGCTCCGCCCGCTCCGCTCGCTCGGCCCGCTCGGACCTGCGGGACTCGGACCTCGGCGCACCCGCCGGGGCCGACGCCCGCCGGCTCGACCGGCGACGCGAACGGCCACCACGGGTGGCCGCGGCCTCCGCCTCGGCGGCGCTGCTGTACAGATCCTCGTCCGGTACGAACTCGGGCTCGGGAAGCGCGACGGGCTCGGCGACCTCCGCCGCGACCTCGGCAGCCGTCTCGTACGGCTCGCCGGCCTCGGCCGTCTCCGTCTCGTACGTGTGCTCGTGCGTGTGCTCGTTCTCGTGGGTCTGCTCGGCGCCGCCGCGACCGCGCTTCTTGCGCTTGCCGCCGCCTCCGGCGGAGGTCGGCTGCTCCATGTGCACGATCACGCCGCGGCCGTTGCAGTGGACGCAGGTCTCCGAGAACGACTCCAGCAGGCCCTGGCCGACCCGCTTGCGGGTCATCTGGACGAGGCCCAGCGAGGTGACCTCGGCCACCTGGTGCTTCGTACGGTCGCGGCCCAGGCACTCCAGAAGGCGCCTGAGCACCAGGTCCCGGTTGGACTCAAGGACCATGTCGATGAAGTCGATGACGACGATGCCGCCGAGGTCGCGCAGCCGCAGCTGGCGCACGATCTCCTCGGCCGCCTCCAGGTTGTTCCTGGTGACCGTCTCTTCGAGGTTGCCGCCCTGACCGGTGAACTTGCCGGTGTTGACGTCGATCACGATCATCGCTTCGGTCTTGTCGATGACCAGCGAACCACCGCTGGGCAGCCAGACCTTGCGGTCCAGCGCCTTGGCGAGCTGCTCGTCGATCCGGTACGTCGCGAAGACGTCGACCTCGGAGGTCCACCTCGACAGCCGGTTCGCCAGGTCGGGCGCCACGTGGGCGACGTAACCGTGGATGGTGTCCCACGCCTCGTCGCCGCTGACGATGACCTTGGTGAAGTCCTCGTTGAAGATGTCGCGGACGACGCGGACGGTCATGTCCGGCTCGCCGTACAACAGGGTCGGAGCGTTGCCGCTCTTCGCCTTCTTCTCGATGTCCTCCCACTGGGCCTGCAGCCGCTCGACGTCACGGCGCAGCTCGTCCTCGCTCGCGCCCTCGGCGGCGGTGCGCACGATGACGCCCGCGTCCTCGGGGACGATCTTCTTGAGGATGGTCTTCAGACGCGCGCGCTCGGTGTCGGGCAGCTTGCGGCTGATGCCGGTCATGGAGCCCTCGGGCACGTAGACCAGGTAGCGGCCGGGCAGCGAGACCTGACTGGTCAGGCGGGCGCCCTTGTGGCCCATCGGGTCCTTGGTGACCTGCACGAGGACCGACTGGCCGGACTTCAGGGCGCTCTCGATGCGGCGGGGGCCGTTGGCCATGCCCAGCGCCTCGAAGTTGACCTCACCGGCGTACAGGACCGCGTTGCGGCCCTTGCCGATGTCGATGAAGGCGGCCTCCATCGACGGCAGCACGTTCTGGACCTTGCCCAGGTAGACGTTGCCGACGTACGAGGTCGACTGCTCCTTGTTGACGTAGTGCTCCACGAGCACGTCGTCCTCAAGGACGCCGATCTGCGTGCGCTCGCCGCTCTGGCGGACGACCATCACGCGCTCGACGGCCTCACGGCGGGCCAGGAACTCGGCCTCGGTGATGATCGGGACGCGGCGGCGGCCCTGCTCGCGCCCTTCGCGGCGGCGCTGCTTCTTGGCCTCAAGCCGGGTCGAGCCCTTGATGGACTGCACCTCGTCGCTCGGGTGCTCGTCCTTCTTGCGGGGCTCGCGGACCTTGACGACCGTGCGCTCGGGGTCGCTGTCGCCTGCCTCGACCTCACCGGAGGAGTCGGAGGAGTCACCGGCGCGACGACGGCGACGACGGCGACGACGGCTGCTGCTTGAGCCACCGGCGTCGTCGTGGTCGTCGTCCGCGTCGGCGGGGTCCTCTTCGGCCTGCTCGGCGGTGTCCTCGGTGTCGTCGGAGGTCCGGGCGGCCTGCTCACCGCGCTCGCCCCGCTCGCCCCGCTCGTTCTGCTCGCCGGCGAAGTCGTCGTCCGCGTCGGCGGACTCGCCACGGCGGCGGCGACGGCCACCGCGGCGGCGACGGCGACGCGAACCGTTCTCCTCGCTGTCGTCACCGTCGGCGGCGTCCTCGGCGGACTCCTCCTCGGCGGGTTCCTCGTCGACCGGCTCCTCGGCCTCGGGGGCACGCTCCACCGGGGCCCGCTCGACGGGGGCGGCGGGCTCCTCGGCCTTGCCACGGCGGCGGCGACGGCGCGAACCGCCAGCCTCCTCCTCGGCGGCGGCCACGGGGGCGGCCTGCTGGACCGGCTCCGCGACCTCCTCCACCTCTTCGGCGGCCTCGGCCGCGGCGGCGGCAGCCGCACGCTCCGGCGTCTGGAACATCGGCTCGGCGAAGACCGGCGCCTGGAAGACGGCGACGGCGGGGCGCGCGGGGCGCCGGGCCGAGCCCTCCTCGGCGGTCTTGCGGGGCGCGGGCGCGGAGAAGCCTCCGGCCGCCTTGCGGGTGGCCCTGCGACGGGCGCGACGCGGGGTGGCGTCCTCGGCGTCGGCGGGGGTCTCGGTCTCGGCGGACCGGTCGTTCCTGGCAGCGGCCACGGGGGCCTCCCTGCGCTCGTCGCGAGCAACGGCCTCGGTGGGCCCGGTCGCGGTGGGGGTCTCGGCGCGCTCCGCCTTCTGCCGGGCGGCGCGACGAGTGGGCTCGGCGGCGGCCTCGGCGGGCACCGGCTCGGGCGTCTCGCCCTCCGCCTCTGCCTCCGCCTGCGGCGCACCGGCGGGCGCGGTGGCCCGGCGCGTGGCACGACGACGCGCACGCGGGGCAGGAGCTGCCTCAGCCTCGACCTCGGCAACCGGCGTCTCCTCGACAGCCGACGTCGCCTCGGTGACTGTGACCGGGGCGGCAGCCGGAGTCTCGGCGACCGGAGCGGCCTCAGCGGTCTGCGGCGCACCCGTGGGCGCGGTGGCCCGGCGCGTGGCACGACGACGCGCACGCGGAGCAGGAGCTGCCTCAGCCTCGACCTCGGCAACCGGCGTCTCCTCGACAGCCGACGTCGCCTCGGTGACTGTGACCGGGGCGGCAGCCGGAGTCTCGGCGACCGGAGCGGCCTCAGCGGCCTGCGGCGCACCCGTGGGCGCGGTGGCCCGGCGCGTGGCACGACGACGCGCACGCGGAGCAGGAGCTGCCTCAGCCTCGGCCTCGGCCTCGATCTCGGCGGGCGCTTCGGGCTCCGCCGCCACGGCCGGCGCGGCGGTCTCGACGCTAGTGGCCTCGGCGGTCTCGTCGTCCTCGGCGCCCGGTACCGCGGTGGCGTCCGCGGTCTCGGCTGCCTGCGGAGCTCCCGCGGGGGCGGACGCCCGGCGGGTGGCGCGACGGCGCGCACGGGGGGCGGGGGCGGCCTCGTCGGCCGGTGCCTCCGCGGATTCATCCGGGGCGGCCTCCGGCGCCTGTGCCGCGGCCCTCTTCTCGGGAGCGGCGGTTTCAGCCGGTACGGCCGGCGCCGTGGTCTCCGCCACGGCCGTGCCCTCGGCGTTCGCCGACGGCGAGCCGGCGGGGCGCGAAGCGGCACGACGACGCCGGCGTGGCGGCAGCGTGTCGCTCGGGGTGCTGTTGTCGGAGCCCGTGGAAGGCTCGGTGGAGTCGGTCGGCTCAAGCATGCGGGTGGATCTCCCGTCAGGCTCCCGGGCGCCGCGGATCCGGTGACGTCCGCGGCTCGCGCGTTGCGCGGTGCCGCCGTCCGGGGCGCGGGCGCCGCACGGGAGCTCTCTGTGTCCTGTCTCGCCGGTTCCGTATGCTCTGTGTGCGTACGGCCTGGCGAAAGTCTTCTGGTCGGTGCGCTGCCCGACCCAGGTGGCTCCCGGATACGAGGGCGGCGCTTCGACGTCCGTCCCTACGCGGGACCTTCCTTACGCCAGCGCCTTCGCGGCGGCAGCTGCGGTGTCCCCGGAGACTTCCGGAGAAGGTGCTGCTGCCTCGCGGTCGGGCGCGAGCGGGTCGGTCACCGTGCCGGTCTCTTCATCGAAAAGCCCCTGCGCCAGCCTGGTCACCGCTGCGGGGACCGGCGGCGCCAGGTCGGCCACGGCTCGAAGACCGGACAGGACGTCGTCAGGTCGAACGGCAGGCGTCACGTGCCGAACAACCAGCCGCAGTATCGCACAGGCCTGGTCGGTAGGCCTATCAGCCTGTGGACCGTGTGCCTCCGACCGTGCGCTGTGCGCCTCCAGACTCGCGACGGCGCCGCGGGCGTCGAAGGTGCGCATACCGTTTTTCGCCTTGCGCTGCACCTCGACGGTCTCGGCCGCCGTGAAGGCGTCGACCGCGCGCCGCGCGTCCTCGGGTGACACGCCGTCGAGGCGCATCTCCCATACGGACGCGGTGAGCCGGTCGGCGAGACCCGAGGTACGGGCCTCCACGGCGTCGATGATGTCGAGGCCTGCGGGCATCGACTCGTCGAGGAGTACGCGCAGCTTGCCGGGATCACGCGCGTCGGTGAGCGCGATCTCCAGGTACTCCGCCTCACTGCCCGTGCCGGTGGGTGCGGCATTGGCGTACGACACCTTCGGGTGCGGCGTGAACCCCGCCGAGTACGCCATGGGCACCTCGGCTCGGCGCAACGCGCGCTCGAAGGCACGCTGGAAGTCACGGTGGCTGGTGAACCGGAGGCGGCCGCGCTTGGTGTAGCGCAGTCGGATGCGCTGCACCGCGGGTGCGGGCGGCGGGCCTTCGGGCTGTCGCTTGCCCAGTGTCGTTCAGTCCTTCGTGAGTGCGGTCGTACTACTACCTAGAGTACGTGTGTCGGCGCCCGTGTGTTCCCTTCGGGAGGGGCCGGGCGTGCTCCGCAGGGGCCCACCGGGCTCGACCAGGCGTACCGGCTCCGGCTCGGAGCGAGGTCCTGCCAGTGGTACGGGCCCGGGTTCGCGCGGTGCGCCGAACAGCGCGCGCCGGATGTCGGCCCTGGTCTGCCGTGCCGTCTCCCGGGCGCTCGTCAGGGCCTGCCGGGTGACGCGGCCCACGCTCCGCGCGGCCTGAGCCGCGGGCTTGAAGAAGACGTCACGCACGAAGTGCCCCATCGGAGTGAGAACACTCCCGTACGCCCACCGCACCGGCTCCACGAAGATCCACCGGAGGAGTCGTCCGAGGAAGCGGCCGACGGCGAGGGACACGTGTCCGGCGACGCGCCACGCGTGCCCCAGGGCCTCGCCGATCTCCCGCGCGATGACGGCGATGCCTCGTCCGACCGGTGCGAGGACCCAGCGCCACAGGGCGACGGCGGGTACGACGAGGATCCACCGCAGGAGGGTCCCGACGGCCTTGCCGAGCCAGACCACCACGGCCCACAGCCCGCGGCCGACCCATGTCATGCCGGCCCACAGCCCTCGACCCACCCACGTCACGGCGGCCCACAGTCCCCCGCCGACCCAGGTGATGCCCGCCCACAACCCGCGGGCAATCCACACGACTCCCGCCCACAGTCCACGCGAGACCCACACCAGCCCGGACCACAGCCCCGCGGCGACCCACGCGACACCTCGCCCGGTCGGCGCGAGCAGGGCCCGGTACAGCCAGCCCGCCGGGGTGAGCACCGCCATCCGCCACAGCCAGGCGCAGCCGGCTCCGAGCCCCCGCAGCGTCCACACGATGCCGTGGCCGAGGGGCGTCAGCAGCCGCTCGTACAGCCAGCGGGCGGGGACGACCAGCAGCACGGGCCCGAGCCAGGCCAGTGCCCGGCCCACCGGCACGGCCACGTAACGCCACAGCCCCACCCACGGCCAGACGAACAGGAGCATGCACAGCCACTTCAGCGCGTACCCGAGGCCGGTGAACAGCCATGCGACGAGGGTCGCGACGCCGTCCAGCAGCCACACGAGGGCCCGTCCGACCGGCGCGAGCACCCACATGAGCGCGCGGCCGAGCGGCCGGAACAGCGTGTCGTCGAGGAGCCGGCCGCAGACGACGAGCGCGTCCCAGGCCATCCGTACGGGCACGATCAGCACGAACACCACGATCCGCACCGGGATGCGGACGGCGACGGTGAGACATCCCTCAGGAGCGGCGTCCCGCTGCCGCGCGGGCATCACGGGCGGCGCGGGCTGCGGCGACTTCTCCAGGTCCATACCCATACGGACGCGTCAACTGTCCGTATGGATGCACGAACGGTCCGGGAACGAAGCGTTCGTGCATGCTCGCCCCGGATCACGCCCGTCCCGGATCACGCCCGTGTTCGAACCCGTTTCAGTGGCTGTGCCCGCCGGCCGTGGCGGTCGCGGCGTTCTTGACCGTCAGCGGCAGCAGCTTCTTGCCGGTCGGGCCGACCTGGATGTCGAGGTCCAGTTGCGGGCACACCCCGCAGTCGAAGCAGGGTGTCCAGCGGCAGTCCTCGACCTCGGTCTCGTCGAGCGCGTCCTGCCAGTCCTGCCAGAGCCACTCCTTGTCGAGGCCCGAGTCGAGGTGGTCCCAGGGCAGGACCTCCTCGTAGGTGCGCTCGCGGGTGGTGTACCAGTCGACGTCCACACCGAAGGCGGGGAGCGTCTTGTCGGCGCACCGCATCCAGCGGTCGTACGAGAAGTACTCGCGCCAGCCGTCGAAACGGCCGCCGTCCTCGTAGACGGCGCGGATGACGGAGCCGATGCGGCGGTCGCCGCGGGAGAGCAGGCCCTCCACGATGCCGGGCTTGCCGTCGTGGTAGCGGAAACCGATGGAGCGGCCGTACTTCTTGTCGCCGCGGAGCTTGTCGCGGAGCTTGCCGAGCCGTGCGTCCGTCTCCTGCGCCGACAGCTGCGGGGCCCACTGGAACGGCGTGTGGGGCTTGGGGACGAAGCCGCCGATGGACACCGTGCAGCGGATGTCGTTCTGGCCGGAGACCTTGCGGCCCTCGGCGATCACCCTCGTCGCCATGTCGGCGATCTGGAGAACGTCCTCGTCCGTCTCCGTCGGCAGGCCGCACATGAAGTACAGCTTGACCTGGCGCCAGCCGTTGCCGTACGCCGTCGAGACGGTCCGGATCAGGTCCTCTTCGGAGACCATCTTGTTGATGACCTTGCGCAGGCGCTCGGAGCCGCCCTCGGGGGCGAAGGTCAGGCCGGAGCGGCGGCCGTTGCGGGTCAGTTCGTTCGCCAGGTCGACGTTGAACGCGTCGACCCGGGTGGACGGCAGGGAGAGGCCGACCTTGTCCTCCTCGTACCGGTCCGCGAGGCCCTTGGCGATGTCGCCGATCTCCGAGTGGTCCGCCGAGGACAGGGAGAGCAGGCCCACCTCCTCGAAGCCCGTCGCCTTGAGGCCCTTGTCGACCATCTCGCCGATGCCCGTGATGGAGCGCTCACGGACGGGGCGGGTGATCATGCCCGCCTGGCAGAAGCGGCAACCGCGGGTGCAGCCGCGGAAGATCTCCACCGACATGCGCTCGTGGACGGTCTCGGCGAGGGGCACGAGGGGCTTCTTCGGGTACGGCCACTCGTCCAGGTCCATGACCGTGTGCTTGGACACGCGCCACGGGACGCCCGACTTGTTGGGGACCATGCGGCCGATACGGCCGTCGGGGAGGTACTCGACGTCGTAGAACGCCGGGATGTACACGCCGCCCGTCTTCGCGAGGCGGAACAGGACCTCCTCGCGGCCACCGGGCCGGCCCTCCGCCTTCCAGGCGCGGATGATCTCGGTCATGTCCAGCACGGCCTGCTCGCCGTCGCCGATGATCGCCGCGTCGATGAAGTCGGCGATTGGCTCGGGGTTGAAGGCGGCGTGGCCGCCGGCCAGCACGATCGGGTCGTCGAGACCGCGGTCCTTCGACTCCAGCGGGATGCCGGCGAGGTCGAGCGCGGTCAGCATGTTCGTGTAGCCCAGCTCCGTGGAGAAGCTCAGCCCGAACACGTCGAAGGCCTTCACGGGCCGGTGGCCGTCGACCGTGAACTGGGGGACGCCGTGCTTGCGCATCAGCTCCTCCATGTCCGGCCAGACGCTGTACGTGCGCTCGGCGAGGACGCCCTCACGCTCGTTCAGGACCTCGTAGAGGATCATGACGCCCTGGTTGGGCAGTCCGACCTCGTACGCGTCCGGGTACATGAGCGCCCAGCGGACGTCGCAGTCCTCCCAGGGCTTGACCGTGGAGTTGAGCTCTCCGCCGACGTACTGGATCGGCTTCTGCACATGCGGGAGCAGAGCTTCGAGCTGTGGAAAGACCGACACAGCGGTTTCGGCAGACATCTCACGAACCTTTGCGAGCCGACAGGGGATGACTTTCCAGCCTAACGTGCCTGCGGGCACGCCCCGCCCGGCCGCCCGAGCACTCCACTGGACGTGCCGCAGCGGGCCGTGGCGCGTCCGCGGGTCCGTTGTGGCCGGCCGCGCAGTTCTCCGCGCCCCTCGGAGCGCCCTTGGCGGGCGCCCCTTGCGGGGGCTCCCTAGACGGTCGTCCCGTTCCTGATCGTCTCCCACGTCCCCGGCAGATCGGCCTCCGCCGATGCGGCGACGCGCTCCTCGCGGCCGTACAGGACCCCGTATGTGAAGGCGTTCTCGGCTGCCTCGTGGGCCTGGGCCGCCAGGTCGCGCAGGGCCTGCCTGGCCATCACGCTGTCCTGGTGTCCGCCGAGCAGGCCCTGGAGGGACTTCATGTCGCTCACCAGGCTCTTCGCGGGTTCTCCGAGGACGGGAGCGGCGAGTTCGGCCGCGTAACGGGTGCGCTTGGTCTTCTTGCGGGCCTCGTGGACCGCGAGGTCGCGGTCCTCCCCGGGCGGCAGGTCGACGGCCCGCCCGACCAGGCCGGACAGCTTGTCGAAGTCCTTGCGCACCGCCTTGGTGACCGCCTTCCCCGTGGTGTCCGCGGCGGCCTCCCGCAGCGGCGGGGTGGCGAGCAGCGCGTCGAGGGAGACGAGGAGGTTCAGATAGCGACCGCCGTCGAGGACCGCGATCAGGCGGCGCCGGGAGCCGGACCGGCGGGCGTGCGCCCAGGTGCGCAGCCGGCCGCGGACGGGGCCGGCGAGCAGGGCGCGCGGCAGTCCGGCGAGGGCCGCCGTCAGCCGCTCGGTCAGGACCTCCTGGTCGCGGTCGACGCCCAGCTCCCCCGCCAGCCACTTCAGTTCGTCGCGGATCGGGTCGGTGACATCCCGATCCAGCACGTTGCCGTACGAGTGGAACGTGCTGCGCAGCCTGCGGGTGGCGACCCGCATGCTGTGCACGGCGTCGAAGACGTCCCGGCGGACGGCGGGGTCCAGTTCGACGATCGCGTCGCGCTGGGCACGGACGTACGCGAGGACGTGGTCGCCCGCGGTGACCGGTGCCGCCGCCACGACGGCCTCCTTGCGCGCCTTGCGGCCCGTCTCCCCCAGCGCCCTGACCAGCTTTGACGCCGACTTGGAGCGGGAGACGCCGGCCTTGCGCAGTTTCTTCTCGACCTTGTCCAGGAAGGCGGGGTCGCCGTCGTCCGCCAGCTCGACCTCGATCTCGGTCCACCGGGCGGTGCCGTCGCCGCCGCTGAGCCGCTCGGCCCGTACGCGGTCGACGCTGACCTCGGCGAGCAGGCCCCCGGACCCGTCGACGAGGTGGCGGACGTCCCGGGCGGACAGCAGCCGTACGACGGGGACCAGTTCGGCGTCGCGCACCCGGGAGCGGACCAGTCCGGCGAGGGCAGGGGGCACGGTGTCGGACAGCGGGGCGCGGACCTCGTCCCGTACGCCGTCGGAGACGGGGAGTTTCAGATGCCAGCCCGCGTCGTCGCCGCCGGTGCGGCGGCGCAGGGTGAGCGACGCGGCGGCGAGGCGTTGGTCGGCCGTGTCGTAGTAGGTGGCGTCGAGTTCTGCGACGCCCTTGTCGATGACGGCCGAGACGCCCGGCACCCGCGTCAGATCCGGCAGATCCGACAACCCGGCATTCTCATCGGCTTCGTACTTACGCTCGATCTCACGCTTGATGTCCGCCATGACCTGAATTTAGGCCCCGTAAGGGGTGCGGGGAACTTCGCGCTCAGTCAGGAACGACCCGCACGCGAATAAACCACCGCGCCCCTCCGGCTCGACCCGGTGGAACGGCTACGCCGACATGGGCCGCTGCACCCTGATCGACTGCAACAGACCCACCGCCACCCACACCGCGAACATCGACGACCCACCGTACGAGACGAAGGGCAGCGGCAACCCCGCCACCGGCATGATTCCGAGCGTCATCCCGACGTTCTCGAACGACTGGAAGGCGAACCACGCGATGATCCCGGCGGCCACGATCGTCCCGTACAGCTCCGTCGTCTCGCGGGCGATGCGGCAGGCCCGCCACAGGACGACGCCCAGCAGGACCAGGATGAGCGCGGCGCCGACGAAGCCGAGCTCCTCGCCCGCGACCGTGAAGACGAAGTCGGTCTGCTGCTCGGGCACGAACTGGCCGGTGGTCTGCGAGCCCTTGCCGAGGCCGGTGCCGAACAGTCCGCCGGAGCCGATCGCGATGCGCGCCTGGTTGGTGTTGTAGCCGACACCCGCCGGGTCCAGCGCGGGGTTGGCGAACGCGGCGAAGCGGGCGATCTGGTACTCGTCGAGGATCTTGAGCTGCCAGACCGCGATCGCCCCGAGCGCGCCGGCCCCGATCAGGCCGAAGATCCAGCGGTTGGAGGCGCCGGAAGCGAGCAGCACACCGAGCACGATGATGACCATGACCATGACCGAACCGAGGTCGGGCATGAGCAGGACGATCAGTATCGGTACGACGGCCAGGCCGAGCGCCTGCACGACCGTGCGGTGGTCCGGGTGCGGTTTGTCGCCCGCGTCGACCCGGGCCGCGAGCAGCATCGCCATGCCCAGGATGATCGTGACCTTCACGAACTCGGAGGGCTGGAGCGAGAAGCCGCCGCCGACGATGATCCACGCGTGGGCGCCGTTGACGGTCGCGCCGAGCGGGGTCAGCACCAGCAGCACGAGGAAGACGGAGAGCCCGTACAGGATCGGTACGGCCGTGCGCAGGGTGCGGTGGCCGAGCCAGACCGTGCCGATCATCAGGCCGAAGCCGATGCCCGTGTTGAGCAGATGCCGGAACAGGAAGTAGTACGGGTCGCCCTGGTTGAGCTCGGTGCGGTTGCGGGTCGCCGAGTAGACGAGGGCCGCGCCGATGAGGGAGAGCGCGATGGCCGCGAACAGTATCGGCCAGTCGAGCCTGCGGGCCAGCGAGTCACGGGCGAACACCCGTGTCCAACTGGCGCGCTCGGGCCCGTATCCGGAGACGGAGAAGCCGCTTCCGCCGGTCATACGAGCGACCTCCGCCTCTTCTTCGAGCGGCGCGCCGAGCGCCTGCGGGTGTCCCGGTTGGTACCGGTGCCGGTGTTCGGCACGGTGGCGGCCGGGTTGTCGCCCGCCACCTGCTGCTGCCCTTCCCCGGTCGCCTGCTCCTCCGCCTTGGGCGGGTACACCTCGGCCTTCGGGGAGTCGATCGACCCGTCCTTCTGGACCTTCGGCAGGTTCTTCTGCGGCGTGTAGAGCAGCGCCTTCTTCTTGTCGATCTCGCCGTCCTCGGAGACCCCGTACAGCGCGTTGTAGATCTTGCGCACGGCGGGGCCCGAGGCGCCGGAACCCGTACCGCCCTGGGAGATGGTCATGATGACCGTGTAGTCCTTGGTGTACGTGGCGAACCACGAGGTCGTCTGCTTGCCGTAGACCTCGGCCGTACCCGTCTTGGCGTGCATCGGGATCTCGTCCTGCGGCCAGCCGCCGAACCTCCAGGCGGCCGTACCGCGGGTCGCGACTCCCGCGAGGGCACCGTCTACCTCGTCGCGGGTCTTCTTCGTCATCGGCAGCTTGCCGTGCGACGTGGGCTCGATCTCCTGGACGGTCCTGCCGTCCGGGCTGACGATCGCCTTGCCGACGGTCGGGTTGTACAGCGTGCCGCCGTTGGAGATGGCCCCGTAGATCGTCGCCATCTGTATCGGTGTGACGAGGGTGTCGCCCTGGCCGATCGAGTAGTTGACGGAGTCACCGGCGCGCATCCGGTTGCCTTCGAGGCAGTTCTCGTACGCGATCTGCTGGGCGTACGAACCACCCTTCTTGCCGTACTTGCACCAGGCGTCCTTGTTGGCCTTCCAGTAGTCCGACTTCCACTTGCGGTCGGGGACGCGGCCGGCGACCTCGTTCGGCAGGTCGATGCCGGTCTCCTTGCCGAGGCCGAACTGGTGGGCCGTCTTGTAGAACCAGTCCTTCGCGTTCTTGTTCGGCTTGATGCCGCCGTCCTTCTTCCACTCGGCGTGGGAGAGGCCGTAGAAGACGGTGTCGCAGGAGACCTCAAGGGCGCGGCCGAGGCTGATCGGGCCGTATCCCTTGGACTCGAAGTTCTTGAAGACCTGGCCGCCGATGGAGTACGAGGCGGCGCACTGGTAGGGGCCGTCGAAGGAGTAGCCCGCGTTTATGGCGGCGGCCGTCGGGATGACCTTGAAGATCGAGCCGGGGGCCGACTGGCCCTGGATCGCGCGGTTCAGGAGCGGGTAGTTGGAGGCCTTGCCGGTCAGCTCCGTGTAGTCCTTGCCGGAGATCCCGCCCACCCAGGCGTTCGGGTCGTAGGACGGGTTGGACGCCATGGACACGACCCGGCCGGTCTTGGCCTCCATGACGACCACCGCGCCGGAGTCGGCCTTGTAGTTCTCGCCGGTGTTCTTGTCGAACTCGGTGCGGGCGACCTTCATCGCCTCGTTCAGTTCGTACTCGGCGACGCGCTGGACGCGGGAGTCGATGCTGGTGACGACGTTCGCGCCGGGCTGGGCCTCGTCGCTCTCGGCCTGGCCGATGACCCGGCCGAGGTTGTCGACCTCGTAGCGGGTGACGCCGGCCTTGCCGCGCAGCTGCTTGTCGTACTGGCGCTCCAGGCCGGAGCGGCCGACCTGGTCGGAGCGCAGATACGGCGAGTCGGTGTTCTCGGCCTTGGTGATCTCCTCGTCGGTGACGGGCGAGAGATAGCCGAGGACCTGGGCGGTGTTGGCCTTGCCGGGGGCGGCGTAGCGGCGCACGGCCTGCGGCTCCGCGGTGATGCCGGGGAAGTCCTCGGCGCGCTCGCGGATCTGCAGGGCCTGCTTGGGCGTGGCCTCGTCGGTGATGGGGATCGGCTGGTAGGGCGAGCCGTTCCAGCACGGCTGCGGCGTCTTCGCGTCGCACAGCCGGACCTTGTCCCGTACGTCCGCGGCCTTCATGCCGAGGACGCCCGCGAGCTTGGCGAGGACGGCGTCGCCGTCGTCCTTCATCTTCAGCAGGTCGGTCCGGGAGGCGGAGACCACGAGCCGGGTCTCGTTGTCGGCGATCGGCACGCCCCGGGCGTCCAGGATCGAGCCGCGCACGGCGGGGCTGACGACCTGTTGGACGTGGTTGCCCGACGCCTCCTTGGCGTACTCGTCGCCGTTGCGGATCTGGAGGTACCAGAGGCGTCCGCCGAGGGTGCCGAGGAGGGACAGTACGAGGATCTGGATGACGATGAGCCGGATCTGGACCCGCGGGGTCCGGCCGGTCTCAGGAATGTTGGTCACAGTCGCTTGACCCCCTTGATGCGTCCCGCCCGGGCCATCCGTGCCCTGGCGGCCTTGACTCTCAGTCCGCCGCGCTGGCTGCCGATGCGCAGGCCCGTGCCGGAGCTGATCCAGCCCGCGGCGACGTCGGTGGACTTGCCGGAGCCGCCGGTGTCGGCGAGCGGATCGCTCTCGGCGCGCCGGGCCAGGGCCATGATGCCGGGGACCACGAACGGGGCGAGCAGCAGGTCGTACAGGGCGGCCGTGAAGAGCAGGCTGCCGAGGCCCACATGGCGGGCGGCGGTGTCGCCGACGAGGGCGCCCACTCCCGCGTACAGGAGGGTGGAGCCGATCGAGGCGGCCACGACCACGGCCATGGGGCCCGTGGCGGACTTGAGTTGGCCGTTGTCGGGCTTGGCGAGTCCGGCGAGGTAGCCGATGACGCACAGCACGAGGGCGTAGCGGCCGGCGGCGTGGTCGGCGGGCGGGGCCAGGTCGGCGAGCAGGCCCGCGCCGAAGCCGACGAGGGCGCCTCCGACGTGGCCGTAGACCAGGGCGAGGCCGAGGACGGTGAGCAGCAGGAGGTCCGGCACGGCGCCCGGCAGGTGCAGCCGGGCCAGGACACTGACCTGGACCACCAGGGCGACGATCACCAGTGTGGCGGAGAGCAGCATTCGGTTGAAGCGCATGGGGAAGTCAGCTCCTACTGCTCTTGCTGCAGGCCGTCGGCGGGCACGTCGGCCGAGGGTGTGACCGTCACCGTCACGGTCGGCCTGGGTGTTGGCTTGGGTTTGGGCGGCAGCACCTCGTCGCGCGGGTCCTTGCGCGGGGCCTGGACGACGACACCGACGACATCGAGCTTGGAGAAGGAGACGAACGGCGTGACGTAGATGGTGCGGGTCAGGTCGCCGCCGGACGGGTCGACGCGGGAGACCAGGCCGACGGGCACGCCGGGTACGAACGGCTTGTCGGCCTGGGAGCCGAAGGTGACAAGACGGTCGCCCTTCTTGATCTTGGCCTTGCCGTTGAGCAGTTCCACGCGCAGCGGGCGGTCGCCCTGGCCCGAGGCGAAGCCGAGTTCGTCGGTGGACTCCATGCGCGTACCGACCGTGAAGTCGGGGTCGTTGGCGAGCAGGACCGTGGCGGTGCCGGGGCCGACCGTGGTGACGCGCCCGACCAGTCCGTCTCCGTTGAGGACGGTCATGTCGCGCTTGATGCCGTCGTTCGCGCCGACGTCGATGGTGACGGTCCAGGAGAAGCCCTGGGCCGCTCCTATGGCGATGACCTCGGCGCCCTTGATGCCGTACTGCCCGGCGCCCGCCGTCTTGAGCATCTTGTCGAGTTGCGCGCCGCGGCTGCGGTTGCGGTCGTCGCTGCCCAGTCTCGCCTTCAACTCGGCGTTGTCGCGCTCCAGTCGCGTGACGCGGTCGTGGCGGTCACCGGAGTCCTTCACGGCCTGGATCGCGTTGCCGACGGGGTCGACGGCGGTCGACACCCCGTCCTCGATCGGGCCGAAGACCGTGGCGGCGCCACGGCGGGCGCCGTCGACCGGGGAGTCCTCGCCCCCGCGGATGTCCACCGTGATCAAGGCGAACGCGATGGCGATCAGCAGCACCAGGAGCAGCCGGCTCTCTCGTGTGTCCCTCACGTGCGACGGCCGTGCCTTCCTCGTCGGAATTCATGTATGGCTCACCCAACAGGGCCCCGAGGGCCCTGAAGGTCCTGGGGAACCCCGGAAAACCCCGGAAACCCCGAAGAACCCCAGAGCGCCCGACCGGCGCCCGACCGGGCGGAACCCGCGGATGGTATGGGGGAGCTTATGCCTCGATATCGACGATCCGCCGTACGAGAAGGGCTCATCTCGTACGGCGGAATCGAAGAGTTACGTCATCTGCGCGGCTGGGCGTCCAGCACCTGCTGGAGCGCCTCGAATTCCTCCACGCACTTGCCGGCCCCGAGCGCCACGCTGTCCAGCGGGTCCTCGGCGATGTGGATCGGCATGCCCGTCTCGCGCCGCAGCCGCTCGTCGAGGCCGCGCAGCAGGGCGCCGCCGCCGGTGAGCACGATCCCGCGGTCCATGACGTCGCCGGACAGCTCGGGCGGGCACTTGTCGAGGGTGGTCTTGACGGCGTCGATGATCGAGTTGACCGGTTCCTCGATCGCCTTGCGGACTTCGGCCGCCGAGATCACGACGGTCTTCGGAAGGCCGGAGACCAGGTCCCGACCGCGGATTTCGGTGTGTTCGTCATTGTCGAGGTCGTACGCGGAACCGATCGTGATCTTGATCTGTTCGGCCGTCCGCTCACCGAGGAGGAGCGAGTACTCCTTCTTGATGTGCTGGATGATCGCGTTGTCCAGCTCGTCGCCGGCGACCCGGATGGACTGTGCCGTGACGATTCCGCCGAGCGAGATGACCGCGACCTCGGTGGTGCCGCCGCCGATGTCCACCACCATGTTGCCCGTGGCCTCGTGGACCGGCAGGCCGGAGCCGATGGCCGCGGCCATGGGCTCCTCGATGATGTGCACCTGGCGGGCGCCGGCCTGGGACGACGCCTCGATGACGGCACGGCGCTCGACGCCCGTGATACCCGAGGGCACGCAGACGACGACGCGAGGACGGGCAAGGTAGCGCCGCTTGTGGATCTTCAGGATGAAGTAGCGGAGCATGCGCTCGGTGATCTCGAAGTCGGCGATGACACCGTCCCTCAGCGGCCGCACGGCAACGATGTTGCCCGGCGTCCGCCCGATCATCTTCTTCGCTTCCGCGCCGACCGCGAGGATGCCACCGGTGTTGGTGTTGATCGCGACGACGGACGGCTCGTTGAGTACGATCCCGCGACCCCTGACGTACACCAGCGTGTTGGCGGTCCCGAGGTCGACAGCCATGTCACGGCCGATGAACGACATTGAGTTCCCCATCAGGATTCGTCTGGCCTTCCCAAGTGGAGCTTTTGATGGCTTTTCAGGATGGCGAGGGTGAGCGCTGTGACGTGAAGGCTTCCATCGTAGTCTCGCCTGCACGAACACTGCGCGAGGGTCTTCGCCATTGTCAGCAGATGACGCGCCGCCTCGCTTCTGGAGACGGGCCATCGGGGGCACGCGTTCCCCCGATCGGCACGCATATGCCCGCAGACGGCCCTCATTGTGCGTCCCATGGTGTGCGGGCCGCAGGTCAGACGCTACCTGCCTGACAAAACTTCAGGGCATTTTCGCTTCACAAGATTTTCACCACGGACCGGGTCGCCGCGGCCCGGAGGGGGAAGCCGCCTCCGAATGAGACGGCCCCGCCCGTCGGACCGGTGCCGGCCGCGCGCCTACACCAGACCGGGGAAGAAGATCTTCAGCTCGCGCTCGGAGGACTCCTCGGAGTCCGAGGCGTGGATCAGGTTCTCGCGGACGATCACACCGAAGTCACCACGGATGGAGCCCGGGGCGGCGGCGATCGGGTCGGTCGGACCCGCGAGCACCCGTACACCCTCGATGACGCGCTCGCCCTCGACGACCAGCGCCACGACCGGGCCGGACGCCATGAAGGTGACCAGCGGCTCGTAGAAGGGCTTGCCCTTGTGCTCGCCGTAGTGCTGCTCCAGCGTCTCCTGGTCCAGCGTGCGCAGCTCCAGCGCGGTGATCTGCCAGCCGGCCTTGCGCTCGATACGGCTGATGATCTCGCCGGTCAGGCCGCGACGGACCGCGTCGGGCTTGAGAAGGACGAGGGTGCGCTGGCTCACGGTGGTGGCTCCTTCAGGTCACAGATGTGCGGATGACGAGGCTACAGGGCGTGTTCCTGGGGGCTCCGCCCCCGGCCCCCTTCGCGCTCGCGCGCTCGTCCTCAAACGCCGGACGGGCTGAAAGACAGCGGACGCGCTGAAGGATTCCGGCCGGGCGGAGGATCCGCGGCCGGGCTGAAGAGACGGCGTGGACCCAGACCCGCCACTTCTCAGGGGCGCGGGGTAGCGAGGGCGCAGCCCCCCGCCACTTCTCAAGGGCTCGGGGTAGCGCGGGCGCAGACTCCCGCCTCTCTTCAAGGGCTCGGGGTGGCGCGGGCGCAGCCCCCCGCCTCTCTTCAAGGGCTCGGGGTGGCGCGGGCGCAGTCCCCCGCCTCTCTTCAAGGGCTCGGGGTGGCGCGGGCGCAGCCCCGCCGCTCAGGGGCGCGGGGAACTGCGCGACCAGCCCTCACCGGACCCGCACCCGTGAGGCCCGGGGAACCAAAGGGCCCGGTAAACCAGGGCCCCGGGAATCTGGGGCCCTGCAATCTGGGAGCCCGGAGAACCACCAGAAGGCCCGGGGTATCAGGGGCCCGGGGGACCAGGGGGACCAGGGGGTCCGGGGGGTCCGGGGGGGGGACCAGGGGGTCCGGGGGGGCCGGGGGGACCGGGGGGACCGCCCCGAGGCAGCGACGGAACCCCGGACTACCCACCCACCCCCGCCTGCGCGGCGAACCGCGCCTTCGCCTCCTCCACCTTCCGCCCGTAGTGCACCGAGGCCCACCACAGCGCGGCGAAAACCGCGCCGAGGAAGAACATCACCGGCACCACGAACCCACTCGCGATCAGCAGCACCTGCAGACCCCAGCCCAGCTGGACACCCCCCGGCCGCGTGATCACCCCGCACAGGAGCAGACACAGCACCATCGCGATCCCGCTCACCGTCCAGACCGTGGTCATGGACAGATCGGGATCCTTCATCGCCACGAGTCCGGCGAACCCGACCACGAAGAACTCACCGATCAGCGTCGAAGCACACAGCGTCCGCACGGCTCAGCCCCTTCCCAGCAGCAGCCGGGCCTCGCCGACCGTGATGACGGAACCGGTCACGAGGACGCCGCCGCCCGCGTACTCGGCCTCTTCCTCGGCCAGCGTGATCGCGGCCTCAAGCGCGTCGTCCAGCCGGGGCTCGACCTGCACGCGGTCGTCCCCGAACACCTCGACGGCGATACCTGCCAGCTCGTCCACGTCCATCGCGCGATGGCTGGCGTTCTGTGTCACGACGACCTCGGTGAGGATCGGCTCGAAGGCTTCGAGCAGCCCCCGTACGTTCTTGTCGCCGCTCGCCCCGACGACGCCGATCAGCCGGCTGAAGTCGAAGACCTCCTGCACCGCCTCGGCGGTGGCGCGGGCGCCCGCCGGATTGTGCGCGGCGTCCAGTACGACGGTCGGCGACTTGCGCACGACCTCCAGCCGTCCCGGCGAGGTGACCGACGCGAAGGCCTTGCGGACCGTGTCGATGTCGAGCGCCTCGGGCCGCTGCGACCCGACGCCGAAGAACGCCTCCACGGCGGCGAGCGCCACGGCCGCGTTGTGCGCCTGGTACGCCCCGTGCAGCGGGATGTACACCGCTTCGTACTCCCCGCCGAGACCGCGGAGCGTCAACAGCTGCCCGCCGACCGCGACCTGCCGGCTCATCACGCCGAACTCAAGCCCTTCGCGGGCCACGGTGGCATCGACGTCGACGGCTTTCTTCAGGAGCACCTGCGCGGCGTCGACGGGCTGCTGGGCGAGGATCACCGTCGCACCCTGCTTGACGATCCCGGCCTTCTCCTTGGCGATCTCCCCCGGGGTCTCGCCGAGCCGGTCCGTGTGGTCCAGATCGATGGGGGTCACCACGGCGACATCCCCGTCGATCACGTTGGTGGCGTCCCAGCTGCCGCCCATCCCGACCTCCACGACGGCCACGTCGACGGGCGCGTCCGCGAAGGCCGCGTACGCCATGCCCGTGAGCACCTCGAAGAAGGAGAGGCGGAACTCCTGGGCCGCGTCGACCATCTCGACGTACGGCTTGATGTCCTGGTACGTCTCCACGAACCGCTCGGCCGGGATGGACGCCCCGTCCAGGCTGATCCGCTCGGTGATGGACTGGACGTGGGGCGAGGTGTACCGGCCGGTGCGCAGCTCGAAGGCGCCGAGCAGGGCCTCGATCATGCGGGCGGTCGACGTCTTGCCGTTGGTCCCGGTGATGTGGATCGAGGGGTACGCGCGCTGCGGCTCCCCCAGTACGTCCATGAGCGCGGAGATCCGGGCCACGGAGGGCTCCAGCTTGGTCTCGCCCCACCGCGTGGCGAGCTCGGTCTCGACCTGGCGCAGCGCCTTGTCGGCCTCCGGGTCGTCCGGGCGCCCGGGAATGTCGGACTGCGGCGCCGGGCCCTGCGTACGCAGGGTGCGGCTGCCGGCCTCGATCACGGCGAGATCGGGATCGCGCTCCGTCTCGGCCTCGACGATCGCATCGAACGGATCGGACCCACTGCTGTCCTGCGGAAGCTCACTCACCCCCCCAGTCTACGGAGCCCGTCGCCCACTCCTTTCAGAGGCGCAGCCCTTGCCAGGGGCGCGGGGAACTGCGCGACAAGCCCCCACCGCCCGGTAGCCGACGAACGCGGCCCGCCGGAAGGGCGCAGCCCTTCCCAGGGGCGCGGGGAACTGCGCGAACGCCCCACCGGCCCGCACCCGGCAGAAAACCGAGGGCCCCGGAACCGCACAGGCCAGTTCGGTTCCGGGGCCCTCGAAAACACCTACGCCTGCGGCAACGCGTCCAGCTGAGCCGAAAGCCGCACGATGTCCTCCTCGGCCTTGGCGAGCCGCCCCCGGATCTTGTCCACCACCTGATCCGGCGCCTTGGCGAGAAACGCCTCATTGCCCAGCTTGGCGTTCGCCGCGACCTTCTCCTTCTCGGCGGCGGCCAAGTCCTTCGCGAGCCGCTTCCGCTCAGCCCCCACATCGATCGTCCCGGACAGGTCGAGCGCGACGGACGCCCCAGCGACCGGCAACGTCGCAGTCGCAGAGAAGTCGTCCCCCTCCGGCTGCAGCCGCAACAGCTGCCGGATGGCGGCCTCGTGCGGAGCGAAAGCGGTCCCGTCGAGGCTCAGCCTCGCCGGCACCCGCTGCCCCGGCTGCAGCCCCTGATCGGCACGGAAGCGACGGACCTCCGTGATGACCTGCTGCAGCGCCTCGATCTCCCGCTCCGCACCGGCGTCCCGGAAACCGCTGTCCGCGGGCCAGTCGGCGATCACGACCGACTCACCGCCCGTGAGGGTCGTCCACAGCGTCTCCGTGACGAACGGCACGACCGGGTGCAGCAGCCGCAGTGTGACGTCCAGGACCTCGCCGAGGACCCGCTTGCTGACATCGGCCGCGGCCCCGCCCGCCATGAACGTCGTCTTCGACAGCTCGACGTACCAGTCGAAGACCTCGTCCCACGCAAAGTGGTACAGCGCGTCGGAGAGCTTCGCGAACTGGAAGTCCTCGTAGAACGCGTCGACTTCCGCGACGGTCTCGTTGAGCCGGGACAGAATCCACCGGTCCGTCGCCGACATCGCGGACGCGTCCGGCAGGGGCCCTTCGACCGTCGCGCCGTTCATCAGCGCGAACCGCGTCGCGTTCCAGATCTTGTTGGCGAAGTTACGGGCCGCCTGGACCCAGTCCTCACCGATCGGCACGTCCGTACCGGGGTTGGCACCCTTCGCCAGGGTGAAGCGGACGGCGTCCGAGCCGTACTTGTCCATCCAGTCGAGCGGGTCGACGACGTTGCCGAACGACTTCGACATCTTCTTGCCGCGCTCGTCACGGACCAGACCGGTCAGCGCGATGGTCTTGAAGGGGGCCTCGCCGTCCATCGCGTACAGACCGAACATCATCATCCGGGCGACCCAGAAGAAGATGATGTCGTGGCCGGTGAGCAGGACGTCGGTCGGATAGAACTTCTTGAGGTCCGGGGTCTGTTCGGGCCAGCCGAGCGTGGAGAACGGCCACAGGCCGGACGAGAACCAGGTGTCGAGGACGTCCGTGTCCTGCTTCCACCCCTCGGCCTCGGTGCCGGGCGGCTGCTCGTCGGGGCCGACGCAGACCGTCTCGCCGTTCGGGCCGTACCAGATCGGGATGCGGTGGCCCCACCACAGCTGACGCGAGATGTTCCAGTCGTTGAGGTTGTCGACCCAGTCGAAGTACCGCTTCGACATGTCCTCGGGGTGGATCTTCACCCGGCCGTCGCGGACCGCGTCACCGGCGGCCTGCGCGAGCGGGCCGACCTTGACCCACCACTGCAGGGACTGCCGCGGCTCGATGGTGGTGCCGCAGCGCGAGCAGTGCCCGACGCTGTGGACGTACGGACGCTTCTCGGCGACGATCCGGCCCTGCGAGCGCAGCGCGCCGACCACGGCGGAACGGGCCTCGTAGCGGTCGAGTCCCTCGAAGGGGCCGTGGACGGTGATGACCGCCCGCTCGTCCATGATCGTGAGTGGCTCCAGGCCGTGGCGCTGCCCGATGGCGAAGTCGTTCGGGTCATGGGCCGGGGTGACCTTGACGGCACCCGTGCCGAACTCGGGGTCGACGTGGCTGTCCGCGACGACCGGGATGGTGCGGTCGGTCAGCGGGAGCTTGATGCGCTTGCCGACGAGGTGGCGGTAGCGCTCGTCGTCGGGGTGGACGGCGACGGCGGTGTCACCGAGCATGGTCTCGGCGCGCGTGGTGGCGACGACGAGGGTCTCGTCACCCTCCCCGTACGTGATGGAGACGAGCTCGCCGTCGTCCTCCTGGTGGTTCACCTCGATGTCGGAGATGGCCGTCAGACAGCGGGGACACCAGTTGATGATCCGCTCGGCGCGGTAGATCAGCTCGTCGTCGTACAGCTTCTTGAAGATGGTCTGGACGGCCTTGGACAGCCCTTCGTCCATGGTGAACCGCTCACGGTCCCAGTCCACACCGTCCCCGAGCCGGCGCATCTGGCCCAGGATCTTGCCGCCGTACTCCTCTTTCCACTGCCAGACGCGCTCGACGAACTCCTCGCGCCCGAGGTCCTGCCGCGACTTGCCCTCCTCGGCGAGCTGCTGCTCGACCTTGTTCTGCGTGGCGATACCGGCGTGGTCCATGCCGGGAAGCCACAGCGCCTCGTACCCCTGCATGCGCTTACGCCTGGTCAGCGCGTCCATCAGCGTGTGCTGGAAGGCATGCCCCAGGTGCAGGGACCCGGTGACGTTCGGCGGCGGGATGACGATGGTGTACGGCGGCTTGTCGCTGTTCGCGTCGGCGGCGAAGTAACCCCGTTCGACCCAGCGCTCGTACAGCTTCCCCTCTACCTCGGCCGGCGCGTACTGGGTCGGCAGTTCGGGGGTGTCGGCTGGCGGCTGCTGCTGAGCGTTGTCGGTCACCCGGTCAGTTTAGAGGTGTCACAGGCTTGCTCCGAAACTCGATTACTTGGTAACGGTGCGGCCCCCGCCGCTCCGACGCCCCCCGGCCTGGGTGAGGATGTTCGGAACACATAAGTACCTGGAGGGGAACCCAGATGAGCTACAACCAGCCGGGCCCGTACGACGGGCAGCCGCAGCAGCCCGGACCGTACGGTCAGCCGGGTCCTTACGGCCAGCAGCCGCAGGCCCCCCAGCCCGGCTACGGCTACCCGCAGCAGGCTCCTGGGCAGCAGCCCGGCTACGGGTACCCCCAGCAGGCCCCTCCCGGAGTCCCGCCGCAGCAGCCCGGCCACGGCCAGCAGCCGCCGTACGGTCAGCAGCCGCCCGGCGCCCCCTACGGAGCCCCGATGCCGCCGGCGCCCGGCGGGGGCAAGAAGAAGACGGGCCTCATCGTCGGCGCGGTGGCGGTCGTGGCCGCGATCGCGGTCGGCGCGTACTTCATCATCGGCGGCAGCGGCGGCGGTTCCGCGGACGTCACGGACGACGGCCCGCACAAGCTGACGACGCCGGCGACGGTGCTCACCGAGTACAAGAAGAGCAAGTCGGCCGACAGCGGCGGCTTCGACGAGAGCGACATCAAGAAGGCCGAGAAGCACGGCGTCAAGGGCGCCAAGGACGTGAACGCGGGGTACCAGGCCGGGGACGAGAACAACCCGCTCGCCCTGCAGATGATCCAGTTCATGGGCGTGTACGGCGAGATCGACGACCCGGAAAAGGTCGTCGACGCCATGTTCGTCGACATGAAGGAAGGCTCCGAGAAGGACGACGCGGACGAGGGCGAGGTCGTCGGCAGTCCCAAGAGCTACTCGCCCAGCGGTCTCGACGGCGCGGTCCTGAAGTGCCAGGAAACCAAGATCACGAACGACGACGCCACGGGTGACGCGGCCTCCGGTCCGTCCTCGATCAGCATGCCGGTGTGCATCTGGGGCGACCACAGCACGCTCGGCGTCATCATCAACATCGACATGGCCAACGCCATGGCGGGCAAGGGCGCCGACCTCCAGGCCGCCGCGGAGCTGACGGCCAAGTTCCGCAAGGAAGTCCGCGTCAAGCTCTGAGCGACGCGACACGCGCGACGGCGAAGGGCCCCGGTCATCGACCGGGGCCCTTCGCCGTGACTCGCGTTCGTGCGCGCCGCCTACGCGGTCTTCTGCTCGCCCGGTCCCCGGCCCCGCGCGTCCCGCGGAATGAGCGTCGGGTTCACGTTCGAGCGGACCACCTCCGAGGTGATGACGACGCGGGCCACGTCCTTGCGGGACGGGACCTCGTACATCACCGCCTGCAGGACCTCTTCCATGATGGCGCGCAGGCCGCGCGCGCCGGTCTGGCGGAGGATGGCCTGGTCCGCGATGGCTTCGAGGGCCTCGCGCTCGAAGTCCAGCTCCACGCCGTCCAGTTCGAACAGCTTCTGGTACTGCTTCACCAGCGCGTTGCGCGGCTCCACCAGGATCTGGAGGAGGGCCTCGCGGTCGAGGTTGTGGACCGAGGTGATGACCGGGAGGCGGCCGATGAACTCGGGGATCATGCCGAACTTCACCAGGTCCTCGGGCATGACGTCCTCGAAGCGGTCCTTCGCCTCAAGTTCCTTCTTGGAGCGGATCGTCGCGCCGAAGCCGATGCCCTTGGCACCCGCACGGGACTCGACGAGCTTCTCCAGGCCCGCGAAGGCGCCGCCCACGATGAACAGGACGTTCGTCGTGTCGATCTGGATGAACTCCTGGTGGGGGTGCTTGCGTCCGCCCTGCGGAGGCACGGAGGCCGTGGTGCCCTCCAGGATCTTGAGCAGTGCCTGCTGGACGCCCTCGCCCGACACATCGCGCGTGATCGACGGGTTCTCGCTCTTACGAGCCACCTTGTCGATCTCGTCGATGTAGATGATGCCGGTCTCGGCCTTCTTGACGTCGTAGTCCGCCGCCTGGATCAGCTTCAGCAGAATGTTCTCGACGTCCTCGCCGACGTAACCCGCCTCCGTCAGCGCCGTCGCGTCCGCGATGGCGAACGGGACGTTCAGCATGCGGGCCAGCGTCTGGGCGAGCAGCGTCTTGCCCGAGCCCGTGGGGCCGAGCAGGAGGATGTTGGACTTCGCCAACTCGATGGCGTCCTCGCGGTTCTGACCCGCGGTGTGCTCGCCGGCCTGGACCCGCTTGTAGTGGTTGTACACCGCCACCGAGAGGGCCTTCTTGGCGGACTCCTGGCCTACGACGTACCCCTCAAGGAACTCGTAGATCTCGCGAGGTTTGGGAAGTTCCTCCCAGCGCACCTCGCTCGTCTCCGCGAGCTCTTCCTCGATGATCTCGTTGCAGAGATCGATGCACTCGTCGCAGATGTACACACCAGGGCCTGCGATGAGCTTCTTGACCTGCTTCTGGCTCTTGCCACAGAACGAGCACTTGAGCAGATCGCCGCCGTCACCGATGCGTGCCACGGTGTGCTTCCCCTTCGCCTGGGAGACGCCTGGGTACAGCGGCTCCTGGTGCTGCCTTATGTCCGACGGTACCTTGCCGAGCCCTCCGTTCGGGCCCCCCTTGGCGCGGTTCACTTTGTCGCGAACCGCGTCAAGGAGCAGCAGACGATACAGCGATGCGTCACGCGACCGCGGCGGTGTTCATCTTCCGGGTCGAGATGATCTGGTCGATCAGGCCGTACGCGAGGGCGTCCTCGGCCGTGAGGATCTTGTCGCGCTCGATGTCCTCGCGGACCTTCTCGATCGGCGTCGTCGAGTGCTTGGCCAGCATGTCTTCCAGCTGACCGCGCATCCGGAGGATCTCGTTGGCGGCGATCTCAAGGTCCGACACCTGGCCGCGGCCGGTCTCGCTGTAGGGCTGGTGGATCAGCACACGCGCGTTCGGAAGTGCCATGCGCTTGCCCGGCGTACCGGCCGCCAGGAGGATCGCGGCGGCCGAGGCGGCCTGACCCATGCAAACAGTCTGGACGTCCGGCTTCACGAACTGCATCGTGTCGTAGATCGCGGTGAGCGCCGTGAAGGAGCCGCCGGGGCTGTTGATGTAGACCGAGATGTCACGGTCGGGGTCCATCGACTCCAGGCACAGCAACTGCGCCATGACGTCGTTGGCGGAGGCGTCGTCGATCTGCACGCCGAGGAAGATCACGCGCTCCTCGAACAGCTTCGCGTACGGGTCGTACTCACGCACGCCCTGCGAGGTGCGCTCGACGAAGCGCGGGATGACGTAGCGGGACTCCGCGCGAGGACCCGTGTACTCGGCCTGCGCGCGGGCGTAGATCCCGCTGCCGGGGAAGTCGTTCACTGTGTCTCCTGAAGAGCCTGATAAGGGCTGGGGCGGTCGGCTGGGTGCTCGGAGGGGCTGGTGCCGGCCTGCGCCGGCGCCGGTCGGCGAGAGGCCGCCCTACGCCGCTCCGGTGCCGCCGCCGCCCGGCATCGCGGAAGCGGTGGGCATGATGTCGTCGATGAGGCCGTACTGCTTGGCCTCGACCGGGTCGAACCAGCGGTCCCGGTCCGAGTCGCGCGTGACCTGCTCCACCGTCTGGCCGGTGTGGAACGAGGTCAGCTCCGCCATCCGCTTCTTGGTGTGCAGCAGCCGCTCGGCGTGGATCTTGATGTCCGACGCGGAACCGGCGAGACCGGCCGAGGGCTGGTGGATCAGGATCTCCGCGTTCGGCAGCGCGAAGCGCTTGCCCGGAGTGCCCGCGCTCAGCAGGAACTGGCCCATGGAGGCCGCCATGCCCATCGCGATCGTCACCACGTCGTTCTTGATGTACTGCATGGTGTCGTAGATCGCCATGCCGGCGGTGATCGAGCCGCCGGGGCTGTTGATGTAGAGGAAGATGTCCTTCTCCGGGTCGGAGGCAAGGAGCAGCAACTGCGCGGTGATCTTGTTGGCGATGTCGTCGTCGACCGCCTGGCCGAGGAAGATGATCCGCTCGCCGAGCAGCCGGTTGTAGACCTGGTCGCCGAGGCCACCACCGATGGGGTCGCCGGCGGCTGTGGGCATCAGATTCGTCACGTATCCACCTGCTCGTCTTACGACGGCGCCGGGCCGTCTACACGTCTTCTGCTGGGGGCGTGGGACCCCGTGTGCGTGCCGTGTCGGACGGCTCCGGGGACTCCCCTGCCCTCGTACTCATGGACCCTAACGCGCGGGTCCCTCCGGGGAATCCCGCAGAAGGAACTGTTCGCTGTGAGCGCATGCGCTCCGCCGGGTGAGCAGGGGTTACGGGTAGCCCCGTGGGGGGCGCGGGGAGCTGCGTGGCCCGCCCCCACCGGGCCGCGGACGCGTCTGCGTCCGGCGGCGGAGCGGCGGGTGCGGGTCGTGGTGGGTCGCCCGCGCGGTTGTCCGCGCCCCCTACGGGGCCCGTGGGCCCCAGGGAGGGCGCGGACCCGGGCCGCGGGGCCGGGAAGGGGCTACGGGCCCCCAGGACGTGTCCTGGGGGCCCGTAGCGCGTACTGCGAGGCCGGTTCAGGCCTCGGTCTTCTCCGGGGCCTCGGAGGCGGCCTCGGCCGCTTCCTCGGTCGAGTCCTCGGCGGAGGCCTCCGTGGAGGTCTCCGTGGAGGTCTCGTCCTCGTCCTCGTCGTCGAGGTCCACGACCTCGCCGTTCGTGTCCTTGACGGTGGCGGCCTCGACGACCACGGCAAGAGCCTTGCCGCGGGCGACCTCGCCGACCAGCAGCGGAACCTGGCCGCCTTCGACGACCTGCTGGGCGAACTGGTCGGGCGACATGTTGGAGGAGGCCGCACGCCGCATGAGGTGCTCGGTGAGCTCCTCCTGGTTGACGTTCAGCTTCTCCTTGTTGACGAGCTCGTCCAGGACGAACTGCGTCTTGATGCCCTTGACCGCGGCTTCCTTGGTCTCGGCGTCGAACTCCTCGGCCGTCTTGCCCTGGATCTCCAGGTACTTTTCGAGGTCGAGGCCCATCTGGCCGAGCTGGTGGTGCTCCAGGTTGTGCTTGCGGGTGTTGATCTCGTCCTCAAGAAGCTTCTCGGGGACGGGCACCTCGACGAGCTCCAGCAGCTTCTCCAGGACTCGCTCCTGGGCCTGCGTGGCCTGGTCGTACTGCTTCATGTTCTCAAGGCGCTTGCGGCTGTCGGCGCGGAGCTCTTCGAGGGTGTCGAACTCCGACGCGAGCTGCGCGAAGTCGTCGTCCAGCTCGGGCAGTTCGCGCTTGGCGACCTGGGTGACCTTGACGGTGACCTCGGACTCCTTGCCGGCCGCCGAGCCGCCCTTGAGCTCGGAGGCGAAGGTGGCCTCGCCACCGGCCTCCAGGCCCTTCACGGCCTCGTCGATGCCGTCCAGCAGCTCACCGGAGCCGATGGTGTAGGAGACGCCGCTCGCGACGCCGTCCTCCAGGACCTCGCCGTCGACCTTGGCCTCCAGGTCGAGGGTGACGACGTCACCCTCCTCGGCGGCACGCTCGACGGGAGCGGTCGAGGCGAAGCGCTCGCGCAGCTCCTCGACGGCCTTGTCGATGTCCTCCTCGCCGACCTCGACGGCGTCGACCTCGACCTCGATGCCGGAGTAGTCCGGGATCTCGATCGTCGGGCGCACGTCGACCTCGGCGGTGAAGTTCAGCGTCTCGCCGTCCTTCAGCTCCGTGATGTCGACCTCGGGCTGGCCGAGGACGTTCAGCTCGGCTTCGTTGACCGCTTCGGTGTAGAGCTTCGGAAGCGCGTCGTTGACCGCTTCCTCAAGAACCGCACCGCGGCCGAACCGCTGGTCGATGATGCGGGCCGGAATCTTGCCCTTCCGGAACCCCTTCACCGTGACCTGCTGGTTGATCTTCTTGTACGCCGCGTCGAGGCTGTCCTTGAGCTCCTCGAAGGGCACCTCGATGCTGAGCCGAACCCGAGTCGGGTTCAGGGTCTCCACGGCGCTCTTCACGGTTCGGTCTCCTTGGGGGCTGACTTCTTTGGGTTCTACTGACGGTCTCCGCCGGATACGGCGGAGCCTCAGCGGACTGGCGGCCCTTGAGGGACGTAAAAATGCAGACACACGGGCGCGCAGTTTGCATACTAGCCGCAGCCGGTACACGCCCCAAAAAAGGTCATCTCGCCGGTGGTCCGGCACGGTGGTCGGGGTGGCGGGATTTGAACCCACGGCCTTCCGCTCCCAAAGCGGACGCGCTACCAAGCTGCGCCACACCCCGTCTGGTGCGACACGTAGGGTACATGCCCGCGGACCGTGCCACGCCCGCATTTCCCGGGGGCGTCGCCGCCCACCGGAACGGGGTGTGCGGCGAAGGGGTACGACCCGCTACGATGCTCCAGTGCCGCGGGTCACTGACCTGCGGGGCATGCTGTGCGGGCGTAGCTCAATGGTAGAGCACTAGTCTTCCAAACTAGCTACGCGGGTTCGATTCCCGTCGCCCGCTCTCACGGTTCAGGGCCAGCCGGAGGTTCATTCCTCCGCCTGGCCCTGACGCGTTTCCGATCGCCGGTCACTCGCCGGTCACTCGCCGAGGAACGTGAGCAGGGCCGCGAGGAGCCGGGCCGGAGCGTCCAGGGGGACGAGGTGGCCGGCGTCCGGGATCGTGCGCAGGCGGGCGCCGGGGATCAGGGAGGCCAGTTCCTCGCCCTTGGCGGGCGGGATCCAGGTGTCCCGCGCGCCCCAGCAGACGGTGACGGGCAGGTCCATCGAGGCGTACAGACCCTGGATCTCGTCGGTGTGGGCCTGGTCGGCCTGGGCGATCTGGCGGTAGAAGGCCGCCTGCCCGGCCTCTCCCGTCCAGGGGGCGACCAGTGCCGCCAGGACGTCGGGCCGTAGTCCGCGATGGCTCGCGGAGCTCACGTACTCACGGACCAGGGCCTCGTGCAGCGGGGGCGGGAGCTGTCCGAAGACGTCGGCGTGCCCGGCGACCAGGCGGAAGAAGGGTGAGCCCCAGGGCGCCAGCGCGACCGCGTCGACCAGCGCGAGGCGCCGGTACTCGGCCCCGTGGAGCAGGTGCGCGCGAAGGGAGACGCAGCCTCCGAAGTCGTGCGCGATCACCGAGGGCCTGGTGAGTCCCCAGACGTCGAGGAGCCCGGCGAACACCTCTCCCTGTGCCTTCAGTGAGACGTCCTGGCCCTCGCTCTTCGCGGAGCCGCCGTAGCCCGGCATGTCCCAGACATGGACCCGGTGTCCCTCGGCGGCCAGCGCCGGGGCGATCTCGTGCCACACGTACGACGAGAACGGGGTGCCGTGCAGCAGCACCACCGGAGGGCCGTCCTCCGGTCCGAGGCGGTCCCACCGGAGGGTCCCGATCGGGCTGTCCCACCTCTCACGCAACCGCCAGGCGGTCTTCCCGTCCACCCCATCCATACCGACGTGCTCCTTCGCTGGATTCCCGTGAGCCCTCAACCGCGCGCGCCATGACCCGTCAGAAGCCGTAAGGGGCGTACGAGGGGGATGTTCCGCGTTCCGCGCGCCGGGCGCCCGGTGCGGGGGCCCGAGCCCAGGCACGACCGCGGCAGTAGCAGAAGCAGAAGCGGTGGCAGTAGCGAAGACGGGGTGCCGATTCCGGGGTCGTCGGCGGGCCGGCCGTGCGCGGGTTCCGCCGGGCAACGGGTCCGGGCAGTCCCGCCCGTCCGCTCCCGCGCCGCGCGCCCATGGATCGCCGGGCCCGTGCACCCGCTCAGAACTGGATCGAGTTGATGGTCTCCGCTATCGAGTTGAGGAAGCGCTGGATGTCGTCCGCCATGCCTGTGGAGGCAAGGAAGAAGCCGAAGAGCACGGCGACTACCGCCGGCCCCGCCTTGATCGATCCACCCCGTATCAACACCACCAGGACGATCGCCAACAGCAGCACCACTGACAGCGAAATGGCCACAACTGATCACACCCTACGGTCGGTCCGCTCTCCCGGCCCGGAGGTGCAACCCCGCACACCCCCGCCAGAACCATCGTGCCACCAACAGGGCCGCCGTATGCGGCGGGTGAGGCATCCATCGGTCACCGGCGCGAACGGCCAGGCCCCGAACGGCAATTCGAGGTACCCCTCTCACGGGAAATATAGAAAGATCGTTTCCATGTCCACACACCTGTACACACAATCCGTTCGCAGGTAATTCGAATTGTTGGCACAGGCACACCCGCACCCCGCCGGACAGGGCACCAACAGGGCACTAAAGCCGACTCGATCGGACATTCCACCAGAGTCGCCCGCGGGTGGTATGCGACGTTTAGTCAGGATGAGTCAGGACGTAACGACCATGCCGAATGTGGCGCTCGCCACAGTCGTTGCCATGTCAACTTCACCAAATCCTGGGTAGCAGAGGGACGATAAGCAGGAATCGACTCAGGGGTTCCACGGAATCCCACAGACAACGCTAGGGTGTTTCAGATGTCCTACGCCGCCTCGTCCCCCGCATGTGCGGCGAGGTCGCGGATCATCTCCCCCGGCTCCTGGTGGGAGGGTCTGTGACGAACTCGCTCCGTCCGCACGGCCAGCAGAGGGCTCCGCTCCCACCGGCACAGTCACCGGCCCCGGGAGTACCGAGCCCGCGACCACCAGGAACGCCGCACGCGAGCACCGCCGCCGGGCCGGACGCCAGACCCGTCAAACAGCGTGACGCGTTCTTCGACAACGCCAAGTACCTCGCCATCGTCTTCGTCGCGATGGGCCACGCCTGGGAACCGCTGACCGACCACAGCCGCGCCGCCGAGGCGCTCTACATGGTCGTCTACACCTTCCACATGCCGGCCTTCATCATCATCTCCGGCTACTTCTCCCGCAGTTTCGACATGCGCCCCGACCGGCTGCGCCGGCTGATCACGGGTGTCGTCGTGCCGTACGTCCTCTTCGAGGTGGCGTACTCGCTCTTCAAGAGGTGGGCCGACGACGATCCGAGCCATCCGATCAGTCTGCTGGACCCCTGGTATCTCACCTGGTTCCTGGTCGCGCTGTTCGTGTGGCGGATGACCGTCCCGCTGTGGAAGGTCGTGCGCTGGCCCGTACCGCTCTCGCTCGCCATCGCCGTCCTCGCCTCCGTCTCCCCCGACATCGGCGACGACCTGGACCTCCAAAGGGTCCTGCAGTTCCTGCCGTTCTTCGTCGTGGGCCTGTTCATGAAGCCCGAGCACTTCCAGCTGATGCGGCGCCGCGAGGTCCGGATCCTGTCGGTGCCGGTCCTCGCGATCACGCTGGCCTTCGCGTACTGGGCGGGGCCGCGGATGAACTCGGCGTGGTTCTACCACCGTGACAGCGCTCAGGAGCTGGGTGCGCCCTGGTGGGCCGGTGTCGTGATGACGCTCGCGATGTTCGGCTGCTCGATGGTGCTCACGTCGTGCTTCTTCGCGTGGGTGCCGCGCCGCAGGACGTGGTTCACGGTCCTCGGCGCGGGCACGCTGTACGGCTACCTGCTGCACGGCTTCCTCGCCAAGGGTTCCCGCTTCTGGGGCTGGTACGACGACTACACCTGGCTGAACCATCCGGTCGGGGAGGTTCTCGTGTCCGTCTTCGCGGCGGCGGTCATCACCGTACTGTGCACACCTGTGGTGCAGCGGGTGTTTCGCTTCGCGATGGAGCCGAAGATGGAGTGGGCGTTTCGGCGGGACGCGACGGAGCTCGCCCGCGAGCGGGCCAAGTCCTGACGGGGCGACCCGAATAGGGCCCTGACGGCCCGCCGGCCTGGGGTATCGACGAACCCGCGGGCCGGACGCGGCCGGCCGCGCAGTTCCCCGCGCCCCTTTCGGGGCGCTCAGGGCTGAACCAGGCCCAGAAGCGCACGCATCGTCTTGTACTTCTCCGTCAGGCGCGTGCGGGTCGGGGTGTCCAGGGTCGCGAGTCTTGCCGGGTCCGTGTTGTGGGCCAGGTCCGACTCCTTCACCAGGAGGGCGCCGGACACGGCCAGGACGCGGGTGGCGTACGCCTGCGGGGACTCGCCCGGCCGCTTGGTGACGGCCAGCACGATGGCCTTCGTACGGGCGGACAGCGCGGCCTCGCGCAGCCAGTCCTCGGAGAGTGCGTCGTCCTCCACGGAGTCGTGCAGCCAGGCGGCGGCGATCTGGTCCTCGTCGCCGCCGCGGGCGCGTACCCCCTCGGCCACCGCCCGCAGATGCTCGGCGTACGGGCGGCCCGCCTTGTCCCGCTGGGCGGCGTGCGCGTTGCGCGCCAGGGCCTCGACCTCGGTGAGGGTCAGCAGCGGGCGGCGCTCGTTGTCGGTCATGTGTCGAGTGTGCCCCGTAGTGCCGCCCTGGCCGGTGCGGTCACCGCCGTCAGGCCGAGGACCACCACGGCCGCCGCGAACTATCCGTACACCAGCGGCGGTACGTACGGTGCCTGGCCCGTCAGGCCGTTCATCGTCATCGGGACGGGGGTGGCCGGCGCGATGGCCGCGCCGAGGGCGATGCCGGCCAGTGCGACGAGCAGCGCCTCCCGGCGGATCATGCGCATCACCTGGCGGCGGGTGGAGCCGATGAGCCGCAGGGTGCCCAGTTCCCGGCGGCGGTCGAGCACGGTCATCCACTCGTTCAGTTCGAGGTCGAGGGACCGGGCGGCGGTGTGGTCGCCACGGGCCAGGACCGCGCCCGTCCTCCCCGACACCTTGGCCAGGCCGTCGACGGTCCCGCCCTTCGTCCACCCCCCGGCGGCGAAGGCGAAGGCGGATCTGTCGCGGGGTCGTCCCGATGGCGCGCAGCAGGGCGAACTCGCGGGCGCGCTGGGCCACCGGCAGCGCCACGGTGCCCATGGCCGTGAGGACGGCGCCCTTTCGTCGTCCGTCGTGTCCCGCTCGTGGTGGCCATCGCCGCCGACGCCTCGACGCTGCGGATCCGGGAGCACTCGGGGCCGTCAGGACGGCCGCCGGGTCCGGGTAGGGAGAACCCCGCCCTTATCGACACCCCTTAATCGTTTGGTAAACTAAGTACTGACGCTTTCTTGACGTTCTCTTGACCCATCTGTGCATTCAGCCGACCATCCCCTCGACCAAGGAGGAACGGGCCCATCGGACACGCAGAGCTCCTGATCGCCATGGGCGGTGCCTTTCTGGCCGCCGCCGTTCTCGCCCGCGCGGGTGCCCGGATCGGGCTTCCCACCATTCCCCTCTTCATCCTGGCCGGGATACTCCTCGGCCCCCACACACCCGGCTTCGTGCTCGTCTCGGACCCGCACGACATGGAGATGCTCTCCGCGCTCGGCCTGGTGCTGCTGCTCTTCTACCTCGGCCTCGAATTCCACCTGGACGACCTCAAGGCGGGCGGGCGCCGCATGGCACTCGCCGGCGGGACCTACCTCGCCCTGAACGTCGGCGCGGGCCTGGGTTTCGGATTCGCCCTCGGCTGGGGTACGTCCGAGGCGCTGGTGCTCGCCGGTGTGCTCGGCATCTCCTCGTCGGCCATCGTCACGAAGGTGCTGGTCGACACGGGACGGCTCGGCAACCCCGAGACCAAGCCGATCCTCGGCATCATCGTCGTCGAGGACATCTTCCTCGCCCTCTATCTGGCGGCCCTCCAGCCGATCCTGTCCGGCGCCGACTCGCTCGGCTCGGCGGTCCTGGACGGCGGCAAGGCCTTCGCCTTCCTGCTGCTGTTGGCGCTCGCCGCGCGCTTCGGTACGCGGATCGTGGGGCGGCTCTTCGACACCAGGGACGACGAGTTGCTCGTCATCTCCTTCCTCGGTGCGGCCGTGTTCATGGCGGGGGTCTCGGAGTGGTTCGGGGTGGCGGACGCGATCGGGGCGTTCATGGTCGGTCTGATGCTCGGCAGCACGACGTCGGGCCCGCGGATCCTCAAGCTGGTGCATCCGCTGCGGGACGCCTTCGGCGCGATGTTCTTCTTCGCGTTCGGACTGTCCATCGACCCGGGGGATCTGCGGACCGTGCTGTGGCCGGTGCTGGCGGCGGTCGCTGTGACACTCGTCATGAACGTGCTGGCGGGGTTGGGGGCGGCGCGTATCTACGGGTTCGGCCCCGGGCCCGCCGCGAACATCTCGACCACGCTGCTCGCTCGGGGGGAGTTCGCGCTGATCCTTGCGACGATGGCCGCGGTGGCGGGGCTCGATGAGCGGCTGTCGCCGTTCATCGCGGGGTATGTGCTGGTGCTGGCCGTGCTGGGGCCGTTGGCCGCGGGGCGGGCGGGGTGGTTGGCTCGGGTCCTGCCTGGGGGGAGGGCCGAGCGGGCCGCTGAGCCACGGGAGCCAGCGCCGGTCGGTTGAGTGCTATTCCTCGGGGGCGCTGCCCCCGAACCCTCCGTTCTCAAACGCCGGACGGGCTGAAAAAAGTAGGGGCGCGGGGAACTGCGCGGCCCGCAGCCGAAGAAGCCCGCATGCGAGCGGCAGTTCAGAGCGTCGCAGGCCCCGTCGTGGCGCCCTCGCGACAGATCAGCAGCAGCGCCCGGTCGTCGTTCACGTCCTTCGCGACCGCTTCGATCAGGTGCCAGGCCGCCCCGTGGAAGCCGCCCGCCACATAGCGGTCGGCTTCCCCGGTCAGCCGGTCGATGCCCTCGACGATGTCCCGCTCGGACGTCTCCACCAGCCCGTCCGTGAACAGCATCAGCACGTCGCCGGGGCGCAGTGACCCCTTGACGGAGTCGAACTGCGCCCCGCCGTACACCCCGAGCAGCGGTCCTTCCGCGACCTTCTCCTCCCAGCGGCCGTTGCCCGCGCTGAGCTGAAGGCCCGGCGGATGTCCGGCGGAGAAGAGTTCGTAGTCACCCGAGTCCAGGTCGAGGACCAGGTGGATCGAGGTGGCGAAGCCCTCGTCCCAGTCCTGTCGGAGCAGATAGCCGTTGGCCGCGGGCAGGAAGGCGTGCGGCGGCAGAGACCCCAGCAGGCCCCCGAACGCGCCGGACAGGAGCAGCGCGCGCGACCCCGCGTCCATGCCCTTGCCGGAGACGTCCGTGAGGACGACCTCCAGGGTGCGCCCGCCGTTCGTGCGGGCCGCGACGACGAAGTCGCCGGAGAACGACTGGCCGCCGGCCGGCCGCAGCGCCATCTCCCGGTGCCAGCCCATCGGCAGCTTCGGCAGCTTGCTCTGCACCCGGATCCGCTCGCGCAGGTCGAACAGCATCGTTCCGCCGCGCCGCCACGGCACCCCGACCCGGCTGCGGAACTGGGCGATCAGCAGCCCGAAGAACCCGCACGCGGCGACCACGAGCACGATTCCGGGCGTCACACGGGACGGACCCTCGGTGTAGGGGCCGAGTCGCACGGACTCCACGATCAGCGCGGTGGCGGCAGCGGCGTAGAGGCTGAGCAGGCTGGAGGGGCGCAGCAGCAGGCCGCCCGCGACGATCGGCAGGACGAGCATCGCCGGCGAGCACCAGACGGAGTTCATGAGTGTGACGAAGGCGATCACGGGAATGGTCATCAGGAGGCCGGCGAGCGCGACCCAGTCCGAACCGTCGCCGCGGAAGTAGTCGACGGCGGATCTGCGCAGCCCTGTGCGGACCCGGTGTACCTGCTTCTTCAACCGGGCCGTGAACGTATCGGCTTCGGCGCGCCGCTCTCGTCCTGCTGCCATTAGTTCGGGACCCTATCCATCGGACCAGGTGCTTGGCACGGGAGGTCCCACTTGTCCCCCGTCCGGGGACGGAAGTCACAGGGAAGCCCGGTCATCGCAGAGCGTACGGCCGGATGAGGACCCGGCACCGCCCGCCCAGGAGAAATCCGGTCGCTCATCCCGGATTGCCCTGATAGGCATAGGGACATGACGACAGACTTGCGCGTGCTGCGCCCGGCCGACTGGGACGCGTGGTACGGGAAACTGGAGCTCGCGTTCGGCGGGGTCGCGGAATCGGCCGAGGAGCGCGCTCTGTGGAGCGACCTCACGGAGCACGACCGTTCCCTCGGGGTCTGGGACGGTGACGAGTGCGTGGGCACGGCCGGCGCCTTCACCTTCCGGCTCACGGTGCCGGGCGGCGCCTCCGTACCGACCGCCGGCGTCACGATGGTGAGCGTCGCCTCGACGCACCGCAGGCGCGGGGTGCTCACCTCGATGATGCGGCGCCAACTGGACGACATACGGTCCTGGGGTGAGCCCCTCGCCGCCCTGACGGCGTCGGAACCGGCCATCTACGGCCGTTTCGGCTACGGCATCGCGACCCAGCAACTGCGTGCCGAGATCGACACGGACCGGGTGCGGCTGTCGGTGCCGGACGGCACGGACGACGTACGGCTGCGGCTGGTGAGGCCGGACGCGCCGGGTGTGCCCGAGGCCTGCGAGGCGGTGTACGCGCGGCACGTGGCGGTCCGGCCCGGGATGCTGGCGCGGCGGCCCGGCTGGGAGCGGCTGGCGCTGCTCGACCCGGAGAGCGACCGCAAGGGCTCCTCGCCCCTGCAGTGCGTGCTCGCGCGGCGGGGCGACGAAGTCGTGGGCTACGCGCGCTACTTCACCAAGCCGGACTGGGACGCGGCCGGGCCGAAGGGCACGATCGAGCTGCGCGATCTGGAGGCGCTGGACCCGGCTGCGTACGCGGCGCTGTGGCGGCACCTCTTCGGTATCGACCTGACCTCGAAGGTGAAGCTCTGGAACAGGCCTCTCGACGACGCCTGGCAGCACCTCGTCTCCGACACCCGGCGGTGCGACCTGGCACCGCGTGACTCGCTTTATCTGCGGCTCGTCGAGGTCGGCGCGGCGCTGGAGGCGCGGACGTACCAGGCGCCGGTGGACGTGGTGTTCGAGGTCGAGGACGCCTTCTGCCCCTGGAACGAGGGGCGTTGGCGGCTGTCCGGCGACTCGAAGGGCGCGTCCTGCGCACGGACCTCCGACACGGCCGACATCGGCCTGTCCGTACGGGACTTGGGGGCGGCCTATCTCGGCGGGATGTCCCTCGCCTCGCTGGCCGCGGCGGGACGGGTGCGGGAACTGCGCCGTGGCGCCCTCGCGGAGGCCTCGCTCGGCTTCGCCTCCGTCGTGGCGCCCTGGCTGCCGCACGGCTTCTGACAGGTGGGGCACCAGAAGAGGTTGCGGGCGGCGAGAGGGGCGGTGCGGATCTCGCCGCCGCAGATGTGGCACGGCATGGTGGCCCTGCGGTACACGTAGACCTCGCCGCCGTGGTCGTCCTTGCGCGGCGGGCGGCCCATCGCCTCCGGCTCGTGCTCCGGCCGGACCGTGTCGATGCGGTTGTTGCGGACCCCCTCGCGCATGAGCGCCACCAGGTCAGCCCACATCGCGTCCCACTCGCCGCGCGTGATGTCCCTGCCGGGCCGGTACGGGTCGACGCCGTGCCGGAAGAGGACCTCCGCGCGGTAGACGTTCCCCACGCCCGCGATGACCTTCTGGTCCATGAGCAGGGCGGCGATCGTCGTACGGCTGCGGGAGACGCGCTCGTACGCGCGGGCCGGCTCGGCGTCCTCGCGCAGCGGGTCGGGGCCCAGGCGGTCGTGTATCGCCTGCTTCTCCGCGTCCGCGATGAGGGTGCAGGTGGTGGGGCCGCGGAGGTCCACGTACGCGGTGTCGTTCCTGAGCCTCAGGCGGACCGTGTCGGTGGGCGGGGGCGCGGGGGCTGCGCCGAAGTTCACCTTGCCGAAGAGGCCGAGGTGGATGTGGATCCAGTCGTCCGTCCCGAAGCGGAGGAAGAGGTGTTTTCCGTGGGCCTCGGCCGCGGTGAGGGCTGTGCCGTCCAGGAGGGCGGCGGCGTCCGCGAACTTGCCCTGGGGGCTGGTCACGTGGGCCTTGCGGCCACCGAATCCGCCGAGGTAGTCCTCGGCCAGCCGGTGGATGGTGTGCCCCTCCGGCACTGGTCCTCCTAGCGGGTTTCTTTCCCCGGCCCCGCCCCTTCCCGAAACTGGGGGCTGCGCCCCCAGGCCCCCCTGTCGCGCCTGCGGCGCTCGTCCTCGAACGCCGGACGGGCTGAATGCTTCAGCCCGTCCGGCGTTCGAGGACGGAGCCCCCAGGCAGTGACGGGAGAGGCCTAGCCCTGCGGGTGGTGGGCCGGGATCGGCGGGAGTTCGCGCGTCGTCTCGTACGCCGACAGCATGTCGATCCGGCGGATGTGCCGCTCATCGCCCGAGAACGGCGTGTTCAGGAAGGTCTCGACGAACTTCGTCGCCTCCTCCTCGGAGTGCATCCGCGCCCCGACAGCGACGACGTTGGCGTCGTTGTGCTGACGCCCGAGCGCCGCGGTCTCCACGCTCCACGCGAGAGCCGCCCGCACCCCCGCGACCTTGTTGGCGGCGATCTGCTCGCCGTTCCCTGACCCGCCGATCACGATGCCCAGACCCTCGGGGTCGGCCGCGGCGCGCTCGGCGGCGCGCAGGCAGAACGGCGGGTAGTCGTCCTGGGCGTCGTAGATGAGGGGCCCGCAGTCGACGGGCTCGTGCCCGGCGGACTTGAGCCACTCGACGAGGTGGTTCTTGAGTTCGAAACCGGCATGGTCGGAGCCGAGGTACACGCGCATGGTCCGAGTGTGACACGGCTGTTTCGGATCGGCCCCGTCGGGGCAGGCGCAGGAAACGCTCCAGGGTGATTGCCGGAAAAGGGCAAGTAAAACTATCGAACCTCAGAGAAACCTCAAGTAACAATTTGGATTCAAAGGTTCACGAATCTATTCACCTGGGATTCACTGGACCGGCTCGCCGAGCCCCGCCACTCCCCATTCCCCCCATTCTCCCCACTCCCCACAGTCCCCGGCGTAAAGGAATCCCCCCATGACCTCGCAGCCGACTCTGTCGAAGGCCGGTAACGGTCCCGAGGACCCAGGAGCCCCCGGAGGGCCCGGAAGCCCCGGAGAACCCGACGGCGGACTCCAGGCAGGGCTCAAGAACCGGCACCTGTCGATGATCGCGATCGGTGGGGTCATCGGCGCCGGCCTCTTCGTCGGCTCCAGCTCCGGTATCGCCACCGCCGGCCCCGGCATCCTGCTCTCGTACGCCCTCGTCGGGACCATGGTCGTCCTCGTGATGCGGATGCTCGGCGAGATGTCCGCCGCGAATCCGACCTCGGGCTCGTTCTCCGCGCACGCCGACCGGGCGCTCGGCCGCTGGGCGGGCTTCTCGATCGGCTGGCTGTACTGGTTCTTCTGGGTCGTCGTGCTCGCGATCGAGGCCACCGCGGGCGCGGTGATCCTGGAGAGCTGGGTCCCGGCCGTGCCGCAGTGGGGCTGGGCGCTCATCGTCATGCTCGTGCTGACCGCGACGAACCTCGGCTCCGTCGGCTCGTACGGCGAGTTCGAGTTCTGGTTCGCCGGGATCAAGGTCGTCGCCATCGGCGCCTTCATCGTCATCGGCGGGCTCGCGGTCTTCGGCGTACTGCCGGGTGCCGACACGGACAGCGCCGGGCTCGGGAACCTCACGGAGCACGGCGGTTTCCTGCCGCACGGACCCGGCTCGATCCTCACCGGCATCCTGCTCGTCGTCTTCTCCTTCATGGGCAGCGAGATCGCCACCCTCGCGGCCGGCGAGTCCGAGAACCCGCAGCGCGCCGTCACCAAATCCACCAACAGCGTCATCTGGCGGATCGGCGTCTTCTACCTCGGCTCGATCTTCGTCGTCGTCACCCTGCTGCCCTGGGACTCCGAGTCCATCCAGAAGGACGGTTCGTACGTCGCCGCCCTGAACTCGCTCGGCATCGCCAACGCCGGCGAGATCATGAAGTTCATCGTGCTGACGTCCGTCCTGTCCTGCCTGAACTCCGGCCTCTACACGGCCTCCCGCATGGCGTTCTCGCTCGGCCGGCGCGGTGACGCGCCCAAGGCCTTCGCCCGCACCACGAGCCGTGGCGTCCCGATGCCCGCGATCCTCGCGTCGGTCGCCTTCGGCTTCGTCGCCGTGTTCTTCAACTACGAGTTCCCCGACTCGGTCTTCCTCTTCCTCGTCAACTCCTCCGGCGCCGTCGCCCTGTTCGTCTGGCTCGTCATCTGTCTCTCGCAGCTGCGCATGCGGAAGATCATCGAGCGCGAGACGCCGGAGAAGCTGGTAGTACGGATGTGGCTGTACCCGTATCTGACGTGGGCGACGATCGCGCTGATCGTCTTCGTCCTCGGCTACATGCTCACCGACACCGAGCACGACGGCCGCCAGACCGTGCTGCTGTCGCTGCTGGTGGCGGCCGTGGTCGTGGGCATCTCGCTGGTACTGGAGAAGGTGCGGCGCGGGAGGAGCCGGGTGCGGGAGGCGTCGGACGCGCCCGGCGCGTCGGACACCGGGCAGGTCTGACGGCTGCCCCCGCGACAACCGCTGTTCCGTACGACGCCTCCGTGGCCCCTTGCCGCGGAGGCGTCGCCGTGTGCGGGTACGGGGGGTGGGGTGTGGGGGGTGTGGGGTGTGGGGTCACAGGGGGGTGAAGCTGTTCTTGACGTTGCCGTAGACGCGCAGTGCCCGCTCCTCGACGTCCGGGTGGTACCAGGTCGTGACCTCGTACGACGTGCCGTCGGCGTCGAAGCCGAGCAGCCGGGCGTGCCAGGGCAGGCCCTTGGCCGTGACCGTGTACTCCCAGACGACCGCCGGCGCCCCCCGGAACGTGGTCTCCTCCAGCCGGATCCGCTGGTAGTCCAGGCCCTTGCTGGTGGTCAGCTCCGCCTTCTCCCACTGTTCCAGCAGATCGCCAAGGGCCGGTGAGGCGTTCGCCAGGATCTCCTGTTTACGGTCCGGTGAGGTGTAGTGGACCTCGGCGCCGCTCTGCACGACCCGTTCCCAGCCGTCGGGCGGCGCCCAGGCGTACATGCCCGCCTCCGTGCGGGAGCCCGCCGGGAGGCTCGGCGGGCGGGCGGTGCCCGCGACGGTGGGGGACGAGGACGGGGACGCCTTGTCCTTGTCGTCGGGTGAGCCGCCGAGCATCGGGACGAGCAGGGCGGCCAGCGCCCCGGCGACGACCACGCCCACGGCGGCGATCAGGCCCTTTCGGCCTTGGAGGACATGGCGGCCGTGGGGCCGGTCTCCGGCGCGGAGTGGTGCGGACGGGACGGCAGGGTCCGGTGGTTCGCCCTGCGGCGTCGGTGACTCCTGCCGCTCCGGCCGGACGCCGGGCGCGTTGAACGCCTGATTGGGTGCCGCGCCCTCGGAGGGGAGTTCGGGGGTGCCCTCGGGTGGGGCTTCCGAGGACGTGTTCTCCACGTCGGGGGGTGGTTCGGGGGTGGGTGCCTCTGGAGCCGGGGTGTGCCCGGTCGGTACGGCGTCCTCCACCGGCGCCTGGGGTGGGATGCGTACGTACAGGGGTGTCGGGCGCTCGACCGGCGGGGGCTCGGCCGGCGGGGGCTCGGGGGCGGCCGGTTCGTCGGGCTCGGGGATCGGCTCCGGCTTCGGCTTCGGGGGTGCGAGCCCTGATTCCGGTGTCGCTTCCGGGGCGGCTTCCTCGTCGTCGGGGACGGTGACCGTGGCCGTGGCCGTGGCCGTGAGCGCCGCCGTCCCCGTGGTGCCGTCCGCGGCCGGGCCGAGGAGCGCGGCCAGTTCCTCCAGCGCGGGGCGGTCCGCGGGGTCCTTCTGGAGCAGGGCCGTGAGCGCGTCCCGCAGCTCCCCCGCCGCGGACGGGATCTCCGGCTCCTCGTACAGCACCGCGTGCAGGGTCGCGAGGGTCGTCGCGCGGGAGAACGGGGACCGGCCGCCCAGTGCCGCGCAGAGGGTGGCGCCCAGCGACCAGAGGTCGGAGGGCGGGCCCTGCGGGCGGCCGGAGACGCGCTCGGGTGCCATGTAGTCGGGGGAGCCGACCAGCATGCCGGCCATCGTGAGCGCTTCCGCGTTCTGGATGGCGGCGATGCCGAAGTCGGTGAGGACGACCCGGCCGGCCCGTCGTTCGATCAGGACGTTGCCCGGTTTGATGTCCCGGTGCAGGACACCGCCCGCGTGCACCTGGTCGAGCGCCGCCACCAGTTCGAGCCCGATACGGGCCGTCGCTCGCGGGCTCAGGGGCCCGTCCTCCGCCACGACCCCTTCGAGGGAGCGGCCGTCGACCAGTTCCATCACGATCCACAGGCGCTCGCCCTCGTCCACGACGTCGTACACGCGCACCACATTGGGATGGTCGATCCGGGCGGTGGCCCTTGCCTCGCGCAAGGTCCGTTCGCGGCGGGTCCTGGCGTCCTCCTGGTCCATGCCGTCTATGCGCATCTCCTTGACGGCGACCTGCCGGTCGAGCGTTTCGTCGGCGGCCCGCCACACCCGCCCCATTCCTCCTTGTCCAATACTCTCGACCAGCCGGTACCGACCTGTGACCAGCAATCCCGGAATACCGCCCCTCGTTATTTCCGGCACCCCCATGCCCCCCTTCAACTCCTGCCACAGAAGAACCGCAAAGAAGCACAATGGCCACAACTTTGCGCCGCACCAGCATAGTGGGGAGAAATCTTGTGGTACCTCTTCAAGTACTGCGAATTCAGGCGCAGTCACGGGGTTACAAGGGGGACGAACATGAGTTCTCGTCGCAGGACGATCGCCACGGGATCGCTGCTCACCGCATCTTTCTCGGCGGTGATGATCTTTTCCTTCTCCGCCGGGGCGGACGATCCGGGACCGATGAGCGACAAGGGGGGAAAGGCCGTTGACAAAGCGCCGGCGGGTGTCGAGCTGACAACCTCGCTGCCCGAGAAGATCAGCGTCGACAACGGTTCCCAGGAGACGGCGATCACTGCCACGGTGAAGAACGGAGGAACAAAGGAGAGCGGCGCAATTCGACTGCTCGTGGTCGGTTTTGACGGCCTCTCGGTCAAGAGCGTCAAGGGATGTTCGGAAATCGCCGAGAAGGATCTACCCGAGGGATCGAACAGCGGCTTCGTCTGCGCCATCGACGGTCTGGCCGCCGGCAAGTCGAAGTCGTACGCCGTGGACGCGACGTTCGATCTGAAGACGGCGGGCAAGATCTGTCTGCCCGTGCAGGACGCCGACGGCAAGAAGACGTTCTGGCAGCAGGGGCCGGTCCCGTTCGGCGCCAACAACCCCTCGCCGAACGCTCCGGCGACGCCTCTCCTGCTCGGCACCGACAACAGCCCCGTCACCCCGGGCGGGGACACCCCCGGTGACGACTCCTCGGGTGACACGTCGGGTGACGAGTCGGGCGACAAGTCCGGTGGCGAGGAGCTGCCCAGGACCGGTCCGGCCGACCGGGTGCTGCCGCTCGGCGCGGCGGGGGCCGCGCTCATCTCCGCGGGAGTGGCGGGTCTGTGGTGGACGCAGCGGCGCGACGGGCGGAGCGAGTCCTGACGGAGTCGTTCTCACGGGAGATGCTGACGGCGGGTGTCAGGTGATCCCGTCAGCAGGACGTCCGCCGGCGAACGGCAGCGCCTCGACCGCGCTTCGACCGCGCTTAAACCGCGCTTCGACCGCGCTTCGACCGCGAAGGACGGGTTCTCGGGGGCGTCGGGGGCTGCACGACCGTGAACGCGCGAAAGGCTCGCCGGGCTGAAGTCGGCGTACGACCCGGCGAACCTTTTGTGCGGGAACTACGGCGTGGCGGCGGTCAGTTCTCGCGCCTGACCAGCTTCCAGGCGGCCGGGAGCACGCCCATCGCCAGGGCGGCCTTGAGTGCGTCGCCGATGAGGAACGGGGTCAGGCCCGCCGCCACGGCCTGGGCCGTCGTCATGTCGGCGACGACAGCCAGGTACGGGACGCCGATCGCGTAGATGATCGCCTCGCCCAGCAGCATCGCACCCGCCATGCGGAGCACCGAGCGGTCGGCGCCGCGGCGGGCGAGGGCGCCCACGGCGGCCGCGGCGAGCAGCATGCCGAGGATGTAGCCGAAGGAGGCGGTGGCACCGGAGGAACCCCCGGCGAACCACGGCAGACCGGCCAGGCCGAGCAGCGCGTACAGGGCGAGGGAGGCAATGCCGCGGCCGGCGCCGAGCGCGGTGCCGACGAGAAGGGCGGCGAAGGTCTGGCCGGTGACCGGGACCGGGGAGCCCGGGACGGGCACCGCGATCTGGGCGGCGAGGCCGGTGAGCGCGGCGCCGCCCGCCACCAGTGCGATGTCCCTGACGCGGGAGGCGGGGAGGAGGTCTGCGAGGACCTGGCGCGGGGTTGTCTGGGCGACGGCGGTGGTCATCGGGGCTCCGGCGAGGGGTGAGGGCGGGGGACGTTTGTGACGCTATCCCAGGGGGGTGGTGCCGATCTCCGTCAGTGGTCGACAAGAGGGCTGCCGGGGGTTGGTGCAGCTCCGACAAAGGGTGGCCTGTACACCCGTGGGGGCGTGATGCTGGTCACTGGGGTGATGTGATCCCGCCGGAGGTTTTTCGCCCCCGCCGCCCCTACCCTCCCCCATCGTCACGCATGGGGGCTGCGCCCCCTCGCCCCCCTTTGTCCTCAAACGCCGGACGGGCTGGAGGTGTCCGCCGGACGGGCTGAAGGCGTTCGCCGGACGGGTTGAAGGTGTTCGCCGGACGGGCTGGGGGTGTCCGCCGGATGGGCTGAAGGTGTTCGCCGGACGGGCTGGGGGTGTCCGCCGGATGGGCTGGAAGTCCTGGCCCGGCGGGGCCGTAGCCCTTACTCTCGACGCATGGTCCCCCAAGCCGAGAACTTCGCGTCGCGTCGCTACGTCGACCTGCGACGCCAGGGCACGGCCACCTGTCGCCGGCGCTGAGGCGAGCGCGGAGGCACCCGCTCGCCGAGACGAGACAGACGTAACACGTCAGATGTCGGACGTCGGCGCAGTGTCGGACCCTCCCCGAGGAAGTTCTCCATGCCCAGCTCCTCCCTAGCCCTCGTACGTCCCGGTGCCGTCGACAGCGACCGGCGCAGGACCAGTGCCAGCGCCGTCCTGCGGTCGGTCCTGGACCACGGCCCGGTGGCCCGCAGCACCGTCGCCCGGCTGACCGGCCTCTCCCCGGCCTCGGTCACCGACCACTGCGCCCGGCTCACCTCGCTCGGCCTGATCCGGGAGGCGCCCGGACCCCGCCGGTCGAACGGGGTCGGCCGCCCCCACGTACCGGTCGACCTGGACGGCTCCCGGTTCGTCGTGGGCGGCGTACACGTGGCGGTGCCGTACACCACGGTCGCCCTGCTGGACCTGCGCGGCCGGGTCGTCGCCGAGCGCCGGCTGAGTCATGACGGTGTCGCCGCCGAACCGGCCCGGGTGCTCGCGAACGCCGCCGCCGGGCTGCGGGCCCTGCTGACGGACGCCCGCGGCCGTATCCCCCTCGCCGTGGGCATCGCGGCCGGCGGCTGGGTGGACCGGGACTCCGGGACCATCGTGGAACACCCGCTCCTCGGCTGGCGCGACATCCCCGTACGGGAGGTGATCCGCGCGCAGACCGGTCTGCCGGTCCATGTGGACGGCCACGCGCGGGCGCTGGTCAACGGGGAGCGGCTGTTCGGAGCGGTGGCGCGCGAGGGCCTGAGCGTGCTGCATCTCTTCGCGGGCAACGTCGTGGACGCCGCGTTCGCCACCCACGACGAGGTCCATCACGGTCCCCGTTCCCAGGCGGGATCGATCGCCCATCTGCCGCTCGCGGGCGGCACGGAGCGCTGCGACTGCGGCCGGACCGGCTGCCTGCAGGCGGAGTTGAGCGAGCGGACCCTGTGCCGGCGGGCACGGGAGGCGGGGGTCGTCCGTACCTCGAACCCCATGCACGTGCTGGCCGCCGCGGCGGGCGGCGACGCGAACGCCGTACGTCTGCTGCTGCACCGCTCGCGGATGACCGGGCGGGCCGTGGGGCTGCTGATCGACGTGCTCAACCCGGACACGGTCGTCGTCACCGAGGTGGGCGCCATCCACCGGGAGGACTGCCTCGCCGCGCTGCGCGCGGAGGTCGGGTCCGACCGGGCGGCGGCCGTCGCGCCGACCAGTTTCCCGGATTCGGTGCTGGCCGTCGCGGGCGGCTCGGTGGCCCTGGACGTGCTCTACCGCGATCCGCTCGGCATGTCGCCGGGCAGGCTCCGGGCGTCCTCGGCCTCTTGAGCCTTCTGAGCTTCTTCGGCCTCCTCACCGGGGCCTATTTAATTCAGAAAATCCGAATGTTGACAGGCGTGTCACCAGGCCAGGAGCATCGTGTCCATGAGCTGCCGCACCTTCTGTTGTTGACCCACCGAAGCGTGGACACACCGAAGCGTTGACACGTCGACGCGCTGACGATCCGTTCCGTCCGCGTCCGTCCGTGGCCGTCCGCCTCCGTACGTCGCCTCCCGCCGCGTCCCGCGCGCGTGTGTCCTTCCGCTCCCGCGCACCTCTCCTCCGCGTCCGACACCCTCCCCGGCCGCACCGCGCCGGGTTCTTCGCGCACCCTCCTGCCGTCCGCCGCAGCACGGCCCCGTGCACCGCCCCATGAATTCAGGGAGTCCTCCCATGCCACCTCTGTCCGCGTCCGGAGTCGACCGGCGGCTCTTCCTCTCCTCCCTGCTCGGCGCCGCCGCCGCTGCCGGGCTCAGCGGTTGCGCGGGCAGCAGCGCCGCCGACACCGGGACCAAGGGATCGGCGACCGCCCCACCGGCCGACAAGGTCCCCTCGGGCACGAGCCTCAAGATCTCCTCCTACCAGGGCGTCCAGCAGCTGCAGTTCAAGCTCGCGGGACTGACCGACCTGCCGTTCAAGGTGTCCTCGTGGGCGAACATCGGCGCCGGTCCCGACGTCATCAACGCCTTCCGCTCCAAGTCCCTGGACGTCGCCAACAACGCGGGCATCCCGCCCATCCAGGCGCACTACCAGGGCTACGACGCGAAGATCGTCGCGGTCAACCTCACCCGCAGGCCCAACTACCTCTTCGCCACCAAGCCCGGCAGCGACATCCGGTCCGTGAAGGACTTCAAGGGGAAGAAGCTGGCCTTCTCGCAGGGCCAGGCCCAGGGAGTCGTCCTGCTGCGGGCGCTCAAGCAGGCCGGGCTGGCGTACGACGACGTGGACCTGGTGCCGTTGACCAGCAACCAGTTCCTCACCGCGCTCCAGGCGGGCCAGGTGGACATCGCCCCGCTCGCCAACAGCCAGTCGCCCGCCTACCTCAAGCAGTACGGGTCCAAGGGCGCCCGCACCATCCCCACCGACGTCGTGGACCTCCTCAGCCTGCTGTGGGCGCCCGCCTCCGTGCTGGCCGACAGGGCGAAGGCAGCCGCGGTCGCCGCGTACATCCCGCGGTGGGCCAAGGGCCAGGTGTGGGCGTACGAGCACCCCGACGCATGGAACAGGGAGTTCTACGTCAAGACGCAGAACCTGAGCCTCGCGCAGGCGGAGGCGATCACCGAGCTGGCCAACAAGCCGCTCTTCCCGCCGAACTGGGACGAGGCCGTGAAGTGGGAGCAGGAGACCGCGGACCTGCTGGCCGAGGGCGGCTTCGTGAAGGGGTTCGAGGTCGACTCGCTCTTCGACCGCCGCTTCGAGGGCATCGCGGCGAAAGCCGTCTCCGCCGAGTACCGGAAGTGAGCCCGATGACCACCACCGCGGCCACCACCACGGCCACCGCCGCCGCCACGACCGCCGTGCCCGGGGACGGCGACACCGGCAGGACCGACGAGCCCTCCGGAGCCACCGAAACCGCCGCCCCGGCGCGGCGGGCGACCCGGCGGCGCCGCGCCCTCTCCCCCGGCAAGCGCCTGCCCGCCTCCCGGCTGATCGGTCCCGTGCTGTTCTTCGCGCTCTGGGCCGGCGCCTCCGCCGCCGGGCAACTGGACACGAACGCGATCCCCGCGCCCTGGACGGTCCTGAGCACCGCGGGCCGGCTGTGGAGCGACGGCACGCTCTCCACCGACATCCTCACCTCGCTGCAACGCGCCGGCTCCGGCTTCGCCCTCGGGCTGACCGCCGGAGTGGTCCTCGCACTGACGGCCGGACTCAGCCGGGTCGGCGAGGCGCTGATCGACGGAACGGTCCAGCTCAACCGGGCGATCCCGACCCTCGGTCTGATCCCGCTGTTCATCCTCTGGCTGGGCATCGGCGAGACCTTCAAGATCGCGATCATCGCCATCGTCGTCTACATCCCGATCTATCTGAACCTCTACTCCGCGCTGTCAGGCATCGACCACCGGTTCGTCGAACTCGCCGAGGTGCAGGGGCTCTCCAAACTCCGGTTCATCCGGGAGATCGTCATTCCCGGCGCGCTGCCCGGGTTCTTCGTGGGACTGAGGCTCGGCGTCACCGGCTCCTGGCTCGGTCTGGTGGTGCTGGAGCAGATCAACGCCACCAGCGGCCTCGGTTACCTGATGTTCCAGGCCCAGAACTACGGCCAGACGGATGTGATCCTCGTCGGCCTGCTCATCTACGGGATCTTCGGCCTGGTCTCCGACAGCGCGGTCCGCCTCATCGAACGGAGGGTGCTGTCATGGCGACGCACACTGAACAGCTGACGTCCCGGCCGGCCCCGGCCACCCCGACGGCTCAGGCGGCTCCGGCCGTCCGGCTCAGGGGCCTGACCCGCTCCTTCGACGGGCGGACCGTCCTCGACCACGTGGACCTGGACCTGCCGGCCGGACAGCTCACGGCCCTGCTCGGGCACAGCGGCTCCGGCAAGAGCACCCTGCTCCGCGCCATCGCCGGTCTCGACCACGAGGTCGTCGGCAGCGGCGAACTGACCGCCCCGGGGCGGGTGTCCGTCGTCTTCCAGGACTCCCGGCTGCTGCCCTGGCGCCGCGTCCTCGACAACGTCCTGCTCGGCACCGACGGCAAGGAGGCGGCGGAGCGGGGCCGCGCGGCGCTCGCCGAGGTGGGCCTCGCCGGACGCGAACGGGCCTGGCCCAACGAGTTGTCCGGCGGCGAGGCCCAGCGTGCCGCCCTGGCCCGTTCCCTGGTGCGGGAGCCCGAACTCCTGCTGGCCGACGAACCGTTCGGCGCCCTGGACGCCCTCACCCGGATCAAGATGCACGGTCTGCTGCGCGAGCTGTGGGAGCGCCACCGGCCCTCCGTGCTCCTCGTCACGCACGACGTGGACGAGGCGATCGTGCTGGCCGACCGGGTGCTCGTACTCGACGAGGGCCGGATCGGCCTCGACCTGACCATCGACCGCGCGCATCCGCGCTCGTACCGCGATCCGCTGCTCGGCGAGTACCGGGAGCGGCTGCTCGCCGCGCTCGGCGTGACGGAGGACCACGCGAGCCACGATCCGGCGGACAGCACCACCGCGAAACAGGAGAACCACAAGAACCAGGAGAACGACCAGTGACCCGGCGACGGCTGCACCTCAACGCCTTCCTCATGAACACCGGCCACCACGAGGCCTCCTGGCGGCTTCCGGACAGCGATCCGTACGCCCATGTGGAGCTGGGCCACTACGTCCGGCTGGCGCGTACCGCCGAGCGCGGCACCTTCGACTCGCTCTTCCTCGCCGACGGACCGCAGCTGTGGAGCAACCTCGCGCAGCGGCCGGCCGGCGCCCTGGAGCCGCTCACGCTGCTCACCGCGCTGGCGACGGCCACCGAGCACATCGGTCTGATCGCCACCGCCTCCACGTCGTACAACTCGCCCTACAACCTGGCCCGCAAGTTCGCCTCGCTGGACATCATCAGCGAGGGCCGGGCGGGCTGGAACATCGTCACGACGGCCGGTGCCGAGGCCGCCCGCAACTTCGGTCTCGACGCGGAGCCCGCGCACGCCGAGCGGTACGCCCGTGCCGCCGAGTTCCTCGATGTGGCGCTCAAGCTCTGGGACAGCTGGGAGGACGACGCGATCGTCGCCGACAAGGCGGCCGGCGTCTGGGGCGACGACACGAAGATCCATCCGCCCCGGCACCGGGGGAAGTACTTCGGCGTCGAGGGCGCCCTGAACGTCCCGCGCTCCCCACAGGGCTACCCGCTGCTGGTGCAGGCCGGCTCGTCGAAGGACGGGAAGGCGTTCGCGGCCCGGTACGCGGAGGCGGTGTTCACCGCCCAGCAGACCCTGAGGGACGCGCAGGACTTCTACACCGACCTCAAGTCACAGACGGCGGCGGCCGGCCGGAACCCCGACCACCTCAAGGTGCTGCCCGGAATCGTCCCGGTGATCGGCTCCACGGAGGCGGAGGCACGCGCGAACGAGCAGGTGCTGGAGGACCACATCGTGTACACGCACGGGGTGGACCGGCTGGAGGGCCTGCTGCAACTCCCCTCCGGAACACTCGAGTTGGACGGTCAGCTGCCTGCCGATCTGCCGCCGGAGAGTTCCATCGAGGGCGCCAGGAGCCGCTACACGCTCGTCGTGGAACTCGCCCGGCGCGAGCGGCTGACCGTGCGGCAGCTGATCGGCCGGCTCGGCGGCGGGCGCGGGCACCTCACCTTCACCGGGACGCCCGAGCAGGTCGCCGACGCCGTCGAGGAGTGGTTCACGCTCGGCGCCGCCGACGGCTTCAACATCATGCCCGCGGTCCTGCCGTCCGGCCTCGACGCGTTCGTCGACCACGTCGTCCCGCTCCTGCGCGCCCGCGGTCTGCTGCGCGAGGAGTACGGCCCGCGCCAGACCCTGCGCGAGAGATACGGCCTCCCCCGACCCGCCAACCAGCACGCCTCCCCGGCACCCGGTCCCCCGGCACTCGCCCGCACCTGAGAGGAACCCCCATGCCCGACATCGAGATCCAGAAGGTCACCGCGAGGATCGGCGCGCGGATATCCGGCGTCGACATCGCCAAGCCGCTCGACGAGGAGACCGTCACCGCCCTGCGCGGCGCCCTCGACGAACACAAGGCGCTGGTCTTCGACGACATCGACCTGGACGACGAGGGCCAGCAGGCCTTCGCCCGGCACTTCGGCGACCTCACCACCGCCCATCCGACCGTGCCCGCCGTCGAGGGCGCCCCGAACGTGCTGCCCGTCGACAGCGAGCGCGGCCGGGCCGCCAACCACTGGCACACCGACGTCACGTTCGTCCTCAATCCGCCGCAGGCCAGCACCCTGCGCAGCATCACGCTCCCGCCGTACGGGGGCGAGACGCTGATCGCCAGTTCGGCCGCCGCCTACCGCGATCTGCCGGAGCCCCTGCGGCGGCTCGCGGACACGCTGTGGGCCGAGCACACCAACGACTACGACTACGCGGTGCCGGACGAGGAGATCGACGCGGCGCACGCCGCCCAGCGCGCCCAGTTCACGTCCATCAAGTTCCGCACCGCCCACCCCGTGGTCCGGGTCCACCCGCTGACCGGTGAGCGCGGACTGTTCATCGGCGGTTTCGCCCAGCGGATCGTGGGGCTGTCGGTGAGCGAGTCCCGCAAGGTCCTCGACCTCCTCCAGGCCTATGTCGTGCGGCCCGAGAACATCCTGCGGCACCGCTGGTCGCCGAACCAGCTGGTGCTGTTCGACAACCGGATCACCCAGCACTACGCCATCGACAACTACGACGGTCTGCCGCGCCGGCTGAACCGGGTGACGGTCGCCGGTGACGTGCCGGCCGGCATCGAGGGCAAGGAGAGCTACTCGATCACGGGCGACGCCTCGCACTACACCCCGGTCGCGGTTTGACGGACACACCGATCCGCCCTCTTGCCACTCGTCTGCATTTGCAATACACTTGCAACAACAGCTGGCCTCGTGATCGTCTTCTCACCTTTCACGCGGGCGGGCGATGGAACGGAAGGCCCCCGCGAGAACGTGACTCGCGGAGGCCTTCCGGTACGGCGGGCTCCGGGTGATGGTGAGGGATGCCGATGAGGAGTTGCGTCACCTGCAAGAGCCCTGAAGAGGAGCACCGCTTCCTGGAGCCCGAGGAAGCGGCCTGGCTCAAGAAGCGCCTGGACCTGAAGAACGTGGACGAGTTCTTGGTGTGCCTGGCCCCGCTGGGCGACGGGTCCGAACAGTGCCGCAACGTTCGTAAGTACTACGTCGAGAAGCCCTTCAGGGAGCCCCTGCGCATGCCGGGGACTACAGGTCGCTGAAGTCCGGGCCCTTCGTGCGGGAGCGCTTCAGTTCGTAGAAGCCCTGCACCGAGGCGACGAGCAGGGTGCCGTCCCACAGCCTGGCGGCGTCCTCGCCCTTGGGGGCCGGGGTGACGACCGGGCCGAAGAAGGCGATCTGCTCGCCGTCGGCCCCGGGGACCGCGATGACGGGCGTGCCGACGTCCTGGCCGACCTTGTCGATGCCCTCCTTGTGGGAGGCGCGCAGCTCGGTGTCGAACTCGAAGTCCTTCCGGTCCGCGTAGTCGATCAGGTCCGCGGGGAGGCCGACCTCGTCGAGCGCCCCGGCGATCGCCTCCCTCGTCGGGCCCTGGCCGTCGTTGTGGATGCGGTTGCCGAGCGCGGTGTAGAGCGGGCCGAGGACGTCGGCGCCGTGCTTCTGCCAGGCCGCGGTCACCACGCGGACGGGCTCCCACGCCGAGGTGGACATCATCTCGCGGTAGTCGTCGTTCAGCTCGTCGAGCTTCGGCTCGTTCAGCACCGCGAGGCTCATGACGTGCCAGCGGACCTCGATGTCCCGGACCTTCTCCACCTCCAGGACCCAGCGCGAGGTCATCCACGCCCATGGGCACAGCGGGTCGAACCAGAAGTCGACCGGAGTCTTGGCGGAAGTCTGCTCAGACATGGTTCTCCTCGTTGGGGGACGCCGGCGCCCGGCACCTCGGGGTGGCCGGGTTCATGTGCAACGCGATCGGTTGCTCGTGCCATTCCCGGATGCCCGGCGTCAGGGGCACATGGCAGGATCGGTCCTGTTCACACGTACCCATGACGCCACTAGGGAGTGCCGCCCGTGCCCGGTGAGAATCTGTCCCGCGACGAGGCCCGCGAGCGGGCAGCACTGCTGTCCGTCGAGGAGTACGAGGTGGCCCTGGACCTGCGCTCCGCGGTGGGCGGGACGGACACAGGGCCGCGTACGTTCCGGTCGGTGACGACCGTCCGGTTCCGCAGCGCGGAGCCGGGTGCCACGAGCTTCGCGGACCTGATCGCGCCGAGCGTGACGGCCGTCTCGCTGAACGGCAGGGACCTCGACCCGGGCGCGGTCTTCGACGGCTCGCGCATCCTCCTGGAGGACCTGGCCGAGGACAACGAACTGGTGGTCGACGCCCAGTGCGCCTACAGCCGCACCGGTGAGGGCATGCACCGCTTCGTCGACCCCGAGGACGGCGAGGTCTATCTCTACACGCAGTACGAACCGGCCGACTCGCGCCGGGTCTTCGCCAACTTCGAGCAGCCCGACCTCAAGGCACCGTTCCGCTTCGAGGTGCGGGCCCCCGAGGACTGGGTGGTGTGGAGCAACGGCGTCGGTGAACTGGCCGACGGGGTCTGGAAGTTCGCCGGGACCAAGCCCATCTCGACGTACATCACGGCCTTCGTCGCCGGGCCGTACCACTATGTGACCGACTCCTACGAGCGGGTCCTGGACGACGGCACGCGGCTGGAGATCCCGCTCGGTGCGCTCTGCCGCAAGGGTCTGGCCAGGCACTTCGACGCCGACGACGTCTTCCTCGTCACCAAGCAGGGCCTCGACTTCTTCCACGACCACTTCGACTACCCGTACCCGTTCGGGAAGTACGACCAGGCGTTCGTGCCCGAGTACAACCTCGGCGCGATGGAGAACCCGGGCTGTGTGACCTTCCGCGAGGAGTTCATCTTCCGCGGCAAGGTGACACAGGCGTCGTACGAGCGCCGGGCGAACGTGATCCTGCACGAGATGGCCCACATGTGGTTCGGCGACCTGGTGACCATGGTGTGGTGGGACGACCTGTGGCTCAAGGAGTCCTTCGCGGACTTCATGGGCACGTTCTCGATGGTCGAGGCGACCCGTTTCACCAACGGCTGGGTCACCTTCGCCAACAACCGCAAGGCGTGGGCGTACCGCGCCGACCAGCTGCCCTCCACGCACCCGGTCACGGCCGACATCCGCGACCTGGAGGACGCCAAGCTCAACTTCGACGGGATCACGTACGCCAAGGGGGCGTCCGTCCTCAAGCAGTTGGTCGCCTACGCCGGACGGGACGCGTTCCTGGAGGGCGCCCGCCGCTACTTCAAGCGGCACGCTTACGGGAACACGCGCCTCGGTGACCTGCTGTCGGTGCTGGAGGAGACGAGCGGGCGGGACATGGCGGCCTGGTCGCGGTCCTGGCTGCAGACCGCCGGCGTCAACTCCCTCACACCGCAGGTGCTCCTCGACGCTCAGGGCCGTGTCAGTGAGCTGGCGGTCCTCCAGGAGGCCGCCGAGTCGCATCCCGAACTGCGGCCGCACCGGATCGCGGTGGGTCTGTACCGGCGGGAGGGCGCGGACGGGTCGGGCGAAGGGTCCGGCGGCGGCCCGCTCGTGCGGTACGCGCGTGCCGAGGTGGACGTCGACGGGCCGCGGACGGTCGTCGGTGAGCTGGCCGGCGCCGGCGCCCCCGAGCTGGTCCTCGTCAACGACGACGACCTCACGTACTGCAAGATCCGCTTCGACGAGGGATCGCTGGACACACTGCGGGCCCGTCTCGGTGACCTCACCGACCCGCTCGCCCGTGCCCTGTGCTGGTCGGCCCTGTGGAACCTGACCCGTGACGCGCTCATGCCCGCGCGGGACTTCCTCGACCTCGTACTGCGCTTCGCGGGCCGCGAGTCGGACATCGGCGTGCTCCAGACCCTCCACGCGTGGGCGAACTCCGCGCTCACCTTCTACGTGGCACCCGAGTGGCGGGCCACCGGCGGGCGGCTGCTCGCCGAGGGCGCGCTGCGGGAACTGCGGTCCGCCGCGCCCGGCAGTCAGCACCAGCTGACGTGGGCGCGGTTCTTCGCGGCGGTCGCCTCCGGCGAGGACGATCTGCGGTTGCTGCGGGAGCTGCTGGAGGGGACGGAGAAGGTCGACGGCCTTGAGGTGGACCAGGAGCTGCGGTGGGCGTTCCTGGAACCGCTCGCCGCGCACGGGGTGGCGGACGAGTCCGTGCTCGCCGCGGAGCTGGCCCGCGACGACACCGCGTCCGGCAGGCGGCATCAGGTGCGGTGTCTGGCGGCCCGGCCGTCCGCGGCGGTCAAGGCGCAGGCCTGGGCCGCCGTGGTCGAGTCGGACTCGCTGTCCAACGCGCTGGTGGAGGCGACGATCGGAGGGTTCGCGCAGGCGTCCCATCGGGAGCTGACCGCTTCCTACGCGTCGAAGTACTTCGATGTGATCGAGCGGGTGTGGGAGGAGCGGTCCATCCAGATCGGGATGGATGTGGTGCGGGGGTTGTTCCCTGCGTTGCAGGACTCTGCCGGGACCGTGGCGGCTGCCGATGCGTGGCTTGCCTCCCGGGGGTCGGCTGCGCCCGCGCTTCGGCGGTTGGTGCTTGAGGCTCGGGATGATCTGGGGCGCGCCTTGCGGGGACAGGCCTGTGATGGTGCTGCCGCGGGGTGAGTACCTGAAAGCAAGAAGATCGCGCCGTTCCCCGCGCCCCTGAGGGGCTCCCCCAAAGGGGGACGCCCCCGCGGGTGTTGACCTTGGCGGCGTCCACAACAGTTACGGAATCCGGGTGGTCGGTGCCGTGACCCCCTTACGGACCAGGGGGTTTCGGTAGTCCGCGGGGTGGACTTTAGGGCGGGGTTGTCCGGTTTCGGCGACGGGCTTGTAACAGCGGTTAGGCAGCGGACCAGGAACGGCAGATTCGAGGTCATGAACCACAACACCCCGCTCTCCCCCCGGCCCCTCCGCCACCTGTCCGACGTCCAGCAGCGCGTCATGACCACCGCGCACCTTCGGTCGCGGGGGGTGAGCACCGCCGACATCAACACGCAGTGCCGGCCGGGCGGTTCCTGGCAGCAGCTCCTGCCAGGGGTGTACCTGCTCCGCCCGGGACCCGCCACCGCCGAGGAGCGGCTGCACGCGGTCCTGATGTACGCGGCCCGCTGCCCCGTCGCGGAACCGGCCGTCCCCGCCCAGCCCTGCGCCGGTGAACCGCACCCCCCGCAGGGGTACGCCGACGCGATGATCACCGGCCTCGCGGCGCTCACCCTGCACCGCTTCGCGTCCGCTCCCCCGCTGCTCTCCCTGGACCGCGTCGACGTCCTCGTCCCGCGGCTGCGCCGGCTGCGTTCGACGGGCTGCGTCCGTATCGTCCGTACGCCAGGGATGCCGAAGCCCGTGCAGCTCGGCGGCATCCCCGTGGCGCCCGTGCCACGGGCACTGGCCGACGCGGTCGCCGACATCACGGACGCGGGAGTCGTACGCCGGCTGCTCACCGAGGCGGTGCGCGGCGGGCACTGCGAACCCGCCGCGGTCGTCAGGGAGTTGACCCATGCCCGGCTGCTGAGCCGGCCGCATGTGGTGGACGCCGTCGACTCCCTCCTCGCGGAGGGCCGGGCCATCGCCGAGGACCGGCTCTACCGTCTGGTCACGGAGCACGGTCTGCCCGACCCGGTCTGGAACGTGGACCTCCGGCTGCCCGGCGGCCCGCTCCTCGGCGGCCTCGACGCGTACTGGCCCGACCACGCCGTCGCCCTCGAACTCGACACCCGGACCCCGCGCCAGGACGACGACGCGATGTGGTCCGAGTACGCCCGCAAGCGCGAGCACCTGGAGCGCCTCGGCATCACGGTCGTCCACATCACGCCGAAGAAACTGCGGGACTCGATGGAACAGCAGGCGACCGTCGTACGTACGGCTCTGATGGCGTCGGGTGACCGCGATCCGGCGGCGTACGTCGTGGTGCTGCCCCGGTAGGGGGAGGGGCCGCCGGGTGGGCCGGCGGCCCCTCTTCCTGTCCGCCGGCTACCTCGGCTTCGGGCAGTACTCCGCCTCGATCACCGCGTCGGTGTCTCCCGACCAGTCGCCGTTGAAGTTGAAGGCGAGCGAGTGGCGGCCGTCCGCCGTCGTGACGGCCTCCGAGCTGGAGCCGTACATGCCTCCGCCGTGGCCCCAGACGACGACACCGCAGCTCAGCTCGCGTTCGATGAGGCCGAGGCCGTAAGCGGCCTTCGGGATCGCGGAGACCTCGACGGTGGTCTTCATCTCGGCGAGCTGCTTCCTCGGCAGGAGCTCGCCCCGCAGCAGCGCCGAGTAGAAGCGGTTCAGGTCGCCCGCGTCGGAGATCATCTCCCCCGACGCGGAGGCGAGACCGGGATTCAGCTCCGTGACGTCGTAGGTCGGGCCGGTGGTCGTCTCGGCGAGTTTTGCGTACGTCCGGCTGCTGGGGCCCGGCACCTTCGGGTACGTGCCCGGGACGAGGGTGGCGCCCAGTCCGAGCGGCTCGATGATGCGCTGCCGGACCTCGTCGCCGTAGGCGTGGCCCGTGGCCTTCTCGATCACCAAGCCGGCCAGGACGTAGTTGGTGTTGGAGTAGTTCCACGAGGTGCCCGGGGCGAAGTCCGGCTCGTGGGACGTCGCGATGCGCACGAGTTCCCTGGGCGACAACTCGTCGAAGCGGTGCTCGAAGAAGCCGTCCTTCAGATAGTAGGTGCGGGCGAAGGTGTCGTCCGCCGTGTAGTTGAAGATCCCGCTCGTGTGGTTGAGGAGTTGGCGGAGGGTGATGCGGCGGCCGTCGTGGCCGTGGCCGTCGACCAGGCCCGGCAACCACTTGTCCACGGTGTCGTCCAGCGAGAGCCGGCCCTCTGCCTCCAGCTGGAGTACGACTGTCGAGACGAACGTCTTGGTGATGCTGCCCACGCGGTAGTGGTCCTTCGCCGAGCGGGGCTTCTTCGTTTGGAGGTCGCCTACTCCCGCGGTGGCCTTCCAGGTGCCGTGGATGTCCTTGGCCTGGGCTGCCACGCCGGGGACTCCGTCCTGGACTGCCGTGTTCATCGCCCGCTGGGTCGCGGAGTGGGCTCCCGCCGGGGTCGGGGAGTCGGCCAGGGCCGCTGGGGCCGTCAGCGTGGTTGCGGCGAGTGTGGCTATGCCTGTCAGGGCGAGGCGGCGCAGGTGCCGGGTACGGGTACGGGGTGCCATGTCGGATGCCTTCCGTCGTGGGTGTCGGCGGGAGGGGGACCCTGCGAGGGCTGGAGGGGTTGCCTTTGTCTGGGCGGTTGAGTGGGTTTCGGCCCCTTTTCGGGGGAGCGTCGGGTGCGGGTGTGGGGAGCTTGTCGCGCCGTTCCCCGCGCCCCTCAAGGCGTCTGCCTCGAAGGGTGGTTCTTGTTCGGCGGGTTCAGGGCTTCTTCAGGAGGAGTTCTGTGTTGCGGTCCGTGGGGGTGCCGCTCAGGTCCGTTCGGGCGCCCGGGGCGTTGTAGGAGAGCTCCCGGTACAGGGCCGCCAGGCTTGTCTGGGAGAGGTCCGTGAAGTCCGTTTCGTGGGGGGCCGCGGACTCGATCAGCGTGGTGAAGAGGGAGATCGTGCCGTCGTGGTTGTCGGCGATCTCGATCACGCGGGCGAGCTGCGGGAAGTCGACGTGGGAAGCGGTGGAGACCTCCCAGAAGGAGCGGCCGTCGGGGGCGGAGTGCGGGGTGATGTTGTTCTTGTGGCTGTGGCCGTTCACCCAGGCCAGCACCGAGCGGTGGGCGCCGAGCACGGAGAGCACCTCGTCACCGCCGTGCCGCCGCTCCCCCGGGTGCGACGGGTCCTCGCGCAGGTTGCGCATCGATGTGCTGGTGTGGTGGCTGAAGACGACGACGTGTTCCTTGTTCTTGTCCGCCGCCTTCAGGGTGCGCTCAAGCCACCGCAGTTGGGCCGTGCCGAGCGAGCCCTCGTAGTGGCCGCCCGGGTCGGTGGTGTCGAGGCTGATTCCGAGGACGTCGTCGGCGACACGGAACGTGTAGTACTGGGTCTTCGCGGCGAGGTTGGCCTGCGAGTAGCCGTGTCCGACCGGGCCCGTGCCGGTGTGCGCGGGGTCGAGGTGGGCCTGGAGGTACTCGGTGGGGGTGAAGGGGGCGCGGGCCTCGTCCGGGGTGACCGCACGCATCCTGCGGGCCTGGGACCTGAGCATCGCCTTGAAGCCGGCACCCTTGGGGTCGCCGCCCTTCTTGACGTTCTTCCAGATGGCGACGCCCTCCGACTCGTCGAGCGTCATCAGCTTCCTGCCGCCGACCGCGAACTCGGTGAAGAAGGAGTCGCCGGGCGCGTAGCAGCCGCCGGGCAGCGAGTCGTGGTTGCCGACCGTGGAGTACCAGGGCAGGTTGAGGCCGGGGCTGCGCACCTCGCGGATCGCGGCGGCGAGGAAACCCTCGATACGCGGGAAGCCGAGCTGCTTGTCGGCGTCGCGCAGGGCCGCGTCGGGCTGCCAGTACAGCTTGAGGTCGCTGTTCTGGACGCCTTCGTAGCGGGCCGGGTCACCGGAGTTGGGGGTGATGCGACCGCCGCTCATCACCTTCAGGAACCAGTCCAGTTCCGTCTTGGCGTTGTTGTCGGTGTTGTCGCCGGTGGTCATCACGAAGTGCAGCGGGGAGCCGGTGACCGGGGCGCCGCGCAGTGCGTTGACCCGCTCGACGAGCGAGACGGCGCCGGCCACCGACAGGGACTCCTGAGGGCGCCAGGCGCTGGCGGTCTGGGCGCGCAGGTACTCGTAGCGCAGTGGGTGCTGTACGTCGACCAGGTGCAGGTCGGTGAACTGTACGAACGCGGCGAGCGCGGTGCGCCGCTCGGCGCGGCCGGACGTGGGGGCGGCCAGGTCGCCGCGGACGGCACGGGACCAGGCGGGCCCGTCGCCGAGCCGCCGGTACCCGGAGCCCGGGCGTGCGGCGGCGATGGCCGAGAGGGTGGTGCCCCGCGTGTAGGGGGCCAGGGGCGCGGCCGGCGCCCTGCGGGAGACGGCGATGGGCTGCCCCTGGGTGGCGGCGCTGTGGGTGGCGGCCTCACTGGTTCCCGGGCGCAGCGCGAAGCCGATGCCCGCGGAGAGGGACACCGCCCCGGTGGCGGCCAGGAAGGCGCGGCGGTCACGGGCGGCGGTGGCGACAGAGCGTATGCGCGACATGGCGCGGTCTCCCCGAGTGCGAACGCGTCGGCAGTGGTCGCGGGCGGTTCACTCACGCGAACTTCCCGCTCGTACCTGATGGTTGGCACTGGGGGTGACCTGCGCGTTAACTGGACGGCAACGGGCAGCGCCGATCACCGTACGTCGATCTTGGACTACCCTCCGCGTCCACCGAGCCCTCCTCGAACGGAGGCGAGCCGGTCACTCCACGTTCATCTGGCGGGGTAGGGACCTGATTCCAGGTGTCCGCGGGATGCTCGGAGACCCCTGTCACGCGTCCGACCGCGGGCCGGTCCCGCCACAGTGCGAGTCCGACGTCGACAAGTCCCACCCGGTCCAGCGCGGGCACCTCGTCCAGGGGGTGCCAGGCTGCCATGTCGGTGGAGCCGCCGGTCTCGTGGCAGAGTTCGCCGCCGGTGATCCTGGCCTCGTAGACGATCCTCAGACCATGGAAGTCGACGTCGGCGCCGAGGCGGCGCGGGTGGGTCTGCCGCATCGAGTCGACGCCGAGCAGGGCGACCGGCTCGACCGTGTACCCGGTCTCCTCCTCGGCCTCCCGGACGACGGTGTCGTACGGGTCCTCGCCGTGGTCCATGCCGCCGCCGGGCAGCGTCCAGCGCCGGCTGCCGTCCCTCGCCACCCAGCGGGCGAGGAGCATCCGTCCGTCCCGCACGCACACGGCGTAGGCCGCCACCCGCAAGTCCTCACGCATGGCCAGACGTTACGACGGGAACATCACCCGCACGTCCCGGTTTGGCCGGAGATCGGCTCCATGACGTATGGCGGAATTACGCCATGAACAGTTCACGTCACGGTCAGCTCTCCCCAAACTTCCGTTTCTCGCGTAAAGCTGAGCGGTCATCCGGGTTCACATTCCGGACTGACGCGATCGGTCCGATGTCGATCCGATCGTGAACGGACTTTTCCTTTACTCACAAGGATGCTGATGACCCTCCACTCTCAGCGCGCTCCGATCGGCGGGGCGAGACGCGCGGCACGCATAGCCGTCGCCGCCGGACTCGTGGCCGCTCTCTCCGCGGCCGGTCCGATACCCATGGCCTTCTCCGCGGACGACCCGGGCACCCCCGCCGGCACACCGGTCAAGTCGGACGGCGGCAAGCTCGGTTCGGCCGACGCCGACCTCCTCGCACAGGCGCAGGCGTCCGGCGACAAGAACGTCACGATGATGATCGCCACCGCTCCGGGGCAGACCGAACAGGTCGCGGGGCAGCTCGACGCGGTGACGGGCGGCTCGGTCGGCCGCACCTACGACAAGCTCGGCTACGTCCGCGCGACCGTCCCGACCGCCAGGGCCGAGTCGGCCATCGCGGCGGCCTCCAAGCTCTCCTCCGTGCACGGCATCGACCTGCGCCAGGAGATCGCGCTGGACGACCCGACCCCGTCCGCGGACACGGCCAAGGGCGCCAAGAAGGGCGCCACGGCTGCCGCGTATCCGGCGCCGGGGAAGAACACTCCCGCCGAGAACCCGTACAACCCGTCCTTCGAGACGGGTGCCGTCGACTTCGTGAAGAAGAACCCGAAGGCGGACGGCCGGGGCATCACCATCGGCATCCTCGACTCCGGTGTCGATGTGGCGCACCCCGCGCTGCAGAGGACGACGACCGGCGAGCGCAAGATCGTCGACTGGGTGACGGCGACCGACCCGCTGGTCGACGGCGACGCGACCTGGCGCGCGATGGTCAACGCCCGCTCGGGCCCGGCCTTCACCTTCGACGGCGAGAGCTGGAAGGCCCCGGCCGGGAGCTACGCGGTCAGCCGTTTCCGTGAGTCCGCGTCCACCGGCGGCGACGCCAACGGTGACCTGAACCGCGACGGCGACACGACCGACAGCTGGGGCGTCCTGTACGACGCCGCCGCGGGTACGGTCCGCGTCGACCTGAACGACAACAACGACTTCACGGACGACGCGCCGATGAAGCCGTACAAGGACGGCTACCAGATCGGCTACTTCGGTACCGACGACCCGGCCACCGAGATCGTCGAGCGGGTGCCGTTCGTCGTGGAGATCCGCAAGGACGTCCCGATGGACCCGCTGGGCGGCGACTGGGTCGGCAAGAAGTCCGACTTCGTCAACATCGGCATCATCGAGTCCGAGCACGGCACGCACGTCGCCGGCATCACCGCCGCCAACAAGCTGTTCGGCGGCAGGATGAACGGCGCCGCGCCCGGCGCCAAGCTCGTCTCCTCACGCGCCTGCACCTGGAGCGGCGGCTGCACGAACGTCGCCCTCACCGAGGGCATGATCGACCTCGTCGCCGACCGCGGCGTCGACATCGTCAACATGTCGATCGGCGGCCTGCCCGCCCTCAACGACGGCAACAACGCGCGCGCCGAGCTGTACACGCGCCTCATCGACACCTACGGCGTGCAGCTGGTCATCTCGGCCGGCAACTCAGGCCCCGGCGCCAACACGATCGGCGACCCCGGCCTGGCCGACAAGGTGATCTCGGTCGGCGCGTCCATCTCCAAGGCGACCTGGGCTTCCAACTACGGCTCGGCCGTGGAGAAGAAGTACGCGATGCTGTCCTTCTCCTCGCGCGGCCCGCGTGAGGACGGCGGCTTCACGCCGACGCTGACCGCGCCCGGCGCGGCCATCAACACCACGCAGACCTGGTTCCCCGGCGGCCCGGTCGCCGAGGCGGGCTACTCCCTGCCGCCCGGCTACTCGATGCTGCAGGGCACCTCGATGGCGTCCCCGCAGGCCGCGGGCGCGTCCGCGCTGCTGCTCAGCGCCGCGAAGCAGAAGGGCCTCGACCTGACGCCCGCGAAGCTGCGCACCGCGCTGACCTCCACCGCCGACCACATCAGCGGCACGCAGGCGTACGCGGAGGGCGCGGGCCTCATCGACATCCCGGAGGCCTGGGACTCGATCCGTGACGGCGCCACCGCCCATGAGTACGGCGTGAAGGCCCCGGTCGACACCGCGATCGACTTCGCGCTGGAGACCCCGGGCTTCGGCACCGGCCTCTACGACCGCGAGGGCGGCCTGAAGGCCGGGCAGAAGAAGACGTACGACGTCACCGTGACCCGTACCACCGGCGCGGACCGCGCCATCCGGCACGAGCTGCACCTGGCGAACAACCGGGACAAGACGTTCCGGATCGTCGGCAAGGACGAGGTCTCGCTGCCGCTGAACAAGCCGGTGACGGTCAAGGTCGAGGCCAGGCCTACGAGCGCCGGGCTGAGCAGCGCGATCCTGGAGGTCGACGACCCGCGCACCGAGGGCGTCGACAAGCAGGTCCTCACCACCGTGGTGGTCTCCGCCTCGCTGTCCGCCCCGCAGAAGTACGCCTACTCGGCGTCCGGCAAGGTGCTGCGCAACTCCAGCACCTCGTACTTCGTGACCGTCCCCGAGGGCGCCAAGAACCTTGAGGTCGCGATCGGCGGGCTGAAGACCGGGAGCCAGACCCGGTTCATCGCCATCCACCCGTACGGCGTCCCGGTCGACAACACGTCGACGCCGTACTGCTACAACAACTACCTCGACGGCAACGGCTGCCGCCCCGACCTGCGCTCCTACAGCGATCCGCAGCCGGGCGTCTGGGAGATCGAGGTCGAGTCGCGCCGTACGTCGCCGCTGCTCGACAACCCGTACAAGCTGAACGTCGAGGTGCTGGGCGCCGACTTCGACCCGGCCGTCGTGACCGTCCCCGACGCCAAGGTCGGTACGCCGACCCCGGCTTCCTGGAAGGTGACGAACAAGCTCGCCGCGGTCGACGGTTCGCTCAAGGGCGGTCCGCTCGGCTCCTCCAAGAGCACGCGGCCGACCATCGCCCAGGGCGCCACGGACACCGTGACGGTGGACGTGCCCGCGGGTGCCGAGTCGCTCGACGTGAGCATCGGCGACGTCTCCGACGCCGCCGCCGACCTCGACCTGTCCGTCTACGACGCGCAGGGCACCCTGGTCGGCTCGTCCGCGGACGGCGACTCCGAGGAGGCCGTCTCCGTCCCGTCGCCCGCGGCCGGCACGTACACCGTGCTGGTGGACGGCTACTCGGTCCCGGCGGGCACCACCGCGTACGACTACCTGGACGTGTACTTCGCGCCCTCGCTCGGACAGGTGGAGGTCGCCCCGACGCCCGTGAAGCTCGCCACCGGCGCTTCGACGTCGGTCACCGCGCAGGTCGTCGCGAACGCGGCGCCCCCGGCCGGCCGCACGTTCTTCGGGCGCGTGCAGCTCGTGAACGCGCGCGGCACCGCGGCCGGCACGGGCAGCGTCCTGATCGAGAAGGTCACGCCGTAGCCTCCGGCAGGCACTGACACAAGGGGCGGGCGTCCGGTTCGACCGGGCGCCCGCCCCTTCCGTTCCCCCTCGCCGGCCCGCTCAGCCCCGGTCTCCCTCCGGGCCCGCGCACTCCATGCCGCGCGCTCCCGGCAGGGCCTTGAGGATCTCCTTGCGGGCGTCGCCGACCCCCCGGCCGGTCTCGTAGTCCAGCCGGCCCTGCGGATACAGCGGCACCGTCACCAGGGTGTACGTGCCGGTCCTCAGGTCCTCCCGCGCCTCCTCGGGCAGCGTGACGGTGACCGTCGGGTGGTCCGCCGCCGACTGCTCGGGCCGGTAGTAGCGCTTCACCTTCAGTACGACGCGTACGTTCCCGTCGCCCGTGGACGTGATGCTCCGCACGGTCCCCTCGACGAGGACCTTGGCGCACGCGAGGCGCATCTCGGGCGAGTACGACGACGTGTCGTCCCCGCCGCCTTCGGTCTTCGCGGCCGACGAGTCGCTGCTGCCGCCCGCGTCGCCGTCCGCGCCTCCCTGCACGCCGAGCCACACCAGCCCGCCGAGCAGCGCCGTGCCCGCCGTGATCACGAGGGCGCCCATGACCGCTCCCGCGTAGCGCCGGTAGCGGCGCGGCTGCCGGGGCCTCGGCTCCTTCTTCGCCGCTCCTGGCGGCCCGAGCGGCGCGGACGCGCGGGACGGCCTCGCCTTCCGGCCGGCACCCGGCCGCCCGGAGGACGGGGCCCCCGCGGCCGGTGGCCCGTCGGCCAGGGTGTCACCCATGATCCGCAGTTGTTCCCTGAGCAGGGCCACGTCCGCGACCGCCGACCGGTGCTCCGCCATGAACCGCGCGTCGTCCCGGGCTCCTTCGGGCAGGGGTTCGTCCGTGATCGCGGCGAGCAGCGCGTCGATTCCCTCGTACGCGGCTTCTTCGTACGCGGCTTCTTCGTACTCGGCTCCTCCGTGCTCGGGCATGTCACACCACCTCGTCCTCGTGCAGGCGGGTGCGCAGCGCGCGGACCGCCGAGTGCAGCCTGCTCTTGACCGTGCCCTCCGGGATGCCGAGCTCCTCGGCGATCCCCCGGACGGGCAGGTCGGCGTAGAAGCGCAGCACGAGGATCTGCCGCTGGGCGTCGGGCAGCTCGTCCAGGCCCTGGGCCACGGCGAGCGACAGGACCTTCGTCTCCTCGCCGGAGTCGTCCACCGTGTGCTCCGCGGGCCGCAGCGAAGCCAGCCGTTCGCCGATCCGCTCCTGCCTGCGCCTGGCCCGGTGCCAGTCCATGGCCAGGTTCGAGGCGACGACCGCGGCCCACGCCGACACGTCACGCGGCGCCTCGGCCCCGCTCGCCGCCCGCTCCAGCAGCCGCAGACGGACCTGCTGCACCCCGTCCGGCAGGTCCGTCTGCGGCACCCCACCGAGCGCGAGCACCGCACGCACCCGGCGCTCCTGTGCCGCGTCCAGGGGGTCGTCGAGTGCTCCCTGGGCCGATTCCTCGGCCCCCTGGACGCGGCGGGTCTTTCTGCGCAGCACAGTGCCCCTCCCCTCACCGCGTTTCCTCTAGGACGCGGGAGGCGTACGAAACGTTCAGCCGACTTCGACCGGCTTGCTTCGACCGGCCTGCTCCGACCTGCCTGATCCGACCGGCGGAGGCATACGTCACACCGTCTCAGTGCGCGGGCAAAGGATTGGACACATGGGCCCGGGTGAGACACATGATGGAGACTCGGCCATGTACCGGCCCATAGTGAGCAGGCAGAAGGAGTCGCTGTGAAGGTAGGAATCGTCGGAGCCACCGGTCAGGTCGGCACTGTCATGCTGAGGATCCTCGCCGAGCGCGAGTTCCCGGTGGAGACGCTGCGTCTGTTCGCCTCGGCCCGTTCGGCCGGTTCGACGATCGCCTACAAGGACAAGGCCGTGACGGTGGAGGACGCCTCGACCGCCGACTACTCCGGCCTCGACATCGTGCTGTTCTCCGCGGGCGGCGCCACGTCCAGGGCCCTCGCCGAGAAGGTCGCCTCGCAGGGTGCCGTCGTGATCGACAACTCCTCCGCGTGGCGCAGGGACCCCGAGGTTCCGCTGGTGGTCTCGGAGGTCAACCCGCACGCCGTGGCGGACCGGCCCAAGGGGATCATCGCCAACCCGAACTGCACGACCATGGCCGCGATGCCCGTGCTGAAGCCGCTGCACGCGGAGGCGGGCCTGGAAGCCCTCGTCGTCGCCACCTACCAGGCCGTCTCCGGCTCCGGTGTCGCCGGTGTCGCCGAGCTGCACGGCCAGGCGCAGAAGGTCGTCGCCGACGCGGACAGGCTGACCCACGACGGTTCGGCGGTCGACTTCCCCGAGCCGCAGGTCTACCGGCGGCCCATCGCCTTCAACGTCCTTCCGCTGGCCGGGTCCATCGTGGACGACGGCCTGAACGAGACCGACGAGGAGCAGAAGCTCCGCCACGAGTCCCGCAAGATCCTGGAGATCCCGGACCTCAAGGTCTCCGGGACCTGTGTCCGCGTGCCGGTCTTCTCGGGCCACTCGCTCCAGGTCAACGCGCGGTTCGCGCGGCCGCTGAGTGCGGAGCGGGCCACGGAGCTGCTGGGCGGTGCGCCGGGGGTCGCGCTGTCGGACATTCCGACTCCGCTGCAGGCCGCCGGGCAGGATCCGTCGTTCGTCGGCCGGATCCGCGCCGACGAGACCGTTGAGCACGGTCTCGCGCTCTTCGTCTCCAGCGACAACCTCCGCAAGGGGGCCGCGCTGAACGCGGTTCAGATCGCGGAACTGGTGGCGGCGGAACTCAGCTGACCGCTGCCGCGGGGGCCGAGTGCCGGGTGCGGCCCGGCGGGGGTCGCCCGCGCTGTTCCCCGCGCCCCCCGTCCGGGGGCGCGGGGAACGGCGCGATCGTCTGGGCCGTCAGGCCGTGCCGTTGGACTTCGCGGCGTCGGCGAGCTTCTTGGTGACGTCGACCGTGTCGGCCGCGGCCGGCGCCTCGACGTCGGCCTCCGTGCCGAAGTCGGTGAACTTGAGCGTCGTGGTGCTGGTGACCGTCTGGTCCTTCTGCCCCTCGCCCTCCTGGGGGCGCAGGGTGAGCTCGATGGTCTCCTGGCGCAGCCGGCCCTCGTCGTCGACCCACATCTCCAGGGGCAGCGTCGAGGTGCCCAGCTGCTTCTCCAGCTGGTCGGCCTTCGCCCGGTCGCCCTTGGCGAGGTCCTTCACGGCGACCTTGACGCGGTAGTGCGTGGTGCGCGCCCCGTCGATCGTCTCCGTGCCGACCTTGGTGACGTCGCCGTCGTTCACGCCCTTGGTGTACGCGAAGGACTCAGCCGGATCGTTGACCTGGCCGCCCGCGCCGTCCAGCCTGGCCGGGTCGATCTTCATCCAGGTCTTGCCCTTGGGCAGTTGGAGCTGGGCGCGCTGCTCGGGCGGGGCCTTCTGGTAGACGACGCCGTCGAGAACGCGCTGTTCGATCTTCTGCCCCTGGGACGTCATCGTCATGGTGCTGTCGCCGTCTTCGAGGTCCATCACGCCGGTGCCGCGGACGGTCACCGTCTTGCCGGCCGCGGCCGCCTCGGTGGCGAGCGTCATCTTCGCCGAGTCCGCCGCGGTCGTCTTCTGGTGCGCCGCCCGCACCACCTGGGACTCGGACGCGCCCTTGGTCGAGGACGCCCCCTTCGCCCCGTCCTTCTTCCCGTCCGCACCGTCGTCCCCGCCGGAACAGGCCGACACCCCGGCGGTGAGTACCAGCACGGTCGCAACTCCTAGGACGCGCTTGCCTGCCATGGGAATGTTCCCCCTCAACTCGGGTCAAAGATGGCCTACTTGACTCGAACCCGGGTTCCCAGTCCTTTACCTGCCACTCCTCCCTGCCCACATCCGGCGTCAGGGGCGGCGGATCTCGTAGAGGAAGCAGCCGTACTCGACGGCCCTGATGTGCACGAGGGCCACCTCGGAGTCGGCGAAGGCCTCCGTGAGAGCCGCGTCCAGGGCCTCGTCGGGCGAGTCCCGGCCGGTCGGCTCAGGGATCTCCAGGAGGCGGCCACCGAGGATGTGGCCCTCGGCGGAGTACCGGCGCAGGGTGCGCAGGACGCCCGGCCGGGCGAAGGGATACCCGGTGGGGCCGGGGCCCGGGCACTCCTCGGCGTGGACGAAGACGGGGCCCTGTTCGTCGTACGCGCCGGGTCGCGCGCCCGTCCGCGCGGCCCAGCGGCGCAGGGGCGCGTACGAGACGAGGGCGATGCGCTCCCCCGGTTCGCCGCGCCTCAGACAGCAGCGGAGCGGAGCCCCGCCCTCCTGGTCGACGACGGGAACGCACGGAAGCCCGGCGTCGTCCGTCGCTCGGAGTTCCTTCAGCGCCTGCGGTTCGATGGGACGTGCGTGATGGCTGGTCATGACTTGAGGGTGGCCAGGCGCCCTCGCGCACACCGGCGGGAAACGGACATCGCACTCGCGCAGCCGCCGTGGAAGGATGACGCAACTGACCCATCACGAGGAGATGACCGCGTGCCTGGCACAAACCTGACCCGCGAAGAGGCGCAGCAGCGGGCGAAGCTGCTCACCGTTGACTCGTACGAGATCGATCTCGATCTCTCCGGCGCGGTGGAGGGCGGCACCTTCCGGTCCGTGACCACGGTGCGCTTCGACTCGGCCGAGACCGGCGTCGGGTCCTTCATCGATCTGGTGGCCCCGGCCGTCCAGGAGGTCGTCCTCAACGGTGACTCCCTCGATCCCGCCGAGGTCTTCAAGGACTCGCGGATCACGCTCCCGGGCATCCTGGAGGGCCGCAACATCCTGCGGGTCGTGGCCGACTGCGCGTACACGAACACCGGTGAGGGGCTGCACCGGTTCGTCGACCCGGTCGACCAGCAGGCCTACCTCTACACCCAGTTCGAGGTGCCGGACGCCCGCCGTGTCTTCGCGAGCTTCGAGCAGCCGGATCTGAAGGCCACCTTCCAGTTCACCGTGAAGGCGCCCTCCGGCTGGACCGTCATCTCCAACTCGCCGACGCCGGAGCCCAAGGACGACGTCTGGGAGTTCGAGCCGACGCCGCGGATCTCGACGTACATCACGGCGCTGATCCTCGGCCCCTACCACTCGGTGCACAGCGTGTACGAGAAGGACGGGCAGAGTGTGCCGCTGGGCATCTACTGCCGGCCCTCGCTCGCCGAGTTCCTCGACTCGGACGCGATCTTCGCGGTCACGCGGCAGGGCTTCGAGTGGTTCCAGGAGAAGTTCGACTACGCGTACCCGTTCAAGAAGTACGACCAGCTCTTCGTGCCGGAGTTCAACGCGGGCGCGATGGAGAACGCGGGCGCGGTGACCATCCGCGACCAGTACGTCTTCCGGTCGAAGGTGACGGACGCCGCGTACGAGACGCGCGCCGAGACCATCCTGCACGAGCTGGCCCACATGTGGTTCGGCGACCTCGTGACGATGGAGTGGTGGAACGACCTGTGGCTCAATGAGTCCTTCGCCACCTACACCTCGATCGCCTGCCAGGCGTACGCCCCGGACTCCCGCTGGCCGCACTCCTGGACCACGTTCGCCAACTCCATGAAGACCTGGGCGTACCGACAGGACCAGCTGCCCTCCACGCACCCGATCATGGCCGAGATCAACGACCTCGACGACGTGCTCGTCAACTTCGACGGCATCACGTACGCCAAGGGCGCCAGCGTCCTGAAGCAGCTCGTGGCGTACGTCGGCGAGGACGAGTTCTTCCGGGGCGTGCAGGCGTACTTCAAGGCGCACGCGTACGGGAACACCCAGCTGTCCGACCTGCTCGGCGCGCTGGAGGAGACCAGCGGGCGCGACCTGGGCACCTGGTCGCAGAAGTGGCTGCAGACGGCCGGCATCAACATCCTGCGCCCGGAGGTCGAGACGGACGGGGACGGTGTCGTCACGTCCTTCGCGATCCGCCAGGAGGCTCCGGCGCTGCCCGCCGGCGCGAAGGGCGAGCCGACCTTGCGCCCCCACCGCATCGCGGTCGGCCTGTACGACCTGGACGACGACAGCGGCAAGCTGGTGCGCGGCGAGCGCATCGAGCTGGACGTGGACGGTGAACTGACCGAGGTAACCGCGCTGGTGGGCAAGCGGCGCGCGGCCGTGATCCTCCTCAACGACGACGACCTGTCGTACGCGAAGGTCCGTCTCGACGAGCGGTCCCTCGCGTTCGTCACCGAGCACCTCGGCGACTTCGAGGCCTCCCTGCCGCGCGCCCTGTGCTGGGCCTCGGCCTGGGACATGACCCGCGACGCCGAACTGGCAACCCGCGACTACCTCTCGCTCGTCCTGTCCGGCATCGGCAAGGAGTCGGACATCGGCGTCGTGCAGTCGCTGCACCGCCAGGTGCTGACGGCGGTCGAGCTGTACGCCGACCCGAACGCCCGCGAGGCGCTGCTGACCCGCTGGACCGACGCCACGCTGGCCCACCTGCGGTCCTCCGCGGCCGGCGGCGACCACCAGCTGGCCTGGGCGCGCGCGTTCGCGGCCACGGCCCGTACGCCGGAGCAGCTGGACCTCCTGGAGGGTCTGCTCGACGGCCGGGAGAGCATCGAGGGCCTGGCCGTCGACACCGAGCTGCGCTGGTCGTTCGTGCAGCGGCTCGCGGCGGTGGGGCGCTTCGACGACGCCGAGATCGCGGGCGAGTACGAGCGGGACAGGACCGCCGCCGGTGAGCGTCACGCGGCGACCGCGCGGGCCGCCCGCCCCACCGAGGAGGCGAAGGCGGAGGCCTGGGCGTCGGTCGTCGAGTCCGACAAGCTGCCGAACGCCGTCCAGGAGGCCGTGATCGGCGGCTTCGTGCAGTTCGGCCAGCGTGAACTGCTCGCGCCGTACACGGACAAGTACTTCGAGGCGGTCAAGGGCGTCTGGGACTCGCGTTCGCACGAGATGGCCCAGCAGATCGCGGTCGGCCTCTACCCGTCGGTCCAGGCCTCCGCGGACACCCTGGCGAAGACGGACGAGTGGCTGGCCTCGGCCGAGCCGAGCGCGGCGCTGCGCCGGCTGATCTCGGAGTCCCGCTCGGGCGTCGAACGCGCCCTGAAGGCCCAGGCGGCGGACACGGCGGCCTCGGCGTCGGCACCGACCGGGGAGTAGCCGGACCCCGCCCACCCCATACGGAAGCGGCGCCTCCGACAGGCCCTCGGCCTGGGAGGCGCCGCTTCCGTATGGGGGCGAGGGCGCCCCCGGAAGAGAGGCACAGGGAGAGGAGCCGCAGCCATAGGGCGCCGACCCCGGACGCGCCGAGGGCACCGTCCTCGCCCCCGTACGGCATCAGTCGCGTACGGGTGCGAGGACGGTGCCCTCGAAGGAGAACCCCGAATCCCGGCGGGGACCGAGGTCAGGAAGCGCGTACCTGGTCCGGGCCCTGCATCTTGCCCTGGCCCTTGCCTCCCGGCTTGCGCCTCGGCTGGCGGTCCGTCGAACCGTCGAGCACCCAGACCAGTCCGGCGATCAGCGCGAACAGACCGATCGGCGCCACGACATAGAGCCCCAGCGTCTCGATGACGCTCAGCCTCTGCGCGGGGTCGTCGCCGTCGTCGCGCGTCAGCGCGAGCGCGGGGGACGACATCATCAGCATCATCAGCGTCGTACCGGCAGCCAGGGCGCCGGCGCGCAGGGCGTTCTTCTTGTCCACGGTGCAAACGTAGCGAACTCCTGTCGAGCCCGCGCGCCCGGGGGTGCCGTACGGGGTGCGGGGCGGGGTGCGGTACGGGGTGCGGTACGCGTTCCGGAGCCTCACGCGGAGGGTCCGTGGTCGCCGGTGGCCCGGCCCGCCCGGTCTTCGCGCAGCACCTCGATGAGGGCGTGCAGCCGGGGCGAGGCGGCGAGTTCCTCCAGGGTGACGGGGTGGCCCTCGGCGTCCGCGACGGGCAGGCGCCAGTTCGGGTACTGGTCCCAGGTGCCCGGCAGGTTCTGCGGGCGGCGGTCGCCGACGGCGTCCGGGAGCCAGACTCCGACGAGCCGGGCGGGAGTGCGCAGCAGGAAGCGGTGCACGGCCTGGATCTCCGCCTCCTCCGAGACACCCCCGGCGGCCCCTTGCAACAGCCCGAGCCGGGCGAGCAGCGCCAGCCACTCCCCCACGTCCGCCGCCGCCGCGGCCCGCTCCTCCCCCATTGGGCGGGTCAACAGGCCCAGCCGGTCGCGGAGTTCGACATGGTCGCCGGTGAGGCGGGAAGCGGTGGGCGGCAGGTCGTGGGTGGTGGCGGTGGCGAGACAGTCGGCGCGCCAGCTCTCCGGGGGCAGCGGCAGGCCCGTACCGTCCCAGTCCCGTTCGAACCAGAGGACGGAGGTGCCGAGCACGCCGTGCTCCTGGAGGGTCTCGCGCACACCCGGTTCCACCGTGCCGAGGTCCTCGCCGATCACCAGGGCTCCGGCGCGCGAGGCCTCCAGGACGAGGATCGCGAGCATGGCCTCGGCGTCGTAGCGGACGTAGGTGCCCTCGGTCGCCGGGCGGCCCTGCGGGACCCACCAGAGGCGGAAGAGGCCCATGACGTGGTCGATGCGCAGGGCGCCCGCGTACCGGAAGAGGGCGCGCAGGAGGCGGCGGTACGGGGCGTAGCCGGACTCGGCCAGACGGTCCGGGCGCCAGGGCGGCAGCCCCCAGTCCTGGCCCTGGACGCTGAACGCGTCCGGGGGCGCGCCGACCGACATGCCGGCCGCGAAGACCTCCTGCTGCGCCCAGGCGTCGGCACCGCCCGGATGGACCCCCACGGCGAGGTCGTGCACGAGCCCCACGTCCATGCCGGCGTCGCGGGCGCTGCGCTGGGCGGCGGCGAGCTGGGCGTCCGTCAGCCAGGCGAGCCGGCTGTGGAAGTCGACGCGGTCCATCAACTCGGCGCGGGCGCGGGCGGTTTCGGCCGAACGGGGGTCACGCAGGCCCTGCGGCCACCGCGTCCAGTCGGAGCCGTACACCTCCGCGAGGGCGTACCAGGTGGCGTGGTCCTCCAGCGCCTCGCCCTCCTCGGCGAGGAAGTCGCAGTAGGCGGCCCGGCGCCCGGGTCCGAGCGGCACCTCCCGCACCAGCTCAAGGGCCTCGCGCTTCAGCTCCCACACGGCGTCGCGGTCGATCAACGCGCCCTTGTCGAGCACGGATTCGCGCAGGCGGCGGGCCCGCGTCAGAAGCGCGAGCAGTCGTTCGCGGTCACCCTCGTCGACGTACGCGAACTCGGGGATGTCCTCGACCCGCAGGTGCACGGGGTCGGGGTAGCGGCGCGAGGACGGCCGGTAGGGGGAGGGGTCGGTGGGTGCGCCGGGCACGGCCGCGTGCATCGGGTTGACCTGTACGAATCCGGCCCCGAGCGCCCGTCCCGCCCAAGCCGTCAGTTCGGCGAGGTCCCCGAGGTCGCCCATGCCCCAGGAGCGCCGGGACAGCAACGAGTAGACCTGCACGAGCAGCCCGTACGTACGTCCGGGGGGTGCGGGCAGCTTCGTCGGGGCGACGATGAGGTGGGCCCGCGCGGTGCGTCCGCCGGGGGCCGTGGCGGTCAACTCGTGCACCCCGAGCGGCAACCGATCGACGGACTCCCGGATCTCCCCCTGCTCGGTCCGGACCCGCAACCGGGTTCCGCGGGGCAGGGCGGCGAGGGCGGCTCCGAGCGAGGAACCGCCGAGCGGGGCCCCGCTCGGAACTCCACTCAGGCCGCCACTCGGGCCACCGCTCGGAGCTCCGCTCAGGCCGCCGCTCGGGCCACCGCTCAGGGCTCCGGCCTGCGCGGCGGTTCCCGGCCGGCGTTCGGCGGCGGTCGCCGGGTCGTCTTCCGCGGCGGCCCCGCCCCCGCCGAAGGCGGCTCCGGGGCCGTGGTCGGCGGGGGCGGGCGCGGAGGCGGGCGCCGGACCGCCGTCGGCAGGGGCGGGCGCTGGGCCGCCGTCTGTGGACGCGGCTCCTGACCCGCCGTCGGCGGACGCGGCCCGCGAGTCACCGCCACCGGCCTCGGGACCCAAATTCGCGTCACCGACTTCGGGGGCCGGATTCCCGTCACCGAACTCGGGGGCCGGATTCCCGTCGTCGATCCCGGCGCCCCGGGAGCCCGCCGCAGCCGCAGAATCCGTCGCGGTCGCGGCCGCGGCCGGGGATGCGGGCTCGGCCGGGGACGCGGGCGCGGATGCGGGCTCGGGCGCTGACGCTAGCTCGGGAGCGGGCGCTGACCCGGGCTCGGGCGCGGGCTCAGGCTCAGGCCCGGGCGCGCGCGCGGCGTCGGCCCCGGTCCCGGGCGCGGCCCCGGTCCAGCACACCACCGTCGGCGGCAGCAGCCGTCCTCGGAGTTCCGTCTCGCGCGCGGTGAGGGAGTCGCGGACGGCGTCCGGCGTGCCCGCGGCGACGCCCAGCGCGGCGAGCGCGGCGACGACCGCCGTCTCCGAGGCCGCGACCGTGTGGTCCGGGGACGGACTGTAGGACGTGGCGACGCCGTACAGCGCGGCGAGCCGGGAGAGCGGCATCAGACCCCCGACGGGTCCAGGCCGGCGGCGGCACCCAGGGGAGTCGGCTCACTCGTCAGGGGCGCGGCGTCGGCGAGCGGAGGTTCACTGGTGAGGGGCGCGGCAGCGGCCAGCGGCGGCTCGCTGGTCAGCGGTGCCTCGGCGCAGGAGCCCTCGGCGCCGGCGTTGAAGATGCAGTAGAGCGGGTGGGGGTCGGATCCGGGGTCGGCGGGCGCGTCCGCCGGGCGTTTGGAGAGGGCCGAGAGCAGAAGCTGTGCCGATGCGGCCACGGAGGCCTCCTTGGGGGTCGTGCGGGCGGGGTCAGGCAGCCCCTACCCAGCGGGCGGGCCCGCAGACGTCACGGCCGGGACATCGTGCTCCTCTTCACATTCTGTCCCGGACGGGCGAGATCACCAAGAGCGCCCGCGCGGACACACTGAGCAACCTGGAAATAACTATTCACTCGCTACATATATTGAGTACATAATGAGGCCCATGAGCACCCGTCACATCCTTCTGGGGCTGCTCGCAGGAGGGCCGCGCCATGGCTACGACCTCAAGCGACGCCACGACGAACGCTTCCCGCAGGCACGCCCGCTGGCCTACGGCCAGGTCTATACGACGTTGCAGCGCCTGGTCCGCGACGGTCTCGCCGAGGTCGACGGGACCGACTCGGACGGCGGTCCGGAGCGGACGCTGTACCGGTCCACCGCCGAGGGCGCGAAGGAGCTGGCCGGCTGGGCGGCCGAGATCACCCCGCCCGCGCCCTTCGTGACGAACGAGATCTTCGCCAAGGTCGTCTGCGCGATCCTCGCCGCGGCCGGCCCGGCATCCGCCTCTGGCCCGGCGTCCGCGGCCGACCCGGCGTCCGCGGCCGACCCGGCCCGCTATCTGATCGCCCAGCGTGCCGCGCACATGACCCGGATGAGGGAACTCACGGCCGTCAAGACCGCGCCGGGTGCCGACCTCGCGTCGGTCCTCTCGGCCGACTACGCCCTCAACCACCTCGACGCCGATCTGCGCTGGATGACCACCACCGCGGCCCGGCTCACCACTCTGACCGCGGAGGTCGACCCGTCATGAGTCCCGACATGAGCAGTACGCACCAGGCCGCGCCGGTCCTGGCGGCCCGCGGCCTCGCCAAGGCGCACGGCGGGACCCGTGCCCTGCGCGGCGCCTGCGTCGAGCTGTACGCGGGAGAGATCCTCGCGGTCACGGGCGCGAGCGGCAGCGGTAAATCCACGCTGCTCCACTGCCTCGCCGGGATCGTCCGGCCCGACGAGGGCTCGGTCGTCTACGCCGAGCAGCGCCTGGACCAGTTGCCGGAGGAGCGGCTGAGCGAGTTGCGGCGTACGGAGTTCGGGGTGGTGTTCCAGTTCGGGCAGCTGATCCCCGAACTGACCGCGCTCGACAACGCGGCGCTGCCACTGCTCCTCGCGGGAGCCTCCCGCAAGGACGCCCACGAACAGGCGGGCGAGTGGCTTGAGCGCTTCGGCGTACGCGGCCAGGAGGGGCTGCGGCCCGGCGAGATGAGCGGTGGCCAAGCTCAACGGGTGTCACTGGCACGGGCGTTGGTGACAGGCCCGAAGGTCGTCTTCGCCGACGAGCCCACCGGCGCGCTCGACTCCCTGGCGAGCGAGCAGGTGATGACGGCACTGGTCCACACGGCCCGGGAGACCGGCACGGCCGTGCTGCTGATCACGCACGACGCACAGGTGGCGGCGTACGCGGACCGCGAGGTGTGGCTGCGCGACGGGGCCGTCTCCGAGGACGCGACGGCCCTGGAGGCGACCCGATGATGACCGGGGACCTCAGGCTGGCCTGGCTGCTGACGCGGGGTTCGGACCGCCGGGAGTGGTGGCGGGTGACGCTGACGGCGGTGGGGGCCGCTCTCGCCACCGGCCTCGGGGTCGCGGCGGTAGCGGTCGCCTCGGTGGACGGACAGGTGTCCGCCTCGTACTTCCACGGGCTCCTGAACCAGCCCTCGCAGCGCGCCGGCGTGATCGTGACACTGCTGCTCCTGTGGGTGCCGGTGCTCGGCTTCCTCGGCCAGTGCGCGCGTATCGGCGCCGTGCACCGTGACCGCAGGCTGGCCGGGCTGCGCCTCGCCGGGGCGACGCCGAGGCAGGTGCGGCGCGTCGCGGCCCTGGAGTCGGGCCTGGCCTGCCTCCTGGGGGCGGCGGTCGCCGCGGTGTTCTGCGCGCTCCTCATGGTGAGTCTGTTGCGGCGAGGGCTTCCGCTGCAGGCCTGGGCGGGCTTCGTCCTGGTGACGCTCGCCGTGCCGCTCCTCGCCGTGCTGGTGAGCGTGGTCGCGCTGCGCCGGGTCGTGGCCTCGCCGCTCGGCTGGGTGCGCCGGGTCCGGCCGGACCACGGCCGGACCGCCACGCTCGCCCTGGTGGTACCGGCGGTGCTGGTGGGGCTGGCCGCGCTACTGATCGTGATGCGGAACACCGGACCGGGGGCCACCTCGCTGCCCCTGCTGGTGTTCGCCGCGGTGGCGCTGACCGGTACGGGAGCTGTGGCGGTCGCCGGGCTCACCGCACGCGCCGTCGGCGGGCGGCTCGCCGCCCGGACCGGCAGCCCCGCGGTCCTGCTCGCCGCCGAACGGCTCCGGAGCGACCCGTGGGCCACCGCGCGCACCCACGCCGCGGTGCTCCTGGTGGCTGTCGTGGGCGTCGGCTTCACGGGCGTACGCGAGGTGTTCCTCGACGCCGTGCGCCATCCGCGGGAGGGCCTGCCGCACGACGCCTACGACGTGGCGTTCTACACCACCGGCGTCGACCTGGCGGGCGCCGCCGTCCTGCTGGCGCTGCTGATCAGCCTGGGCGGGCTCGCCGTGGGCACCGCCGAGTCGCTCGCCACCCGGCGCCGGGGGCTGGCCGCGCAGACCGCCGCGGGCGTACCGCGCAAGGTGCTCGGCCGGGCGCTGCTCCTGGAGACCGCGCTGCCGCTGGCCCCGGCGATGCTGCTCGCGGGCGCCGGCGGCACGGCGATCCACCTCGCGTACGGGATGGCGACGGACGCCGTCGTCGTACCGGTGCTGCTGCCGCTGCTGGTCCCCGTGGGCGTGTACGGGGCGTGTCTGCTCGCCGCGGCCACTTCCCTCCCGCTGCTGCGCCGCACGGTCCGCCCGGCGGAGCTGCGCTACACGTAGCCGGCGCGGCTCGGAGCGGCGGACGCCACGCCATGCCGCGCCACGCCATGCCATGCCGCGCCACGCCATGCCGCGCCGCGAGGGATCGGACCCCGGGACGGCCGGTCGCGGGCCGGCCCGGGGCAAACCAAAGGCCCGGATCGTCAGGCGGAGATGCCGTCGATCCGAGCCATCGCGTCCTCCGCGCCGTACGGCTGCAGGTAGGGCAGCCAACGCGGATCCCTGTGCCCGGTTCCGATGATGCGCCAAGCGAGCCCCGATGGCGGGGCCGGTTTATGGCGCAGGCGCCAGCCGATCTCGACCAGGTGGCGGTCGGCCTTGGTGTGGTTGCAGCGGCGGCAGGACGCCACCACGTTGTCCCAGACGTGCTGACCCCCGCGGCTGCGCGGGATGACGTGGTCGACGCTGGTTGCGACGCCACCGCAGTACATGCACCGGCCGCCGTCCCGGGCGAACAGCGCCCGGCGGGTCAGCGGAACGGGCCCCCGGTAGGGGACCCGCACGAATCTCTTCAGCCGGACCACGCTGGGCGCGGGGACAGTGACGGTGGCGCTGTGCATGAACGCGCCGGATTCCTCAAGAGAAACTGCCTTGTTCTCAAGAACCAGGACGAGCGCGCGGCGGAGCGGTACGACGCCGAGGGGCTCGTACGACGCGTTGAGGACCAGGACATGCGGCACGGATGGCCTCCTTGTACGCCGGCGGCGCGTGGCTCGCGCCGGGACGATCTGCAGTCAGTCTCCCCTCATGCCTGGTGGAAGCGCCACCATGTCCCGGTAACGGGCTGGGAGTGTTTTCGACCACATCTCCTTCATCCCCACGTGAGCACAGTCTCTCCCTCGAACATTGCAACGATCCGCACACGGTGCCCCGTTAGTGTGGTGTTTCCGCCCGTCGGGATTCCACCAAATGTCCCCTGCCACGGGCGGGCCGCTACGCCTGGAGGTACCTGCCGTGTTCTTGTCCGTCCTGTCGGCCGCCGATCCCACCGAGGAACCGACGTCACCGACGCTCCAGGACGCCCAGGAAGGCGCCACCAACGCCGCCAGCTGGGTGGAGCAGAACTGGTCCACCTGGCTCAGCATCGGACTGCGGGTACTGCTCATCCTGGTCATCGCCGTGGCGCTGAGAATCGCCGTCCGGCGGACCATCACCAAGCTCATCGACCGGATGAACCGAACGGCCCAGGCAGTCGACGGCACGGCACTCGGCGGCCTCCTGGTCAACGTCGAACGCCGCCGCCAGCGCTCCCAGGCCATCGGCTCGGTACTCCGCTCGGTCGCCTCCTTCACCATCATGAGCACGGCCGCGCTGATGATCCTGGGCACGTTCCAGATCAACCTGGCACCGCTGCTGGCCTCGGCAGGTGTGGCGGGTGTGGCGATCGGTTTCGGCGCCCGCAACCTCGTGACGGATTTCCTCTCCGGCGTCTTCATGATCCTGGAGGACCAGTACGGCGTAGGGGACACGGTCGACGCGGGGGTGGCCTCGGGCGAGGTCATCGAGGTGGGCCTGCGGGTCACCAAGCTCCGGGGCGACAACGGCGAGATCTGGTACGTCCGCAACGGCGAGGTCAAGCGCATCGGCAACCTCTCCCAGGGCTGGGCCACGGCCGGCGTCGACGTCACGGTCCGCTCGGACGAGGACCTCGACCGCGTCCGTTCGGTCCTGGCCGAGGTCGGCGAGGCGATGAGCAAGGCCGAGCCCTGGAACGAGCGCCTGTGGGGGCCGATAGAGGTCCTGGGCCTCGACAGCGTCGTCCTGGACTCGATGGTCGTCCGCGTCAGCGCCAAGACGATGCCGGGCAAGGCCCTCACGGTGGAACGCGAACTGCGCTGGCGCATCAAGCGCGCCTTCGACGCCGCGGGCATCCGCATCGTGGGCGGCCTCCCGGCACCGGCGGAGGAGACCCCGGCCCCCGACCCGACGGCGGGCATGGCGGCCCCGTCGGCGTACTCGAACAGCTCGTCCCCGCAGTCGCAGTCGGCGTCCCCACTGACGCCTCCGGCGGTCGTACCGTCGAATGTGGCGAAGTAGCGGCGAGACCTTTCTCATACGCGTTTCGCACGTTTCGTGCACGCGGGGCGGCATCCGAAGCGACCGGGATGCCGCCCCGCACGCGTTTACGACGCGGCGCGACAGCCGTACCGCTTCGGCACGCTCGTCCGAGTGAACGCCCACAGCATTCCCAGGTCACATGGGGTCCGGGTGCCTCATGGTTCTACTGGGGCACCCAGGACGGGCACGGCCTGGGGACAGCGCGGCGCAGGAGGAGCATCGATGCAGGACCCTGCCGATCTGCTGATCGCGTTCGAGAAGGCATCCGGGACCCCGATTCGACCCGAGTACGTCGAGGGGACGGTCATCGTGCCGTCGAGACCGACCGACGCCCACAACCACGGCGCGGAGGAACTGTCCTACCAGTTCCGCATCGCCGGACTCCGCCTGGTGGGCATGGGCAACGGCTACCGGGCAGCGCACAAGGACGGCCGCACCATGGCCCTGCTCATCCCGGACTTCTATGTACGCCGCCGCAAGGCGACAGAGCTGGACGAGTCCTACCGCAAGGCCCACAAGGGCTGGTACCCCGTCGACATGATCGCCCTGGTCGGCGAGGTGACCTCCACCAACCACGAGACGGACACCGGCCCCAAGCTGCGCACCTACGCCGCCGCCGACGTCCCTCTCTACGTCCTGACCAACCGGCACCAGAAGACGGCCCACTGCTACTCCGACCCGATCACCCCCGGCGACGACCCCACCGAGGCGTACTACGCCACCGAGGTCAAGGCCGAACTGGGCCGCGCGCTCCCGCTCCCGTCCCCGTATCCGACGCTGGGGACGGCCCCTTTCCTGGAGCCGACGGAGTAGTTGAGCCGGTCGGCAAAGGCAGCACCCGACGCGCAACTCCGCATGGTTCACCAACTGCCGCCCGTCGCGATCAAGCAGGCTTTCAGCCGAACCAGTTCACCTGCACCACCACGATCCGCTCGCCTCGCACATCGGTGAGAAAGGTGAGCATGACCAGCCCCCGGCTCTCAGTCCGTACGCCTGGACCGGGCCCGGTGTAGGCGGCTCCCTCCAGAAAAACCATGGATTCCCGTACGGCGATCTCGTTGGCCAGCCGCTCGGTCTCGCCGCGTGCCGCCGTCGGTAGTCCGTCCAGCAGATCGTCCTGGAACAGTTCCCACCGCCAGTCAGCCACCCGCGACCTCACGGTGCGCCGCGCGCACGATGCCCCCGGCCTCCCGGATCGCGCGCTCGCGAGTCGCGGGGTCAGGGCTGCTGAGCGCCTGCTCGGCGGCGTGCAGACTGCGCGCGGTCGCGGGGTGCCGCTCGATCTCCACGACGACGCCCCACTGCCGGTAGAACATCCGGATCGGTACGACGCTGTCCTCGTCCCCGGCCCGGACGAACGCCCTCTGGAGATCCTCGAAGAATTCGGGAAGCCGCGACGGGACAACGGTGGCCACGGCCTGGCGCAGCGCCGGAAGCGTCAGCTCGGGCCGGGGAATGAGCGGACCGTCCCCGTCCGCGTACGGCATGGTCATCGGCCGCCCCTTCTGCTCGGCGAGCGCCCCTGTGGCACACGCCCACGCTAGCGCCATTCCTGTCACTTCTTCCCGCACACGAGGTGATCGGCAGCCGCCGTGGTGAGGTTGAGCGCCCACTCCGCGTACACCGTCTTGCCGACGCTGCGCGGCTCGACGCCCCAGCGGTCGGCCAGGGCCGCGACAAGCAGTAAGCCGCGCCCGAACTGATCCGTGTCCTCCACCGGACGGGGCCACGGCAGCCGCTCCCCGCGCGGGTCGCTGACCTCGACGCGCAGCGCGGCGGCGGTGAGTGAGATCCGTACGCGGATGAGCCGGTCCCGGAGGCTGCCGTGCAGCAGGGCGTTGCTCAGCAACTCCGAGACGACGACCGCGACATCCCCGGCGAGGGCCGGATGCCCCCACTCGGCGACGAGCCGTGCGGCTCTGCGGCGGGCGAGCGTGACGCTGCGGGCGAGGGGGGTGTAGTCGAGGGAGTCCTCGCGGAGTACGGGTGGGACTTCGGCCATGGGACACGCACCTTTCCGTGCGGTCGGGTTCACCAAATAACGCCGCTACGTGTGCGGCTGAGCGCCGACCGTAGCCAAGTCGCAGCTCTGAGTGCAATCAACATGCGGAAGTTCTTCCTGGGAGAGTGAATTTCGTGGACACGGGTGACGCCAGCGGGACACACTGTGACCGTGATGCGATCAACTCAGTCCCGGCAGGGCCAGGTATCAACTGTTCTGGCGCGCAGGCTTGGTGGCGAACTACTGCGCCTGCGTGACGCTGCGGGAAGGACACAGCAACAGGCCGCCGAGTCCATCAACGCGACCGGCACCAAGATCGTGAAGATGGAGCGTGGGTGGGTGCCTATGCGGGATCCGGACATTCGGGTGCTGTGCGAGTTCTACGGCCTGGATGACCGCAAAGCCGTAGGCCGCCTACTGGAGTTGGCCAAGCTCGACCGCGAGCGCCGCAAGGCCAAGGGATGGTGGCGTGATTCGCTGGCCACAGGCGGGATGGCCGAGTACGCCGCCATGGAGGACATCGCCAGCCAGATCCGCAACTGGCAGACCTCACTGGTTCCAGGCCTGTTCCAGACTCCGGAATACACTCGCGCACTCGGCGTCAGCGAAGGTTCCTGGGATGATCCGGACGACATCGAACGCATGGTCCAGGTCAAACAGATGCGCAAGGAACGACTGTTGGGCGAGCGCCCCCTCCGCTTGTACGCGGTGGTCTGGGAAGCCGCACTACGTCAGCAAGTCGGCGGACCCGACGTCATGCGCGCCCAGTTGGAACGTCTCCTGGAACTCGCCGAACTGCCGAACGTACGATTGCAGGTGCTTCCTTTCCGAGCCGGCGCACATCCCTGCATCGGGGGCCCGTTCAGCATCATCTCCTTCGCAGAGGACGAGGCCCTCGACGTGGTCCAGAGCGACACCGTCACAGGCATGACCTGGGTGGAGAACGAGATGGAGAGCAACACCTACAGTGTGCTTTTCGACCGCACTGCCCGACTCGGCCTGGCTCCGCGCGACTCCCTCACACTCATCGACAGCCTGCGCAAGGGAATGTGACCCATGCCCGAGTTCGACTTCGTGAAGTCCAGCTACAGCACATTCGCTAACGAATGCGTCGAAGTCGCCCGCAACGTCCCGGACACCGTCGCCGTCCGCGACTCCAAGGACCTCGACGGCCCGATACTCCGCCTCTCCCCCACCGCCTGGGCGGAGTTCACCACCGCACGAGCACTCGACGGCGCACGGCAGCAGTGAGCCGCGTCAGCCATCAGGTTCGACGAGGGCCGGGCCGTAGGCCGAGCCACTGCTCGGCGTCCCAGGCCCGGAACCGCTCCGCCTCGGTGAACCCCAGTTTCGCCGCGAGGCGCATCGAGGCGACGTTGGCGGTCTGGGTGGCGAGCACCACCGGCTCGCCGGGAAGGACGCCGTCGAACCAGTCGAGTGCCGCCGCGCACGCCTCGGCGGCGTACCCGCATCCCCACGCTCGCGGCAGGAACAGATAACCGAGATCGGCCTTCCCCGCCGCAGCCGGGCGATGGTGCTCCGGTGCTCTCCTGAGCAGGATCTGGCCGATCATCGACCCGTCGAGTTCAACGGCGAAACTCCCCGGCCACCGCTCGGGCACCTCGGGCATGTCGCGCTCAAGCTCCTCACGCGGCCGGGGGCCGCCGAGGTACTTGTGCACCTCTGGCGACGCCAGCAGCTCAATGAACGCCGCACGGTCCTCGGCCTCGGACTCGCGGAGCACGAGCCGCTCGGTCCTGACCGGGGCGGGTGGCCAGACGGCGGACACTGGTTCGGTCATGGCGGGCAACCTACCGCCCGCGCGACGAAGCACGGCCGTCTGGTGGGGCAGCACCACCTACAGCCGCGCCAACGTCCCCGGCGCCCCCACCAACACCGGGTACAGCCTCAAGTTCTTCGAGTGAGCCCCGCACCCGCGAAGACGATGACAACCACGCCCCCGCAGGTAACGACTCCGTTGCCGCGGGGGCGACCTGTTGACGCCTCCCCCGCCCCCGGCCTACCTTCCTCCCACAGATAGGAAAGTTTCCTAACAGTGTTCCCTCGCGGTGATCCCTAACAGTGATCGCTCGCGGTGACCCCTCGGTGGACTTTCCGGTAATCACACTGGGAAGCTGGGCAGCCGAAAGGCAGGTGTCGACAGTCATGGCAGCACCATCCGGTACCCCGGGCACCCCCCGCGTGCTGCGCGCCATGAACGACCGCGCCGCGCTCGATCTCCTGCTGGAGCACGGCCCGCTGTCCCGGACCCGGATCGGCAAGCTCACGGGGCTCTCGAAGCCGACCGCCTCCCAGCTGCTCGCCCGGCTGGAGGCGGCGGGACTCGTCCTCGTCACCGGCACCAGCGAGGGGCGGCCCGGTCCCAACGCCCAGCTGTACGCGGTGAATCCGGCCGCCGCGTACGCCGCCGGGCTCGACGTGACCCCCGAGCGGATCCTCGCCGCCGTCGCCGATGTGACGGGAAGGACGGTGGGTGAGTACGAGCTGCCCACCCCCGGCCGGCGCCCGGCCCACACCGTCGTACGGCAGGTCACCGACGCCCTCGACGGCGCGGTGAAGGCGGCGGGGCTGGTCCGGGCCGACGTCCAGCGGCTCGTCATCGGCACCCCCGGCGCCTTCGACCCGAACACGGGCCGGCTGCGCTACGCCTCCCACCTGCCCGGCTGGCACTCCCCCGCCCTGCTCGACGAGCTCGCGGCAGCGCTGCCGATGCCCGTCGAGTACGAGAACGACGTCAACCTCGCCGCCGTCGCCGAACAGCGGCTCGGCGCCGCCCGGGGCCACGAGGACTTCGTCCTGCTGTGGAACGAGGGGGGTCTGGGCGCCGCCCTCGTGCTCGGCGGACGGCTGCACCGCGGCTGGACCGGCGGCGCGGGCGAGGTCGGCTTCCTGCCCGTACCCGGCGCGCCGCTCGTACGGCACGTCACCAAGGCCAACAGCGGTGGCTACCAGGAACTGGCCGGTTCCCAGGCCATCCCGAAGCTCGCCCGCGACCTCGGTATCCGGCCCATCCCCACGGGCCCGTACAGCGAGGTCGCCGCCGCCCTCGTCGAGCAGGCCGCGGACATCAACGCCGGCCCTCACCGGGAGCTTCTGCAGACGTACGCGACCGGTCTCGCCACCGGTCTCGCCTCGCTCGTCTCCGTCCTCGACCCCGAACTCGTGATCCTCAGCGGCGCCTCGCTCAGCCGGGGCGGCGAACCCCTGCGCGCGCTGGTGCAGGCCGAACTGGAGGAGCTGGCCGCGTCCCGGCCGCGCCTCGTCGTCGGCGACGTCCGTGAACAGCCCGTGCTGCGCGGCGCGCTGGAGAGCGCGCTCGCCGCCACCCGCGACGAGGTCTTCGACACCTCGGCCCACTGAACAGCCCACCGAACAGCCCACCGAACGGCCCGCTGAAGGGCCACTGAACAGCCCTTCCTCTCGCACCGCTCTCTTCCCCCGTCCAGCCCGCCCTGCTCATAGGGAGACCCCGCCATGCCCGGAATGCCCCGTAAAGCGGTGCTCGCCGCCGCGTCGATAGCCCTCCTCGCCACCGGCTGTACCGGCCAGTCCGGCTCCGGTGCCACGGACGACCCGAACGCCAGGACCACGATCACGTTCTGGCACGGCTGGAGCGCGCCCGCCGAGGTGAAGGCGGTCCAGGAGAACATCGCCCGCTTCGAGAAGGCGCACCCCAACATCAAGGTGAAGGTCGTCGGCAACATCAACGACGACAAGCTCAACCAGGCGCTGCGCGCGGGCGGTTCGAACGGACCCGACGTGGTGTCGTCGTTCACCACGTCCAACGTCGGCAAGTTCTGCTCGTCCGGCGCCTTCGCCGATCTGCAGCCGTTCATCGAGAAGTCGAAGCTCGACCTCGACGCGATCATCCCGAAGCCGATGCTGGAGTACACGCAGTTCGAGGGCACCCGGTGTGCGCTGCCGCTGCTCGGCGACGCGTACGGCCTCTACTACAACAAGGACGCCTTCGAGGCGGCCGGCATCAAGACGCCCCCGAAGACCTGGTCGCAGTTCGCCGAGGACGCGAAGAAGCTGACGAAGGGCAAGGGCGACTCGTACGCGCGGCTCGGTTTCATGCCGAACTACCACGGTTACGAGACCGTCGTGGACCACTACATGTCGCAGTGGGACCACTCCTACTTCGACAAGGACGGCAAGTCGAACATCGCGAAGGACCCCGCCTTCGCCGAGATGTTCACATACCAGAAGAAGCTCGTCGACGATCTCGGCGGTTTCCAGAAACTGGAGAGGTACCGCAACACGTTCGGCGACGAGTGGGGCGCCAAGCACCCCTTCCAGACCGGCCAGGTGGCCATGCAGCTCGACGGCGAGTGGCGGCTGGGAATGGCCGAGGACGCGGGGGTGGGGTTCGAGATCGGCACCGCCCCGATGCCCGTCGCCGACGACGAGGTGGACGAGTACGGCAAGGGGTTCCTCTCCGGCACGATCATGGGCATCGCGCCGCAGAGCAAGAAGCAGAACGCGGCCTGGGAACTGATGAAGTACATGACGACCGACACCGAGGCCGTCGTGTCGTTCGCCAACGCCATCCACAACGTGCCGTCCACGTTCGACGCGCTGAAGTCGCCCGACCTGAAGGTCGAGGACGGCTTCAAGACCTTCGTGGACATCGCTCAGCACCCGCGGTCGAACACCCCGCCGGCCTCCGTCAACGGCTCGACGTACCAGACGACCCTGCAGGACTTCGGCTTCCAGTACGAGTCCGGCAAGGCGAAGGATCTGCAGGCCGGTCTGAAGAGGACCGCCGACCAGATCGACCGTGACATCGAGCAGGCGAAGTAGCGCCCGATGTCCACCATTCCCCCCTCCACGTCCACGCTCACACTGCGTGCGAAACACCGCGGACAGGCGCTGCGCACGGCCGCCTTCATGTCGCCGTGGCTGATCGGCTTCAGCGTCTTCTTCGCGTACCCGCTGATCTCGACCGTGTACTTCTCGTTCATGAGGTACGACGGCTTCGGCGTCCCGGAGTTCCGGGGTCTGGAGAACTGGAGTTACGTCTTCAACGACTACCCCATGTTCTGGCCGGCGCTGCGCAACACCGTGTGGCTGGTGCTCGTCATGGTCACCTTCCGGGTCGCCTTCGGCCTCGGGATCGGCCTGCTGATCACGAAGATCAGGACCGGCACGGGCGTCTTCCGCACGCTGTTCTATCTGCCCTATCTCGCGCCGCCGGTCGCCGCCACGCTGGCCTTCGTGTTCCTGCTCAACCCGGGTACGGGGCCGGTCAACTCGGTCCTCGGCGACCTCGGCCTGCCGACGCCCGGCTGGTTCACGGACGCCGCCTGGTCCAAGCCCGCCCTCACCATGCTCGCCCTGTGGGGCGTCGGCGACCTGATGGTCATCTTCATGGCCGCGCTGCTCGACGTACCGAAGGAGCAGTACGAGGCGGCCGAGCTGGACGGCGCGTCGGCCTGGCAGCGGTTCCGGTTCGTGACGCTGCCGAACATCTCGCCGATCGTGATGTTCGCCGTGGTCACGGGGGTCATCCAGACGATGCAGTACTACACGCAGCCGCTGGTCGCGGGGAAGGTCGCCTCCGGGATCATCGGCGGCTCGGGCCAGCAGTTCGAACCGGGATACCCCGACAAGTCGACGCTCACCCTGCCGCAGCTCGTCTACAACCTCGGCTTCCAGCGGTTCGACTACGGCTCCGCGTGCGTGGTCGCGCTGGTGCTGTTCGCACTGTCCATGGCGTTCACCGCGTTCCTGATGCGGCGCCGCGGCGGTCTCATCCAGGCAGGTGACTGACCATGGCCCGAGCGACCGGAACACAGGTACGGGAAAGGGCGCCCGAGTCGAGGACAGCGCCCGTCACGCCCGCCGAGCGCACCGCCCGCCGCAAGGCGCTCCTGGAGTGGATCGCCGTGCACGCGCTCGGCGTCGCCGCCGCGCTGTTCTTCGTGCTGCCCTTCGTGTTCGTCGTCCTGACCTCGCTGATGAGCGACGACCAGACGCTCACCAGGGACCTGGTCCCGGACACCTGGGAGTGGGGCAACTACACGAAGGTCTTCGACACACCCGGATTCCTGACGTGGTGGCGCAACACCCTCCTGTACGCGGGCGCCGGCACCGCGCTGACGGTCGCGTCCTCGATCCCGGTGGCGTACGCGCTCGCCAAGTTCCGCTTCCGTGGCCGGAACCTGTCGCTGATGCTGGTCATCTCGATGATGATGCTGCCGCCGCAGGTCGTCATCATCCCGATGTACCTGTTCTGGGCGAAGCAGCTGGATCTGTCGGGCACGCTGTGGCCGCTGATCATCCCGATGGCGTTCGGCGACGCGTTCTCCATCTTCCTGCTGCGGCAGTTCCTGATGACGATCCCTAACGAGTACCTGGACGCGGCGAAGGTCGACGGCTGCGGGGACCTGAAGACCCTGTTGAAGGTCGTCCTGCCGATGGCGAGGCCCGGGATCGCGGCCGTCGCGCTCTTCCAGTTCTTCTACGCCTGGAACGACTACTTCGGGCCGCAGATCTACGCGTCCGAGAACCCCGGCGCCTGGACCCTGAGCTACGGCCTGGAGTCCTTCAAGGGCGCGCACCACACCGACTGGAATCTGACGATGGCCGCGACCGTCCTGGTCATGGCACCCGTGATCCTCGTGTTCTTCTTCGCACAGAAGGCGTTCGTCGAGGGCGTCACGCTCACCGGAGTGAAGGGCTGAGAATGAAACTCGCAGTAGTGGGCGGAGGTTCCACCTACACCCCTGAACTCATCGACGGGTTCGCGAGGTTGCGCGACACCCTGCCCGTCGAGGAGCTGGTCCTCGTCGACCCGGCGCTCGACCGTCTGGAACTCGTGGGCGGGCTGGCCCGGCGCATCTTCGCCAAGCAGGGGCACCCCGGGCGGATCACCACGACCGACGACCTCGACGCGGGCGTGGACGGCGCCGACGCCGTGCTGCTCCAGCTCCGCGTCGGCGGCCAGGCCGCCCGCAACGAGGACGAGACCTGGCCGCTGGAGTGCGGCTGCGTCGGCCAGGAGACCACCGGCGCGGGCGGCCTCGCCAAGGCGCTGCGGACGGTCCCGGTGGTGCTCGACATCGCCGAGCGCGTCCGGCGCGCCAACCCGGACGCCTGGATCATCGACTTCACCAACCCCGTCGGCATCGTGACCCGCGCCCTCCTCCAGGCCGGTCACAGAGCGGTCGGACTGTGCAACGTGGCGATCGGATTCCAGCGGAAGTTCGCCGGACTGCTCGGGGTCGACGCCACCGATCTGCATCTGGACCATGTGGGCCTCAACCACCTCACCTGGGAAACCCATGTGCGACTGGGCGGCCCCGAGGGCGAGAACGTCCTGCCGAAGCTGCTCGCCGAGCACGGCGACGCCCTCGCCGAGGACCTGCGCCTGCCGAGCGGCGTCCTGGACCGCCTGGGAGTCGTCCCGTCCTACTACCTGCGCTACTTCTACGCGCACGACGAAGTCGTACGGGAGCTGGGTACGAAACCCTCGCGGGCCGCGGAAGTGGCCGGGATGGAGCGGGAGTTGCTGAGGATGTACGGCGACCCGGCGCTCGACGAGAAGCCGGCGCTGCTGGGCGAGCGGGGCGGGGCCTACTACTCGGAGGCGGCCGTCGACCTCGCCGCGTCCCTGCTGGGCGGGGGTGGCAGCCCGTACCAGGTGGTGAACACGTACAACCGGGGGACGCTGCCGTTCCTGCCCGACGACGCCGTGATCGAGGTGCAGGCGGCGGTCGGGCACTCCGGCGCCGCCCCGCTGCCCGTGGCGCCGGTGGACCCGCTGTTCGCGGGGCTGATGGCGAACGTGACCGCGTACGAGGACCTGGCCCTGGAGGCCGCTCTGCGCGGGGGCCGCGAGCGGGTGTTCCGGGCGCTGCTCGCCCATCCCCTGGTCGGCCAGTACGCACTCGCCGACGGCCTCACCGACCGGCTGATCGCGCACAACCGGGAGCACCTCGCGTGGGCATGACCGCGTCCGTCCCCAGCGCCGGCACGGGGCCCGAACACACCGTCCTCGCCGTGGACGCGGGGAACAGCAAGACCGACGTCGCGGTCGTGGCGGGCGACGGGAACGTGCTCGCCACGGCGCGCGGCGGCGGGTTCCGGCCTCCCGTCGTCGGCGTCCGGGAGGCGGTGGACACGCTCGCCGACGCCGTCGGACGGGCCTTCGCCGCGGCGGGCGTCACCGCCGTCGGCCATGTCTCCGCGTGCCTCGCCAACGCCGATCTGCCCGTGGAGGAGGAACAGTTGGCCGCCGCGCTGCACGCGCGCGCGTGGGGGACGACCGTGGACGTCCGCAACGACACGTTCGCGATACTGCGGGCCGGTGTCGAGGAGCCGCGGGGTGTCGCCGTGGTGTGCGGCGCGGGTATCAACTGCGTGGGCATGCGGCCCGACGGCCGGGTCGCCCGCTTCCCCGCCCTGGGCCGCCTGTCCGGTGACTGGGGCGGCGGCTCCGGCCTGGCCGAGGAGGCGCTGTGGCACGCGGCGCGCGCCGAGGACGGGCGGGGCGCCGCGACCGAACTGGCCCGCGCCCTGCCCGCGCACTTCGGCCTGAGCACGATGTACGCGCTGATCGAGGCCCTGCATCTCGGTCACATCGAGGACGTGCGGCGCCACGAGCTGACGCCGGTCCTGTTCGCCACGGCCGCGGACGGCGACCCGGTGGCCCGCGCGCTCGTCGACCGGCTGGCGGACGAGGTGGTGTGCATGGCGGTCGTCGCCTTGACCCGCCTCGACCTGCTGGGCGAGGAGGCGCCGGTCCTGCTCGGCGGGGGTGTGCTGGCCGCCCGCCACCCCCAACTCGACGACCGCGTACGGCAGCTGCTGGCCGAGCGTGCCCCCAAGGCCGTGCCCCGGGTCGTCACCGCCCGGCCGGTCCTGGGAGCCGCGCTCCTCGGCCTTGACCGCCAGGGCGCCCCGGCTCGGGCGCACGCCCGCGTGAGGGAGTTCTACGAGAGGGTCTGAGCACGCCGGGAACCGAACAGTTCGGGTTGGCGTATTCATGAACAGGGGTGGTGCGGGATCTTCGCCGGGCCGCAATCCGACCAAGATCGCGTCAAGGCCTGTTCGGATGTCGGCCCCGGCGGCGATACTTGCGGCCGTGCGTCTCTTCCCGTGCTCCCCGGCGCCGGGCGGAGGTGACCGGCGACGACCATGGGGGAGGTCAGGTGACACACCAGCAGCAGAGCACCGCGGCGCCACCGCGGGGGCGGGCGGGCGCGTCGCCCGCGGTCCCGCCGCAGGTCCCGCCACCGGGGCCGCAGGGCCGGCCGGGGGTGCCCGGGGCCGGGCCCCCGCGGCGCACGGCATGGGCGGAGGGCGTCGACCGGCTGCGGGCCGGGGCGACCACCGAGCCCGGGCGGCTGCGCATCATCGGCGCCGTGCTCGCCGTCCTGGTGGTCGCGTTCGGCGCGGTCACCGCCTGGGAGATGACGGAGCGTTCGGCCGCCGCGGACGACGTGCTGCACAGCAGCCAGCCGCTGAGCGCCGACGCGGCGGACATCTACCGTTCCCTCGCCGACGCCAACACGGCGGCGTCCAGCGGCTTCCTCGCGGGCGGCCAGGAGCCGGCCAAGACCCGCAAGCGGTACGAGGACGACATCAGCCTGGCCGCGGAGAAGCTGGTGACCGCGGCGGCCAACTCCGAACCGGGTTCCACCTCGGCGAAGACCATCACCGAGCTCAACACGATGCTTCCCGAGTACAAGGGCCTGGTCGAGCGGGCCCGCGCCAACAACCGGCAGGGCTACCCCCTCGGCGGCGCCTACCTGCGGTACGCGAACGCGAAGATGCAGATCATGCTCGCGGACGCCGAGCGCCTCTACAAGGTGGAGAACCAGCGGCTGCGCTCCGACTACGACGACGCGACGCCCTATCCGTGGATCGCGATCGGCGCCGGTGTCGTGGCCGTCGGCGGCCTCGTGTGGGCCCAGCGGCGCAACTACCGCCGGACCAACCGCGTACTGAACCACGGCCTGGCCGCCGCCACCGCGGCCACCACGGTCGTCCTGCTCTGGCTGGTCGTCGGCCACACCGTCGCCCGCGCCGGGCTGAACGAGTCGTACGACCACGGTGTGCGCTCGATGAACACGCTCAACGACGCCCGGCTCGCCTCGCTCAAGGCCCGCGGCAACGAGAACCTGACGCTGGTCTCCCGCGGCGCGGAGACCAAGGACGTGGTCACGGAAGGCGGGAAGAAGACCGTCGACACGTTCGACTGGGACTTCGAGCAGCAGATGAAGGACCTCACCACGAAGCTGGCCGCCGCCGAGGACCTCGCCGACGACAGCGCGGGCGTGAAGCCGGTCGAAGCCGCGACGGGCAACATGAAGGTCTGGAAGGAACGGCACGCGGAAGCCCGCGCGCAGGACACGCTGGGCAACTACCAGGGAGCGCTCGACAAGGTCATCGGCTCCAGGGCGGACAAACCGACGGGCGAGTGCTTCGACAGCGTGGAGACGAACCTGAAGGCCGCGCTCACGCACGAGCGCGCCGAGTTCGAGCAGGCGGCCGGTGACGGCCGGAGCGCGCTGAACGGCCTCGTGGTGGGCGCCGCGGTGCTCGCCGTGCTGGCCGCGGCCGGCGCGGTGCTGGGCATCGGGCGCAGGCTGTCGGAGTACCGGTGAGAGGGGGCATGACGATGAACGCGCGACGTCTGCGAGCCAGCCTGAGGGGCTGGGGCGGAGTGGGGGCCATGGCGGTCGTCTGTGCCCTGGCGGCGGTCTTCGCGCTGCTGCTGCCGGTCGCCCAGTCACGCGAGAACGACGCCGAGGACCTCGCCGGGCAGGGCACGGCCAACGGCGACCGGACCAGGGCTCCGAAGTGCGAGGATCCCGAGAAGCAGAGCCTGTCACCGTCCTCGGGCGACCAGAACGGCGAGACGGTCGAGCAGATCAAGAAGCGCGGCTTCCTGATCGTCGGTGTCGACCAGAACAGCTACCGCTTCGGCTACCGCGACCCGAACAGCGAGTCGGACGACGCCGAGCTGGAGGGTTTCGACATCGATCTCGCACACGAGATCGCGGACAGGATCGTCGGAGCGAAGCCGAACAACGTCCGCTTCCGGGCCATCCCCACCGATCAGCGCATCCCGGCGATCCAGGACGGCAAGGTCGACATGGTGGTGCGCACCATGACGATCAACTGCGACCGCCTGGGCCAGGTCGCCTTCTCCTCGCCGTACTTCGAGACCGGCCAGCAGGTGCTCGCCCCGAAGAAGTCGGACATCACCGGGCTCGACAAGTCCCTGGCGAAGAAGAGGATCTGCACGGCGAAGAGCTCGACCGCCTGGGACTCACTGGACGCGGCCGAGAAGGCTGGCACCCTCCCCGCGTCCGCCGACTTCAGGGACCGCACCGTGCCGAACCAGCTCGACTGCCTGGTACGGCTGCAGCTCGGCGAGGCCGACGCCGTGGTGACCGACGGGGCGCTCGCCGCGAGCCAGGCCGCACAGGACCCGACGGTCGGGCTCAAGGGCAAGCCGTTCACGGACGAGTTCTACGGCGTGGCGATGAAGAAGGACGCCGACGACCTGGTGCGCCGGGTCAACCAGATCCTGGTCGACTACCGCAAGGACGGCTGGCAGAAGTCGTACGACAAGTGGCTCGCCGAGAGCCTCGGCGAGTCGGCCGGGCCGCCCCCGGTCCAGTACAAATGACCACGACACTCCCGTAGTTCCGCAGGTGGTCCCGCACCGGGACGGCAACCGGGCAGCACGGGACGGGCGGCGCGGGACGAGCGGTACAGGACGAGCGGTACAGGGCAGACCAGCGCGGGCAACAGGAAACGAGGGGTGATCGATGGGCGTCGCGGGACCATCCGGGCCGGTACTGGACCGGGACGAGGTGGACCGTGCGCTGGCGCGGCTCGGCGCGGAGCACGAGGCCATCGAGACCTCTCTCCTCGCCCTCCAGGACCATGCGGGCCGCAGACTCCTCGAAGGTGCCGAGCTCACGGGCACGACCAAGGAGCGCTGGGGAACCGCCGAGGCGTCGATCACCCTGCTCTGGTCCTACTTCGACGCGTACGCCGACGCGCTGCGCTCCGCCCGGGGAATCCGCTCCCGCAGACGCTGGTCGAGCCGCGACGACCTGGTGGAACTGACGGAACTGCTGCGCGGCGAGAGCGTCACGGTGGCCGGCAGCGCCTCCGCCACGGCCGCCGCGCCCACGATGGCGGGCACCGGCCGGCTGAGCGAGCGCTTCACCCTCGCCGAACTCGTCGAGCGGATGAACGAGTTGTACGCGATCTCGCTGGACATGGTCGTCACGGCCGACGCCGTCTGGTCGGCGCTGCCCGCGCGGATAGATCTACTCGCCGCTGAGCTGCAGCGCACCCGCAGGCTCGCGCACTCCGTGGGCGTACGGCCCGGTGAGCATCCGGCGGGCGACGACCTGGAGCGGATCACCCGCGCGCTGACGTCGTTGCGCGAGCAGGTGGTGTCCGACCCGCTGGCCTTCTGGGCGCCCGCGCAGGGGAGTTCGGCGCCGGGCGGCGGCCGTCCCGACACGACGCGCTACGACCGCGAGGCGCGCGCCCTGGAAGAGGTGCGCCGCGAGATCGACGCCGTGCTCACCGTGCGGCAGGACGCGGAGGCGCGGCTGGTGCGGCTGCGGGACGTGCTGAGCCGCGCGGACCGCACGCTGGCCGAGGCGAGGAGCGCGCGCGGCGAGGTACTGGCGAAGATCGCCGCCTCCGAGGTGCCCGCGGTCGGCGGCCCGCCGACCGCGCTGCAGGAACAGCTGGCCATGGCCTCCGAGTACCGCAGGCACGCGCAGTGGCACCGTCTCTCGCCCCTGCTGGAGTCGCTTGAGGACAAGGCCGAGGACGAACTGCTGCGCGCCCGCGAGTCGTTGACCGCGGTCACCGCGCCGCTCGCCGTCCGCGCGGAGCTGCGCGGCCGGCTCGACGCGTACAAGGCGAAGGTCGCACGGCACGGTTTCGCCGAGGATCCGCTGCTGGTGGAGCGGTACGACGCGGCGCGCCGCATGCTGTGGAGCGCGCCCTGCGACCTGCGCGTGGCGGAACAGGCGGTGCTGCGCTACCAGCAGGCCGCCGCCGAAGCACTGGTGCCGAGGGTCCCCGGGGACGGCGGACCACAGGACCGGAGGGGGGAGTCATGAGTCAGCCGAACGAGAGCCGGCCGAGTCAGCAGAGCCAGCAGAGCCAGCAGAAACAGTGTCAGCGGCCCGGCTGCCCCGGGTCGTACGAGGACATGGGCGGCGGCGAGCTGTACTGCGACACCTGCGGTCTGGCGCCGGTCGTCTCGTCGACCAGCATGGTGGGTTCGCCACCGACCGGGATCACGGCGGGCGGCAGGAACTCGCGCGGTTCCGGCAGCGGGAGTGCACGCTCCGGCTCCCGTGCGTCGGCCCGCTCCTCGTCGCGCTCCGCGCAGTCCCGGCGTTCGGTGTCGGGCCGCCTCTCGCGGGCCGTCTCGGGGCGGTCGACGGGCCGTTCGGTGTCGGTGCGCAGCTCCGGTTCGGCGGCCGGGTCCTCCAGCCGCGGCCGGCTCGGCGTCGGCCTCGTACAGGTGCCGGGCGTGCCGCGGCCCGACCCGCACGCGATGGTGCAGGAGAACCCCGAGGTTCCGGAGCGGAAGCGATTCTGCTCGCGCTCCGACTGCGGGGCGCCGGTGGGGCGTTCGCGCGGGGAGCGGTCCGGACGCACGGAGGGTTTCTGCACCAAGTGCGGCCACCCGTACTCGTTCGTGCCGAAGCTGCGGACCGGCGACATCGTGCACGGCCAGTACGAGGTCATGGGCTGTCTCGCGCACGGCGGGCTCGGCTGGGTCTATCTCGCCGTCGACCGGGCGGTGTCCGACCGCTGGGTGGTCCTCAAGGGCCTCCTCGACACGGGCGACCAGGACGCCATGGCCGCCGCGATCTCCGAGCGCCGCTTCCTCGCCGAGATCGAGCACGCGAACATCGTGCGGATCTACAACTTCGTGGAGCACCTCGACCAGCGCACCGGCTCCCTCGACGGCTACATCGTCATGGAGTACGTCGGCGGCAAGTCCCTCAAGGAGATCGCCAACGACCGCCGCACCGCGGGCGGCAAGCGTGACCCGCTGCCGGTGGAGCAGGCCTGCGCGTACGGCATCGAGGCGCTTGAGGCGCTCGGCCATCTGCACAGCCGCAACCTCCTGTACTGCGACTTCAAGGTCGACAACGCCATACAGACCGAGGACCAGCTCAAGCTGATCGACATGGGCGCGGTGCGCCGGATGGACGACGACGAGTCGGCCATCTACGGCACGGTCGGCTACCAGGCCCCGGAGGTCGCCGACGTGGGCCCCTCGGTCGCCTCCGACCTGTACACGGTCGCCCGCACCCTGGCGGTCATGAGTTTCGACTTCCAGGGCTACACGAACGTGTTCGTGGACTCCCTGCCCGACCCCGACAACATCGAGGTCTTCCGCACGTACGAGTCGTTCTACCGGCTGCTCGTACGGGCCACCGACCCCGACCCGGCCCGCCGGTTCGCCTCCGCGCAGGAGATGGCCGAACAGCTCACGGGTGTGCTGCGCGAGGTCGTCTCCGTGCAGACGGGCCGGCCGCGGCCCGCGCTGTCCACCCTGTTCGGACCCGAACTGAAGGTCACGGACACGGAGTTGTTCGGCAAGCTGAGCGGCGACGTGTCGCGACTGGGCGTACGGGTGGAGCCCGTACGGGAGAAGCGGGGCAGACGGGGGAAACAGGAGAGAAGGGGCGCTCCGGCCGTGACGGCGGGGGCGAACGGATCACCGGAGACGCGGGCGGGGACGGGGACGGGGACGGGACCGAACGGTTCTCCCCTCCTGGTGCCCGCTCCGGCCTCCCTCGTCAAGCCGCTGAACACCTCGGCCGCCTCGCTCGCGCTCCCGGTCCCCCATGTCGACCCCGGCGATCCGAACGCCGGGTTCCTGGCCGGCCTCATGACGTCCGCGCCCGGGGAGCTGATCAGCGCCCTGCGGTCGGCGCCCGCCGGCTCCCCGGAGCTGCGGCTGCGCGAGCTGCGGGCCCGCCTGGAGCTGGGCGAGCTCGACCAGGCGACCAGGGCGCTCGAAACGCTGGAGACGGACCAGCCCGACGACTGGCGGGTGGTCTGGTACCGGGGCGTGGCGGCGCTGGCGGCCCGCGACCACGAGGTGGCGGCGGTTTCCTTCGACGCGATTTACGACGCGTTCCCGGGTGAGCCCGCGCCCAAGCTGGCCCTCGGCCTGTGCGCGGAGGTCCTCGGACAGCTGGACAACGCCGCCGAGTACTACCGGCTGGTGTGGACGACCGACCCGAGCTATGTCAGCGCCGCGTTCGGCCTGGCCCGCGTCCAGCTCGCGGCGGGCGACCGCTCCGGCTCCGTACGGACGCTGGAGTCGGTGCCGGAGTCCTCGATCCACTACACGGCGGCGCGGGTCGCCGCGGTCCGGGCGCGGCTGAGGCAGCGCCTGGCCGAGGCCGTTCCGCGCCCACCGGAAGCGCCGGGGGCTCCGCCCGGGGCCCCGGGGAAGTCTGTGGCCCCTGCTGCTTCCGGGAGCCCTGTGACGCCGTTCCTGGACGATCTGACCTCGGCCGCGGCCCAGGTCGAGGCGCTGGACGGGTACGGCCTTGACGCGGTGCGCCGCGAGCAGTTGTCCACAGAGGTCCTTGGCTGTGCCCTGGACTGGGTACTCTCCGGTATCCAGGGTTCCGCCCCGTCGAACACCGGTGCGCGGACCGTACTGCTCGGCAGTGACCTGGACGAGCGGGGCCTGCGCTTCGGACTTGAGCGTTCGTACCGGACACTGGCCCGGCTCGCCCAGGGTGGCGAGGAGAGGATCGATCTGGTGGAGCGCGCCAACCGCTACCGCCCCCGGACGTGGGTGTAATTCATGTCGCAGATGCCCCAACTGGCCGCCTGCCCCAGCTGTGAGGAACCGCTGGAGTCGGGAGACCGCTTCTGCGGTGCGTGCGGTTACGACCTGTCGGCCGCACCGGCGCCGCCGGACGACAATCCCACGATCACCATGAACGGCTCGGCGCCACGGCCTCCTTCGGCCGCGGCCGGGGTGGCTCCCGCGGCCCCCGTGGCCCCCGTGGCCCCCGTGGCCCCCTTGACCGCCGTGGACTGGCCTGTCGCGCCCGAAGTCGGCAGCTCGGGCACCCCGGCGGCCGTGGTCCTGCCCGCGGACATCGAGGGCCGCGAGTCGGGCGGCTCCGACAGCCCCGGCGTACGGTTCGACCGGCCCGACGGGTCGCCCGTCCAGCCGCAGGCCCAGTCGCCCGCCCTGCCGCCGGAGCGGGCCCCGTCGCCCACCCGGCCGCACGAGCAGCCGCAGGCCCAGGGGCATGCCCGGCCACCGGCTCACGGGCCGGGGCAAACGTCGGCCCACGCGGCGGGCCACGGGACCGGTCACTCGGCGGCGGAGCCGGACGAGTACCCCCTCGCCGCTCCACTGCCACCCGAGGTTCCGGCGGCCGACGTACCGACGGTCGAGGTGCCCACGGTCGAGGCACCGCTCGCCGACCCGCGGACGGCCGACCTCGCGACGCCCACCGCGGGCCTGAAGGTCTGCGTGGCGTGCCGCGCGGGCCAGGTCGACCGGGACGGCTACTGCGAGAACTGCGGCCACGCGCAGCCGCGCGAGCGCGACCACATGGAGCAGGAGCTGGACGCGGTCGCCGCGGTCAGCGACCGCGGTCTGCGCCACCACCGCAACGAGGACGCGTTCACGGTGTCCGCGACCGCGCTGCCCGACGGTTCGCCCGCCGTCGTCGCGATCGTCTGCGACGGCGTCTCCTCGGCGACCCGTCCCGACGAGGCCTCCCTGGCCGCCTCCCGCACGGCGAACGAGTCACTGCTCGCGGCCCTGCCCTGCGGCACGCACCCGCAGCAGGCCATGCACGACGCGATCCTCGCCGCCGCCGAGGCGGTCAACTCCCTCGCTGACCCCGCCACCTCGGCCCACGAGCACCAGCCGCACGTGAACGCCCCGGCCTGCACGTTCGTCGGCGCCGTCGTCACGCCCAGCCTGCTGGTCGTCGGCTGGGTCGGCGACAGCCGCGTCTACTGGGTGCCCGTGGACCGGTCGGCACCGCCGGCCCGGCTCACGGAGGACGACTCCTGGGCGGCCCAGATGGTCGCCGCGGGCCTGATGAGCGAGGCGGAGGCGTACGCGGACGCGCGCGCCCACGCCATCACGGGCTGGCTCGGGGCGGACGCGTACGAACTGGAGCCGCACACCGCTTCCTTCAAGCCGGACCGGCCGGGTGTGGTCGTGGTGTGCAGCGACGGGCTGTGGAACTACGCGGAGGGCGCCGAGGAAATGGCCGAGGTCATCCCGCCCGACGCCGCGGACCGGCCGCTGCACAGTGCCCAGGTCCTGGTGGGCCACGCCCTGGACGGCGGGGGCCACGACAACGTAACAGTGGCCGTCCTTCCGTTCCCCGCGCCGCAACAAGGGGCAGGATCGGCCTAAGAGGCCCAAGCGGTACGAAACGGTTGAGACGACAGAGACGACAGAGACGACAGTGGCGGTAGGGGCGACAGGGACGGCGAGGGCCGCGGCCCGGTCGGGGCCGGAGGGGACCGGTCCGCCCGCCGGCATCACCCACGGCATGTGGGAGTCCTGAGGGGGAGCAGAGAACGCATGGCCAATTTCTCGAAGTCGAACGTGCCGCAGTTCTCGGTGGAGGTCTACCAGAACGAGTACCTGCCGGAGGGCGGCCGCGAGGTCAACGCGATCGTGACGGTGACCTCCACCGGCGGCGGCACGGTCGGGAGTGCCGTCGCGGCACCCCACCTGTTCACACCGGGACAGAGCCCGGACGCGGCCGTGGCGATCATGGTCGACTGTTCCGGCTCCATGGACTACCCGCCGACCAAGATGCGCGGCGCCAGGGACGCGACGGCCGCCGCGATCGACGCCCTGCGGGACGGCGTGCACTTCGCGGTGATCGGCGGGACGCATGTGGCCAAGGAGGTCTACCCGGGCAACGGTGAGCTGGCCGTCGCCGACGCGCGGACCCGCGAGCAGGCGAAGCAGTCGCTGCGCAAGCTCAGCGCGGGCGGCGGCACCGCGATCGGCACCTGGCTGCAGCTGGCCGACCGGCTGCTGTCCTCGGTGGACGTCACCATCCGGCACGGCATCGTGCTCACCGACGGCCGCAACGAACACGAGTCGCCCGAGGACCTGAAGGCCGCCCTGGACGCCTCCGCCGGCCGCTTCACCGCCGACGCCCGGGGCGTCGGCACGGACTGGGAAGTGAAAGAAGTCACCGCCATCGCGTCCGCGCTGCTCGGCACCGCCGACATCGTGGCCGATCCGGCGGGCCTGTCCGCCGACTTCACGCAGATGATGGAGACGGCCATGGGCAAGGAGGTCGCGGACGTCGCGCTGCGGCTGTGGACCCCGGTCGGCACCTCCATCAAGTTCGTCAAGCAGGTCGCGCCGACGGTCGAGCCGCTGACCGACCGCCGCACCGAGGCGGGCCCGCGCGCCGGGGACTACCCCACGGGCTCCTGGGGGGACGAGTCCCGCGACTACCACGTGTGCGTGGAGGTGCCCGAGGCCGGCCTCGGGCAGGAGATGCTCGCCGCCCGGGTCTCCCTGGTGATCCCGCACGGCGACGGCACCGCCCAAACCCTGGGCGCGCAGGGGCTCGTACGGGCCGTGTGGACCGACGACATGACGGCGTCCACGTCGATCAATCCGCAGGTCGCGCACTACACGGGTCAGGCGGAACTGGCGCAAGTCATCCAACAGGGCCTGGATGCGCGTAAAGCGGGAGATGCCGACGGGGCAACGGCCAAACTGGGCCGCGCGGTTCAGCTCGCGAGTGCCTCCGGAAACGCGGATACGGCGAAACTGCTTGCGAAGGTGGTGGACGTGGTCGATGCCGCGGCGGGTACTGTGCGATTGAAGGCGAAGGTCGCGGAGGCCGACGAGATGACTCTCGAAACACGGTCCACAAAGACTGTTCGTGTAAAGAAGTAGAGCAGTGCGCAAGCACTACGCACACGGTACGTAGCAGTACGCGAGCAGTACGCGAGCAATACGCGAGCAGCACGCACGCGGTTTGCACGACTTACGGTCCCCGGTGGGCCGGACATGAGAGGGGGAAGCGCCGACATGCCGACCTGCCCGAACGGACACCAGTCGGGTTCCGACGACTGGTGCGAGGTCTGCGGTCACCGTATGGCCGGTGCCGTGCCCCCGCCACCTCCACCGCCGCCCCCGGCGGCCGGTTACGGCTATCCGCCGCCCGGTTCGCAGCCGCCGCCCGGTCAGGGTGGCCGGCCGCACCTCTCCGCGGTGCCCGACCCGGCGCCCGAGGCGGAGCTGTGCCCGCAGTGCCGTACTCCGCGCGAGGGCGGAGCACCGTTCTGCGAGGAGTGCAGGTGGAACTACCTGACGAACACCGCGACCTCGTACACTCCGGCCGCGCCGCGTCCCCCGGGGCCCGGTCCCGGTGGTCCCGGGCCTGGCGGTCCGGGGCCCGGTGGGCCCGGTCCGGGTGGTCCCGGCGGGCCCGGCGGTCCCGGCGGGCCGAACCCCGCGCTCCGCTTCCAGCAGCAGCCGCCTCCCGGGCAGTCCGGCCCGACCCACGGCGGCTTCGACTACCAGGGTTCCCGGCCCTCGCAGATGAACCGGCCCGCGGAGCCGATCCCGCCCTACGGCGAGGACCCCTCGGGCTTCCCCGGTGATCCGTCGCGACCGGTACCGCCGCCGCCGGGCCCTGGGGGCCCTGGCCCCGGAGGTCCTGGCGGGTACGGCGGGCCTGGTCCCGGCGGACCTGGCCCCGGCCCCGGCGGGCAAGGTGGGTACGGCGGTCCCGGCGGTCCCGGCGGCGTCGGCGGTCCGAACGGACTCGGGGGCCCGAACGGTCCCGGGGGCCAGGGCGGTCCCGGCGGCCCGGGTGCCCCGCAGGGGTTCCAGCAGCCCGGACAGTCCGGCCCACCCGGCCAGCTCGGACAGTCCGGCCAGCTCGGACAGTCCGGTCCGCCCGCATATCAGCAGGAGACCGCGTATCCACAGGAGACCGGGCGTCCGCAGGCGCCGGGCGGTCCGTCCTTCGGGGGTGGCGCGGACGACTGGGTGATCTCACCGCCGGCGCCCGGCAGCCCCGGCGGCCCACCCGCACCTGGTGGCCCGCCCGGACCCGGTGGCGGCTACGGCTACCCGCAGTCCGGCTCGACGCAGGCGCCCGCCGGGTACCAGCAGCAGCCGCAACAGCCGCAGCAGTCGTTGTCGTGGAGCATCACCATCGGGCCCGACCGTGAGTACTTCATGGCGATGATGCAGCGCTCGGGACCGGAGGCCGCGGGGCTGAACCTGCCCGCGTACTCGCCGGAACAGCAGCGTCCGCTCGGTGGCAACCAGATCACGATCGGCCGCCGCCGCCACTCCACGGGCGACACCCCGGACATCGATCTGTCGGTGCCGCCGGAGGACCCGGGCGTCTCGCACCAGCACGCGGTGCTCGTGCAGCAGCCGGACAGCAGCTGGGCGGTGGTCGACCAGAACTCGACCAACGGCACCACGGTCAACGGCGCGGAGGAACCCATCCAGCCGTTCGTCCCCGTCCCGCTCCAGGACGGCGACCGGGTGCACGTGGGCGCCTGGACCACGATCACGATCCGGCGGGGCTAGGCGCTTCGCCGGGGCCACGATCCGGCGGGGCCAGGCGCCTCGCCGGGAGCACGGTCCCGGCCCGCGGGCCGGTGCGGGGCCGGTGCGGTCCGGTGCAGGGCCGGTGCGGGCCGGTCGCGCGGTTCCCCGTCCCTGACGGGCGCGGTACGGCCCCGCGCAGCGGTTACGGCAGCGGCCAGGTGTACGGCCCCTCGGGGTCGTCCAGCCACGCCCACGCGCGGTCGCCGGTGACAGTGATGCCGTACCGCTCGCGCGCCGGCCAGGCATCGTGTTCCCACAGCGCGTGCGCCTCGTCCGAGGTGAGGCCGTCCGCGGTCAGGGTCAGCAGGAAGCGGAACAGCTCGTGCTCCCTGGCCCGCCGCGGCAGGCCGGCGAGCTGCACGTCCGCGGCCTCGCGCCCGGTCCGGCTGCCGCCGCGCAGGGGCACGAAGTACGCGGACGTGTGCAGGAAGCGGCCTTCGGCGTGCCCGGCGTCCCTTACCCGCAGGGCGATCAGGCCGGTGGCGAACGGGGCGAGGATCCGGGCGCCGGGGCGGCACTGCGCGAGCCAGGGACGCGGGACCGAGTTCAGCGCGCAGGTGGCGACGACACGGTCGAAGGGGGCCCGCTCGGGGCAGCCGCGCGCCCCGTCGCCGGTCACGACGGCGGGCCGGTGACCCGCGGCGGCCAGATGCCGCCGGGCGGACTCCGTGATCTCCGGGTCCAGGTCGACCGTGGTGACCAGCTCGTCACCCAGCCGGCACGAGAGCAGCGCCGCGTTGTAGCCGGTGCCCGCGCCGATCTCCAGGACCGCGTCCCCGTCCCGTACCGCCAGCTCGGCCAGCATCTTCGCCATCAGGGAGGGCTGGCTGCTGGACGACAGCAGCTCGCCGTCGCGCATGCGCGTGGCCAGCGGGGTGTCCGCGTACGCCCCGCGCAGCCACTCCTCGCGTCGGCGCGGGCTGGGGTCCTCGCCCCATCTGCGCTCGTAGCCGCCCTGTGGGCCCCCCGCGCCCACGTAGTAGTACGGCACGAAGAGGTGGCGGGGGACGCTCTCGAAGGCCGACCGCCAGACGGGGTCGGCGTCCCAGGCACCGCTCTCGTCGATCTCGCGCACCAGCGCCGCCCGCGCCGTGGCGGCGAGGTCGTCGAGTCCGTGGTCGACCGCGTACGCGCTCATACCCCCACTGTGCTGCGGGACGGGCCGGGAGGCGAGCGCCGGGGCCGCCCGATCCGGAACCGGCCCCCTCGGTCCGGCAGATCCCTCGGACGACTCTCCGGCTGATTCTTCGGGGGCCCTGGGTCCCGAGTCCTCGGTCGGCCCGTCCGAGACCACGTCTGAGACCATGGACGGTGTGAAAGAGATTCGGCGCGGCACGCTTCAGGAGCAGACCTTCTACGAGCAGGTCGGCGGCGAGGAGACCTTCCGGCGCCTGGTGCACCGGTTCTACGAGGGTGTCGCCGAGGACCCGCTGCTGCGGCCCATGTATCCCGAGGAGGACCTGGGTCCGGCCGAGGAGCGCTTCACGCTGTTCCTGATCCAGTACTGGGGCGGTCCGACCACGTACAGCGAGAACCGCGGTCATCCCCGGCTGCGGATGCGGCATGCCCCCTTCGCGGTCGACCGGGCGGCTCACGACGCCTGGCTGAGGCACATGCGGGTCGCCGTCGAAGAGCTCGGCCTCTCCGAGGAGCACGAGCACACACTGTGGAACTACCTGACGTACGCGGCGGCTTCGATGGTGAACACCGAGGGATGAACAACCCTGGCTGACGCGCGCATTCCGGTCGTGCGTCGCCGGATTCCGGTCACGATCCGGTCAAACCCGGTCCTCAAGCGCTTACCCGTGCCCTCTCACCTCTGACAACATCGCCAGAGATCCGGGGTGTCCGGCGATACGGCGGAGGGCCGGGTGACGGGGTTCGTCCTCCTGCGTGTGCGAGCGCATCGTTTACTGCTGACCGCCGCGCTGCTCACCGTCCTGCTGACGACGGCTGTCCTGGCGACCCTGACCGCGTACTCGGGTGCGATCGGCGACGCGGCACTGCGGCACTCGCTCCTCGACACCTCGGCGACCACGACGGGCACGACGCGCAGGGCGGGCACAGCGGGCACAGCGGGCACGGCGGGCAGGGCGGGCAGGGCGGATACGCAGAGCGCCGCGGCCACGACGCTGGTCGTCAAGGCCGATGTTCCCGCGGGGGACCGCGAGGCCGCCGAGCAGGCCGTACGGGACGGGGCCCGGCGCACCTTCGACGGGCTGCCCGTGACGCTGCGGACGCTGACCCGGTCCGGGCCCTACGCCCTGCCGAGGTCCCCGCAGGAGCCCGCCGCCCGCTCGAAGGACCCGGATCTCACGCACTTCGCGACGCTGGACCCCTCCCAGGTGCGGACGGTCGAGGGACGCGCGCCCCGGGCCCCGGGCGACCTTGCCGGCGGCCACGAGGTCGAGGTGGCCCTTCCCGAGACCGCCGCCCGCCGGCTGGCGGTCGAACCGGGCGCGCGGCTGACACTCGTCGACCGGTTCGACGGCCCGAAGGTACGGGTCCTGGTGACCGGCCTCTACCGGCCCGTGCGCGTCACCTCGCCTTACTGGCAGTTGGACGACCTGCACGGACGCGGGGTCAGCAAGCTCGACTTCACGACGTACGGGCCGTTGCTGGCGGACCCGTCGGTGCTCGCGGCCACCGGAAGCGGGCGGCGGGTCAGCTCAGGTCCGACCGCCTGGCTGGCGTCCGCCGACTTCTCGGCACTGACGACCGGACGGATCGCCACCCTGCGGGAGGCGGCCACCGCCGGGCCCCGCTCCCTGCTCCCTGCTCCCTGCTCAAGTCCCCCGCGCTGCGCGGTACCACGGCCGTCACGACATCGTTGCCCGAGGAACTGGAACGCGTGGAGCGGTCGTTGCTGGTCGCCCGTTCGACGCTGCTGATTGTCGCGCTCCAGCTCGCGCTGCTCGCCGGCTATGCGCTGCTGCTCGTGGCCCGGCTGCTGAGCGTCGAACGATCCGGTGAGACACGGCTGTTGCGGGCGCGTGGCGCCTCGCGCGGGCGGGTGGCCGCCCTCGCCGCGCTGGAGGCCTCGCTCCTCGCCCTGCCGGCCGTCGTCTGCGCGCCGCTGCTCGCCGGGCCGCTGCTCGCCGGGCCGCTGCTCGCCGGGCCGCTGACGCGGCTGCTGGCCGGACAGGGGGCGCTGTCGCGGATCGGGCTGCGCCTGGACACCTCGGCGGCGGCCGGCGCGGTGTGGGCGACGGCGGTCGCGGCCGCCCTGGGCTGCGCGCTGGCGGTGACCGTACCCGCGCTGACCGTACCCGCGCTGACCGGGCGGGAGGAGACCGCGGAAGGCGGCCGTGCCCGCTCGCTCCCCGCGCCGGTACGGGCGGGTGCGGACGTCGGCCTGCTGGTCGTCGCGGCCGTCGCGTACTGGCAGTTGAGCCGGCAGACCTCCGGTGCCGTCACCTCCACCGGCCCCGGCCGGCCGGCGGCGACGCCCACGGACACGCTCGGCATCGATCGGCCTTACGGCACAGCTCCGCTCGGCGCCCGGCGTACGTGAGGTCACCCCTCTGAGCGTCGGCTACCAGGCGAAGCCGGGGACCGGCGTGGAGACGGTACCCCTGGTCGGCGTGGAGCCCGAGGGTACGCCCGGCTGGCGCGGAGCACACACCTCGGGGCCTTCCTCGCGGGCGAGTTGAAGGCACCGGCGGACGCCAAGCCCTCGACGCCTACGAAGCTCACGAAGCCCTCGGAGCCCTCGGAGCCCTCGGAGCCCTCGAAGTCCTCGAAGGACGGCGCGTCGGACGGGTCCCCGCTGCCCGCCCTCGCCTCCCCCACCGTCCCGCAAGGACCGTCGCGCGCAGGCCCAACGTGCCCTGGAGCTGCTGGAGTTGCTGGAGGTCGCGGAGTGCCGGGGCCGGCGCCCGTTCCAGATGTCCGGCGGTCAGCAGCAGCGCGTCGCCATCGCCGTGGCGCTGGCCAACGACCCCTCCGTCCTCCTCGCCGACGAACCCACCGGTGAACTCGACTCACACACCGCCGAGCAGATCTTCGCCGCCTTCCGTACCGCCAACGAGCGTCTCGGCACGACCATCGTGATCGTCACGCACGACCAGGCGGTCGCCTCCGAGGTCCGCCGGACGGTCGCCATCCGGGACGGCCGTACCTCCACGGAGGTCCTGCGCCGCACCGAGGTGGACGCCACGACCGGCCACGAGACGGTGGTCGCCCGCGAGTACGCGATGCTCGACCGGGCCGGCCGGCTCCAGTTGCCCGCCGAGTACACCGAGGCCCTCGGCATGCGCGACCGTGTCGCCCTGGAACTCGAACATGACCACATCGGCGTATGGCCGGACGACAGCGAACACCGCTGACGCCTACCCCGAGCCGGCTGCCGACGCTCAGCGAACGCTGACGTCCAGCGACCCGAGCCCCGCCTTGCGCACGGCGATCGTCCCGTACGGCGTCTGCAACCTGAGCCACGCGCCCGACGAGAGCAGTCGCAGCGGGGCCTCGTCGGGTGCGCCGGGTGCGGTGGGTGCGGTGGGCGCGGTGGGCGCGGTGGGCGCGGTGGGCGCGGTGGGCGCGGTGGGCGCGGTGGGCGCGGTGGGCGCGGTGGGCGCGGTGGGCGCGGT
>NZ_JBIUVD010000011.1:80325-303015 GCF_044742785.1 Streptomyces sp. NPDC087844 | reverse complement strand
TCCACACCCCCCGCCACCACCAACACCCCACCACCAGCCAACGTCACCACCACATCCAGCACCGCCGCATCAAAACCCAACGACGCAAACTGCAACACCCGCACACCCGGACCCACACCCAACGCCGACCGCAACACCAACGCCAGATTCACCACACCACCATGAGCAACCTGCACACCCTTCGGCCGCCCCGTCGACCCCGACGTATAAATCACATACGCCAACTGGGCAGGCAACACCGACACCTCGGGCGCCTCCGCCGGCAGACCTGACAACGCCTCGGCAATCGCCGGGTCGTCGAGCAGCACCACGTCGTCCACGACAGCGCCGAGCCCCGCCGCGTCCCGATGCCCCACAAGTACCGCCGCACCGCTGTCGGCGAGCATGAACTCCAGCCGCTCAGTCGGGTATTCGGGGTCCAGCGGCAGGTAGGCCGCTCCCGCCTGCCATACACCCAGAACGGCCGTGATCATGTCCACCCCGCGCGGCAGGCACAACCCCACCACCGACTCCGCGCCCACTCCCCGGTCCCGGAGGTAGTGCGCGAGTCGATTCGCCCGCGCCGACAAACCGCCGTACGTCAGGGACGCCTCTCCCGAGACCACCGCCACCGCATCCGGCATCGACAGCACCCTTGCGGCGATCAGCTCATGCACTCCCCCCACCTCGGGCAGGGACACGACGGCGCCGTGCCGCTCCTCCAGCAACTGCTGGCGCTCAGCGGTGGTCAGCAGCGGAAGCTCGGCGACCGGCCGGGCCGCGTCCGCGGCGAGTGCGTCCAGCAGTGACAGGAGGTGTCCCGCCATCCGCTCGACCGTGGAGGCGTCGAACAGCGCGGTGCTGTACTGCAGCTCTCCCGCCAGTTCCTCGCCGTTGTCCCCCAGCCTGAGCGCGAGATCGAAGCTGATCAGCATCGGGCCGGCCGGGGAGAGTCCGCCCGACTGGTCAGCCACGTTCTCCCAGCCGAGCTCGTCCGGCCGGCCACCGGTGTCACCGGCTGCTTCTGCTGTGTCGTAGTTGAAGAGGACTTGGAAGAGGGGGCTGCGGGACCGGTCGCGCTCCGTGCCGAGTTCGTCGACGAGCTGCTCGAAGGGCAGGTCCTGGTGGGCGTAGGCGCCCAGCGCCATCTCCCGCACCCGGCCCAGGAGTTCGGTGAAGGACGGGTCACCGGACAGGTCGGCCCGCATGACCAGGGTGTTGACGAAGAACCCGATCAAATCCTCGGTCTCGCCCCGGTTCCGGTTCGCCACCGGTGTACCCACCACGACGTCGTCCGTGCCCGCGTACCGGCCCAGCAGCACACTGAACGCCGCCAGCAACGTCATGGACATCGTCGTCCCACCACGGCGCGACAACACACGCAAAGCATCAGCCGTCGCGGCCGGCACCCGCACCCCCACCACACCACCCTCGGTGGACCGCACCGCCGGACGCGGCCGGTCGAGGGGCAGCTCCAGCACCGCAGCCCCCGACAACACCGACCGCCAATAACCCAGCTGCTCCTCCAAAACCGCACCGGCCAGCCACTGCCGCTGCCACACCGCGAAGTCCGCATACTGCACCGCAAGCGGCGCCAACGGGCTCGGCTCACCGTCACGGAACGCCTCGTACAGCGCCGACAGCTCACGACGCAGAATCCGCCCGGACCACTCGTCCGACACCACGTGATGCATCACCAGCGCCAGCACATGCTCATCCGCCGCCAGCCGGATCAGCACCGCCCGCACCAGCGGACCCGCCGACAGGTCGAACGCCCGCCCCGCCTCCGCCACCACCAACGCCCGCGCGGCTGCCTGCGGATCCACCGCACCGGACACATCACGCAGCGGCAGCGGGACGGATACGGGCGCGTCGATCACCTGATACGCCACACCGTCCGTGCTCGCCACCAGCCGCGTCCGCAACACCTCATGCCGCGCCACCACACCCGACAACGCCGCACCCAGCGCGGCGACATCCACCTGACCTCGCAGGCGTATGTGTGCCGGGGCGATGTATTCGGCTGATCCGGGGTCGAACTGGTGGAGGAACCACAGGCGTTGTTGCGCGAACGACAGCGGCAGGTCCTGGCCTCGGTCGGCCGCCGTCACCGGAGGCGCGATCTCCCGAGCGGACCCTTCGATGACAGACGCCAGCCCTCGTGCCGCCGGCTGGTCGAAAAGGGCCGACAGAGGCACCTCGACCCCGAACACCTCACGCAACCGGGAGATGACCTGCGTGGCAAGCAGCGAATGCCCGCCCAGTTCGAAGAAGTCGTCTGTGGCGCCGACGCGGTCCAGGCCGAGCACCTCGGCCAGAATCCCGGTCAGCAGCTCTTCGGTATCGGTGGCGGGAGCGACGAATCCGTCCGCTCCACCGGCCTGGGCTCCGTGTGGTTCGGGGAGGGCGGTGCGGTCGAGTTTGCCGTTCGCCGTCAACGGCAGCGCAGCAAGCTCCACGAACACCGACGGCACCATGTACTCCGGCAACCGCCCACCCACAAACGCCCGCAACTCACCCACCGACGGAACACCGTCACCCACACCAGCCGACACCACATACGCCACCAACCGGCGCTCCACACCCTCACCCCACGCCGACACCACCACCGACCCCACCAACGGATGCCCCGCCAGCACCGCCTCCACCTCACCCGGCTCCACACGGAAACCCCGCACCTTCACCTGAGCATCCACCCGACCCACAAACTGCACCCGCCCATCCACCAACCACCGCACCCGGTCCCCCGACCGATACATCCGCGACCCATCAGCCGCAAACGGATCCGCCACAAACCACCCCGCCGTCAACCCAGACCGACCCCCATAACCCCGCGCCAACTGAGGCCCCGCAATACACAACTCACCCACCACACCCACCGGCACCGGAACCAACCGCTCATCCACCACATACACCCGCGCCCCCGCCAACGGCCGCCCCAACGCCACCACACCATCCCCACCCAACAACCCCGCCAGCACACCCACCGTCGACTCCGTCGGACCATAGTGATTGACCACCACCCGATCCCCAGCCGCCGCCACCAACTCCCCCAACCACGCCCCGGACGCACCCTCACCACCCAGCACCAGACCCCGCGCCGGCACCAACCCCGCCAGACCCTCCCCACCCCCGGCCGCCAACGCCGCCAGATGCGACGGCACCACCTTCACAAAATCAATCCCCCACACACGCCAGTACGCAGCCACCGCCCGACCATCCACCGCCGCATCCGCACCCACCACATGCAGCACACCACCCGACACCAGACACCCGAACACCACCGTGTTCCCCAGATCAGTCACCACCGGCTGCAACAGACCAAACCGAACCCCCACCCCCGACCAGCCCAACCGCTCCACCACACCCACCGTGTAACCAAACAACCCACCATGCGTGACCTGCACACCCTTAGGCCGCCCCGACGAACCCGACGTATACACCACATACGCCAACTGACCAGCAACAACAGGCACCCCGGGATCCGTCGCCGGCATCGCAGCCAACCCCGCCACAGTCGCCGGATCATCCAGCACCACCGTCCGCAACCGCCCCACCGGCAACTCATCAACCAACTCACCCGAACCCACCACCACCGACGCACCACTGTCCGCCAGCACAAACCCCAACCGATCCACCGGGAACTCAGGATCCAACGGCACATACGCCGCACCCGCCCGCCACACCCCCAGAATCGCCACGATCATGTCCACCCCACGCGGCAGACACAACGCCACCACCGACTCCGCACCCACCCCCACACCCCGCAGATAATGCGCCAAACGATCAGCCCGGCCCAACAACTCCCCATACGTCACGCACACACCACCCGACACCACCGCCACCGCATCCGGCACCGACAACGCCCGACGGGCAATCAGCTCATGCACCCCACCCACCCCAGAAACAGACCCACCACGCCCAACAGCCCTACCAGACTCACCAGACTCAACAGCCCCACTCCACTCCCCCACCAACACAGCACGCTCACCAGCCGTCAACACCGGCAACTCGCCCACCGGACGGGCGAACCCTGACGCCGCCGATTCCAGCAGCGTGAGCAGGTGCCCCACCATCCGCTCCACCGTCACCGCGTCGAACAACGCCGTGCTGTACTCGAACTCGCCCGCGATCCGGTCGCCGTCGTCGCTCAGTACCAGGCGGAGGTCGAACTTCGCGACGACCATGTCGGCGGCGCTGCCACTCCTGTCGACGGTCCGAACCGCCGCGGGACGGTCACCGGAGCTGCCCTCGTTCTCGACGAAGTCGTAGTTGAACAGGGCCTGGAAGAGCGGGGTACGCGACCGGTCCCGGTCGGTGACCAACGCCTCCACCAACTGCTCGAACGGCACATCCTGATGCGCGTACGCACCCAACGCCGTCTCCCGCACCCGCCCCACCACATCACGGAACGACGGATCACCCGACAGATCAGCACGCATCACCAACGTATTGACGAAGAACCCGATCAGATCCTCCGTCTCCGCACGATTCCGGTTCGCCACCGGCGTGCCCACCACCACATCCTCCGACCCCGCATACCGACCCAACAACACCGCATACACCGACAACAACGTCATGAACATCGACGCGCCACACTCACGCGACAACCCCCGCAACGCCTCCGACACCCCCACCGGAACAACGAACCGCACCGAAGCACCCGCAGACGAACGAACCGACGGACGAGGGCGGTCAGTGGGCAGTTCGAGTGTTGGTACTCCCGCCAACTGGGCCCGCCAGTACGCAAGTTGGTTGTCCAACAGCTCGCCCGACAGCCACTCGCGCTGCCAGACCGCGAAGTCGGCGTACTGGACGGGCAGCGGAGGCAGCGGGTCCGGCTCGTCCGACCTGTATGCCTCGTACAGAGCTGTCAGCTCACGGTGGAAGATCCGGTCGGACCACTCGTCGAAGACAACGTGGTGCATGGCCAGGGCGAGCACGTGCTCGTCGGGTGCGAGCCGGAAGAGGTTCGCCCGGACGAGCGGTCCGGCCTCGAGGTCGAAGGGCACCGCCGCGTCAAGCGCCACCAGAGCGCGTACAGCGGTCCGGGGGTCGGCGTCCTCCGACACGTCCACCACCGGCAACGGGAACGGCGCCGGCGCATCGATGACCTGACGCGGCACACCCTCCGCATCCGCCACCAACCGCGTCCGCAACACCTCATGCCGCGCCACCACACCCGACAACGCCGCACCCAGAGCCGCCACATCCAGGGAGCCGTTCCAGGCGACGGGTGACAGCAGGGCGTACTCCACCGCGCCGGGTGCGAGTTGATCCAGGAACCACAGCCGTTGCTGGGCGAACGACAGCGGTGGTGCCTGGCCACGGCCGACCGGTGTCACCGGGGGCACGACAGCGTGGCCGACAGCCGATTCGTCGAGTGTCGTGGCGAGTTGCCGTACGGTCGGCTGGTCGAAGAGGGCGGCGAGGGGGGTCTCGACCGCGAACGCCTCGCGGATCCGGGAGACCACCTGGGTGGCCAGCAGGGAGTGGCCGCCGAGCTCGAAGAAGTTGTCGTTGGCGCCGACACGTACCACGCCGAGCACGTGGGCCCAGATGTCCGCGAGGAGTTCCTCCGTTGCCCCGGCCGGAGCCGCGAAGTCGTCCTGCGGCTGCGGCCGGTCCGGCCGGGGCAGTGCGGCCCGGTCCAGTTTGCCGTTCGGGGTCAGGGGCAGTGCGGCCAGTTCGACGAAGGCCGCCGGAACCATGAAGTCGGGGAGGTGCCGCCGCAGGTAGTCGCGCAGTCCGGTCGGCGAGGGGATGCCCTCGGCCGGATCGGCGGGAACCAGATAGGCCAGCAACCTGCGTTCCGGGCCCTCCCCGAAGGCGTCCACCACCGCGGATCGCACTCCCCCGTGCGCCGTCAGCAAGGACTCGATCTCACCCGGCTCGATACGGAAACCGCGCACCTTGACCTGCTTGTCGGCGCGCCCGAGGAACTCCAGGACACCGCCGGGCAGCCGGCGTGCCCGGTCACCCGACCGGTAGAACCGCGAGCCGTCACCCGTGAACGGATCGGCCAGGAACCGCTCGGCCGTCAGCGCCGGCCGGCCCCCGTAGCCACGCGCCACACCGGCACCACCGATGTACAGCTCACCAGGGACGCCCAGCGGGGCCGGCCTCAGGTGCTCGTCCAGGACGTACACCTGCCATCCCGGCAGGGGGAGGCCGATGGGCACCTTGAGGTCGGCGTCGACGTCCGTGGGATCGATCCGGTGGTGCGTGACGTGGACCGTGGTCTCGGTGATGCCGTACATGTTCACCAGGGCGGGGCTGTCCAGCCCTCGGGCGGCGGCCCACCGTGCCACATGCGCCGCCTGCAGCGCGTCGCCGCCGAACACGACGAACCGCAGGTCGGCGAGCGTGCGATGCGCCTCACCGAGGTCCGCGAGCTGGCGGAAGAGCTCCGGTGTGGCACTGAGTACGGTGACACCCTCGGCGGCGAGCGCGTCGTGCAGCAGCCACGGCTCCCGCACTGTCTCCGTCGGTACGACCACGCAGCGGGCCCCGTGCGTCAGTGCGCCCCAGATCTCCCACACCGAGAAGTCGAACGCGGCGGAGTGACTCACGCTCCACACGTCGTCCGGACCGAGCTCGAACGTGCCGGTGCCGTCGGCTGCCCCGAACAGGCCGTGCACGTTCGCGTGCGGAACCAGCACGCCCTTGGGTCGCCCGGTCGAGCCCGACGTGTAGATCACGTAGGCAAGCTGTCCCGGGTCGGTGGTGAGCGTCCTCGGCGCGGTAGCCGGTTGTGCGGCGATCGCGTCGGCTGTCGCCGGATGATCCACCACCACGAGGGCGGGGGCAGGGGTCATGCCGTGCGTCACAGCATGGGTCGTCGCGTGGGTCATGGCGTGGGTCGTCGCGGGGGTCATGGCGTCGGACAGGTGGGACTGGGTCACCACGACCGTCGCGCGGCTGTCGGCGAGCATGAACCCGAGCCGCTCAGGTGGGTAATTCAGGTCGAGCGAGAGATAGGCGCCACCCGCCTGCCACACCGCCAGCATGGCCGTCACCAGGTCGAGCCCGCGCTCCAGGTGCAGACCCACCACCGTCTCCTGGCCGACGCCGGCTGCTCGCAGTTGGTGTGCCATGCGGTTCGCACGCGCCATCAGTCCCGCGTAGGTCAGCCGGTGCTCGCCGAAGACCACGGCCACCGCGTCGGGCCGTTCGGTCGCTCGCGCCGCGATCGTCTCGTGGACGCCCCGGGGTGCGGAGGCGGCGGGCAGCGCCGGAGTGGCGTTCCCCCCGTCCACCAGGAGGTTCCACTCGTCCGCCGACAGCATGGATACCTGCGACAGCGGCCGCTCGGCGTCGTCGGCGACCGACTCCAACAGCGCCACGAGGTGCCCGATCATGCGCTCGATCGTCGTGGGGTCGTACAGGACGGTGCTGTACTGCACCTCACCGACCAGGCAGCCGCTACCAACGCCCGTACGACCCTCGCCGCTGCCCCCGCCGGCGCTGTCGCCCAGTGTGATCAGCAGGTCGTACTTCGCGGGAAGGCTGTCGGCCAGCATGTCCGCGGACAGCGCCCCCGCGTCGGCGTAATCACCGAAGCCCGGACTCGTGTCCTGGTCCACCTCGGCGGGCCCACGGGAGTCATCGGCATCCCAGGTCGCGTAGTTGAACATGACCTGGAAGAGCGGGGTACGGGAACGGTCCCGCTCGGTGACCAGTTCGTCGACGAGCTGCTCGAACGGGACATCCTGGTGGGAGAAGGCACCGAGCGCGGTCTCGCGCACGCGCCCCAGCAGCTCGGCGAAGGAAGGGTCTCCGGACAAGTCGGTGCGCAGTACCAGGGTGTTGACGAAGAAGCCGATCAGATCTTCGGTCTCGGTCCGGTTCCGGTTGGCGACGGGCGTGCCCACGACCACGTCGTCCGACCCCGCGTACCGGCTCAGCAGAACATCGAGCCCGGCCAGCAGCGTCATGAACATCGTCACGCCGCTCCGGCGTGACAGCCCTCGCAGCATCTGAGCCGTCCGCTCCGGAACGGTGAACCGCAGCGCCGATCCCTCGCTGGACCGAACCGGCGGACGCGGCCGGTCCGTGGGCAGCTCCAGCACCGGTGATCCCGCCAACCTGTGCGTCCAGTAGCCGAGTTGCGCATCGAGCACCTCGCCGGTGAGCCACTGGCGTTGCCAAGCGGCGAAGTCCGCGTACTGCACCGGCAGCGGCGGCAACGCATCCGGCTCGCCTTCCCGGAAGGCCACGTACAGGGCCGAGAGCTCACGCCGGAAGACCCGGTCCGACCACTCGTCGAAGACGACGTGGTGCACGGACAGAGCCAGTACGTGCTCGTCGGGCGCCAGCCTGACGAGCGTGGCACGCATCAGCGGACCGCGTGCCAGATCGAACGGCACCGCGGCGTCCGCCGCCACCAGGTCGCGGGCGGCGATCACCGGATCCGGCTCGCCGGACACGTCCACCAGCGGCAGCATGAACTCCGCGGGCGAGTCGATCAGCTGGTACGGAACACCGTCCGCCCCGGCCGTCAGCCGGGTGCGCAGCACCTCGTGCCGGGCCAGGAGCGCGGTCAGTGCCGCGTTGAGCGCCTCCACATCCGGCTTCTCACCCCTGAGCCACACCGGCAGCTCGATGTTGTACTCCGTCGAGCCGGGCGCAAGCTGGTCCAGGAACCACAGCCGCTGCTGGGCGAACGACAGGGGCAGCGGCCCGCTCCGGTCCACCGCCTCAATCGCCGGTACGACCATCGCCCGGCCCGCTCCATCGACGACGGCGGCCAGTTCGCGCACGGTAGGGCGGTCGAACAGTGCGGACAGCGGTATGTCGACCGCCAGCAGCTCCCGGATGCGGGAGTTGACCCGCGTCGCGAGAAGCGAATGCCCGCCCAGCTCAAAGAAGTTGTCGGTGACCCCGACTCGTTCCGCACCCAGCAAGTGCTGCCATATTCCGGCCAGCAGCTCCTCGGTCATGGTTCCCGGCGGCACGAACTCACCCGGCTCCACCTGCCACCCGCCGTCAGGCAGCGGGAGGGCGGACCGGTCGAGTTTGCCGTTGGGAGTGAGGGGGAGGTCCGTGAGCGGCAGAAAGACTGCCGGGATCATGTAGGCGGGGAGGTGTTCACCCGCGAAGGAACGGAGTGCGGTGACCGAGGGGATGCCGTCGGCCTGATCGGCGGGGACGAGGTAGGCGGCCAGCTTGCGGTCCTCGGCCTCACCGAACGCGGTCACGACGGCGGTGCGGATCTGCGGGTGGGCGGCGAGTACGGCCTCGATCTCACCGGGCTCGATACGGAAACCGCGGACCTTGACCTGATCGTCGGCCCGGCCGATGAAGTCCAGCGTGCCCTCAGCCAGCCACCGCGCCCGGTCACCCGAGCGGTACATACGGGTGCCATCGGCGGCAAACGGGTCCGGCACGAAGCGTTCGGCGGTCAGCGCAGACTGGGCGCGGTAGCCGCGGGCCACCTGCGGACCCGCGATGTACACCTCGCCGGCCACTCCGACCGGGACCGGGTTCAGGCGTGCGTCCAGGACATACAGGCGGGCGTTCGCCACCGGGGCACCGATCGGCGGAGCCATGGTCGGCTCCGGGGCCACCGGGCCCGTGGTGACCATGACAGTCGCCTCGGTAGGACCGTAGGTGTTCACCAGCGTGCGGCCGGACGCCCAGGCCTGGGCCGCCTGCTGGGTCAGCCGCTCCGCACCCAACAACAACGTCTCGACACCCGGCACCTCGTCCGGGTTCAGCACACCCAGCAGGGACGGCACCACACTCGCCGCCTCCACCGCCTGCGCCCCGATCACCCCGGTCAGTACCTCCGGGGCGGCGCGCTCGGCACTGCTCGCCACCACCAGCGTGCCGCCCGAGGCGAGAGTCACCGCGACATCCAGCACCGCCGCATCAAAACTGAACGACGCGAACTGCAGGACCCGAACCCCCGCACCCGCTCCCAGCACCGAAGCCAGCGCGGTCACCATCCCCACCACACTGCGGTGCCCGACCTGCACACCCTTGGGTTGACCCGTCGAACCCGACGTATAAATCACATACGCCAACTGGTCCGCGTGTACGTCGACTCCAGGCGCCGTGGACGGCAGATCCCCGGCCACCTCGGCCATCGTCTCCGGCCCGACCACCACCCGCACACCACTGTCAGCGACCATGAACTCCCGCCGCTCAGCCGGGTATTCGGGATCCAGCGGCAGATACGCCCCACCCGCCTTCCACACCGCCACCATCGCCACGACCATGTCGACCCCACGCGGCAGACACAGCCCCACCACCGACTCGGCACCCACCCCAAGCCCTCGAAGGTGATGCGCCAGGCGATTGGCACGCGCCATCAGTCCGCCATACGTGAGCGCCTTGCCGTCCGAGACGACCGCCACCGCATCCGGACCCGCCTCCACCCGCGCAGCGATCAGCTCATGCACCCCACCCACACCCGGCAACGCCTCAACCGCACCACCCCCCTGCCGCACCAGCCGATCACGTTCCTCAACCCCCACCACGGCAAGATCGCCGACACGCTGGTCCGCATTCGCGGCTACTGCCTCCAGCACCGCGACGAGGTGCCCCGCCAACCGTTCCACTGTCGCCGCGTCGAACAGCGCGGTGCTGTACTCGATCTCGCCCGCCAGTCCGTCGCCGCTGTCCCCGAGCTTCACCGCCAGGTCGAACTTGACGGGCAGCTGCCCTGGGTTCATGTACGCGCCGCGCTCGGCCACGTAGCTGAAGAGCACTTGGAAGAGCGGGCTGCGCGACCGGTCCCGGTCGGTGACCAGCGCCTCGACCAGTTGCTCGAACGGCACGTCCTGATGTGCGTACGCACCCAGCGCCGTCTCCCGGACCCGCCCCACCACTTCACGGAACGACGGATCACCCGACATGTCGGTTCGCATGACGAGGGTGTTGACGAGGAAGCCGATCAGGTTCTCGGTCTCGGCACGGTTCCGGTTCGCCACCGGCGTGCCCACCACCACGTCCTCCGAGTCCGTGTACCTCCCCAGCAGTACGTCGAAGGCCGCCAGCAGCGTCATGAACATCGACACGCCGCACTCGCGCGACAGCCCTCGCAGCGCCTCCACCGTCTCCGGCGAGACCGCGAAGCCGGCCACCGCTCCAGCAGACGACCGCACCGCCGGTCGAGGACGATCCGTGGGCATGTCCAGAGTCGGCGCGCCCGCCAACTCAGCTGTCCAGTAGTCGAGTTGGCGCCTCAGAACCTCCCCCGTCAGTTGCTCTCGCTGCCATACCGAGAAATCCGCGTACTGCACCGGCAACGGCGGCAACGGGTCAGGTTCAGCCGCGCGGAAGGCCTCGTACAAGGCAGACAGTTCATGCTGGAAGACGTGATCCGACCACTCGTCGAAGACCGCGTGATGCACCGACAGGGCCAGCACGTGCGCGTCGTCGGCCAGCCGAACGAGCACGGTCCGGATGAGAGGGCCGACGGCCAGATCGAACGGGGTCGACGCGTCCCGCGCGACCAGCCGTTCAGCCGCGCTCAGCGGATCGGCGTCGCCGGACACATCGACCACCGGCAGCACGACCGGCGTCGGCGGATCAATCACCTGATGGGCAACTCCGTCCGCGTCCGCCACCAGCCGGGTCCGCAGTACCTCGTGCCGCGCCACCACACCGGACAACGCCGCACCCAGCATGGCGACATCCAGGTCCCCGTCCAGCCGGATGGGCAACGGCAGGTTGTACTCGGTCGAGCCGGGCTCCAGGCGATCCAGGAACCACAACCGCTGCTGGGCGAAGGACAAGGGCAGCGCTTCATCCCTGCTGACCACGGTCATGGGCGTCACCACCGCATCGCCGTCGCCCATGCCCGTGTTCACCAGGCCTTCGACCGCTCCGGCGAGCTCCCGTACGGTCGGATGGTCGAACAGAGCGGCGAGAGGCAGCTCGACACCTAGCTCGTCCCGGACGCGGAACAGCACCCGAGCCGCCAGCAGGGAGTGCCCGCCGAGTTCGAAGAAGTTGTCGGTGGCGCCCACCCGCTCCACACCCAGAAGCTGCGCCCACACCCCGGCCAGCAACTCCTCAGTGGCACCCGACGGCGCCACAAAAACACCCGACTCCAACCGCACACCCACCGGATCAGGCAGCGCCGCCCGATCCAGCTTCCCATTCACCGTCAACGGCAACGCCGCCAACTCCACGAACACCGACGGCACCATGAACGCCGGCAGCCGCCCACCCACGAACTCCCGCAACCCAGCAACCGACGGAACACCCACACCCTGATCAGCCGCAACCACATACGCCGCCAAACGAAGATCCCCCACATCCCCGAACACCGTCACCACCGCCGCCCGAACCAACGGATGCGAGGCAAGCACCGCCTCCACCTCACCAGGCTCAACCCGAAACCCACGCACCTTGACCTGGTCATCCGCCCGACCCACAAAATCCAGCCGCCCATCCGCCAGCCACCGCACCCGGTCCCCCGACCGATACATCCGCGACCCGTCCCCCGCAAACGGATCCCCCACAAACCGCTCCGCCGTCAACCCACCACGACCCCCATAACCCCGCGCCACACCCACACCACCAATAAACAACTCACCCACCACACCCACCGGCACCGGAACCAACCGCCCATCCAGCACATACACCCGCGTATTCGCCAACGGCACACCAATCGACGGCGCACCCACCCCACCCACATCCACCAACCCCGCACACGCAATCACCGTCACCTCAGTCGGCCCATAACCAACAAACATCCGCCGCCCCGACCCCCACCCCTCAACCACCTCAGCACCCACCCGCTCCGACCCCACGAACAAACTCCCCACACCCGACAACCCACCCCGCTCCAACACCCCCAACAACGACGGCGACACACTCGCCGCCTGCACACCCTCAGCACCCACCAACCCCACCAACGCCGACGGAACCAACCGCTCCACACCCCCCGCCACCACCAACACCCCACCACCAGCCAACGTCACCACCACATCCAGCACCGCCGCATCAAAACCCAACGACGCAAACTGCAAAACCCGCACACCCGGACCCACACCCAACGCCGACCGCAACACCAACGCCAGATTCACCACACCACCATGAGCAACCTGCACACCCTTCGGCCGCCCCGTCGACCCCGACGTATAAATCACATACGCCAACTGATTCGCGTGTACGTGTACTTCGGGTGAGGTGGAGGGCAGATCCGCCAGCACCGGCCCGACCGCCGGGTCATCCAGCCACACCACCGACTCCGCCGACTCCGCGAGCAGCCCTCCGGCCGCCTCGGTCATCGACCTGTGGCCCACCAGCACACTCGCCCCGCTGTCGGCGAACATGAACTCCAGCCGCTCAGCCGGATATTCGGGATCCAGCGGCAGATACGCCCCGCCCGCCTGCCACACCGCGAGCATCGACGCAACCATGTCGACCCCACGTGGCAGGCACAGTCCCACCACCGACTCGGCACCCACTCCGCGTCCTCGCAGGTGATGTGCCAGGCGATTGGCTCGGGTCAGCAACCCGCCATATGTCAGCGCCTCACCATCGGCGACCACCGCCACCGCGTCCGGCATCGACAGTGCTCGCGCGGCGATCAGTTCATGCACTCCGCCCACCTCGGGCAGAGGCACCACAGCGCCATGCCACTCCTCCACCAGCCGATCACGTTCAGCGGTGGTGAGAAGGGGAAGGTCACCGATCCTCCGGTCCGCGTCTGTGGCGACCGCAGTCAGCAGCGTGACCAGGTGGCCTGCCATCCGCTGCACCGTCGCCTCGTCGAACAGCGCGGTGCTGTACTGGATCTCGCCGCCCAGTCCTCCGTTCTCACCGTCTCTGTCGCTGTCGCTGTCATGGTCGGCGAGACGCACCGCCAGGTCGAACTCGGCCTGGTCCGCGGGCGAGAGCTGTCGCCCGCCCGGTTGTTGCCCGGCTCCTTGGGGACCGGTGTAGCCGAAGCAGACGGGGAAGAACGTGGTCTCCAGCTGGTCGGACGTGGTCTGTCGCACCCGACCCAGCACCTCACGGAACGTGGGGTCGCCCGAAAGGTCCGTGCGCGTCACCGTCGTGCCGGCCACCAAGGACACGTGGTCCGTGACGGCGTACCGCCCGAGCAGGATGCTCAACGCCGCCAGCAGTGTCGTGCCCAGGTCGCCGGACACAGCCCGCAACCGCTCCGTCGCGTCCGCCGGCACCCCGAACTCGATCACCGCTGCTTCGACGGACGGCGCCTGTGTGCGCGGCCGGTCCGTGGGCAGGTCCCCTACCGGCTGGTCGGCCAACTGGCTGCGCCAGAAATTCAGTTCGCTGTCCATGACGCCCCCACTTAGCCTTTCGAGCTGCCGCACCGCGATAACCGGCGTACTTCTCCTGCTCGTCCCGTCTTCTTTTTTCAGCCCATCTTTCTTCAGCCCATCTTTCTTCAACTCGTTCTTTCAGCTCATTTCCAACGCCCGCTGCTTGAGGTGTTTCCCGGCCGTCTCAGTGGTCGTTCAGGAAATCGATGATGGCCGTGTTGACCTCGGCAGGACGTTCCAGATAACCGAAGTGACCGCAATCAGGGATCTCCACGTAGTCGCACTCGGGAATGGCCTCGGCGACCTCGGCGGCCAGATGGGGCGGCGTGACGAAATCGTCGCTGAACCCGATGACCCGGCACGGCGCGGACACTTCCTGCAGTGCTTTGCGCCGATCCTCGTCCGTGTTGATCCAGGTCTGGCCGATCGAGCTCTCGGCGCGGGCCAGTCGGAACGTCTCCAGCCACAGGGAGACGGCACTGTCGTCCTTCAGCGTGGCGGGCGAGAGCATCTGCAGCACCGACATCGCGGCCTCGTAGTCGGCCGGCAGTTTCACTCCACTCTGCATCAGGGCGCGTTCCGCCGTGCCGAGAGCGGTTCGCAGAGCGTCCGAGCGCGACTTGGTGGCGATCAGGACGGCGCACCGGACCAGGTCCGGGTGGCTGATGGCCAGTTCCTGCGCGATCATCGCCCCCAGGGAGACCCCGACGATCCGGCAGGGCGCGGCGTCGAGGGCCTCGATGAGGCCCTTGGTGTCGGCGACCATGTCGGCGATGGTGTATCTCCCCGGTGGAACGTCCGAGGGGGCGATTCCGCGGTTGTCGAAGGTGATGGCCTGATAGCCGGCCTCGTTCAGCGCGGGGGTCTGGTGCAGGGTCCAGACCCGGCCGGCGGCCGAGGAGCCCATGATCATCAGGACTCGTTCGCCTCGGCCCGACCGTTCGTAGGAGAGCCGGATGCCGTTGGTGAATACGTGCGGCATTCCGCGACCCGCTATTTACCGTCGAGCGCGATACGCAGGCTCTTGGGCCGCATATCGGTCCAGGTCTCCTCGATGTACTTGTCGCATTCCTCTTTGGAGGCCGTCACGCCTGTCTCGTTCCAGCCGCCGGGGACATCGAGGTCGGCGGGCCACAGGGAGTACTGCTCCTCGTGGTTGATCAGGACCTTGAATCGTGCCTCAGGGGTTTCGAAGTCAAAGCTCACGGTGCGCAAGGCGATCTCCTCTTCACAACGTTGACCGGGAAAGGAAAGGGAACTACGGAAGAAGGTTCGGGGGTTTGCTGGGGCGTTCGGGCGGCTGTCAGCGCCCCGGGCCCGCGACGTCGAGCACGGTTTCGCCGGTGGCCGTCTTCTGCCGGGCGAACTGCGTGTCGTAGAGGTCGGCGTAGAGGTCGCCGTCGGACAGCAGCGATTCGTGGGTGCCGCGTTCGCGGATCCGGCCGTCGTCGATGACGAGGATCTGGTCGGCCTCGCGGATGGTGGACAACCGATGGGCGATCACCACGGATGTGCGGCCTGCCAGTGCGGTCCTGAGGGCGCGCTGGATGGCCGCCTCGGATTCCGAGTCCAGGTGGGCCGTGGCTTCGTCGAGCACGACGACGGGCGGGGCCTTGAGCAGCAGCCTGGCCAGGGCTACGCGTTGCTTCTCGCCGCCCGAGAGCCGGAATCCGCGGTCGCCGACGACGGTGTCGAGGCCGTTGGGCAGGGCGGCGACGGTGTCCCAGATCCGGGCCGCCTCGCACGCCTCGACGAGGTCGCGTTCGGAGGCGTCCGGGCGGGCGTACAGGAGGTTGGCCCGGATGGTCTCGTGGAACAGGTGGGCGTCCTGGGTGACCACGCCGACCGTGTCCTGCAGGGAGGCCAGGGTGACGTCGCGGAGGTCGTGGCCCGCGATGCGTACGGAGCCGGAGACGGGATCGTAGAAGCGCGGCATCAGGTTGGTGATGGTGGTCTTGCCGGCGCCCGAGCGGCCGACGAGTGCCGTGAGTTTCCCCGCGGGTGCCCGGAAGCTGACCTCGTTGAGGACCAGGGCGTCGTCGCCGCGTTCCGAATGGGGCAGGGCGATCGACTCCAGTGAGGCCAGGGAGACTTCGCCGGCGGCGGGATAGCGGAAGGAGACCTTGTCGAACTCGATCTCCGGTGCGGCCGTGCCCATGGAGCCACGCCCGGCGAAGCCGCTGCCGGTGGGGCCACTGCCCGCAGCGGGCAGCGCTGTCGCTCCCGGCCGTTCCTTGACCAGCGGTTCGAGGTCGAGAATCTCGAAGACCCGGTCGAAGCTGACCAGCGCGGTCATCGCGTTGGCCTGCACACTGGACAACTGCTGGATGGGTGTGTAGAGGCGGCCCACGAGCGTGACCAGGGAGACGAGGGTGCCGAGGGCGAAGGCGTCCTCGACGACGAGGAGTCCGCCGATCCCGAAGAGCAGCGCGAGGGTCACCGAGGCGGTGAGGCCCATGACGATGCCGAGGAGCTGTGCCGTCACGTTGGTCCTCACACCGATGTCGCGGACGTCGGCGGCTCGTCCCGCGAACACGGCGGACTCGTGGGCGGGGCGCCCGTACAGCTTGTTGAGCATCGCCCCGGCGACGTTGAAGCGCTCGCTCATCAGCGAGCCCATCTCCGCGTTGAGCTGCATGGTGCCTCTGGCGAGGCGCTGCATCCGACGGCCGATGATCTTTCCGGGGAAGAGGAAGAAGGGGATCATGACCAGCGCGACGAGGCTGAGCTGCCACGAGAGATAGAACATCGCGGCGAGGACGAGGACCAGGGTCAGCATGGTGTTGACGGTCTCGGCCATCAGCACGGTGATCGCCTGCTGTGCCCCGATGACGTCCGTGTTCAGCCTGCTGACGAGCGATCCGGTCTGGGACCGGGTGAAGAACGCGAGGGGCTGGGCCTGGACGTGTCCGAAGACGGCCGTACGCAGGTCGTAGATGAGGCCCTCGCCGATCTGCGCGGAGAGTTTGGCCTGCCAGTACGTCGTGAGGGCTTCGAGCAGGGCGAGGGCGAGCAGGGCTCCGGCCACCGCGATCACGACATCGGTCTTCTGCGGCGTGATGCCCTTGTCGATGATGACGCCGAACAACAGGGGGCCGGCCGCCGTGACGACCGCGCCCAGCGCGGACGCGACTATCAGGAACAGCAGCCGAAATCTGTACGGCTTCGCATAGGGAACAATCCTCCGGACTATTCCGGGGCGAATACGCTGATGCCCTTCAGGGCCCTGAGGATTTCCCTCGGGCGGCGGCTCGTCGGCCGGAGCCTGTACCGTCACTTTCACAGCGGGTATCTCCTCACGGAATTCTCTCGCATTGTTCCGGCACAGCTTCGCTCGGTTGCAAGCATCCCCGAGTGCGCTCAGAAGTGGCAATAGGTTCAGGTGCCGACGAGCGTATTCAACTGACGCCGTGCCGCAGTTGAACACTCGGACGCGCCGCCGAAGGGCGCGGTCATGGACAAGCCGCCGAACGGGGTTTCGCACGAGGAGTTCCGACGAGGAGTTCCGGCGGCGCGCTATTCCGGCTTGCGGGAACCGGGCACGACAAGTCCCGTTTCGTACGCGGCGATCACGGCCTGTGTGCGGTCGCGCAGCGCGAGCTTCCCGAGAATGCGGCTGACGTGTGTCTTCACCGTCTCCTCGCTGACGACCAGCCTGGCGCCGATCTCCGGGTTGGAGAGGCCCTCGGCGACGAGCAGCAGGACCTCTCGCTCGCGTGCGGTGAGCGCCTTCATGCCGGGCGGCGGCGTGGCGTCGGGCCTGGCGGGCATCAGGGCGAACTCACTGATGAGCCGGCGGGTGATGCCCGGCGCGAGCAGCGCGTCCCCGGCGGCGACGACGCGTACGGCGTCGAAGAGCCGTTCGGCGGTGACCTCCTTGAGGAGGAAGCCACTGGCTCCGGCGCGCAGCGCGTCGTACACGTACTCGTCGAGGTCGAACGTCGTCAGGATGAGGACGCGCGGTACGTCGACGCCCTCGGGCGAGGAGCCCACGAGCTGTCTGGTGGCCTCGATGCCGTCCATCTCGGGCATGCGGATGTCCATGAGGACCACGTCCGGGGAGACCTCGCGGCAGACCTGTACGGCTTCCGCTCCGGAGGACGCGGTCCGTACGACGGTGAAGTCGGGCTGGCTGTCGAGCAGCGCGGCGAAACCGGTGCGGACCACGACGTGGTCGTCGGCGACGACGACCCGGATCAGCGAGGACGGGCTGGTCATGAAGTCTCTTCCGTCATGGGGTCTGTGGCGTCATCGGGTCTGTGGCGTCATATGGTCTGTGGCGTCATCGGGCTTCCGGCGTCTTGATGGGGAAGCGTGCCTCGACGACGAAACCTCCGCCGCCGAACCCCGAACCGGTGTGTACGTCGCCGCCGACCGCGGACGCGCGTTCCCGCATGCCGAGCAGGCCGTGTCCGCCGGTGGTCCGGTCGGACGGCGGTCCCGGGCCGTTGTCGCGGACGCGCAGGTGCAGGGCTTCGTCGGCGTAGGTGAGTTCCACGTCCACGGCGGCGCCGGTGGCGTGCTTGCGGGCGTTGGTGAGGGATTCCTGGACTATGCGGTAGGCGGCGAGTTCGATGCCCGGGTCCAGTGCGCTCGGTGATCCGCTGAGGATCAGGCGGACGGCCGTGGCGGACGCCTTGCGTGCTTCTTCGAGCAGTTCGTGGAGCTGTCCCAGGTCGGGCTGCGGCCGGCGGTCGCCGCCCGTGACGGACTCGGTGTCCTCGCGGAGCACGCCGAGCAGCCTGCGCATCTCGGTCAGGGCCGCGCGGGCGGTGTCTCCGATGCCGAGCAGTCGCTCGGCGCCCTCGGCGGGCATCCCCGCGGTGGCCATCCGGGCCGTCTCGGCCTGCACGGCGATCATGGAGATGTGGTGGCCGACGACGTCGTGCAGCTCACGGACGATGCGGACGCGTTCTCCGCGTGCGGCGTTCTCCCACTGGGTGCCGTCCATGACCTCGCGGATGGCGCTGTGCTGCCGGTTCTGCTCGTGGGAACGGGCGACCAGTCCGGCGAAGGCGGCCAGTGGGGCCAGTGCCGCGACGAGCACGACCCGTACGCGGTAGTCGGTGTCGTCCGGCCCCGTCAGGGCCAGGACGAGGAAGGGCGTGCCGAGGAGTGCGGCGGACAGGACCGAGCCGCTGCGGCCGAGCCGGTACTGGGCGACGAGCTGGGCGGCCAGGCCCGCCAGCGTCAGCGTCTCGAAGATCAGGAGCGAGCCCATGCTCGCCGCGGTGACGGTGACCCCGGCCGCCAGGGGACGCAGGAAGGCCAGGGGCAGGGCCGTGGACAGGCACAACAGTCCGACCACCATGGCGAACTGCACGCCTGTCGCGCTGCCGTGCGGGCCGGCTTCCGCGGTGGCGTCGGCGAACAGCCGGGGAATCGAACCGTGGGTGCCGACGAACTCGACGAGGGATTCCAGGACGGCGAGCAGCCCGAGGACGGTCCCGGACAGCGCACTCACGTGCGGAAGTTCCGACACTCGCCGTCGCGTCGCGATCCAGGTGTCACGCCAAGCCGTCGCACGGTGCACGTCGGTCATTATGGCAGTCGGCGCTGTCCGGGATCGTCCCTCCAGCCAGGGATGACGCCGTCCCCCGCGCGAGGGACGGCACCGTCACTCGTCAAGGGGGCCGGGTGGACCGACCGGGTGCGGGCGAGGTTCAGCCGCGGGCTTCGGTGAGTGCGAGCGCAAGGCGCTCCAGGCCTTCCTGGAGCAGATCGGGCGGGCCGCCGAAGCCGACCCGGATGTGCTCGGGGCAGCCGAAACAGGATCCGGGGATGACCAGGACGCCGCGCTTCTGGAAGAGCTCGTCGCAGAACGCGTCCACGTCGGCGAGGCCCGTCAGCCGGGGGAAGGCCGTGACTCCGCCCGCCGGTGCCGCGAACGATACGAGGTCGGGGTGGGCCCCGGCCCAGTCCGTCAGGGTGGCGCGGTTGGTCCTCGCCTGGTCGAGGCGGGGCCGGATGAACGCTTCGGCGTTCTCCAGGACGCCCAGGGCCAGGAGTTCGACGAGCGGCGACACGTGCAGCGTGGTGTAGTCGCGGATGCGTACGCAGTCGGCGAGCAGCTCGGGAGGTGCCACACACCAGCCGAACCGCAGGCCGGGCAGCCCGAACGCCTTGGAGAAGGTGCCGAAGCTGACGGCACGCGCGTACCGGGCCGTGATCTCGGGCAGTGGTGGGGCGTCGTAGGTGAGGTCGGTGAACGCCCCGTCCCACAGGACGTACGCGCCGACGCCCTCGGCGAGTCCGATGAGTTGGCCTTGCTGAGCCTCGGTGAGGGTGGCGCCGGTCGGGTTCTGCGGGAAGTTGACGATGATCGCCCGCGTGCGCTCGCTCACCAGCTCGGCGAGTCCGTCCAGCGAGGGCCGCCAGTCCTCGGCCGGCTCCAGCCGCCAGGTCCTGATCGTGCAGCCGAGCGCGATGGCGTACTCGACGAGCAGGTGGTAACCGGGCTGGACGACCACGACCTCGTCGCCGGGGCGCAGCAGCGCGCTGAGCACGAGCGACAGAGCCTCGCCCGAACCGCTCGTCGTCATCACCTTGTCCGGGTCGACACCCCCGCAGTGGCGGGCGACGGCGGCGCGTACCTCGGGTGCGCCGAGGGAGTAGCCGTCGTCGAACACCAGCCGGTCGACGTCCGCGTGGCGCAGGCCGGTCTTCGCGCGCAGTTCCGCCATGGAGTACGAGTGGAAACCGCTGGAGCTGATGTCGATCTCGGCGGTGAAGTAGTAATCGCGCAGCCAGTCTTCGAGCGGTGCGGACCGAAGTCTCATGGGGTGCCCTCGTTCTCCGTGTCGGAGTGGCGGAGTATCGGAATGCCGGCAGGTCGGAGTGTTGGCAGGTCGGATGCGAGTCCGACAGGATCCGCGTGTACGGCACGTACGGCGGGTGACCGCCCGGTTGCCGGCTGAGCCGGGGCCGGGCGGTCACACGTGGGCTCAGCGGCTGGCGCGGACCGCCCTGGCGTCCCGCGCGGCACGGGACTTGCGCAGGTCGCCGGTGACGTTGACGCGCTTGAGCCAGCGGTCCGTTCCGTCGTGGCGGGCCTTGAAGGGCTTACGGCCGTGGACGACCCGGAAGTTGTCCAGGAAGCAGAGGTCCCCGCTGGCGAGGGTGAGATCGCACATGGCCTCGTCCATGGCCTTGACGAGCGTGTCGAGTGCGAAGCGCGCCTCGTCGTCCCCGTCCCCGACGCTCATGAAGTACGGGTCGGCCCGGAGGTAGGGCTGCTGCGGGTCGCCGAAGAGGACGGCCACCAGATCGGGATCGCGCTGCATCTTCTCGATGTCCTCGAAGGATTCGAGGCGCTCCGGGCTCTTCACGGTGTTGTTCTTCCCGAGGTGGGACTCGTCGGGGCGGATGATGAACCGCTCCTCGGAGAGCGTCTCCCGTACGTCCTGCGGCAGTTCGAGCGCGTCGGCGTACCCGACGGTCGTCGCGGCCCCGTAGGGGTTGCGAAGGCAGGCGAACGACAGGAAGTCGCCCCTGAGCGGGTGGAAGGCGTCCTCGGTGTGCCAGGTCAGCAACGCCTCGCTGCTGGAACCCAGTTGCTCGTGCTCATGGCCCTGGATGGGGATGATGTCGTGGATCATCCTGCCGTCCTGCTGGGTCGCCCAGCAGAACGGGTCGCCCAGGAGCGAGCTGCAGAGCATGAGGAGCAGTTCCTCGCGGTGCGCGGGGGAAGGCCCGGACTGGCCCCGCCAGTGCGCGGGCGTAGGGCCGAGCCGGTCCTGGTCGACCCGGTAGCCGGATATGCACAGCACGCCCGACAGCTGTTCCAGCCGGAAGGCGTTCAGATGGAGTCGGACCCTGTGGGGGAGTTGGTGCGCGAGCACGGTGGCCCGGTGCAGCGCATCCTCCGAATCGAGGGCCGCGAATTCTTCCTCGAACTCGTCGGCGAGTTCTGTCATCGCGCCGATTTCAGTCTCGTCGAGTTCCAGCCTGTCCATGCTGATTTTCCTCTCCGTACCATGAATACGACGAATTGGTTTCCGGATACGCCGTCGAGAGAATCTCTCCGGCCCGTTGAGAAGGTGCTGGCCGATTCGGTGCCCGTGGGGGCGCACCGCCGGTCGCGATCCTTCGACATCGACATCCGCACAATGGAACTTGTTGATGTGTGCTCTGCGCTGCCGCAGCGAACGCTGATTCGCACTCCTCACCGGGCGATGACTCGTTTTCTGGAAACGATCGCCGGTCACAGCAGGAGCTGGTTGTCTCAGCTGGTCGTACTGATCGTGCCGGCCGAGAGGGCCGGGCTGGTCGAGAGGGCGGGACTGGTCGAGAGGGCCGGGCCGGCCTGGTGGTCGTGGTAGAGCTTTCCGGCCACCGCCACGTCGTGCAGTGACATGCCGAACGGGTTCACCACGATGCGGTCCTGCGCGGACCTCCGGCCTGTCGCGGCACCGCTGATGAGGTCGCACAGTTCGGCGGCGACCTCGACAGCGGGCGCCGGGCGTCCGGTGGCGGCGGGTGTCCGGTGGCGCGGTGGCGGCAGTACGTCGCCGGTGCGGTGCATCCTGCCCAGCAGTCGTGTGGTGTCGGCGGCGACCAGGCTCCAGTCGTCCACGATCACCTTGTCCGCGGCGGTGAACGCGTCGGGGAGCAGGTCGTCCAGTGACACGTTGACCGTGACGCTACCGGGAGCGATCCAGTCGGCCCGGATGTAACCGGTCGTCGTGGTGGTCACGGGGATGATCAGTTCCGCGTCGCGCACCGCCCGCTCGGCGGAGGAGGCGACGTCGAAGGCGACCGTACGGTACGTGTCTCCCAGTCGTTCGGCGAGGCGTACCGCGCGCTCGGGCACCTGGTCGTGGAGGTGGACCTCCCGTACCGAGGGCCATCTGCGCAGGGCCAGGTCGAGATGCGCCTCGGCCAGGGCTCCGGCGCCCACCACCGCGATGGAGCGGACGGGCCGGGCCCACAGCAGTTCCGCGGCGAGCACGCTGACCGCCGCCGTGCGTCCGGCCGAGATGTGCGCCGCGTCCATCGAACACACCGGCCGGGCGGTGGTGATGTCGAAGAGCAGGACGAGGCCGCCGGCACGCGGCAGACCGCGGTCCGGGTTTCCCAGGCTCGCGTTGATGATCTTCGTGCCGGCGATGCGTCGGCCTTCGATCTCCACGAGCCCGGGCATGTTGAGACTGCGGCAGGACTCACCCTGGTCGTTGGTCCACCGCAGGCAGCTCTCCTCGGGCAGTACGGTCCGGTCGTCCGCGTGCGCCAGGAACACCTCGCGTACGACGTCGACGAGATCGACCTTGCCTAGTAGCCCGGCCACGTCCGCGCCGGTCAGCTCAAGCATGGAGGTGCCGCTCGGTGTACGCGATGTCTCGCACTGCCACGGGAGTACCTCCGGCACAGGAAAGGGGTCCTTGCCGCAGCACTATGACCCGGCGTCACTCGGGCGATCAATGGTGTGTTCACCGGGCCGCTCGTTCAACTGCGGCCCCGCGCGGGTTGAACAGCGGGTGTCCGGCCGGGTGCCCGGCCAGGTGCCCGGCCGGGCCTGCGGGCACCGGATCGCGGGCGGGCCGAATCTCGCCGTGGGGTTGAACGGTCGGCGCTGCTGATCCCTACGGTGAGCGGAAGCGTATTCTCACGCTCCGGGTGGCAGTGCCTAGCCGGCCGGTCCGAGACGAGGCGACAGGAAGTGACGCATGGCCAAGACGTCCGGCATTCCGGGGGCGATGTCCCGCCGTGGCTTCGTGACAGGGCTGGGGACCGCGAGCCTGGTGGCCGCGCTGGCCGCCTGTGGCCACAACGACAAGGAACAGGCCCCTCCGCAGGACAGCCCGTCGGACAGCCCGAACCCGTCGCAGGACAGCCCGTCCCCGTCGGACAGCCTGAGCCGGTCGCCGGACAGCCCGTCCCCGCCGGACAGCCCTACCCCGCCCCAGGGCAGCCCGAGCCCTTCGTAGGGTGGCCATGCCCTTCGTCGGGTGACCGCGCCCGCGGCCGGGCTAAGGTCCCCCGCATGCCTCAGCGTTCAAGAGTGCGCTACGACAAGAGCGCCCACGTCGCCCGGATAACGCTCGACAGGCCCGAGGTCCTCAACGCGATGGACCTGCGGATGCACGAGGAACTCGGCGAAATCTGGGACGACTTCGAAGCGGACGACGACATGTGGGTCGCCGTTCTCTCCGGTGCCGGTTCCCGCGCGTTCTCCGTCGGACAGGATCTGAAGGAGCTGGCCCGCCGGGAACAGGAGGGGCAGGCCGCCCCCTCCACGTTCGGCAGCCGGGGCAAGCCCGGCTGGCCGCGGCTCACCGAGCGGTTCGATCTGGCCAAACCGGTCGTCGCCAAGGTGCGCGGGTACGCCCTGGGCGGCGGATTCGAGCTGGCTCTGGCCTGTGATGTCGTCATCGCCTCCCGCGACGCGAGTTTCGCCCTGCCGGAGGCGAGGCTCGGGCTCGTCGCCGGGGCCGGCGGGGTGTTCCGGCTGAGTCGGCAGCTCCCGTGGAAGACGGCGATGGGGCATCTGCTGACAGGGCGGCCGATGACCGCGCAGCGCGCCTACGAACTGGGCCTGGTCAACGAGGTCGTGGCGTCCGGCGACCTCGACGACGCCACCGAGAGCTGGGTGGCGGACATCGTGCGCTGCGCGCCGCTGGCCGTCCGTGCCGTCAAGGAGGCGGTCACCAAGTCGGCCACCCTGCCGCTGGAGTCGGCGTTCACCGCCCGCTACCCCTGGGAGGAGCGCCGGATGCACAGCAGTGACGCGGTCGAGGGCCCGCGTGCCTTCGCCGAGAAGCGCGAGCCCCGATGGCAGGCCCGCTGACCGACCCGGCCGGCCACCCGGCCACCCGGCCACTCAGCCGCCCGGCAGCCACCCGCGGGTCGGGCGGTGGGCCGCGAGCCGTCCAGAGCTGTTCCTGGCCTGTCCGAAGCTGTTCCTGGCCTGTCCGAAGCTGTTCCTGGCCTGTCCGAAGCCGTACGCGCGCCGCGCACCCCGGACACCGGATGTAACATGAACGTGCTCTGGGCCGAAGGGACATCGATGCACGCCGGGGACGACGTCAACTCTCTTGCGAGCGCGACGAAGCAGTTCGTCGCGGCGCGCCCTCAGCTCTTCGGAGTCGCCTACCGCGTGCTCGGCAGCGCCGCGGAGGCCGAGGACGTCCTCCAGGAGGCGTGGGTGCGGTGGCAGAACGCCGACCGCGCGAACATCGTCGAGCCGGCCGCCTTCCTGACCACCGTGGCCACCCGTCTCGCGATCAACACGGCTCGGTCCGCCCGGGTACGGCGCGAGGCGTACGTCGGACCGTGGCTCCCCGAGCCCCTCGACACCAGCCTCGACCCGCATCTGGGGGCGGAACGCGCCGAGGCGGTCGAGCTGGCGGTTCTCCTCCTCCTGGAGAAGCTGAATCCGGTGGAGCGGGCCGCCTACGTCCTGCGGGAGGCGTTCGACTACCCCTACCGGCAGGTCGCGGACATCCTGGAGACGAGTGAGGCCAACACCCGCCAGCTGGTGAGCCGGGCGCGCAAGCACCTGGCCACCGAGCGGAGGGAACGTGTCAGCCGCAGCGAGCACCGGCGGCTGCTGACCGTGTTCCTGACCGCGGCGCGGACCGGCGATCTGCGGTCGCTCGAAGACGTCCTCGCGGCGGACGTCGTCAGCTACTCCGACGGCGGAGGGGTACGCGGCGCCTCGCGGATCCCGGTGGTCGGACGCCCGCACGTCTCCCGGTACCTCGCCGCCTTCGCGCCGCGGTTCTGGCCGGAGTCGGACGTCCGCTGGGTCGAGGCCAACGGCCGCCCGGCCGTCCTCGTGCGGTCCGGCGGAAGCGCCGTGGCCCTGCTGTCGGTGGATGTGTCGGCGGAAGGGATCGACCGGATCATGTGGGTCATGAACCCGGCCAAGCTGTCGCCCTTCGTGGCGTCGCTTGACAGGTGAGCCCGGCGCGGTCCGGCGCTTCCTCCGGGCTCAGCGCCGGCTCCGTACCAGCAGGTACAGGAAGTACGGCGTGCCGATCACGGCCGTCATCAGGCCCGCACCCAGCTGGGCGGGGGCGATGACGGTACGGCCGAGGAGGTCGGCCGTGCAGACGAGCGCGGCGCCCAGCAGGACGGCCACCGGCACCACCCGCACGTGCCGTCGGCCCACGAGGGCACGGGCCGCGTGCGGTGCCACCAGGCCCACGAAACCGATGGTGCCGGCCGAGGCGACAGCGGTCGCGCTGAGCAGGACGCTCACCACCAGGAAGCCGAGTCTGGCCCGGGACAGCGGCAGGCCGAGGAGGCGCGGGGTGTCCTCGTCCAGGGAGACGAGGTCCAGTTCGGTGCGCCGGGCGAAGGCGACGACGAGGCCCAGTACCAGCACGAGTGCGACGGGCAGCACGTCCGGCATGGTCCGGCCGTACGTCGAACCGGACAGCCAGGTCAGCGCCTTCGTGGCGTTGAACGGGTCCGTGAGCACGATCAGCAGGCTGATCAGCGCCGCGGTTCCGGCGGCGACACCGATGCCGACGAGGACCAGCCTGTTCTGCTGGTAGCCGCCCCGGGCGGCGAGCCCGAAGACGACGACGGAGGTCGTCGCGGCGCCCGCGAACGCGGCTCCCGCGACCCCCCAGGTGCCGGCGACGGGTGCGGTGGTGACGAGGAGTACGGCGCCCAGCGCGGCGCCGCCCGACACGCCCAGGACGCCCGGCTCCGCGAGCGGGTTGCGGGTCACGGCCTGCACCAGCGTGCCGGCCAGGGCGAGCGCCGCGCCCGCGCACAGGGCCGCGAGCACGCGGGGGATCCGGGTCTCCAGTACGAAGGAGACAGCGCGGCCCGCCCTGCCCTGCGCCCAGTTCGCCACGTCGCCGAGCAGGAGTTTGCTGTCGCCGAGCAGGGCGCCGGCGACCGTGACACCGACGACCACGGCGACGAGGCCGGCCAGTGTCACCAGGAACACGGTCCGGCTGGGGATGCGTATCCGGTCGGGGGCCTCGGCTCCGGAGGTGTCCCGCAGCCGGAGGGCCATCGCCACCAGGAACACGGCGCCGACCAGGCTGGTGACGACGCCGGTGGGCACGGCGACCGCCCGGTCCGAGGGGACGAGGGCCCGTAGCAGCACGTCCGACCCGAGGACCAGCACCGCGCCGACGAGTCCCGCCACGGGCAGGGTCGTACGGGCGCGGGCGAAGCCCTTGAGCCTGCGGGCGAGCGGGCGGACCAGGGCCGGTGCGCACAGGCCGACGAAGCCGATGGGCCCGGCGAGTGTGACCGCCGCCGCGGACAGCAGCGAGGCCAGGACGACCACCGTGACGCGGGTGGCGCGGACCGGGACGCCGAGGCCGCGCGCGGCGTCGTCGCCGAGGGCCAGTGCGTCGACGCGGCGTGCGACCAGCAGCAGTCCGGCGATTCCGGCCAGGGCGATGGGCAGCATCTGGAGGACGCCGTCGAAGCCGTTCTGGCTGATGCTGCCCTGGTTCCACTGGTAGAGGCCCTCGGTCTGCTCGGGGAACAGCAGGAGCAGGCCCTCCGTCACGGAGTTCAGGCCCAGGGCCAGCGCGGTGCCGGCGAGGACCAGTCGTACGGTGCCCGTGCCGAGACCGGACAGGGCCAGTACGACGGCCGCGGCGAGGAGTCCGCCGGCGAAGGCGACCGAGGAGGAGGCGAGCAGCGGCAGCGAGACGCCGGTGGCGCCGACCAGGCCGAGCGCCAGATACGAACCGGCGTTCACCGCGAGGGTGTCGGGTGAGGCGAGGACGTTGCGGCTGACGGCCTGCAGTACGGCGCCCGCCACGCCGAGGATGACACCGACCAGGATTCCGGCGGCCATCCGCGGCAGCCGGGAGGCGATCACCACGGAGGCGTCGGCCCCTTCGCCCTGCCCGGTCAGGGCCTTGAACACCTCGGCCGGTCCGACGGTTGCGGTGCCCTGGGTGATGTCGACGATCCCGAGGGCCACGACCAACAGGGCGAGCGCGGCCGTCACCGCGGCCGCGCCCGCCCAGGACGTGGCCGTCGACGGGCGGGGGACGGGGGAGGTTGCGGTGACGGCCATGGCTCCGTTGCTTCTGCTTCGCCTGCTTCTGTCTCTGCTGCTACTTCGTCAGCGCGGCGACCAGAGCGTCGATGTACGCCGACATCGCCCCGGGGCCGCCGAACATCCAGATGCCGTCGTCCAGTCGGTGCACGTCACCGGCCTTCACGAACGGCAGGGACTTCCACACGGCGTTCTTCGCGAGCACGCCGGTGAAGGGGGTGGCGGTCTTGTCGTCGTCGTTGCCGATGTAGGCGAACTGCGTGTCCTTCGGCAGGTCGGTCAGGCCTTCGACATCGGTGGACCCGAGACCGTAGGCCGCGTCGCCCTTGACCTTCCACGCGTTCTTCAGGCCGAGGCGCTTGTTGACGGATCCGATGAGGGAACCGTCGGTGTACGGGCGCAGGGTGACTTGGTTGGAGGTGACGTAGCCGTCGGCGAAGGCGATCTGCGTGCCCGCGAGGTCGGCGTCGGCGAGGGCCTTCCTGCCCTCGGTGATCTTGGCCTCGAAGTCCTTGCGGGCCGTCTCGGCCTGGTTGGTGGTGCCGGTGGCCTTGGCGACGAGGTCGAGGTTCTCCAGCATCTGCCCGATCTGGTCGGTGCCGTCGGCGGACTTCACCTCCAGCACGGGGGCGATCTTGCGCAGCTGCTTGAGGGCCGCGGGCGGCAGGTCGGAGGTGGCCACGACGAGGTCGGGCGAGAGCGCGGCGACGGTGTCCATGCTGGGCTCGCCGCGGGTGCCGATGTCCTTGGGCTCGTTCTTCAACGGGACGGCGGAGTCCCAGGTGTTGTAGCCCTTGACGTCGGCGGCGCCGACCGGGTCCACGCCCAGCGTGACGAGGCTCTCGACCACGTTCCACTCGGTGGCGACGACCTTGGTGGCCGGGCCGTCGAGCTCGACCTTCTTGCCGGAGCCGTCGGTGAGGGTGATGGCCTCGGACGTCTTCTCGGTTGTGTCGGCGGCGGGCTCGGTGGTGCCGCACGCGGCAAGGGTGAGCGCCGCGGCGGTGGTGGCGGCCGCGGTGAGCAGGAGGCGTCTCATGAGGTGGTGCCGAGCCTTTCGGTTCGAGTGTGGTGAGTGTGCCGGGTGTGGTGTCGGCCGATCGGGCGGGTGCGCAGCCGGCCGGTGAGGGGGTCGTGGTCCACGTCGATGCGGATGCCGTAGACGGCGGTGAGGCGTTCCGGGGTGAGGACGTCCTCGGGCAGGCCGTCGGCGACGACGCGGCCCGCTTCGAGCAGGGTGATCCGGTCGGCGATGGCCGCCGCCTGGTCGAGGTCGTGCAGGACGACTCCGACGGCGATGCCGTGGTCGTCCGCCAGGTCGCGGATGAGGTCGAGTAGTTCGATCTGGTAGCGCAGGTCGAGGTAGGTCGTCGGCTCGTCCAGCAGCAGCACGCCGGTCTCCTGGGCGAGGCAGCTGGCGAGCCACACCCGCTGCAGCTGTCCGCCGGAGAGGTGGTCGGCGCCCCGCTCGGCGAGGTCCGTGACGCCGGTCAGCGCGAGCGCGCGGTCGATCGCGGCGGACGCGTCCGGGTCGGGGCGGCCGAAGCGGCCCCGGTAGGGGTAGCGGCCGAACTCGACGACGTCCCGCACGGTCAGTCCGCTGGGCGTGGGGCGGCCCTGGGTCAACAGGGCGACGTGCCGCGAGAACTCACGGGCGCTCAGGGCGAGGCCGTCGGTCCCGGTGTCGATCCTGAGCGTGGCGTGGCGGGCCCGCTGCAGACGGGCGATCGTCCGCAGGAGAGTCGATTTGCCACTGCCGTTGGGGCCGACCAGGACGGTCACCTCACCGGGCCGCAGTGCGACCGCCGCGTCGTGCACGACGTCGACGCCGTCGTACGCGACGGTCACGCTCGTGGCCGACAGTTGGTGACCGCGCAGACGCGGGGTGTCGGCTGTTTCTTCACCAGATCTCACCTGGTGAAGGTTAGCCTACCCTTATTTATGCTGGGCAGGGGGTGCTCACGGACCGGTTCAGCCGTTCTGCCAGGACGCCGGATTCCATACGCCCGAGCGCCGCAGCGACGCCGGGCAGTGCAGGTATATCTCGTCGATCTCCAGGACCAGGGCCAGCGCGGGACGCTGACCCTTCAGAGTCATGGCGTCGAAGAACGGGGCGTCGGTGAGGATGCGCGCCCGGCCGTTGACCCGCAGGACCTCTTTGCTGCCGGGGATCAGATAGAGCAGGCCCGCGTGCGGGTTGTCGAGGATGTTGTGGAGGCTGTCGCCTCGACGGTTCCCCGGCCGGTCGGGGAGGGCGAGCGTGCCGGAGTCGATGACGTGCGTGAAGCCCGCGATGTCCCCGCGCGGGGAGACGTCGCAGTTGCCGCGCGCGTCGGAGGTGGCCAGCAGACAGAAGGGCGAGCGGGCGATGATGTCCCGGTCCTGGTCGGCCAGCCGGTCGTGGACCTTCTCGATCACGATGGGCCAGGGTTCGCCGAGCAGCTCGCGCAGCTCGGCGCCCGACCCCAGTTCGACCCAGCCTTGCTCGCCTTCCTCGGTCACGGCGTCCGGCCCTTTTGCGGCGGTGTCGATCGTGTGCGGCAAGGCCGACTCCAAACATGCGTGCGTCCGGCGGGTGCAAGTAGTTGCACGCAGAACATTATCCGACGTCGTTACGGCGTCGTCAGGCATGCCTTATCCGAGAGGAACCAGGGATCGGCGAAAGCACCCACCGCGTGCATCTCCGAACCGGCGGGCGGGACTCAGGAGGCGAGCACGGCACGTCCCTCGGCGATGATGGCCGCCAGCTCCTCGATCTCCCCCGCGCCGAGGGAGGTCAGGGGCGGGCGGACCGGTCCTGCCTTGCTCCCCTCCAGCGTCACCCCCGCCTTCACCAGGGCCACCGCGTAGCCGGGGACCCGCTTGCGCAGCCTGACCAAGGGGTGGAAGAAGACCCGCTGCAGCGCGTCGAGCCGCTGGTGGTCGTCGGCCTCCAGCGCGCGGTGGAAGGCGAGGGAGATGTCGGGCGCGAAGGCGAACGCGGCCGAGGAGTACAGCTTCACGCCCAGGGCGCGGTAGGCCGGCTGGCTCGCCTCGGCGGTGGGCATGCCGTTGAAGAACTGGAACTCCTTGCCGGACGCGCTCAGCGACTCACGTACGGCGGAAATGATCCGGGCGACGAGATCGAGGTCGCCGGTACCGTCCTTGAAGCCCGTCACCGTGGGCAGTTGGGCCACTTGCGACGCGGTGTGCTCGTCGAAGCGCGCGTTGCCCCGGTTGTAGACGATCACCGGCAGGGAGGTCTCCCCGGCGACCGCGCGGACGTACGCGACCAGGCCCTCGGGGGGCGAGTCGACGAGGTAGGGAGGCATGAGCAGCAGACCGTCCGCACCGGCGTCGGCTGCGGCGCGGGCGAAGCGGCGGGCCAGCCCGAGCGCGCCTCCCGCCCCGGCGTACACCGGGACCCGTCCGGCCACCGCGTCGACGGCGGTCCGTACCACCGCGGCGAACTCCTCGACGTCCAGGGCGTGGAACTCACCGGTGCCGCAGGCGACGAACACGCCGCCGGGGCCGGCGTCGGTCCCCGCCGAGACGTGCTGGTGCAGGACGGCCAGGTCGACCTCTCCGAGATCGGTGAAGGGGGTGACGGGGAAAAAGAGGACGCCTTCGAGCATGGGGGTCTTCAACTCCTGGGGAAGTGGGGCGAGGGTGCGAGGGGGCGAGAGGGCTGGACGAGGAAGCCTCAGGTGGCCGCGGAGGCGCCCGCGCGCACCACGTTGACGAGCGGGCGGCCCTCTTCCAGACGGTTGATGTTGTCGGCGATCTCCACCGCGCGGGCGGCGAAGGTGTCGGTGGTGTGGCCCGAGTGGTGCGGGGTCATCAGCACGTTGGGCAGTCGGTGGAACGGCAGCCTGCTCGGCGCCTGCGGCGGGCCCGACCACCACACGTCCAGTGCGGCCCCGGCGATGACACCCGAGTCGAGGGCCTCGTAGAGCGCGTCCTCCTGGACGACCGGTCCGCGGGCCACGTTGACCAGCAGGCTTCCGGGTCCCATGGCCGCCAGTTCGGCGGGGCCGATCAGCCCGCGGGTGGCGGGGCCGAGGGGGACCGTGACCACCACGACGTCGGACTCGGCCAGCAGGTCGGGCAGCCGGTCGTCGCCGCCGATCCAGTCGGTCCGCAGGTCTTGGGGGACCGGCGCGGAGGGGTCGCGCCGCACGGCACGCACCCGCATGCCCACCGCCTGGCACAGGCGTGCGACCTCGGTGCCGGTCTCGCCGAAACCGAGGATGCCCACCCGGCGGCCCTCCAGCGTCGTCCCGAACGGCAGCTCCGGGTCGACGGCCACGTTGCGCCACTGTCCGGACCGCAGTGCGCGGTCGGCGCCCAGGACGTCGCGGGACAGCATCATGACGGACATGAGCACGTGCTCGGCGATGGAACGGCCGTGGTGGTGCGTGGTGGTGACCGACACCTCCGGGCCGAGCGCGTCCAGCGGGATGCCGTCGTAGCCGGCGCCGACGACGTGGACGAGCCGGAGCCGTTCGGCGCGCCGGGCGTCCTCCGCGCGCAGTGGGGAACCGACGAACACCTCGGCGTCGGTGATGGCTTCGGAGATCCGTTCCGTCGTCCAGTCGAAGGATTCCAGCCAGGTGTGCGGGCCCCGCGCGCGGGCCTTGAGCGGTTCGTGGAAGCGGCTCAGGATGCGGTGGTTGAGCATGATGTGCACGGGCGGGTCACCACCGGGGGGTCTCGGTCGGGAAGGAGGGGTCCACGGTGCGCATGTAGCCGGTGTCGTCGCGGTCGCGCAGTCCGCAGTCGAGGTACTGCCGGTGGAGCCTGGCGAGCGCGTCCCGGTCCAGTTCCACACCCAGGCCGGGAGCCGTCGGGACGGTGACGCGGCCCTCGGTGAACCGCAGCACCTCGGTGTCGACGACGTCCTCGTCCGGCTGTTTCCAGGGCGTGTGCGTGTCGCAGGCGTAGGTGAGGCGCGGGGTGGCCGCCGCGAGATGGGTCATCGCCGCGAGGCTGATGCCGAGGTGGGAGTTGGAGTGCATCGACAGGCCGAGGCCGAAGGTGTCGCAGATCGCGGAGAGCTGGAGGCCGCGCCGCAGCCCGCCCCAGAAGTGATGGTCGGACAGGACGATGCCCACGGAACCGCGGGCCACGGCCGGGGCGAGGTCGTCGAAGGAGACGACACACATGTTGGTCGCCAGGGGTGTCGGCGTTCCCGCGGCCACGGCCGCCATGCCGTCGATGCCCTCGGTCGGGTCCTCCAGGTACTGCAGGGCTCCGTCCAGCTCGCGGGCGACGTGCAGCGAGGTCTCCGTGCTCCAGGCCGCGTTGGGGTCGAGGCGCAGGGGCAGGTCGGGGAAGGCCTCCCGCAGGGCCCTGACCGCCGCGATCTCCTCGTCCGGCGGGAAGACGCCGCCCTTGAGCTTGATGGAGGAGAAGCCGTACGTGTCGATCATGCGGTGGGCCTGGTCGACCAGGCCCTTCGGGTCGAGGGCGGCGCCCCAGTCGTCGTCCTCCTGCCCGGGGTGTGCGGCCCACTTGTAGAAGAGGTAGGCGCTGTAGGGGACCGAGGGGCGGACGGCTCCGCCCAGGAGGTCGCTGACCGGCCTGCCGATCAGCTTGCCCTGGATGTCCAGACAGGCGACGTCGAAGGGTGACATGACCCGGTCCACGGCGCTGCTGCCGGTGACCATCCCGGACATGCCGTCGCCGCCCGAGGTGTCCGGGCCCAGCGCGCGCGTGGTGCGGGCGATCAGGTCGTTGAGGTTCCAGACGTCCAGGCCGGTCAGTTCCTCGGCGGCGCGGCGCAGCCGTTCCAGGTGGACCGTGCCGCCATAGGTCTCACCGATGCCGGTGGCACCGGACTCCGTGGTCATCTCGACGATCGTGCGCAGCGCGTAGGGCTCGTGCACCCCGACCGTGTTGAGCAGTGGGTAGTCCTTGAAGGCCACGGGAGTCACGGTGACGTCGGCGATGCGTGCTGCGTTCCCTGCCATGAATGCCGTCCTCATATGTAGTCCGCGTTCTCATTTGTAGACAGCCATCCTTGCGGCTGTCAATGGGCGGCTACGGAACGGGGGTGAGGAGAACCCCCTCCGTCATGAACCGCCGGACGTTGTCCAGGACCAGGTCGGCCATCGCCTGCCGCGTCTCGTGCGTCCCGCTGGCCACGTGGGGCAGCAGGAGCACCCGGTCCGACTCCAGCAGCGCCCGCGGCACGTTCGGTTCGTCGGCGAAGACGTCGAGCGCCGCACCGGCGATCCGCCCCTCCCGCACCGCCGCGACCAGGGCGGGCTCGTCGACGACGCTGCCGCGCGCGACGTTGACCAGGAATCCCCGGGGGCCGAGCGCGTCGAGCACCTCCGCCGAGACCAGCCCCCGGGTGCCCGGCCCGCCCGCGACCGTGACGACGACCGCGTCGCACTCGGCGGCCAGCTCCCGCGCGGTCGGGAGGTGGCGGTAAGGGACGTCGGCCACCGGGACCCGCGAGCAGTACGCGATGTCCGCGTCGAAGCCTTCGAGCCGCCGCGCGACGGCCCGGCCGATCCGGCCGAGACCGAGGATGCCGACCCGCTTCCCGCTCACCCGGGAGGTCAGCGGATAGGGCGCCGCGCCCCACCGACCGGCCCGTACGTACCGGTCGGCGGCCGACAGTTCGCGCATGACGTCGATCAGACCGCCGACGGCGAGGTCGGCCACGCAGTCGTTGAGCACGTCGGGGGTGTTGCTGACGTCGATGCCGCGCGCCCGGGCGTGGGCCACGTCCGTGGTCTCGTAGCCGACGCCGAAGTGGACGATCGCACCCAGTCGCGGCAGCGCGTCCATCAGGGAGTTGGCGACGCCGAACCGCGCGCTGGTCACCGCGGCCACCACGTCACCGGCCTCCTCGCGCAGGTAGGCCGCGGGGTCGGGCAGTTCGTGCAGACGTACGGTGCGGTGGCGCTCGGCCAGCGCCTTCTCCAGGGCGGGGAGCAGCGGGGACACCTGGAGGACGGCGCCCGGGGCGGCCGGGTCAGGGGAGGAGGAGGTGGAGTGGGATGAGTGGGACATGGTGGTACTCCCGTCATAACTGAAGGTCCGTGACGTTCGGTACGCGGTGGCACGCGGGCCGGACCGGACGGTGGTCGCGCGGCGACAGGTGGTGACGACACCGTCGGCGCGGTACCCGGCCGAGGAGGTCCGGGCGCCGCGACGGCGACGGACCCGAGAAGATCCGTCGACGCGCATCCCTTGACGCTGCCACGGCACCGGTTTAGCTTCGGCGTTCACAGATGCGGACCGAGTACGTAAGTGTAAACAGCTCAGGAGGTCGGCCCGCACTCGGTACGCGACACATCAGCACTCCCCCGGAGATACGCCGACGATGAAGTCCCCCGTTTCCTCCCTTCCGCCCGGCCGACGGCGGCCCCGCACGACGACCGCCCTGCTGTTGGCGGGCACGGTGCTGGTGTCCAGTGGCTGCGCCGTGGCCAACAGCGCCGGCGGCGACGCCGGCCAGGCCGACGGCCGCACCCTGCGCGTGGTGCTCACCCAGGAACCACCGACGCTGGAGCCCTGTGAGGCCTCACTGACCGGTACCGGCGTCGTCGTCCGGTCCAACATCACCGAGCCGCTCGTCGAACGCGATCCCGACTCGGGCGAACTGCACCCGCTTCTCGCGACCGGCTGGAAACAGACCGGGCCCCGCACCTGGACCTTCGACACCCGCAGCGGCGTGACCTTCCAGAACGGTGAGCCGTTCACGGCGAAGGACGCCGCCTTCTCCATCGACCGGGCGGTCAACTCCGACCTCGCCTGCAATGTCGAGGGCTACGTCTTCGGTGACGACGACCTCGAAGTGAAGACGGCCGGGGACAACCGGCTGACCGTCACCACCGCGAAACCCGACCCCATCCTTCCGCTGCGCCTGAGCTTCGTGGAGATCGTGCCGCGCTCCACCGGCGCCAAGGCCAAGGTGCGTGTCCCGATCGGCACCGGCCCGTACGCCGTGCGCTCGTGGCAGGCCGGCACCGCGATCTCCCTCAGCCGCTACGACGACTACTGGGGCGAGGCTCCGGCCTTTCCCCGGGCACGTTACGTCTGGCGCAGCGACGCCAGTGTCCGGGCCGCCATGATCGACAAGGACGAAGCGGAGATCGCCGTCGCGCTCGACTCGATGGAGGCGGAGAAGGACACGACCGCCTCCTATCCCAACAACGAGACGACCGCGCTGCGGCTGGACGGCCGCGAGGCGCCGCTCGACGACCTGCGGGTGCGCCGGGCGATCGACCTGGCCGTCGACCGCCAGGGCATCATCGACGCCCTGCTCGGCGGACTGGCCGAACCCGCGGGCCAGCTCGTGCCGCCCGGAGTGGTGGGACACAGCGACGCGATAGAGCCGACCCGCCAGAACGTGGCGAAGGCCCGGACGCTGGTGCAGGAGGCGAAGGCCGACGGCGTACCCACCGGCCGCACCATCACCCTGGTCGCCCGCAACGGCATGTTCTCCGGGGTGTCGGAGACCGCGGAGGCCCTGCAGTACCAGATGAAGGAGATCGGGCTGAGCGTACGGGTGCGCATGGCCGACACCGCCACCCAGCTCCAGTACCAGCTGAGGCCGCTGCCGAAGAACGTCGGCCCCATCGCCCTGCTGATCATGCACGGCAACCAGGCCGGTGACGCGGCCTTCACCGCCAGCCAGTACCTGCTCGGTGACGGCCCGCAGTCCACCTTCGGCACGAAGGAACTCGACGGGCGCATCGCCGACGCGGGCCTGCTGTCCGGACAGAAGCGCCAGCAGGCCTTCGCCGACCTGCTCGCCGACCAGAACGACACCGTCGTCCAGTACACCCACATCGCCCACATGAGCGGACTGCTCGGGCTGTCACCGTCGATCCGCTACGAACCGAACTCCGCCACCGGCGACGAGATGCGGCTGGCCGAGGTCGGCCCCGCCGAGGGGGCGAAGGGCTGACATGATCCCCTTCCTGCGCAAACGCATGATCTCCAGCGCCATCCCGTTGTTCTGTGTGGTGCTGGGCGTCTTCTTCCTGGCCCGTATGACCGGCAATCCGGTCGACCTCTACCTTCCCCTGAGCGCCACCGCCGAGCAGCGCGCCGAGTTCTCCGCCGCCCAGGGCTTCGACCTGTCGATCCCCGCGCAACTGTGGAACTACCTCGCCGACGCCGCGCGCCTGGACTTCGGCACCTCGCTGCGGACCGGGCAGCCGGCGACCGAGATGGTGCTCGACGCCTTCCCGGTCACCCTGCAGCTCGCCGGTGTGACCATGCTGCTCGCGATCACCGGAGCGCTGCTGGTCGGCAGCCTGGCCGCCTACCGCCCCAACTCGCCGGTCGACCGGATCGCCAGCCTGCTGTCGATGACCGCCGCCAGCATCCCCGACTTCTGGTTCGCCATCATGGGCGTGCTCGTCTTCGGGGTGAGCCTCGGCTGGCTGCCGACCTCCGGCACCCTCGGCGGGCCGGAGATCTGGGTGCTGCCCGTCGCCACCCTGCTGATCCGCCCCTTCGGAGTGCTGGTCCAGGTGGTGCGCGGCAGCATGGTCACCGCGCTCTCCGCCCCCTACGTCAAGATCGCCCGCAGCAAGGGCGCCACGCCCCAGCGGGTGATCTTCGGCCATGCCCTGCGCAACGCGGTGACGCCCGTCCTGACCGTGGCGGGCGACCTGGCGGTGGGCCTGGTCAACGGTGCGGTGATCGTCGAGACGATCTTCGGCTGGCCGGGCATCGGCAAACTCATGATCGACTCCATCCTCCAGCGCGACTTCGCGGTCCTCCAGGCGGCCGTGCTCCTGACCGCGGTGACGATCTTCGCGCTCAACATCCTGGTCGACGTCTGTCACGCGCTGACCGATCCCCGTGTGCGACTGGCGGTGCCGGCGTGAGCGAAGGAAGCACCATGCCCCGAGAAGAACCCACGCCCACGGACAGCGCTGTGGGCACCACCGCGGACAGCACTGCCGCCGCCGCACCGGACACGACTGCGGCCGACGCCGGACCCGCGCCCCACCGGGCGAACTGGTGGCGCATGCTGGGTCGCGACCGCGCGGCGGCCGTGGCGGCCGTCGTCCTCTCCCTGGTCGTCCTCGTGGCGCTCTTCGGGCGCCTCCTCATCGGCGACCGCGCGCAGCGGCAGGATCTGGACGCCTCCCTGCGGCCCCCGTCCCTGGGCGAGGGGGTGTACGGACTGTTCGGCACCGACGTCCTGGGACGCAGCGTGCTGGCCCGGCTGGTCGACGCCGCCGCCACGACCCTGTCCGTGGCCGTCCCGGCGGTGCTGTGCTCGCTGCTGATCGGCTCGGCGCTCGGCCTGTGGGCCGGTTACCACGGGGGCCGCCGCGAGAGTCTCGCCCTGCGTGTGGCCGACGTGATCCTCAGCTTCCCCTCCCTGCTGATCGCGGTGGTCGTGCTGTACGTGTTCTCGCCGAGCGCGCTGAACCTCGTACTGATCCTCGCGGTGGCCCGTATACCGGTGTATCTGCGCACCGCGCGGGCGGAGGCGGCCGAGCTGCGCAGCCGGCTGTTCGTGGACGCGGCCCGCACCTTCGGCACGCCCAGCCGCAACATCATCTACCGGCACGTCCTGCCGATCGCCCTGCCCACCCTGCTGACGGTCGCCACGCTCGACTTCTGCTTCGTCATGCTCACCGAGTCCTCCCTCAGCTTCCTGGGCATCGGCATCCAGCCGCCGGACGTCAGCTGGGGCCTGATGGTCGCCCAGGGCCGCCAGTACCTCCAGACCGCCTGGTGGATCACCGTGCTCCCGGGGCTGGCCATCGTGTTCACGACGGTGTCCGCCACGGTGCTCGCCGCCTGGGTCCGCATGGCCGCCGACCCCGCCCAGCGCTGGCGACTGACGCTGCCCACCAAGCGCCGCGGTGCCTCCGCCGCCGTACCCCCGGAGCTGATCCCGTGACGACCACCGCCGTGCCCTCGCCGCCCGCCGCCGACACCCCCGACAACACTCCCGCCCTCGACGTCGAAGGGCTCTGCGTCGAACTGAACACACCCGCCGGGCGGGTGCGCGCCGTCGACGGCGTCAGTTTCAGCGTCCGTCGCGGCCGTACCCTCGCCCTTCTCGGCGAGTCGGGCTGCGGCAAGTCGATGACCGCGCTGTCGGTCGTGGGGCTGCTGGACCCCGCGGCCGAGGTGACCGGCGGTGCCGTCCGGGTCAGGGGCAGCGACACGCTGCGGATGAGCCCCGCGGAACGCCGCAAACTCGCCGGACCCGTGCTGTCCATCGTCTTCCAGGACGCCCTGACCGCCCTCAACCCGGTCCAGCCGGTCGGCCGGCAGATCGGCGAGCCGTTCCGCATCCACCGCGGGCTCTCCCGTCGCCAGGCTCACGAGAAGGCGGTCGAGCTGATGACCCGGGTGGGCATCCCGGAGCCGCGGCAGCGGGCCCGTTCCTACCCGCACCAGTTCTCCGGCGGTATGCGGCAGCGGCTGCTGATCGCGATGGCCGTCGCCCTCGACCCCGACGTCCTCATCGCGGACGAACCCACCACCGCGCTGGACGTGACCGTGCAGGCGCAGATCATGCGGCTGCTGCGGGACCTCCAGGACGAGCGGGAGATGGCCCTCGTCCTGATCACGCACGACCTGGCCGTGGTCGCCCAGCGCGCGGACGACGTGGTCGTCATGTACGCGGGCACGGTCGTCGAGAACGGACCAGTGCGCGAGGTCTTCGCAGCCCCCCGCCACCCCTACACCCGGGGGCTGCTCGACTCGGTGCCGGAACACGCCGTACGCGGGCGCCCGTTGCCCGCCGTGCCCGGCAGCCCGCCCGAACTGAGCGCGGTGCCGACCGGATGCGTCTTCCAGGACCGCTGCCCGCTGGTGCGCGAGCGATGCGTCCAGGAACGGCCGTCCCTGCGCGCGTCGGGCGACGGACGCTCGGCCGCCTGCCATTTCTCCGAGGAGCTCGACCGTGCCTGAGAGCCGCACGCCCGAAACCCGCGTCACCACCGCCGACGCCGCCGACGGACACCGCACCGGCGGGCCGGCGGAGTCCGGGCCCCTGCTGGAGGTCAGCGGCGTCACCAAGACCTTCGGCCACGGCCGCCGCCGGCTGACCGCCCTGGACGGGGTGGACATCCGGCTCGGCCGCGGCGAGACCCTCGGGCTCGTCGGTGAGTCGGGCTGCGGGAAGTCCACCCTCGCCCGGGTGCTGCTCGGCCTGGAACGGCCCGACGCGGGCACCGTACGGTTCGACGGCACCGACCCGTTCGCCCTGCGCGGCAAGGACCTGCTGGCCTGGCGCCGCCGCGTCCAGATGGTCTTCCAGGACCCCTTCGCCTCGCTCAACGCGCGGATGTCGGCCGCCGACCTGATCGGGGAACCCTGGCGCACCCACCGGGACGTCGTACCGGACGCCAGGGCCAGGGAGAAGCGCGTCCGCGAACTCCTCTCCCTGGTCGGGCTGCGCGCCGGCGACGCCCACCGCTACCCGAACGAGTTCTCCGGCGGACAGCGCCAGCGCATCGGCATCGCCCGCGCGCTGGCCCTGGACCCCGACCTCATCGTCTGCGACGAGCCGGTCTCCGCGCTTGACCTGTCGGTGCAGGCCCAGGTTCTGAACGTCCTGTCGGAACTTCGGGAACGCCTCGGCGTGGCCTATGTGTTCATCTCCCACGACCTGTCCGTGGTGCGGTACATCTCCGACCGGGTGACCGTGATGTACCTGGGCAAGGTCATCGAACAAGGCGCCACCGAGGAAGTCTTCGAACGCCCCCAGCACCCCTACACCGCGGCCCTGATGTCGGCCGCGCCGGTCCTGGACGCGTCCCGCGCGTCCGGCGACCGGGAGATCCAGCTCAAGGGGGAGATTCCGTCGCCCTTCGACATCCCGTCGGGGTGCCGGTTCCGCACGCGGTGTCCGCGGGCGGAGGAACTGTGCGCCTCGCAGACTCCGCCGCTGGTCGTGCGGGGGACGCCGGGGTCGGCGGACTCCCACACGGCGCTGTGCCACTTTCCGTTGCAGGAGGCAGCTGCGCGGGCGTGAGCGGTCGGTCGTCGGCTGCGGGCCGGTGGGGGTTGCCCGCGCAGTTCCCCGCGCCCCTCGGGGCGGGGCTGCGCCCCGGTCCCCTCAGGGGCGCGGGGAGCTGCGAGCTCAGCCCTCACCGGCCCGCAGCCGGAGTAGGGTCCGCGGCAGTACTCCCGAAGCGATGAGGAGTGATGCCCGGTGCCCCCGACCGCCCCCGCCCCGCCCGTGGAACTGACACCCGCCGCCGCCGAGCTGCTGCGCAAACTGCGGGACGCGCACGGCCCACTGATGTTCCATCAGTCCGGCGGCTGCTGCGACGGCAGCGCGCCCATGTGTTATCCCGAGGGCGAGTTCAGGACAGGCGACTCCGACGTGCTGCTCGCCTCGCTGACCGTCGAGGGGGTCGAGGAACCGGTCATGTTCTGGATGTCGCGGAGCCAGTCCGAGGTGTGGAACCACACCCGGCTGATCATCGACGTGGTGCCGGGGCGGGGCAGCGGCTTCTCCCTTGAGGCGCCCGAAGGGGTACGTTTCCTGACGCGTTCGCGCCTCGTCGGCACGTAGTCATCGTCAACGCACCCTCTCTGTGGTGAACTCCCCCGTGTCCTGGGCCATTTGAGGAGACAGCGGAGAGAGCAGGGGCACCGTGACACTACGCACCGGACGACTCGGAACCGCACTGACGGTCCTCGCCGCGTGGAGCGCGCTGGCCGGCGCGGCCCTCGTCGGGGCGCCGCCGGCCAGCGGCACGCCGACCGGCGGCGCACCGGGCTTCAGCCGGATCGCGCCGGGGGTGCGCTATACGGAGTTCGACATCCCGGCCGCCAAGGGTGTGACGCACGCGCACGTACTCAGTGTCGATCTCGCCAACCCCGGGGTGAGCGTCGATCTGCTGCACCCGGGCGTGGTCGCGGCCCGCGCGACGGTCTCCCGGCTGACCGACGCCCAGGGTGCCGTCGCGGGCGTCAACGGCGACTTCTTCAACATCACCGAGACCCAGCACCCGGGGGTCGAGGCGACCGGCGCGTCCGTCGGCCCGGCGATCGCGAACGGGCACACCTACAAGGCGGCGGTACCGAACGGCCAGCGCTTCGGACCGGCCCTGCCGCCCGGCACGAGCACCGAGGACGTCCTCGGCGTCGGTACGGACCACCGGGCCCGCCTCGACAGCCTGGCTCTCGACGGTTCGGTCGAGACGCCGCAGACGCGGCTTCCGCTCGGCGGCCTCAACCAGTACGCGCTGCCCGTGGGCTCCGTCGGAGCGTTCACCTCGGACTGGGGTCAGGTCTCCCGGGTGCGGGCCACCTGCGGGACGGACACCGACCGGGCCGCGCCCTGCAGTACGGACACCTACGAGGTGACGGTCCGGGACGGCCGCGTGGTGTCGTCCGCGGACACCCCCGGCAGCGGAACCATCGCTTCGGACACCACGGTTCTGGTCGGCCGGGAAGCGGGAGCCCAGCAGCTGCGCAAGCTGTCCGTGGGCGAGCAGGTCGTGGTGCGGCACCAGCTGGTAGGGGCCGCGTCGAAGGCCCCGTACCACTTCGCGATCGGCGGTTATCCGGTCCTGCGGGGCGGGCAGCCGCTCGCGGGGCTCGACAACGTGACGGCGGCGGTAAGGACCGCGGCGGGCATCTCCGACGGCGGGAACCGGCTGCTGTTGCTGGCGCTCGACGGGGCGGCGGACTTCCGCAGCGGTCTCACCATCGCGGAGGTCGCCGACACGATGAAGAAGTTGGGCTCGGTGGACGCGTTCAGTCTGGACGGCGGCGGCTCCACCACACTGGCCGCCCGGGAGCCCGGGTCGACCACCGCGACCGTACGCAACCACCCCAGCGGCGGGGCCGAACGCCCGGTGCCCAACGGGATCGGCGTGTTCTCCAAGGCCTGAGATCCGCCGGAGCCTCGGGCGCGCCAAGGGCTGTCCCGTAATCCCCGGCGGGCGCACGACGACAGCTACGGCACCTCGCCGCGTTGTCGGATCGCCCGAATACGCCCAGTATGAGGACGACCCTCCGCCTTGCGATGCACCGCATCTGACGCCGCGCGCTGATCCACCGGGGATTACGGGACAGCCCTCAGGGCCTGAGGCTGCTGACGATGTCGGCCGTCGCCGTCACCCCGTCATGGATGGTCGGCGCCATGCTGGTACTCGCCAGATAGAAGCCGAGCAGGACGCAGACCACCGCGTGCGAGAGCTTCAGCGCGCCGTTGCGCAGGAAGACCACCGCCAGAATCACGAGCAGCAGCACCACAGAGATGGAAATGGCCACCGTCAACCTCCTCCGCCACGTCACACCGCGGCTTTCGGCCGCAAGTGTGGCGTAGCGGGGGGTTCGTCCGTGCGGCTGACGTGTCCGCCGAACGTGTGTTTACTGCGCGTGACCGCGCGGGGCCGGGCCCGCGCGCTGGTTACGCCCGTCGGCGGGCGTCCAGGAAGGCTTCCAGCCCCGCGAGGTCGTCGGTGTTGAGGTAGTCGGCGTCCGCGGCGAGGAGTTCGCTCCAGACCGCGTCACGGGCGGGGCCCGCCAGGTCCGGGGTGGCCCAGAAGCGGACCTTCTGCCCCCGGGAGTGCGCGGCCAGGATGATCCCGCGCAGCTTCTGCCGCTCGGCCTCGGGGAAGGTGCCGACGCCCTGCCAGGTGAAGTTGAGCGTCCAGTTGTCGCTGATCAGTGGGATGAGGGAGGCCGGGGCCGGGACGGGAGCCAGCAGGTCGAGGAGGCGGCCGTCGTAGAAGGCGTGCCGTACGGTCTGTGCCTCCATGGGCACCCGGGCGCCCCGGTCACCGGAGACCACGGCCGTCACCGCGCCGGGCAGGACACGGCCATGGGCGTACGTCGTGAACAGGTGCCGGTAGCGGCGCAGTCGGCGGTCCAGTTCGAGGTACGTGGCCGAGCCCTCGGTCTTGATGTCGATCAGCAGCTGGAGCGGCCTGCGGTACCCCCGGTACACCGAGCCCCGGTTGGCCTTCACCCGGGCGGCGAGGGGCTGCAGGTAGAGGGACTCCAGGGTGCGGGCCGGGTCCAGCTCCACCGGGTCGTGCGCGACCAGGAGTTGGCCGTCGACGAGGTAGATGTCGGCCTCGACGCTGCCGAAGCGGTGGTCGAGCGCGTCGTGGAGGGGCCGGGGGTGGAGGTAGTCGTTGTGGGCGTGGGCACGCCACAGCGGGCGCGGGCGGTGCCGGTCCTCGCTCGCCTGCGCGTACGCGGGCAGGGCGATACCGCCCGCCAGTCCGGCGGCGAGGGTGGTGAGGGCTCTGCGACGGGTGGTGAGGGCCATGTCTGCCTCCCTGGGAGTGCCGTACGGGGCCGTGGTCCGCCCGGCCGGCGAAGTCGGGACTGGGGAGATTATGGAGTCCTGACATGCCCAAGGAGCAGAGACGTGCGGTGAGTTGGCCGGACTGCCGCTGCGTGTTCACTTCACCGGGCCACCTGCACGCGAAGGCCCGCTCCCGTCCCCGGCGAATTCCAGGGGCAGAAGCGGGCCTTCGTGCGATGCGTGCCGGTGAGCCGGTCAGGGGGCCTGGAGGTCCACCAGTACGGCCAGCGCCTCCCGGTGGCTGCCCGCCGTGCCGTACGCGATCGAGTCGGCCTTGGCCCTCTTCAGGTAGAGGTGCACGGGGTGCTCCCAGGTCATGCCGATGCCGGCGTGCAGCTGAAGGGCCTCCTCGGCGGCGTGGACGGCGACGGGCGCCGCGTACGCCTGGGCGAGGGCCACCGCCACGTCCACGTCCGTGCTGTCCGTGCTCCCGCCGGCCAGGGCGTCGGCCGCGTTGCGTGCCGCGGCGCGGGTGTGGACGGTCTCCAGCCAGAGCTGGGCGAGCCGGTGCTTGAGCGCCTGGAAGCCGCCGACCGGCCGGTTGAACTGCTTGCGCTCCTTCAGATAGCGCACTGTTTCCGTCAACGACCATTCCGCCAGGCCGAGTTGCTCGGATGCGAGCAGTCCGGCGCCGGCGCGCAGGGCACGTCGTACGGCGGGGGCGGCGTCACCGACGCGGCGGGCGGTCGCTGCGTCGAGCACGACCTTCGCGACCGGCCGGGTCAGGTCCAGCGACACCTGCGCGGTGACGGTCACGGCGTCCGCGTCGACCGCGTACAGGCCGCCGTCCTCGGCGGGAACGAGCAGCACATCGGCGCCGGCGGCGTCCGCGATGCCCGTCAACTCCCCGTGCAGGACACCGTTCTCGATCCGTACGGTCTTGTGCGCGCCGCCGGGGGTGATGTTCAGGGCGACGGCGAGGGCGCCGGTACGGCGGCCGGACGCCAGCTCGGCGAGGAGGTCGTCGGCGTCGCACTCCAGCAGCGCCTCGGTGGCGACGACCGCGCTCGTCAGATACGGCACGGGAGCGACCGCGCGGCCCAGCTCCTCCAGGACGACGGCGGCTTCGCGGTGCGTGGCACCCTGGCCGCCCAGCGCCTCGGGCACCAGCAGGCCCGCGAGGCCCATGCCCTCGGCGAGGGCCTTCCACGCCTCGCGGTCGTACGGCGCACCGGACTCCGTGCGGGCGATCACGCCCGCCGGGTCGCAGTGGTCGGCGAGCAGGTCACGGACGGCAGCGCGCAGCGCCTCTTCCTCCTCCGAGTACAGCAGGTCGGGCTGTGCGCGCTGCGTTGTCGTCGGGGTCATCGGGCGAGGTCCTTCCAGGCGACGTCCTTGTCGGTGCGCGGCTCGGAGGGCAGCCCCAGCACGCGTTCGGCGACGATGTTCAGCAGGACCTCGCTGGTCCCGCCCTCGATGCTGTTGCCCTTGGAGCGGAGATAGCGGTAGCCGGCGTCCCGGCCGGTGAAGTCGACCTTGTCGGGGCGGCGCATCGTCCAGTCCTCGTACAACAGGCCTTCCTCGCCGAGGAGTTCGACCTCCAGGCCGCTGATCTCCTGGTTGAGGCGGGCGAACGCGAGTTTCATGCCGGAGCCCTCGGGGCCCGGCGCTCCCGCGACCATCTGCTGGCGCAGGCGTTCGCCGGTGAGCCGGGCCACCTCGGCCTCGACCCACAGCTTCAGCAGGCGCTGGTGCAGGTCGTGGGTGCGCAGGTCGGGGCGTTCGCGCCAGGTCTTCGAGACGGGGCCGATCATCCCGCCCTCACGCGGGATGCGCATGCCGCCGATGGAGACCCGCTCGTTCATCAGGGTGGTCTGCGCGACCCGCCAGCCGTCACCGACCTCGCCGAGGCGGTGTGCGTCGGGGATGCGGACGTCGGTGAGGAACACCTCGTTGAACTCGGCCTCGCCGGTGATCTGGCGCAGTGGCCGCACCTCGACGCCGGGGTCGGTCATGTCGCAGACGAAGTAGGTGATGCCGCGGTGCTTGGGCGCGTCCGGGTCGGTGCGGGCGATGAGGATGGCCCAGCGGGCGACGTGGGCGCTGGACGTCCACACCTTCTGGCCGTTGACCACCCAGCTGTCGCCGTCCCTGACCGCTCGCGTACCCAGTGCCGCCAGGTCGGAGCCCGCGCCCGGCTCGCTGAACAGCTGGCACCAGACCTCCTCGCCGACCCACAGGGGCCGCAGGAAGCGGTTCTTCTGCTCCTCGGTGCCGTAGCCGAGGACCGTCGGCGCGGCCATGCCGAGGCCGATGCCGATGCGCCGCGGGTCGTTGTCGGGAGCCCCCGCGGCCTCCAGCTCGTTGTCGACGACGGCCTGCAGGGAGCGCGGCGCGCCGAGGCCGCCGAGACCTTCCGGATAGTGCACCCAGGCGAGTCCTGCGTCGAAGCGGGCTTTGAGGAAGTCCACCCGGTCCGTGCTGTCGATCGGGTGCGCGGCCAGCAACTCCTGAGTGCGGCGGCGCAGTTCGTCGGCGTCGGTCATGCCACGGCTCCGTTCTCGCGGGTGCCCCCTGGGGCGGTCCCGAGGCCGGGCAGCACGGCGACCCGGCCCGTGGTGACGCCGTCGGCGACCCGCTGGACGGCGTCGGCGGCACCGGCCAGCGGCACGCGCTCGCTGACGAGCGGCCTGATCGCCCCTCGGGCGGCCAGCTCGGCGAGCTGCTCGTGGCAGCGCAGGACCAGCTTCGGATCCTTGGTGCTGTAGAGACCCCAGTGCAGGCCGAGGATCGAGTAGTTCTTCACCAGGGCGTGGTGGAGACCCGGGCTGGGGATCGTGCCGCTCGCGAAGCCGACGACCACGATCCGGCCCTCGAAGGCGACGAGCTTGGCGGACTGCTGGTAGGCGTCCCCGCCGACGGGGTCGTAGATCACGTCGGCGCCCCGGCCGCCGGTGGCCTCCTTGACGGCGGCGACGACGTCCTCGGCGCGCCGGTCCACCACGAGGTCGCAGCCCAGCTCTCGGGCGACGGCGGCCTTGTCCGCGCCTCCCACGACGCCGATGACGGTCGCCCCCGCCGCCTTCCCGAGCTGCACCGCCGCACTGCCGACCCCTCCCGCGGCAGCGTGCACGAGCAGCGTCTCGCCGGCCTCAAGGCGGGCTCGGCGGTGCAGGCCGAACCAGCCCGTCTGATAGCCGATGTGCAGGGCCGCCGCCTCGGCGTCGTCCAGCGCCTCGGGTGCGGGCAGCAGGGCCGCGGCGTCCGCGACGGCGTACTCGGCGAAGCCGCCGTACGGCAGCGCCGGGTTGGCCATGACCCGCCGGCCGTCCTCGGTCTCGCCGCAGATCTCCACCCCGGGCGTGAACGGCATCGGCGGCCTGACCTGGTACTGCCCGCGGCACATCAGGGCGTCCGGGAAGTTGATGTTCGCCGCGCGCACCTTGAGCAGGACCTGGCCGTCACCGGGGACGGGCCGCTCCACCTCCGCGAGCCGCATCACCTCGCCGGGCTCACCGTTCTCGTGCACTTGCCATGCCTGCATGCGGGGCCTCCACGGGACTGCTTCGTCTGACCGGGCTCAAACGCATACTAAGCGGTCGCTTGCCTATCAGGGAACAGTCGGTGCCCACCGATGCCCGCCGATGTCACTCGGTCCGGCCGCCGCCCTTCGGGCGCGCCCGCACGTGCATCCGCTCCCCCTGCCGCCCGAAGAGGCTCAGGAACTCCACCGGCCCCTCCCCCGTCGACCCGAACCAGTGGGGCACGCGCGTGTCGAACTCGGCGGCCTCCCCGGCGCCCAGTACGACGTCGTGCTCGCCGAGCACGAGGCGCAGCCGCCCGGAGAGCACGTACAGCCACTCGTAGCCCTCGTGGACACGCGGCTCCGGTTCCAGCTTCCGCTTGGGTTCGAGGACCTTGTAGGCCTGCAGGCCGCCGGGCTGGCGGGTGAGCGGCCAGTGCGTACGGCCGTGCATGACGATCGGCTTGGCCGCCCGGACGCGCGGGTCGCCGACCTGCGGTGCTCCGACGAGTTCGTCGAGGGGCACCTGGTGGGCCCGGGCGATGGGCAGCAGCAGTTCCAGGCTGGGTTTGCGCAGGCCGGACTCCAGGCGGGAGAGGGTGCTCACCGAGATGCCGGTGGCGGTGGACAGCCCCGCGAGGGTGGCACCGCGCTCCTTGCGGACGCGGCGCAGCCGGGGCCCGACCTCCGCGAGAACACCCTCCGTGTCACGGTCGCCCTGATCGTCAGGGTCATCGCGCCCGGCGTGTTCCCCGTGCTCGGCGTGTTCTCGATGCTCTCCATGGCCCCTGTGCCGCTGCTCGTTCATACCTGTATTGCAGTTTCGGCAAAGTCATTTGTCAATACCGGTGCCGTGGGGCGACCTTATCGGTGGAGGTGGTCACCATGACCGATACGTACGAAGTGGTCGTCGTCGGCGGCGGCGCGGCCGGACTGTCCGCGGCGCTCGTCCTGGGGCGCGCACGCCGGAGTGTGCTCGTGATCGACGGGGGCGAGCCGCGCAACGCGCCCGCCGCCCACATGCAGGGCTATCTGACCCGGGACGGCATGTCACCGGCCGAGTTCCTGGCCGTGGGACGCGAGGAGATCGCGCGGTACGGTGTCGAGCTCGTCCGGGACCTGGCGGTGGACGTGGCGCGGGACGCGGACGGGGAGTTCGACGTGACGCTCGGCGGAGGGCGCCGGGTGCACGGGCGCCGGTTGTTCGTCGCCACCGGCCTCGCGGACGAGCTGCCGACGGTGCCGGGGGTCGCCGAGCGCTTCGGCCGGGACGTCCTGCACTGCCCGTACTGCCACGGCTGGGAGGTGCGGGACCAGGCCTTCGGCGTGCTCGCCACGACCCCGATGGGCGTACACCAGGCGCTGATGGTCTCCCAGTGGTCCAAGGACGTGACCCTGTTCCTGCACACGGTCGCGGAGGAGGAGCTGGCGGACGAGGAGCTGCGCAGGCTCGCGGCGGCCGGGGTCGCCGTGGTGCCCGGTGCGGTCGCGGGGCTCGACGTCGTCGACGACCGGCTCACCGCGGTGCGGCTGGCGGACGGCACGGCCCACGAGCGCTCGGTGCTGTTCGTGGCACCCCGGGCGGTCCCCCGCACCGGCCTGCTGGAACAGCTGGGCGCCGAACTCCAGGAGACCCCGTTCGGCTCGTACGCCGTGGTCGACGCCACGGGCCTGACCAGCGTGCCCGGCGTCTGGGCGGCGGGCAACGCGATCGGCTTCGGCGAGCAGGTCGTGAACGCGGCGAGCGGCGGCTACCGGGCGGGCGCCACGATCAACGGCGAACTGCTCTTCGCGGACCTGGACGCGGCGGTGCGGGTGCGGTGACGTGCCCGTCCGGGCGTAGCGGTACGACCCCGCCCGGGCAGGACGGCGCGCACCGCGCCGAGGCGTGGCGGCGCAACCCCGCCCAGGTACCGCGGCGCGGCCGTCCGGGCGCGGGGACGCGTCCGCCGCGGCCCTCGGCCCCGTCCGCCCAGGTGTACGCGGGGCGTCTCCGTAGCACCATGACTTCATGTTGCTGTCCCGGCTCGCCATGGTGTCCCAGGAGGTCGCCGCCACCTCCGCGCGGTCCCGGAAGGTCGCTCTGCTCGCGGAGCTCTTCCGGGACGCGGAAGCGGACGACGTACCGATCGTCATCCCGTATCTGGCGGGCCGTCTGCCCCAGGGGCGGCTCGGTGTCGGCTGGAAGCTCCTGAGTACGTCCGTGCCGCCCGCCGGGGAGCCCACGCTGACCGTGCGGGACGTGGACGGCCGCCTGACCGCTCTCGGCGCTGTCTCCGGCACCGGCTCGCAGGCGGAGCGGGCGCGGCTCGTCGGGGAGCTGATGGGCGCGGCCACCGAGCCCGAGCAGAGGTTCCTGCGCGCGCTGATCGGCGGTGAGGTGCGGCAGGGCGCCCTCGACGCCGTCGCGGTCGAAGGGCTCGCCCGGGCGACGGGCGCGCCCTCCGCCGACGTCCGCAGGGCCGTGATGCTGGCGGGTTCGCTGCGGACCGTGGCCGAGCGGCTGCTCGCCGACGGACCGGAGGCGCTGGAGGTGTTCCGGCTCACCGTCGGCCGGCCCGTACTGCCGATGCTGGCGCACAGCGCCCCCTCCGTCGCCGCGGCGCTCGACAAGCTCGGCGCCTGCGTGGTGGAGGAGAAGCTCGACGGCATCCGCGTCCAGGTGCACCGCGACGGCGACGAGGTACGGGTCCACACCCGCACCCTCGACGACATCACCGACCGGCTGCCCGAGATCACCAGGGCCGCCAGGGAGTTGAAGGGCAAACGTTTCATCCTGGACGGCGAGGTCATCGCGCTCGACGGGAACGGGCGGCCCCGGCCCTTCCAGGAGACCGCGGGCCGCGTGGGCTCCCGGGTGGACGTCGCGACCGCCGCCGAGGCCGTGCCCGTCTCCCCCGTCTTCTTCGACGCGCTGTCCGTGGACGGCCAGGACCTGCTGGACCTGCCGTTCGCCGACCGCCACGCGGAGCTCGCCCGGCTGGTCCCCGAGCCGATGCGCGTACGGCGTCTCCTCGTGCCGGATCCCACGGACGAGTCGGCGCGGGCCGCCGCCGAGCGGTTCAGCACCGACACGCTCGCACGCGGCCACGAGGGTGTCGTCCTCAAGTCGCTGGACGCCCCCTACAGCGCGGGCCGGCGCGGAGCCTCCTGGCTGAAGGTCAAACCCGTCCATACGCTCGACCTGGTCGTGCTGGCCGCCGAGTGGGGCAGCGGGCGGCGTACCGGCAAGCTCTCCAACCTGCATCTGGGCGCCCGCAGGCCGGACGGCTCGTTCGCCATGCTGGGCAAGACCTTCAAGGGCCTCACCGACGTGATGCTGGCCTGGCAGACCGAACGGCTCCAGGAACTCGCCGTCGGCCCTGTCGAGGAGAGCGGTTACGTGGTGACCGTCCGCCCGGAGCTGGTCGTGGAGATCGCCTACGACGGTCTGCAGCGCTCCACCCGCTACCCGGCGGGCGTCGCCCTGCGTTTCGCCCGGGTCGTGCGCTACCGCGAGGACAAGGCACCCGAAGAGGCGGACACCGTAGAAACGGTGCTCGCCGCACACCCGCAGGTCGCCGCGTGACGCCGGCCGCCGCCGCGAAACGCAGCGCTGGCCTGCTCCTCTTCCGCCGCACCGACCACGGCGTCGAGGTGCTGCTGGGCCACATGGGCGGCCCGTTCTTCGCGAGGCGCGACGCCGGGGCGTGGACCGTACCGAAAGGCGAGTACGAGCCCGACGAGCCGGCCTGGGACGCCGCCCGCCGCGAGTTCCCGGAGGAACTTGGCCTGCCACCGCCCGACGGCGAACCCGTCCCCCTCGGCGAGGTCACCCAGACGAACGGCAAGATCGTCACGGCCTGGGCCGTCGAGGCGGACCTCGACCCGACGGCCATGGTCCCCGGCACCTTCACCATGGAATGGCCGCGCGGCTCGGGCCAGGTCCAGGAGTTCCCGGAGCTGGACCGGGTGGAGTGGCTGGACATGGACCGCGCCAGAGCGGTCCTGATCAGGGCCCAGACGGAGTTCCTCGACCGCCTGGAAGAACATATGCGCTGACGAGAGGGGCACGCGCCCTGCAAGGGACGCGACCGGCCACGTCAAGCCCGCACCCGACCTACAGCATCAGGAGGCCAGCACCATGCCCATCGCAACCGTGAACCCGGCAACAGGCGAAACCCTGAAGACCTACGACGCCCTCGGCGCGGACGAGATCGAACACCGCCTCGCCACCGCGGAGGCCGCGTTCCGGACGCACCGCACAACGTCTTACGAGGAGCGCTCCGGGCTGATGCACCGCGCGGCGGACCTCCTGGAGGGCGACGCGGCGGACATCGGCCGGACGATGACCATCGAGATGGGCAAGCCCGTCAAGCAGGCCCGCGCCGAAGCGGCGAAGTGTGCGAAGGCGATGCGCTGGTACGCCGACCACGCCGGGGAACTCCTCGCCGACGAGGAGGGCGCGAAGACCGACGCGCAGGACTCCGGCGCCTCCCGCGTCCTCGTGCGCTACCGCCCGCTGGGCCCGGTCCTCGCCGTCATGCCGTGGAACTTTCCGCTCTGGCAGGTGATCCGCTTCGCCGCGCCCGCGCTGATGGCGGGCAACGTCGGGTTGCTCAAGCACGCCTCGAACGTCCCGCAGACCGCCCTCTACCTGGAGGAACTGTTCCGCCGGGCGGGCTTCGCGGAAGGCTGCTTCCAGACGCTGCTCGTCGGCTCGGGCGCCATCGAGGACATCCTGCGCGACCCGCGCGTCAAGGCGGCCACCCTGACCGGCAGCGAACCGGCGGGCCGCGCGGTCGCCTCCGTCGCCGGGGACGAGGTCAAGAAGACCGTCCTGGAGCTGGGCGGCAGCGACCCGTACGTGGTCATGCCGTCGGCGGACCTCGACAAGGCGGCGAGGACGGCGGTGACGGCCCGGGTGCAGAACAACGGGCAGTCCTGCATCGCCGCCAAGCGGTTCATCGTCCACACCGACGTCTTCGACGCCTTCGCCGAACGCTTCACCGAGGCCATGAAGGCCCTCACGGTGGGCGACCCGCTGGACGAGGGCTCGGACGTCGGCCCGATCGCCACCGAGCAGGGCCGCGACGACCTGACGGAACTGGTCGACGACGCCGTCGAGGGGGGCGCGACCGTGCTGTGCGGCGGTGAGCTTCCCGACGGGGACGGCTGGTACTACCCGCCGACCGTCCTCGCAGACATCACGCCCGAGATGCGTATCCACCACGAGGAGGCGTTCGGCCCGGTCGCCACGCTCTACCGCGCCGCCGACCTCGACGAGGCGGTGGCCATCGCCAACGACACGCCGTTCGGGCTGAGTTCCAACGTCTGGACCCGCGACGAGGCCGAGACCGACCGTTTCGTACGGGATCTGGAGGCCGGCGGGGTCTTCTTCAACGGGATGACCGCCTCCCACCCGGCGTTCCCGTTCGGCGGGGTGAAGCGGTCCGGCTACGGGCGTGAGCTGTCGGGCCACGGAATCCGAGAGTTCTGCAACATCACCACCGTATGGCACGGAGCGTGAGCCTTCCGCGGCTACGATCCGATGTGTGAACCGCGAAGTGACCCTGCCTCTGATCGTCGACGACCGCGGGACCCTGCAGGTGGCTGCCGCCGATGTGAGCAAGCTGCTGCGCACGATGGGGGGGCGGTGGCTGCATCTCGTCGAGGCCGGTGAGGAGGGACTCGACGAGGACACGGTGGCCGCGCTCACGATCGAACTGGCGAAGTTGGCCGACCGGATCGATGTGGCGTGCATCGCGCACAGCAGTGGGGGTGCCTCCGGCTGAGGGGGCCCCGCGCCGCTGAAGGCGGAAGGCGAAAAGATCGCGCCGTTCCCCGCGCCCCTGAAGGGCCGAACGGCCCGTGTCCCCGGTCTGGAGTAGTCCGGCGCGATAAACGGGACTTCCCGGGTGATCGTGGTGGGACCACCCTTCCGCCCGGGAGAGGCAGTTCCCGGGCGGGCGAGAGAAGGCGCAGGCACATGGCGACTTTGTGCAGACCCGCGGTCTCTGTTCCGGAATACGTGATCACGATGGAGGAGACGCTCGAACTGGCGCGCTCCCGCCACCCCGATCACCCCCAACTGCCGCTCGCGCTGCGGCTGATCGAGAACACCGGTGTACGCACCCGGCACATCGTGCAGCCCATCGAGGAGACCCTGAAGCACCCCGGCTTCGAGGAACGCAACAAGGTGTACACGGCCGAGGCGAAGGCCCGTGTGCCGGCCGTCGTCCAGCGCGCGCTCGATGACGCGGAGGTCCTGGCCACCGACATCGACGTGATCATCTACGTCTCGTGCACGGGCTTCATGATGCCGTCGATGACGGCCTGGCTGATCAACTCCATGGGGTTCAGGAGCGACACCCGCCAGATACCCATAGCGCAGCTCGGCTGCGCCGCCGGGGGCGCCGCGATCAACCGGGCGCACGACTTCTGCACGGCCTACCCCGAGGCCAACGCGCTCATCGTGGCCTGCGAGTTCTGCTCGCTGTGCTACCAGCCGACCGACCTCGGCGTCGGCTCGCTGCTGTGCAACGGCCTGTTCGGCGACGGTATCGCCGCCGCGGTGGTCCGCGGACAGGGCGGCGAGGGCATCCGGCTGGAGCGCAACGGCTCGTACCTGATCCCCGAGACCGAGGACTGGATCATGTACGACGTGCGGGCCACCGGCTTCCACTTCCTGCTGGACAAGCGGGTGCCGGCCACCATGGAACCCCTCGCCCCCGCCCTGCACAACCTTGCCGGTCTGCACGGCTGGGACGCCTCCGACCTGGACTTCTACATCATCCACGCCGGAGGTCCGCGGATCCTCGACGACCTCAGCAAGTTCCTCCAAGTGGCACCGGAGGCCTTCCGGTTCAGCCGGGCGACGCTCACCGAGTACGGGAACATCGCCAGCGCCGTCGTCCTGGACGCACTGCGCAGGCTGTTCGACGAGGGGGGCTCCCCTCACCAGGCGCGCGGAATGCTCGCCGGCTTCGGGCCGGGGATCACGGCCGAGATGGCGCTGGGCCGCTGGCACCGCACGAGCGAAATGACGGCATGACATGACCTCTGACCTGAACGTGAACCAAGAGACGGCGGCAGCGCCCCCGGTACGGCACTGGCCCGCCCTGGATCTGACCGGGGTGGACTTCGACCCCGTCCTGTCCGAGCTGATGCGTGAGGGCCCCATCAACCGCATCCAGTTGCCCAACGGCGAGGGCTGGGCCTGGCTGGTCACCCGCTACGACGACGTACGGCTGGTGACGAACGACCCCCGGTTCAGCCGTGCGAAGGTGCTCGGCCGCCAGGTCACCCGGCTGGCCCCGCACTTCATCCCCGCGCCGGGCGCGATGAGCTTCGTCGACAAGCCCGACCACGCCCGGCTGCGCAGGGCGGTGAACGCGGCGTTCACCACGCGCGGGGTCGAACGCCTGCGCGCGAACGCCCAGCAGACCCTGGACACCATGGTCGACGACATGCTCCGGGACGGTCCCCCGGCCGATCTGATCGACCGGGTCCTGTCCCCCTTCCCGATCACCGTCATCTGCGAGCTGATGGGGGTCCCGGCCGGCGACCGGCACACCCTGCACACCTGGACGCAGTCGATCCTCTCCTCCAGCCAGGGCGCCGAGGCCAGTGAGCGGGCCAAGCGGGACATGGAGGTGTACTTCGCCAAGCTGATCGCCGAGCGCCGCGGCGCGACTGGCGAGGACGTCACCTCGCTGCTCGGCGCGGCGGTCGGCCGGGGCGACATCACCGAGGAGGAGGCGGTGGCGCTCGCGGGTCCGATCCAGATCGGCGGCGAGGCCGTCACCAACAACACCGGGCAGATGCTCTACATCCTCATGACCCGGCCTGCGCTGTTCGACCGGCTGCGCGACGAGCCGGAACTGCGCCCCCAGGCCCTCGACGAGCTGCTGCGCTACATCCCGCACCGCAACGCCGTCGGTCTGTCCCGGATCGCCACGGAGGACGTCGTCCTGCACGGCGTACGGATCAGGAAGGACGACCCCATCTACGTGTCCTACCTGGCCGCGAACCGGGACCCGGACGTCTTCCCCGACCCCGACCGGATCGACTTCGACCGCGCCTCCAACCCGCACGTGGCGTTCGGGCACGGTCCGCACTACTGCGTGGGCGGCATGCTCGCCCGCCTGGAGTCGGAGCTGATGGTGAACACGCTCCTCGACCGGATTCCGACACTGCGGCTGTCCGTCTCGGCGGACGAGGTGCCGTGGCGGCGCGGCGCGCTGATCCGCGGGCCCGAGGCCCTCCCCGTCACCTGGTGACCGCGCACACGCCGCCCGAGGGTCTGCTGGTGCCACCGGGGCACGGCCGTACGGTCCGGACGCCGGCCCAGCACGTGACCTTCAAGGTGACCGGCACGCACTCCCGGGCGGCGTCCAGCTTCGAGGTGGTCGTGCCGCCCGGCTTCGACGTCGGCGCGCACGTCCACACGCGCAGCGAGGAGCTGTTCTACGTCCTCGAAGGGGAGCTGGACGTGCTCGCCTTCGAGCCGCTGGTCCGCACCCGCGACAACTGGCAGCGCTGGCAGTCGGGTTCGGGCAACCGGGTGGTGCGGGCGACGCCGGGGACGGTGATCGTCGTGCCGCCCGGCTGTCCGCACGCGTTCGCCAATCCCACGGGGGAACCGGCGAAGATGTTCTTCCAGGCCTCGCCGCCGCCGGATCACGAACGCTACTTCGACGAGTTGCTGCGCATCCTGGACGCGGGGGGTCCTCCGGACGTGGCGGCGATCGAGGAGTTGCGGTCGCGGTACGACATCGAGCAGCTGACGCCGTTGCGGCACCGGTGAACGTCCGCCGACCGGAACACCGCAGGTCCGCTGAGCCCGGCCGCGCCGTTCCCCGCGCCCCTGAAAAGCGGGGCTGCGCCCCGGCTTTTCGCCCTTAAGGGGCGCGGGGAACGGCGCAATCTTTTTGTCTTTGGGGGCGCGGGGAACTGCGCGACCGGCTCCGGCGCGACCGCGCATCCCGTGGGTGTCAACGGATCGGCATGCCGGACAACGTGCGGGCGATCACCAGTCGCTGGATCTCACTCGTGCCCTCGAAGATCGTGTAGATCGCCGCGTCCCGGTGCATCCGCTCGACCGGATACTCGCGCGTATACCCATTCCCGCCGAGGATCTGGATCGCCTGCCCGGTCACCTTCTTCGCCGTCTCGCTGGCGAACAGCTTCGACATCGACCCCTCCGCGGAGGTGAACTGCTTTCCGCTCACCGCCATCCAGGACGCCCGCCACACCAGCAGCCGCGCCGCGTCGATCGACGTACGCATGTCGGCGAGCTGAAAGGCCACACCCTGGTTGTCGATGATCGGCCGCCCGAACTGCTCGCGCGTCTTCGCGTAGTCGAGGGCCACCTCGTACGCGGCCCGTGCCGTGCCGACCGCCATGGCGCCGACAGCCGGGCGGGACGCCTCGAACGTGGCCATCGCCGCGTTCTTCAGCCGCTCGCCGTTGCCCGCCTTGGCCCGCTCACGGGCGCGGGCGAGGCGCTCGTCCAGTTTCTCCTTGCCGCCGAGCAGGCAGGAGCCGGGAACGCGGACGTTCTCCAGGACGACCTCGGCGGTGTGCGAGGCACGGATGCCGTGCTTCTTGAACTTCTGCCCTTGCGACAGACCGGGCGTGCCCTTCGGGACGATGAAGGACGCGTGCCCTTTGGAGCCCAGCTCGGAGTCCACGACCGCGACCACCACGTGCACGTTGGCGATGCCGCCGTTGGTCGCCCAGGTCTTCGTACCGTCGAGGACCCACTCGTCCTTGGCCTCGTCGTACACGGCCCGGGTACGCATCGACGCGACGTCGGAGCCGGCGTCGGGCTCGGACGAGCAGAAGGCGGCGACCTTGACGTCGTTGGCGTCGCCGTACATCTGGGGGATCCAGGTGCCGATCTGCTCCTCGGTGCCGTTGGCGAGGACGCCCACCGCGGCGAGGCCGGTGCCGACGATCGACAGGGCGATGCCCGCGTCGCCCCAGAACAGCTCCTCCATGGCCATGGGGATGCCGAGGCCGGTGGGATCGAAGTACTGCTGGGCGTAGAAGTCCAGGGAGTAGATGCCGACCTTGGCGGCCTCCTGGATGACCGGCCAGGGAGTCTCTTCCCGCTCGTCCCATTCGGCGGCCGCGGGGCGGATCACGTCGGCGGCGAAGCCGTGGATCCAGTCCCGCACCTCCTTCTGTTCGTCGTTGAGCTCCATGGTGAACTCGGCCATGTCCCCTCCAGCGCTGCACTCACGTGTTACTTGCGGTAACGGTAGCCTGTTACTGGTCGGTAGTAAAAGTCAACTCCCCGTTCCGGGTCGGCAGCCCGTTCGAGGCGGGGTCGGCGCATGGTGTTACGTTGCGCAGGCGTCACCGAATCAGCACGGGTGGGGAGAGATCATGGACACCACGCAGCGGACCGATCAGCAGAGGTCCGCCGACCGTCGACGGCGTGAGCTGTTGGAGGCCGCCGACCGGGTGGTGCTCCGCGACGGCCCGGGGGCCTCGATGAACGCCATCGCGGCGGAGGCGGGCATCACCAAGCCGATCCTGTACCGCCACTTCGGCGACAAGGGCGGACTCTACGCGGCTCTCGCCAAGCGCCACACCGACGCCCTCCTCGGAGCGCTGCGCGCCGCGCTCGACGCGCCCGCCGAGCGCCGGGAGCGGGTGGAGGCCACGCTCGACACGTACCTCGCCGCGATCGAGGCCCGCCCGCAGGTGTACCGCTTCCTGATGCACCCCTCGGAGGGCGGCCCGCAGAACGACCAGGTTTTCGACATGGGGGCGTACTCCTTCCCCCTCCTTCGCCGCATGGGCGAGGAGTTGGCCGACGTCATCGAGGAGCGCGTCGATCTCGGCCCGAACAGCCAGCAGTTGGCCCGTGTCTGGGGCCACGGCATCGTCGGCATGATGCACGCCGCCGGCGACTGGTGGCTCGGCGAACGCCCCTGCGCCCGCGCCGAATTGGTCCGAGCCCTCGCCGACCTCCTCTGGGGCCGCCTGGCAGCAGCAGGCGACAAAGCAGGCGGCCCAGGCTTCTGACCCACGTTCACCCTCCGGGAACGGCGGCTTCTAGGGGCGCGGGGAACGGCGCAATCTTTGCCTTTCAGGGGCGCGGGGAACGGCGCGGCCAGCCACAACGCACCGCACCCGCACCCGGCAACACCCCCTCAAGCCCCCCGAGAGGCCCGCCCCGCCTGCCACATGACCTTCCGCCGACGCCACCCCGTGACCCGATCCACATACAACCCACCGTCAAGGTGATCGCACTCATGCTGAAGGCACCGAGCGAACCACCCACTCCCATGCACCCGCACCGGCGCCCCGTCCAGGGAAACCCCCTCCACCACGGCATGGTCGTACCGCTCGGTGCCCGCCTCAAGTCCCGGCAGCGACAGACACCCCTCGGGCCCCCGCAGCACCACCCCGTCCGCCTCGACCAGCCGCGGGTTCACCACATGCCCCACATACCGCCGGTCGTCGTCATCGGGGCAGTCGTACACGAAGACCCGCAACGACTCACCGACCTGGTTGGCGGCCAGCCCGACCCCCTCCGCCGCGTACATCGTCGCGAACATGTTCTCGACCAGTCGGGCGAGTTGGGGACCGAACTCCGTCACTTCTTCACACCGTGTGTGCAACACGGGGTCGCCGAGCAAAGACAGAGGAAGGACGCGCCCTCGGGCGCCGGGGATCGAGCCGTGTCGCATGGCGGCAAGGGTACGGTCCTCATTGTCGCGCGGGCGTCGGAGCGGTGCCGCGGTTCGGGCCTGCGAGTGGATCTCGATAGGCTGAGGGTCAGACGTTGCCGGGGGCAGTGCGCGGCGCCGTACGCAAGGAGGATCGGGAACTGATGGCAGGCAACTCGGACCCGCTGTCGCCGCGGGCCAAGCTCGCCGTGACAGCGGGCAAAGCGGTCGCGGCGGCATCACGTGCCGCGGGCCGCGGCAGCGGATCGGTGATCGGCGGCCGGGTCGCGCTCAAACTCGACCCCGACCTGCTGGCCAGGCTGGCTCAGCACCTGGACGTCATCCTGGTGTCGGCCACGAACGGCAAGACCACGACGACGCGGCTGATCGCCGAGGCACTTCAGGCCGCCGGGCCTGTCGTCTCGAACGCGCTGGGCGCGAACATGCCCGCGGGCATCACCTCGGCGCTGGCCGGCGGCTCCGACTCGCGGTTCGCCGTCATCGAGGTCGACGAGAAGTATCTGTCCGGGGTGGCGCGGGACACGGATCCCAAGTGCATCGCCCTGCTCAACCTCTCGCGCGACCAGCTCGACCGCGCGGCCGAGACCCGGATGATGGCCGAGCACTGGCGCGAGGGCCTGGCCGGCTCCAAGGCGGTCGTCATCGCCAACGCCGACGACCCGCTGGTCGTCTGGGCCGCGTCCTCCTCGCCGAACGTGGTGTGGGTGGCAGCCGGTCAGATGTGGAAGGACGACGCCTGGTCCTGCCCGTCGTGCGGCGGTGTGATGCAGCGCCCCGGCGACGACTGGTTCTGCGGCGACTGCGGTTTCCGCCGCCCCACGCCGAGCTGGGCGCTCTCCGGGGACCACGTCCTGGACCCGCACGGTTCGGCCTGGCCGATCCACCTCCAGCTGCCGGGCCGCGCCAACAAGGCGAACGCCGCCTCGTCGGCCGCCGTCGCCGCCGTCTTCGGCGTACCGCCGCAGGTCGCCCTGGAACGCATGTACCAGGTGCAGGCCGTGGCCGGACGCTACGACGTCGTGCAGTTCATGCAGCGCGACCTGCGCCTGCTGCTCGCCAAGAACCCGGCGGGCTGGCTGGAGACGTTCTCCCTGATCGACCCGCCGCCGACCCCGGTGATCCTGTCGGTGAACGCGCGCGGCGCGGACGGCACCGACACCTCCTGGCTGTGGGACGTCGACTACACCCGGCTCGCCGGTCACCCGATCTTCGTTCTGGGCGACCGCAAGCTGGACCTCGCCGTACGGCTGGAGGTCGCGAACCAGCAGTTCCAGGTCTGCGACAACCTCGACCAGGCCGTGCAGCAGGCACCGCCCGGCCGGATCGAGGTCATCGCGAACTACACCGCTTTCCAGGACCTGAGGCGTCGTGTCGGCAACTGAACCCCGGAGGACGAAGAGAATGAGTGACAACAGCCTTCGGCTGGTGTGGATCTATCCGGACCTGCTGAGCACGTACGGCGACCAGGGCAACGCGCTCGTCGTCGAGCGCCGGGCCCGTCAGCGCGGTCTGGACGTGGCCCGTCTCGACGTACGCAGCGACCAGCCGATTCCCACCTCAGGTGACATCTACCTCATCGGCGGCGGCGAGGACCGGCCGCAGCGTCTCGCGGCCGAGCGGCTGCGCCGCGACGGCGGTCTGCACCGCGCGGTCGGCAACGGCGCGATCGTCTTCTCGGTCTGCGCCGGCTACCAGATCCTCGGCCACGAGTTCATCAACGACCTGGGCCAGCGCGAGTCGGGCCTCGGTCTGCTCGATGTGCACTCCACCCGCGGTGAGGGCGAGCGGTGCGTCGGCGACGTGCTGGGCGACATCGACGCGCGCCTCGGGCTGCCCCCGCTGACCGGCTTCGAGAACCACCAGGGCATCACGCACCTGGGCCCCACCGCCCGCCCCTTCGCGAACGTGCGCCTGGGCAAGGGCAACGGGACGGGCGACGGTACGGAGGGCGCGTACAACGACACGGTCTTCGGGACGTACATGCACGGGCCCGTGCTCGCCCGTAACCCGTTGATCGCGGATCTGCTGCTCAAGCTGGCGCTCGATGTGAACGCGCTGCCGCCGATCGACGACCGGTGGTACGAGGCGCTGCGCTCCGAGCGCATCTCGGCTGCTCAGCAGCCTGCCTGACCCCGTCGGCGCAGCCCATCCGGCGACGTGCCCGCTCACCTGTGCGGGCACGTCCAGCAGGCGGACGCACCCTGCGGATCCGCCCCCTGCCGCCGGTAGGGTGGCGGCGTCCTGCCGGACAGCGTGGTCCGGTTCCCGGCCCACGTTGAGAAGGTATTCCGGACTATGCGCATTGGTGTCCTCACGTCCGGCGGCGACTGCCCCGGTCTGAACGCCGTCATCCGGTCCGTCGTACACCGCGCCGTCGTCGACCACGGCGACGAGGTCATCGGCTTCCGGGACGGCTGGAAAGGCCTGCTGGAAGGCGACTACCTCAAGCTCGACCTCGACGCGGTGAGCGGCATCCTGGCTCGCGGCGGCACGATCCTCGGTTCCTCCCGGGTCCAGCCCGCGCATCTGCGCGACGGTGTGGAGCGGGCCAGGGGCCATCTGGAGGAGATCGGGCTCGACGCGATCATCCCGATCGGCGGCGAGGGCACGCTCAAGGCCGCCCGCCTCCTGTCGGACAGCGGTCTGCCGATCGTCGGTGTGCCGAAGACCATCGACAACGACATCGCCGTCACGGACGTCACCTTCGGCTTCGACACGGCCGTGGGGGTCGCGACCGAGGCCCTCGACCGGCTGAAGACCACCGCCGAGTCCCACCAGCGCGTCCTGATCGTCGAGGTCATGGGCCGCAACACCGGCTGGATCGCCCTGCACTCCGGTATGGCCGCGGGCGCCCACGCGATCGTCGTTCCGGAACGGCCCTTCGACATCGCGGAGTTGGCCGCCAAGGTCGGTGAGCGCTTCTCCGCGGGCAAGAAGTTCGCCATCGTCGTCGCCGCGGAGGGCGCGAAGCCCCGCGAGGGCACGATGACCTACGACGAGGGCCGCAAGGACATGTACGGGCACGAGCGGTTCGCGGGCATCGCCCGGCAGCTCTCCATCGAGCTGGAGGAGCGCCTGGGCAAGGAGGCCCGGCCGGTGATCCTCGGACATGTGCAGCGCGGGGGTACGCCGACCGCGTACGACCGGGTGCTCGCCACGCGGTTCGGGTGGCACGCGGTGGAGGCCGTGCACCGGGGTGAGTTCGGCAACATGACGGCCCTGCGGGGGACCGACATCGTGATGGTGTCGCTCGCGGAGGCGGTCGAGACGCTGAAGACCGTGCCGGACTCGCGGTACGCGGAAGCGGAGTGCGTGCTCTGACGCTCCGCCCAGGGAGCTTCGGCACTGCGGGTCGATCGTAGGCCGCGGGTCGCCCGTGCCCGAGCCCGCCCCCGGTCGTAGGTCCGACCGGGGGCGGTTCTAGTCTGGGTGGGGACAGACAGCGCTCAATCAGTACGAAACAGGAGCCGGCGGATGGATCACAGCGGGCACGGCACGACCATGGATCTGCCGCCGTTCACGCTGGGGCGGGGGCTCGAATGGTCCCCGGACCCGTTCTTCCTCGTCGCCTGCCTGGTGGGGCTCGCGCTCTACGGGTGGGGGGTGGCACGGCTGGTGCGGCGCGGTGACGCGTGGCCGGTCGGGCGGACCGTGGCGTTCGTCGTCGGTGTCCTGAGCGTCATGCTCGTCCTCTGTACCGGGCTGAACGACTACGGCATGGTCATGTTCAGTGTGCACATGGTGCAGCACATGGTGATCAGCATGCTGTCGCCGATCCTGATCCTGCTCGGCGCGCCGATCACTCTGGCGCTGCGCGCGCTGCCGACCGCGGGACGCGGTCGCAAGGGGCCGCGCGAGCTGCTCCTGATGCTGCTGCACAGCAGGTTCATGCGGGTCGTCACGCATCCGGCCTTCACGATCCCGCTCTTCATCGCCAGCCTGTACGCGCTCTACTTCTCGCCGATCTTCGATGCGCTGATGGGGTCGAAGACCGGGCACGTCGCGATGATGTGTCACTTCCTCGCCGTCGGCCTGGTGTTCTTCTGGCCGATCATGGGTGTCGACCCCGGTCCGCACCGGCCCGGCCATCTGATGCGGATGCTGGAGCTGTTCGCCGGTATGCCGTTCCACGCGTTCTTCGGTATCGCGTTGATGATGGCGTCCGAGCCGATGGTCGAGACGTACAAGAACCCGGCCGCCTCGCTGGGCATCGACGCGCTCACCGACCAGAACGCGGCGGGCGGCATCGCCTGGGCGTTCAGCGAGATCCCGTCCGTGCTCGTGCTGCTGGCCCTGCTCTTCCAGTGGTACCGCTCCGAGCAGCGGCAGGCACGGCGTTCGGACCGGGCCGCGGACCGTGACGGCGACAAGGAACTTGAGGCGTACAACGCCTATCTGGCCTCACTCGACGCACGCGGACACTGAGTTTCTTTTCGCCTCTTTCTTCCTTCTGGTCACTCCGCGCACTCCGCTAATTCCCCTTGACGGTAAGGCTTTGCCATTCAGTAGCATGGCGCGTGACGCCCTGCTTCCGTTCTGCAGGGTTCGGGGGAACCGCAGCCGGGGGGAGCGGTCGTAATGATGCACGCATGCCTGCCGAGGGCCGGAAAAACGGTGGTCCGAAGGCTGGCCGCACTACTGGCCGCTGTGCTGATCCTCAGCGGATGCACCCAACAACGCCTGTTCGCGGTACGGGCCGTCGCAGCCGGAATACCGTCATCCGCACCCTTTTTCGAAGAGGACGGATCACTGGGCAAGGACCGCAGGGGACTCGCGCCGGAGAAGGCGCACAGCGGTCTGCAGCAGGGCAACACCCCTGGTCTGTACGGGGGGACGCGCGACCAGAAGGTCTGCGACATCGAGCGGCTCAAGGATTTCCTCACCGATCCCGAGAATCGACAAAAGGCCCGGGAATGGGCGCGGATCGTGGGCATTGCACCTGATCGGACCGAGGGATACCTGGACGATCTCACACCGGTCCTGCTGCGTCACGACACTCTCGTGAAGAACCATGACTACAGGAAAGGAAAAGCGGTCTCCTACGACGCTCTGCTTGAGGCGGGGATCGCGGTTCTGGTGAACGACCAGGGACTTCCCGCCGTCAAGTGCTCCTGCGGGAATCCGCTGAAGGCCTTCGACAAGGATCCCGAGAAGATCTCGGTCGAGTTCGAGGACGGCAACAAGAAGTGGGCGGGCTACGAGAGGTCCGACGTGGTGACCGTCAAGCCCTCGCCGCAGCCGCTGGAGCGGATCGCCCTCCTCGATGTGGACGATCCCGGCACGGCCATCAACCGGCCCGTCGGCACCACCGGCGAGCAGGACAGCACCTTCGACGCGACGAAGCGGCACGAGGTGCCGGCCGTGGCGGGGATGACCTTCGACCGCGCCGGTCAGGCGCTGGCCGGGCTGGGCCTCGCCGCGGCGTACTCCGGGGACGACCTCCCACCGGGAGACGCGGCGGTGACCGGCGCCACGCCCGGGCCCGGGACGGCGCTGGCCTTCGGAGAGGCCGTGACGCTGAGCGTGGACGCGGACTCCGGCGGAACGCCCGTCCCGGCGTCACCGACCGAGCCGGACAAGGCGAAGCCGCCGTCCGACACGTCGAAATCGCCGCCCGGCGAGGAGTCCGGGCCCGAGGGCGGGACGCCGTCCCCACCCGTCGGCGGCACACCCACCGTGACCGGGTCCACGCCGGACGAGGAGCCACCGCCGCCACCGGCCTCGGCCCCTCCGTCCGGCCCCACCTCGGTGGAGCCCACGCTCAGCGAACCGGTGGCGAGCGAGCCGGTGTCCGGTGGACCCGCCCCCTCCGGCGGGTCGGGCACCGGCGCGGCGGCCCAGGGCCCGGCGTAGGCCCACCAGGAGCAGAACCCCGGGAGTGACCGGATGGCATCAGGAACACCGCAGTCGGGAGTCGGCCGGGTCATCGCCGGCCGCTACCTCCTGCTGAACCAGTTGGGCAGTGGCGGCATGGGCCATGTCTGGCTCGCGTACGACCAGCGGCTGGCCTGCGAGGTCGCGCTCAAGGAGATCGTGTTCCGCGACCCGGGCGAGGCGGATCACGACCGCTCGGCCCGGGTGGCCCGGGCCCGTGCCGAGGCCCGGCACGCCGCGGGCCTGCGCGGCCACCCGCACGTCGTGACCGTGCACGACGTCCTTGAGCACGAGGGCCTGCCCTGGATCGTGATGGAGTACGTGGCCGGGGCGCTGGACCTGAGCGCCCTGGTCGGCCGGCGCGGGGCCCTGGCACCCGCCGAGTGCGCCCGCGTCGGGCTCGCCGTGCTGGACGCGCTGACCGCCGGGCACGAGCGCGGGGTCATGCACCGGGACGTGAAGCCCGCCAACATCCTGCTGGCCCCGGACCGCACCGGCTCTCCGTACGCCCGGGTCCTGCTCACCGACTACGGGATCTCCGTGCGGCCCGACGGCGACGAGACCCGGTACACGCTGACCTCCGCGCTGGTGGGCACCGCCGGTTATCTGGCGCCCGAGCGGGCCCAGGGCGGGCCGCCCACCGCGGCGGCGGACCTGTTCTCGCTGGGCTGCACGCTCTACTGCGCCGTCGAGGGGTACGGGCCCTTCGACCGTGAGTCGGGGCTCGCGGCGCTGACGGCCGTCGTCCTGGAGGAGCCGCGGCCCGTACTGCACGCGGGCGCGCTGGAACCGCTGCTGTCGGCGATGCTCACCAAGGATCCGGTCCGCCGGATCACCGCCGAGGAGACCGAGGCCGCGCTGTCCGCGATATTGACTCCGCAGCCGCATCCCCGGACCCGGCTCGACCCCGGCTCGGAACCGCCGTGGGCGGGCGGTGTCACCCATACGGCCGCACCCCGCACGCCACCCGCGCCCGAGCCCCCGCAGAGCCACGGAGACGGCCCGCAGTGGTACGCGCCGTCCGCCGCTCAGCGGTCGTCCTCGGTTCCCCCTCGCCATCGCCAGGAGGCCCACCACGCCCGGCCTTCGGGGCAGGCTCCGGGCCCGTGGTCCGGCGGGCAGGGCTTCGGCCCTCCCCCGCCGGCCTCCGGGCGACGCCGCCGTCCACGCAACCGCGCCCGGACGGCCGTACTGGCGACCGCGCTGGGGCTGGCCCTCGCCGGCGGCGGAGCCTGGTACGCCATGGCGAACCTGCCGGGGGACGGTGACGCCAAGCCGTACGGGGACGCCGTCGGGCTGTCCGAGCCGCTCGTCGACGGGAACTGCGTCGCGACGAAGTGGACCGGTACCCCCTTCGTCGGGGACCCGGAACTCAGGGTGGTGAAGTGCCTCAGCGAGGAGACCTACGGGCAGGTGATGGCCGTGTTCGAGGCGGCGTCCGCCCAGGACGCCCGCGCGGCCGGCGCCGCCCGGTGCGAGCAGCGCACCGAGGACACCCGTGAGAAGCTCGCGGACGTCCGCTCGTACGCCGCCGTGCCGACCTCCGAGGGTTTCGGGACCGCCGGGCGCCGCGTCGCCTGCCTGCTGCTCGACGCGCGCGGCAAACCGCTGTTCGGGCCGATCGGGGACCGTCGCCCCGCCGGCATGCGGTTCAGTGACACGGCCACCATGCAGAAGCGGGACTGCCTCGACCGGATCTCCGACAACCGCGCCGGACTCGTCTCCTGCGAGGGCCCGCACCAGGAGCGGGTGCTCGGTTTCCACCGGATGAGCCCGGACACGACCCTCGCCCAGGCCAGGCGGCGGGCGACCGCGGCCTGCCGGGAGGAGGTGCCGCCGAACGACTACGGATACGACCCGAACATCTATACGGGCTCGTCCTGGGTGGGCAACAGCGCCTGGACCTCCGGCACTCATTTCGTGGTCTGCACTGCAATTCGCAAGGACGGGGGCACCATGGAGAAGAATGAACCATGAGGAGGGTGTTGCGATGCCCGGTTCCACGAAGACCATGGGAGTGCTCACCGTCGGCGGCCTGGTGATGGTCACGGCCTACACGGTGGCGCTCGGCAGCAACGGCTGGCTGTGGTTCGGCTGGGTGGTGCTCGGTCTGATCACTCTGGCGATGGTGGCCTCCAGGCCCACCTGAGGCACCGCGCGACCGGTTCCCCGGGAGGAGGCCCTGCGGTCCTTTCCCCGGGGGACCGTTCGTGCGGGGTCCGGTCAGGATCGGCTCATTCGCGGGTCAGGGGCCCCGCCGAGTGCACGCCCGGCTGGTATTTCGGCAACCGGGCGGTGATTTTCATGCCCGCGCCCGGAGCGGTCTCGATGACGAGGCCGTAGTCGTCCCCGTAGACCTGCCGCAGCCGGTCGTCGACGTTCGACAGGCCGATGCCGTCCGAGGGGTCGGTCTCCCCCGCCAGGATGCGGCGCAGCCGGCCGGGGTCCATGCCGGGTCCGTCGTCCTCGATGACCACGAGCGCCTCGGCGCCCGCGTCCTGCGCGGTGATGCTGATACGGCTCCTGTCGACGTTGCCGGGACCGCCTTCCAGGCCGTGCTTCACGGCGTTCTCGACGAGCGGCTGCAGGCAGAGGAAGGGCAGGGTCACCGGCAGCACCTCGGGAGCGATCTGCAGGGTGACCGAGAGCCGGTCGCCGAAGCGCGCCCGGACCAGTGCCAGATAGTGGTCGATGGCGTGCAGTTCGTCGGCGAGGGTGGTGAAGTCACCGTGCCTGCGGAACGAGTAGCGGGTGAAGTCGGCGAATTCGAGGAGCAGTTCGCGGGCCCGCTCGGGGTCGGTGCGCACGAACGAGGCGATCACCGCGAGCGAGTTGAAGATGAAGTGCGGGGATATCTGGGCCCGCAGCGCCTTGATCTCGGCCTCGATCAGTCGCGTACGGGACTGGTCGAGGTCGGCGAGTTCCAGCTGGACCGACACCCAGCGGGCGACCTCTCCGGTGGCCCGTACGAGCACGGCGGACTCGCGGGGCGCGCAGGCGACGAGCGCCCCGTACACCCGGTCGTCGACGGTGAGCGGGGCGACGACGGCCCAGCGCAACGGGCAGTAGGGCTCGTCGCAGACGAGGCGGAAGGCCTCCCCGCGGCCGGTCTCCAGGGGGCCGCCGATCCGCTCCATGATCTGCTCCCGGTGGTGCTCGCCGACACCCTCCCAGGCCAGCACGGTCTCCTGGTCGGTGAGGCAGAGCGCGTCGGTGCCCAGCAGGGTGCGCAGCCGCCGTGCGGACTTGCGGGCCGTCTCCCCGGTCAGGCCCGCGCGCAGCGGAGGCGCGGCGAGCGAGGCGGTGTGCAGGGTCTCGAAGGTGGCGTGCTCCACGGGGGTGCCGAGGTCTCCGGGGCCCGGTGAGCGCGCGGTGCGCCGGCCGAACCAGAAGCCGGCCGCGAGCAGCGGCAGCACGGCCACGCAGAGTCCCGCCAGGAATCCGCTCACGCCTTGATCTCCTTGACCTCCGTGCGTACCTGTCCCCCGGCGAGTTCCTCCGGCAGATGGAAGCGGGCGAGGATCGCCGCCGTCCCGGCCGGTACGCGCCGGGGCGTCGCCAGCGACACCAGCACCATGGTGAGGAAGCCCAGGGGCACCGACCACAGCGCGGGCCAGGCGAGGAGCGCGTGCAGGGAGCCCGTCCCCGGGAAGCCGGCCATGGTGGCCGCGACCGCGAGGAGCGCCGAGCCGCCGCCGACGAGCATCCCGGCGGCCGCGCCGGGCGGGGTGAGCCGGTGCCACCAGATGCCGAGGACGAGCAGCGGGCAGAACGACGAGGCCGACACCGCGAAGGCGAGTCCCACGGCGTCGGCGACCGGCAGTCCGCCCACGAGCATGCTCGCCGCGAGCGGCACGATCATGGACAGGACCGTGCCGAGCCGGAAGTGCCGTACGCCTCGGGAGGGCAGCACGTCCTGGGTGAGCACGCCCGCCACGGCCATGGTCAGGCCCGACGCCGTGGACAGGAACGCGGCGAAGGCCCCGCCGGCCACCAGCGCGCCGAGCAGGTCCCCGCCCAGCCCGCCGATCACCCGGTCGGGCAGCAGCAGGACGGCGGCGTCGGCGTCGCCTGTGAGGGTCAGCTCGGGGGCGTACAGGCGGCCCAGCGCGCCGTAGAGCGGCGGCAGCAGGTAGAACAGGCCGATCAGGACGAGCACGGCGACGGTGGTGCGGCGGGCGGCCACGCCGTGCGGACTGGTGTAGAAGCGCACGACGACGTGCGGCAGCCCCATGGTGCCGAGAAAGGTGGCGAGGATCAGCCCGTACGTGGCGTACAGCGGCCGTTCCTCCCGGCCCGCGGCGAGTGAGGTGGACATGCCGCCGTTGTCGCCGCGGTCGGCGACGGGCACGGGGTCGCCCTTGCTGAAGGACAGCCGGGTGCCCTGCTCGATGCGGTGGACGCCCGCGGGCAGCCGTATCCGCCGGTCCTCGTACCGCGCGCCGTCGACCGTGCCGTCCGCCGTGACGGTCAGCGGCCCGGTGAGCTTCAGGTCGAGTCCGGCGTCGATGCGTACGACCCGGTGTTCGCGGAACGTGGCCGGTTCGTCGAAGGCGTGGCGCGGCGCCCCGTCGTCCTGCCAGGCGAGGACGAGGAAGAGCGCGGGAACGAGCAGGGCGGTGAGCTTGAGCCAGTACTGGAAGGCCTGGACGAAGGTGATGCTGCGCATACCGCCCGCGGCGACGGTCGCCACCACGACGACCGCGACGATGACGCCGCCGAGGGACTTGGACGCCCCGGTGAGCACGTTCAACGTCAGTCCCGCGCCCTGGAGCTGGGGCAGGAGGTACAGCCAGCCGACCCCGACGACGAAGGCTCCGGCCAGCCGCCGCATGCCCTGCGAGGCGAGCCGCGCCTCGGCGAAGTCGGGCAGGGTGTACGCGCCGGAGCGGCGCAGCGGGGCCGCGACGAAGATCAGCAGGACGAGGTAGCCGGCGGTGTAGCCGACCGGGTACCAGAGCATGTCCGGGCCCTGGACGAGGACGAGGCCCGCGATGCCGAGGAAGGAGGCGGCGGAGAGGTACTCGCCGCTGATGGCGGCCGCGTTCAGCTTGGGGCCGACCGTGCGCGAGGCCACGTAGAAGTCGGAGGTGGTGCGGGAGATGCGCAGGCCGAAGGCGCCGACGAAGACGGTCGCGACGACCACGAGGGCGACCGCCGGAACGGCGTAGTTCTCGTTCACGTGCTCAGCGGTCCTCCACGAGGCGGACGAAGTCCTTCTCGTTGCGGTCGGCGCGCCGCACGTACCAGCGGGCGAGCAGCACCAGCGGCGGGTAGACGCAGAAGCCGAGCACGATCCATTCGAGGCGCGAACTGTCTCCCAGCACGGTGAACACCAGCGGCAGCGGGCCCACGAGAAGGACGAGTACGGCGAAGACGGTGAGCGCGGCCCGCAGTTGGCTGCGCATCAGGGAGCGGACGTAGGTGTGGCCGAGCGTGGTCTGCTCGTCGATCTCGGTCCGCGGCCGGGAGCGGCTCAGCGGGCGCGTACGACGCGGCGGGCCGGTGACGACCACCCGGCGGTCGGTGGGGACACGCCGGTCGGTGGGGTCGTGGGGCAACTCCGCCTCCTCAGCTCGCGGTCCGGCGCATCAGCAGGTCCCGCAGTTCCCGTGCGTGGCGGCGGCTGACCTGGAGTTCGACCGAATCGACCAGGACGCTCACCGTACCCGCGTCCAGGCGGAGTTCGCTGATGTGACCGAGAGCGACGAGATGGCGGCGGTGGATGCGGACGAAACCGCGCGAGCGCCAGCGCTCCTCAAGGGTGGAGAGGGGGATGCGGACGAGGTGGCTGCCCTGGTCGGTGTGCAGCCGCGCGTAGTCGCCCTGGGCCTCGACGTGGGTGATGTCCTCGACGGCGACGAACCGGGTGACCCCGCCGAGCTCGACCGATATGTGGTCCGGGTCGGGTTCGTGCACGGGTATCAGCGGGGCCGCGTCCATCTGCTCGACGGCCCGGCGCACTGCTTCGGCCAGCCGTTCCCTGCGGACCGGCTTCAGGACGTAGTCGACGGCCTTGAGGTCGAAGGCCTGGACGGCGAACCCCTCGTGGGCGGTGACGAACACGACGAGCGGCGGCTTGGCGAACCCGGCGAGCAGCCGTGCCATGTCGAGTCCGTCGAGACCCGGCATATGGATGTCGAGGAAGACGACGTCGATGCCCTCGTCGCCGTCCGGACCGCTGTCCAGGGCCCGGTTGATCCGCCGCAGCGCCGTCGTGGCGTCGTTCGCGCCCTCGACGCTGCTCACCCGTGGATCGGCGTCCAGCAGATAGAGCAGCTCTTCGAGGGAGGGCGGTTCGTCGTCGACGGCGAGGGCGCGCAGCATGAACCCGGAGTGTAGGAGCAATCCGCGCGCCTGCACATGCGGCGGGCAAGGTCGTCGTGGCCGGATCGTCGCTGGATACAGTGCCCGCATGAGACCCACGTCCACCGCTTTCGACGAACTCGACCGGAAGATCGTCACGGCTCTGATGGCGAACGCCCGCACGAGTTTCGCCGAGATCGGCGCGGCGATCGGGCTGTCCGCCACCGCGGTCAAGCGCCGGGCGGACCGGCTGCGGGAGACAGGTGTGATCACCGGGTTCACGGCGACGGTGAAACCGGCCGCGCTCGGCTGGCGTACGGAGGCGTACGTGGAGGTGTACTGCGAGGGCGCGGCGCCGCCTCGGCGGCTCGCGGAGGTGGTGCGCAACCATCCGGAGATCACGGCCGCCATGACGGTGACCGGCGGGGCGGACGCGCTGCTGCACGTACGGGCCCGGGACGTGGAGCACTTCGAGGAGGTGCTGGAGCGGATCCGGGTGGAGCCGTTCATCCGTAAGACGGTCAGCTTCATGGTGTTGTCGCATCTGCTGCCGGAGAGCCCGGAGGCGGGGGCGAACCAGCCGGCTCCGGAGGCGTGAACCCGGCGTTCCGCCGTCCGTTCGCGTCGAGCACGCACTGATCGTGCGCCGAACGGCCTCAAGACGCAGCATTTCTGCGGCAGCGCGCAATTTCTGCCGCTTGTCGCGCCTCTCCCCCGCTTTCTACCGTTGAGGTATCCCACCCGACACCTCAGGAAAGCGGAGGAACCCCTCTGTGCCCATGAGCCGTGTGCCGCGCCCCAGACGGTTTCTGGTCTGCGAACCCAGACACTTCGCCGTGCAGTACGCCATCAATCCCTGGATGCGCATGGACACGCGGGTCGACGTCGATCTGGCCCGGGGCCAGTGGGCGGAGCTGATCTCCGCCTACCTCGCCCACGGCCACACCGTCGACAGCGTGGAACCGGTCGCCGGTCTGCCGGACATGGTCTTCGCCGCGAACTCGGCGCTGGTCGTCGCCGGCCGGGTCTTCGGCTCGCTCTTCCACGCACCGCAGCGCCGCCCGGAGTCGTCCGCGTACGAGACGTGGTTCACGAGCGCGGGCTTCGACGTCCACCACCCCGAGTCGGTGTGCGAGGGCGAGGGCGACCTGGTGTTCGCCGGCCGCCACCTGCTGGCCGGCACCGGGTTCCGTACGGCACGGGCCGCCCACCACGAGGTGCAGGAGTACTTCGGTGTCCCCACGGTCAGCCTCACGCTGGTGGATCCCCGCTTCTACCACCTCGACACGGCGCTGTTCGTGCTCGACGACGGACCCGAGGCGAACATCGCGTACTACCCGGAGGCGTTCTCCGCGGGCAGCCGCGAGGTGCTCCGCCTGCTCTTCCCGGACGCGGTGGTCGCCACCCACGAGGACGCCATGGCGTTCGGGCTGAACTCCGTCTCGGACGGCCGCCACGTCTTCATCGCGCCGCGCGCCGAGGCCCTCGCGGGCGAACTCGACCGCCACGGCTACGTCCCCGTCCCCGTCGACCTGTCGGAGTTCCAGAAGGCCGGCGGCGGCATCAAGTGCTGCACACAGGAGATCCGCTCATGACTGTCGCACCCAGCCGTTCCCTGCGTTCGTCCGCCGAGCTGATCCGCGCCGAGGAGCCCGTCCTCGCGCACAATTACCACCCGCTGCCCGTGGTCGTCGCCCGCGCCGAGGGCGCCTGGGTCGAGGATGTCGAGGGCCGCCGCTACCTCGACATGCTGGCCGGTTACTCGGCGCTCAACTTCGGGCACCGCCACCCGGCCCTGATCGAGGCCGCGCACCGCCAGCTCGACCGGCTGACGCTGACCTCGCGCGCCTTCCACAACGACCGGCTGGCCGCGTTCGCCGAGTCGCTGGCCACGCTGACCGGCCTGGACATGGTGCTGCCGATGAACACGGGCGCCGAAGCCGTGGAGAGCGCCGTCAAGGTGGCGCGCAAGTGGGCGTACGAGGTGAAGGGCGTCCCCGCCGACCGGGCGACCGTCATCGTGGCCGCCGACAACTTCCACGGCCGTACGACGACCATCGTCAGCTTCTCCACCGACGAGACGGCCCGCGCCGGGTTCGGGCCCTTCACGCCGGGGTTCCGGGTGGTTCCGTACAACGACCTCGCCGCGCTCGAAGCGGCGATCGACGAGACGACCGCGGCCGTGCTGATCGAGCCGATCCAGGGCGAGGCGGGAGTCGTCATCCCGGACGACGGCTATCTGCGGGGCGTGCGCGAGCTGACCCGGCGGACGGGGTGCCTCTTCATCGCCGACGAGATCCAGTCGGGCCTCGGGCGCACGGGCCGCACCCTGGCCGTCGAGCACGAGGGCGTCGTCCCGGACATGGTGCTGCTCGGCAAGGCACTCGGCGGGGGCATCGTGCCGGTCTCCGCGGTGGTCGCGCGGCGCGAGGTGCTGGGGGTGCTGCGGCCGGGCGAGCACGGCTCCACGTTCGGCGGCAACCCGCTGGCCGCCGCGGTCGGCTCCGCCGTGGTGGAGCTGTTGAAGACCGGCGAGTTCCAGCGCCGGGCCGAGGAGGCGGGCGTGCTGCTGCGGGACGGCCTGTCGGCCCTCGTGGGCAAGGGCGTACGCGGCTTCCGGGCACGCGGCCTCTGGGCGGGTGTCGACATCGACCCCGCCATCGGCACGGGCCGCGAGATCAGCGAGTCCCTGATGCGCGAGGGAATCCTGGTGAAGGACACCCACGGCTCCACCATCCGCCTGGCCCCACCCCTGACGATCACGAACGAGGACCTGCGGATGGCCCTGGACACCCTGAAGAGAACCCTCCGAAAAGGCGCCTGACCCCCAGGTCCCCCAGGCCCCCCAGGCCCCCCAGGCCTCCAGGGGCGCGGGGAACGGCGCAATCTTTTGGCTTTCAGGGGCGCGGGGAACGGCGCGACAAGCCCCCACCGGCCCGCACCCGACGAGCGACCGGCCACACCCACGGGGGGCACACCGCGGGCCAGGGCGGGTTGTCCGTCGGGGGCGGCCCGGTGGGGGCCGGTGGTCGGTCAGGGCTTCAGGAGTGTCTTGACCATCCCGTCCTCCTTCGCCTGGAACATCGCGTACGCCTTCGGCGCATCCTCCAGCGGCATGGAGTGCGTCTTGAACGTATCCACGCCGAGCGGATCCTCATCCGTCAGCAACGGCAGGATGTCGTCCACCCAGCGCCACACATTCGCCTGCCCCATCCGCACCTGGATCTGCTTGTCGAACATCGTCAGCAGCGGCATCGGGCTGACGGCGCCGCCGTAGACCCCGGAGATGGACAGCGTGCCGCCACGGCGCACCAGCTCGATGCCGGCGTACAGCGCGCCCAGCCGGTCGATCCCCGCCTTCTCCATCATCGGCTGCGCCACGGCGTCGGGCAGCAGTCCGGTGACCCACTGGGCCGCCTTGGCGAACGGCGTACCGTGCGCCTCCATGCCGACGGCGTCGATGACCGCGTCGGTCCCGCGCCCGTCGGTGAGGTCCCGGACGGCGGCCACCAGGTCCTTGCCGTTCATCCGGGCGTCGAAGCACGTGACCCCGTGGGCGCTGGCACGGGTGAGGCGCTCCTTGACCAGGTCCACGCCGATGACCAGGCCGGCGCCGCGCTGCTGGGCGATCCGCGTGGCCATGTCGCCGATGGGCCCGAGGCCGAGCACGGTGACGCTGCCGCCCTGCGGAATCGCCGCGTACTCCACCGCCTGCCAGGCCGTGGGCAGGACGTCCGACAGATAGACGTAGCGGTCGTCGGCCGGCCCCTCGGGCACCTTGATGGGCAGTTTGTTGCCGAACGGCACTCGCAGGAACTCCGCCTGCCCGCCCGGCACCTGCCCGTACAGCTTGGTGTATCCGAACAGGGAGGCGCCGCTGCCGCGCTCGCGCACCTGGGTCGTCTCGCACTGCGACTGGAGTCCCTGGTCGCACATGTAGCAGTCGCGGCAGGAGACGTTGAAGGGGATGACCACCCGGTCACCGGGGGTCAGGGCGGTGACGTCAGGTCCCACTTCCTCCACTATGCCCATCGGCTCGTGGCCGAGGATGTCGCCGGGGTCGATGAAGGGGCCGAAGAGTTCGTAGAGGTGGAGGTCGGAACCACAGAGGCCGGTGGAGGTGATCCTGACGACGATGTCGTCGGGCTTCTCGATGCGGGGATCCGGGACGGTCTCCACCCGGACGTCCCGCTTCCCCTGCCAGGTCAGAGCGCGCATGGTATGACTCCTCCAGCGATCGTGATGGTGGTCCCTGCCATCGCCCGAGTCCCCTTTCTCCGCATTCCGACACTCCGGTTTCTCCGCATTCCGACACTCCGGCCGGCACTCCCTCCGTAGGAAGAGTGACTGTTTCCCCGTCCGGGTACCCGGGCGGGGCGCGGCCCGTCACTTCTCGGGTGGCCGGCGCCGAGACGCGGCGAGAGAAAGGGAATGTCACTTGTGGAACGCCCTCACCAGGGAGGCCGCCGCCGTAGGGCGTTCGGTGCACAACTGCTTCACCGAGTCCGGGCCCGAGCGCGACACGGCGGTCCAGTCCCTCAAGGCGGCGGGCGCCGCTCTGCTGGCCTGGGCCCTCGCCGGCTGGTGGTGGAACGCGCCGATGGCGCTCCTGGCACCGTGGACCGCGCTGTTCCTGGTGCAGAGCACCGTCTACCGCTCGCTGCTGACCGCCCTGCAGCAGGTCGTCGTGGTCCTCACCGGCACCCTGCTCGCCGCCGGCGCCCTCGCGCTGACGCATGACACGATGGCCGCGATGGCGCTGGCCCTGCCTCTGACCGTGCTGCTCGGCAACTACGCGCGGCTCGGCACCCAGGGCTTCTACGCGCCGACGGCCGCGCTGTTCGTCCTCGTCTACGGCTCCTACAGCGGCTTCGACATACTGCACCGGCTGCTGGAGACCCTGCTCGGAGCGGCCATCGGAATCGCCGTGAACGCGTGTGTCCTGCCGCCGGTCCACTCCGGGCGCGTCCACCATCTGCGCGCCCGACTGCCGCAGGACTGCGCCTGCCTCCTGCAGGAGGTCGCCGACGGCATCGAGACGTCGTACGACAAGGAGCGGGCCCGCGGCTGGTACGACAGCGCGGTGCGGCTGGCCGACGTGGTGACGGAGCTGCGGACCGCGCGCCGGTGGTCGGACGAGAGCCGCCGCTTCAACCCGGGGCTCAGGCTGCGCCGTTCCGCCGTGCCACCGCCGCCCGCCGAGTGGGACTTCACCTGGGACCGGATCACCGAGCACATCAGGGCGATCACGCGTTCACTGTCCGAGGCGGTCACCCTCCCGGAGTCGGCACCTGGCGTACCGGGCATCCTGTCGCCGCTCCTGCGGGCGGCCGGTGACGTCCTCGACTGCCGCAACGGCACGGCCGACGAGCGCCACCAGGCTGCCCAGACACTCAAGGCAGCCTTCGCGGCCCACGACCGGCTGGCCTCGGTCCTCGCGGACGGCCGTCAGGCGGCCACACCCGCGCTCGGCGGTCTGACCGCGGACACCGAGCGGCTGCTGGACGACCTGACCACGGTGGTCGACTCATGGGACGACGAGACCTCATGGGCCGACACCTCACGGGACGGCACCGCGCGGGACGGCACCTCACAGGACGGCACCTCACGGGCCGACCGGCGGGCGAGCCGCGGCTGAGGGCACCGCGGCAGGGACGCACGGTCCGGCATGAGTCCGCCAGGGACGGTTACAGGGGCCGAGGCCTGCACTTACACTGGCGTCCCGCAGCACACCTGTTTGACCAGCCAGGACCTGTCCGGTCGATCCGGCGAAGCGAGGAGCGACCCGTTGTTCTACTACGTTCTCAAGTACGTGATCCTGGGACCGCTGTTGCGGCTGGTCTTCCAGCCCAGGATCGAGGGCCTGGAGCACGTACCGGCGACGGGAGCGGCCATCGTCGCGGGCAATCACCTGTCGTTCTCGGACCACTTCCTGCTGCCCGCGATCCTCAAGCGGCGCATCACGTTCCTCGCCAAGGCCGAGTACTTCACGGGTCCCGGCATCAAGGGCCGGCTGACGGCGTTCTTCTTCCGCAGCGCCGGGCAGATCCCGGTGGACCGCTCCGGCAAGGAGGCGGGCAAGGCGGCGATCCGTGAAGGACTCGGCGTCCTGAGCAAGGACGAGCTGCTCGGCATCTACCCGGAGGGGACCCGCTCGCACGACGGCCGCCTCTACAAGGGCAAGGTGGGCGTCGCGGTGATGGCGCTCAGGGCCGAGGCCCCCGTCATCCCGTGCGCCATGATCGGCACCTTCGAGGCCCAGCCCCCCGGCCGGAAGATCCCCAAGATCCATCCGGTGGCGATCCGCTTCGGGGAGCCCCTCGACTTCTCCCGCTACGCGGGCATGGAGAACGAGAAGGCGATCCTGCGCGCCATCACCGACGAGATCATGTACGCGATCCTCACCCTCTCCGAGCAGGAGTACGTGGACCGGTACGCGGCCGACGTGAAGGCGGCGGAGGCCGCCGAGAAGGCGAAGTCCCGCAAGTTCCCGCGTCTGCCGCAGCGTTGAGGCTCCGCGCGCACCACTGACGCCGTGCCGCTCGCGCCGTCGCTCTCCCGGTGGCCGAGCCGGCGCTCTGCCTGCAGCTGATCGGCTGGGTATCGGCGCGGCGTGCGCCGTACGGTCGCCCCATGACACGACGAGCCGTGGTGATCGGGGCGACGGGACAGCTCGGGCGGGCCGCCGTGGGCGCGCTGGCCGGGGACGGCTGGCAGGTGACGGCTCTCTCGCGGGGCGGCGGACGGGACGAGGACTGGCCGGACGAGGTACGCACCGTCCGGGTGGACCGCTCCGACGACTCCGCCCTGGCCGCCGCGGTCGGCGACGGCTGCGACGTACTGGTGGACATGGTGGCCTACGGGCCGGAGCACGCACGGCAGTTGACCGCGCTGGCCGGTCGCGTCGGATCCGCCGTGGTCATCTCCAGCGTGTCGGTGTACGAGGACGACGAGGGCCGTAACTTCGACTCGCAGACCGAGCCGGACGGATTTCCCCGGTACCCGGTGCCCCTGACGGATGACCAGCGCACGATCGCGCCCGGCGAGTCCTCGTACAGCACCCGCAAGGCGGGTCTTGAGCGCGAACTCCTCGCCGGCGCTGACCGGTTGCCGACCACGGTGTTGCGGGCGGGCGCCGTGCACGGGCCGCACTGCCGTACACCGCGCGAGTTGTACTTCGTCAAACGCCATCTGGACGGCCGTGACCGGCGCGTCCTCGCCTTCGGGGGCGGGAGCCGCTTTCATCCGGCCGGCGTCCACACCGTCGCGGAACTGATCCGGCTGGCCGCCGCGCGTCCGGGCGCCCGCGTCCTGAACGCCGTGGACCCCGAAGCGCTGACGGTGGCGGAGATCGCCGGGGCGATCGACGCCGTGCTGGGGACCGCACCCGAGACCGTCCTGGTCGACGGGCCCCCTCCCGCGCCGGGCGTGGGCGACACCCCGTGGTCGGTGCCGCACCCGGTCATCTGTGACATGACGGCGGCGGAGCGGGAGCTGGGGTACCGGCCGGTGACGCGGTACGCCGACAGGCTGCCCGAGACGGTCGCCTGGATCGTGCGCCGGCTGGCCGAGGAAAGCCGGACCGGCGGGAATCGGACCGGCAGGGACCGGAGTGGCGGGGACCGGAGTGGCGGGGGCTGGCGGGAGGCGTACCCGAAGATGTTCGCTACGTACGGCGACCTCTTCGACTACGCGGCCGAGGACGCCTGGCTCGCGACCCGGGGTGCCTGAGGCACGGGACGGGAGAGGGGGGCGGCCATAGCACGGCCGCCCCCCTCCCTCCTGTCGGCTGCCGACGTCGCCGCTACGGCTTGGGCGTGGCGTGCGGAGTGCACGTCACATCGGCCGCGTCGACCTTGCCGGTGAGCAGGTAGGTGTCCACCCGCTCGTTGACGCACGGGTTGGTCAGCCCCGTCACGCCGTGCGATCCCGCGTCCTTCTCGGTGATCAGACGGGAGCCCTTGAACCGCTTGTGCAGTTCGACGGCGCCCTCGTACGGAGTGGCGGCGTCACGCGTGGACTGCACGATCAGGACGGGCGGCAGGCCCTTGCCGGTCTTCACGTTCACCGGGGTCTGCTGCTTGGCGGGCCAGGTCGCGCACGGCAGGTTCAGCCAGGCGTTGGCCCATGTCATGAACGGGTAGTCCTTGTGCAGCCTGCTGTTGTCGCGGTCCCACTTCTTCCAGCTGGTGGGCCACTTGGCGTCGGTGCACTCGACGGCCGTGTAGACGGCGTTGCCGTTCTCCGAGGAGATGTTGCCCGCGGTGTCGGTGAGGTCCGGCGCGGCGGCGTCGACGAGCGCCTGGGTGTCACCGGCGACGTACTTGCTGAAGACGGTCGCGACCGGCACCCACGACGAGTCGTAGTACGGCGCGCTCTGGAAGAAGCCGATGAGCTCGGCCGGGCCGACGACACCGCCGATGGGGTTCTTCTTGGCGGTGGCACGCAGCTTCAGCCACTGGTCCTGGACCTCGGCCCGGGTGTCGCCGAGGTGGAAGGCGGCGTCGTTCTTGGCGACCCAGTCCTGCCAGTCCTTCCAGCGCGTCTCGAAGGCGACGTCCTGGTCGAGGTTGGCCTCGTACCAGATCTTCTCCCGCGACGGGTTGACGACGCTGTCCGCGATCATGCGGCGTACGTGGTTCGGATAGAGCGTGCCGTAGACGGCGGCGATGTACGTGCCGTACGAGACACCCAGGAAGTTGAGCTTCTTCTCGCCGAGCGCGGCCCGGATGACGTCCAGGTCACGGACGGTGTTCGGGGTCGTCATCTGCGGCAGCATCTCGCCGCTGCGCTCGGCGCAGCCGTCCGCGTACTCGGCGGCGAGCTTGCGCTGGACGCGCTTGTCGGCCTCGGAGTCCGGCACCGGGTCGAGCTTGGGCGCCTTCACGAACTCCTGCGGGTCGACGCAGGAGATGGGCGCCGAGTGACCGACGCCGCGCGGGTCGAAGCCCACGAAGTCGTACGCCTTCGAGGTCTTCACCCACAGCGGGTTCTTGTTGGTGACCCGGGTCGGGAAGCGCAGTCCGGAGCCGCCGGGGCCGCCCGGGTTGTAGACGAGGGCGCCCTGGCGCTCCGCCTTGGTGCCCGTGTTGCCGATGCGGTCGACGGCGAGCTTGATCTTCTTGCCGTCGGGCTTCGCGTAGTCGAGCGGCACGGTGACCCAGCCGCACTGGATGGGCTTCGCGATCCCCCAGTCCGCCGGACAGTCCTGCCAGTCGATGCCGGCCTTGGCCGCGCGGGCGGCGGCGATCTCGGCGCCGCGCGTCTGGCTGACGTGGCTGCTGTGACCGTGGCGGGATTCCGCGTTGGCCGACGGAGCCGCGACGGCACCGGCTATGAGCGTCGCGGTGACGAGCGCTCCGGCCGAGCCGAACGCCGTCACCTTCCTCGTACCTCTCAAGAGAGTTCTCCCCCTACTGTCGTCGTGGTCAGTACGGGGGATCCTTTCGGCTGTGAGGTACCTGAGAACAGGGGCGATGTGTCTTCTTTGCCAATCCGATAACCGGAACAGCTCTGTCCGTTGAGCGGTGATGTTCGTTTCGCGGGTGCTTCAGCCCAGTAGGCGCAGGGCCTCGTCGAGGGTGCGGCGCAGCTTGAGCGCGTCGGCGGCGACGGCGGTCACCAGGGCGCCCGGCCCGGCGAGCGGGGTGAGCGCGGCGTACTCCCCCAGCAACCGCGGCTCGACCGGCCGCGTCACGTACTCCGGCCGTACGACGAGAAGCTGCCCGAGTGCGCGATGCCCGGCCAGTACGGCGGGCCCGTCCCACCCGCCGGGCGCCCCGGGCCCGCAGGAGAGCTCCTGATCGAGCAGGGGTTTCCCGTCGAGGAGAACGGTGAGCCGACTGCTGAGCCGCCCGGGTTCCTCACCGGCCCGCCCGAGAACCTGCTCCTCACGGAAAGTCAGCCGAGCACCGGCCGCAAGATCGACACGGGTGGTGAGATGCAGTTCACTGCCGTTGGCGGAGATCAACTGCTCAGGTAGCCACCACAGTTCACCCCCGTCCCCCACCGTGAGACGTACGTCGTAACGCGCCTCCCCCTTGGCCTGCCCCGGCAGCGCGATGGTGGCCGCGGCCGACCCGACGTGCAGGCGTGCCCCCTCGGCCACCTCGGCCGTCACGGTGAAGTGGTCACCGCCCAGCGGGCCGCTCATCGCGCCGACCAGCATGACGCGGGCCTCGGAGCCGGCGGCCCGCGTCCGCCGCAGGGCGAGCGGACCCCCGCTCTCCAGGGTGGGCAGCGCGGTGCCGCCCCGCCCGTCCGGACGGGCGCCGATGCGCGCGGCGGCCCGCACCCCGGACGCGCCCGACACCCCGGACGCCCCGGAGGTCACGCCGCCCACGCGGCGAGCTGCACCCGCACCCAGGCGGCGACGTCCTCGACACCGCCCTCGGCGCGCAACGACTGGAAAACCACCGGCAGTTCGGCCCGCTGAGCCTTCGCGTCGACGGCCATCCGACCAAGATCCGAACCGACGTAGGGCGCGAGGTCCGTCTTGTTGACCACGAGCAGGTCGGCGGTCGTGACCCCGGGCCCACCCTTGCGCGGGATGTCGTCCCCGCCCGCGACATCGATCACGAAGATCTGTGCGTCGACGAGCCCCTTGGAGAAGGTCGCCGTCAGATTGTCGCCCCCCGACTCGACGAGGATCAGCTCCAGCGGCCCGACCTCGTCCTCCAGGTCCTCGACCGCTTCGAGGTTCGCCGAGATGTCGTCACGGATCGCCGTGTGCGGGCAGGCCCCGGTCTCGACGGCGGTGATCCGCTCGGGCGGCAGCACGGCTTCCCGCAACAGGAACTCGGCGTCCTCCCGCGTATAGATGTCGTTGGTGACAACGGCCAACGACCACTCGTCGCGCAACGCCCGGCACAGCGCGGCCACGGTGGCGGTCTTCCCGGACCCCACGGGCCCCCCGAGCCCGATCCGCAGAGCCCGCCGACGCCCGTCGGCCCGATGGGCGTCGGCACTGATGGCGGCGGGCCCGTCGTGGGTGTGATGGTGATCGAGATGCATGACTACGACTCCAACTGTTGGCTTCCGGCCGGTCGGACGTTCAGCTCTTCCAGCCCGTCCGGCATTCGTCTTTCAACCCGGCTTCGGGATCTCGGCCCGTCCGGCCATTGACCTTCAGCCCGTCCGGCGTCTGCCCTTCAGCCCGTCCGGCCATTGACCTTCAGCCCGTCCGGCGTTTGAGGACGAGCGCGCAAGCGCGATTGCGGGGGCGAGGGGGCGCAGCCCCCATCCAGTGACGGGAAGGGTAGGGGCGGCGGGGGCGAAAACCCCTAGGACGCAAACAACCGCACAGCCCAAGCAGCATGCCCCTCCGCCCCGATCTCCAGCAGCGGAGCACCCCCCGCCGGCAACACCCCAACCCCACCTCCGCCCTCACCCCCACCCTCAACCGCACCCTCAACCGCACCCCGCGCACCCTCAACAGCCCGCCGCGCAACACCATCGAGCTCGGGAGCCAACCGCGCCAACACCCCCGTCGCATCGAATGGATCAAGACTCAGCAACCGCACCACCGCACTCGCCGGCCCACTCACACACTCGTACACAGAGCAGTACGCGGCATCGTCCGCCCCGAGCCCAGCGGCCCGCGCGACCAGCCCGAGCACCACCGGCTGATGGGCGCCTTTGGGGAACCGCCCCGCCAGTGCGTCGAGTTCGGCGGACGGCCAGGTCGCCCGAGCGGCCCGCATCAGCTGCCGCCCGAGCTTGCGGGCGGCGACCCGCAACGCGGGCGAAGGCGTACGGGCGTCCGCGGCGCCGTCCAGTTCCACCGGATCGAGCCCGAGTGCGGCAGCGGCGGCGAGCGAGGCGGACACCAGCCCGGCCGTGTGCAACCGCCCCCGGCAGAACTCCTCCAGGTCCGCCGCCCCGGTGATCCGGCCGGCCTTGACCGCCGCCTCGGCCCCACCGGAGTGGGCATGCCCGCCGGCGGGAAACCGGCCGTCGGCCAACACAAGCAACGCAGCACGCGACATGAGGAGCCTCAGAACGCTAAGTCGGTATCGGACCGAAATTGCCCTGCCCTACCCTCAGGACACCAGGACACCAGGGCATCAGAACAGGAAATACCGCTGCGCCATGGGCAGTTCGGCCGCAGGCGTGGCCTCCACCAGCTCCCCGTCGATCGTGACGGCGAAGCTGTCGGGATCGACCCGTACCCGCGGTCGTGCGTCGTTCTCCCGCATGTCCGCCTTGGTCACCCCGCGCGTCGACTCGATCGGCACGAACCGCTTCCCGAGCCCGAGCCGCTCCGGCAACCCGTCCTCGATGGCGATCGGTGCCACGAAGTTGAACGAGTTGGACGCGGGTGCCCGGCCGATCGCCCCGAACATGGGCCGCGGCAGGATCGGCTGCGGTGTGGGGATGGACGCGTTGGCGTCGCCCATCTGCGCGTACGCGATCTGCCCTCCCTTGACCACGAGATGCGGCTTGACCCCGAAGAACGCGGGCTCCCACAGCACGAGGTCGGCGAGCTTGCCGGTCTCGACGGAACCGATCTCGCGGGCGAGCCCCTGGGCGACGGCCGGATTGATCGTGTACTTGGCGACATAGCGACGTACGCGATGGTTGTCCGCCCGTCCGTCCCCCGGCAACGTGCCCCGGCGCCGCTTCATGACGTGCGCGGTCTGCCAGGTCCGCATGATGACCTCGCCGACGCGCCCCATCGCCTGGGCGTCGGAGGAGATGATCGAGATCGCGCCGAGATCGTGCAGGATGTCCTCGGCGCCGATCGTGGTGGGCCGGATCCGGGACTCCGCGAACGCCAGATCCTCCGGCACGGCGGCGTTCAGGTGGTGGCAGACCATCAGCATGTCGAGGTGTTCCTCGGCGGTGTTGACGGTGTAGGGCCGGGTCGGGTTGGTCGAACTGGGCAGCACGTGCGCCTCGGAGACCACGGTCATGATGTCCGGCGCGTGCCCGCCTCCGGCGCCCTCCGTGTGGTACGCGTGGATCGTGCGCCCCGCGATGGCGGCGAGCGTGTCGGCCACGAACCCGGCCTCGTTGAGGGTGTCCGTGTGGATGGCGATCTGCGCGCCGGTGCGGTCCGCGACGGTGAGCGCGGCGTCGATGACGGCGGGCGTGGAGCCCCAGTCCTCGTGGAGCTTGAGACCGAGCGCGCCGCCGCGCAGCTGCGACAGCATCGCCTCCTCGGAGACGGTGTTGCCCTTGCCCAGCAGCCCGAAGTTGAGCGGGTACTGCTCCATCGCCTCCAGCATCCGGGCGAGATGCCAGGGGCCGGGGGTGACGGTGGTGGCCTTGGACCCCTCGGCAGGGCCGGTGCCGCCGCCGACGAGGGTCGTGATCCCGGAAGCCAGCGCCTCGTCCGCGATCTGCGGGCAGATCAGATGCACATGGGCGTCGATGGCCCCGGCCGTCAGGATGCGCCCGTTGCCCGCGATGATCTCGGTCTCCGGGCCGATGACCAGGTCCGGGTGCACCCCGTCCATGGTGTCGGGGTTGCCCGCCTTGCCGATGCCGGTGATACGGCCGTCGCGGATGCCCACGTCGGCCTTGATGATCCCCCAGTGATCGACGATCACGGCGCCGGTGACGACCGTGTCAGGGGTGCCCTCGGCGCGGGTGGCACGTGCTTGCCCCATGGACTCCCTGATGACCTTGCCGCCGCCGAACACGGCCTCGTCACCGGCGCGTCCGGGCCCGCCGGAACGATCCTCCTCGATCTCGATCAGGAGGTCGGTGTCGGCGAGCCGGATCCGGTCGCCTGTGGTGGGACCGAACAGGTCGGAGTAGGCGGCACGCGAGATCTCAGGCATCGAGGGGTCCTCCGGTCTCGCCGCGCAGACCCGGCACGACACGGGCGCCGGCGATCGGGACGAGTTCGACCTCTACGGGTATCCCCGGCTCGAAACGTACGGCGGTGCCGGCGGCGACGTTGAGCCGCTTGCCGTGTGCGGCGGCGCGGTCGAAGTCGAGACCGGGGTTCGCCTCGGCGAAGTGGTAGTGGGAACCGACCTGCACGGGCCGGTCGGCGGCGTTGAGGACGGTGAGCCGGGTGACGGCGAGGCCTTCGTTGAAGGCGACCGGCCCGTCGGCGAACAGGATCTCTCCGGGAATCATGGCTGCCGCTCCCCCGTCAGACGATCGGGTCGTGGACGGTGACGAGCTTGGTGCCGTCGGGGAAGGTCGCCTCGACCTGGACGTCGTGGATCATCTCGGGTATGCCCTCCATGACGTCCTCGCGGGTGAGGATCGCGCGTCCGGAGGCCATGAGTTCGGCCACCGTGCGGCCGTCCCTGGCCCCTTCGAGTATGTGCGAGGTGATCAGTGCGACGGACTCCGGATGGTTCAGCTTCAACCCCCGGGCCCGGCGCTTCTCGGCCACGTCGGCGGCCACATGGATGAGCAGCCTCTCCTGCTCGTGCGGCGTCAGTTGCACGGCTTCCACCTCACAGTCCTCGCTCCGGACCGTGCGGGGTCCGGCTGCCGCAGCCACCATGCCGGATCCGACCGCAGTACGTACCTGTCGTGACTGCGGCGCACGGCCGGAACGCACGCCTCAACGCGCCCTCCGCCCCGAAAACCCCTGGTGACGTGGTGGTGCAGGCTAGTTCCGCAGAGTTTCAGACACGTTAACCGCCGCACGGGGCGCCCATTTCCAGGGCCGCACCCCAGCACGGGCGCGATCCTTTGGGGGCGCGGGGAACGGCGCAATCAGTCACAAGCAACCCGCACACACCTACCCCGGCACCCGCACACTCATCAACGCCCGCAGCCCATCCTGCAACACCTCCGCCGGCGCGGTACCGAAGAGCGCCTGCTGGGCGGCAAACCCCTGCGCCACAGCGATCAGGGTCCGCGCGACATGCTCGGCGGGGATGTCCGCCCGCATCACCCCAGCCGCCTGATACCCCTCGACGACCTTCACCCAGGCATCGCGCACCGCACCGAACCCTTCCCGCAGCAGCGCCGACAGCTCACTGTCACGAAGCGTCTCCGTCCAGACCTGGACCATCAGCCGGGGAAAGGAAGCCTCCCCCTCCCAGGTCAGACCGTGCTTCCCCGGCCCCCCCAGCCCGAGCACCTGGGTCATGACCAGCCCCACCAGTACGTCGGGCATCGGCGGCGGGGTGTGCCGGGCGGCGTCCTCGAAGGCCTCCCGCATACCCCCGAGGACCTCGGTGACGATCGCCGCGATCAGCTCGTTTTTCCCGCTGAAGTAGCGGTAGACGGCCCCCGCCGAGAGGTTCACCTCCTTCAGCACGTCCTGCATCGACGTGGCATGGAACCCGTTGCGCGCGAAGCAGCGGGCCGCGCCGTCGAGGATCTGGCGGCGACGGGCGTCGAGGTGTTCCTGAGATACGCGAGCCATGCACGAAAAGTAAAACGAACATTCCTTCTTGACAAGCCCGACTACCAGCGGGAAAGTCACCACAAGTAAAACGAACGATCCTTCTTTTTAGCCCACCCATCCGAATCGAGGGAAGAAGCATGTCCGCCACGTCCGCCACGTCCACTACGTCCGCGTCGACACACCACCCCTCACAACAGCCGTCGCACCGCCGCCGCATCGCAGCCGTCGTACTGCTGATCCCGGTCCTGGCGGCGCTCGCCCTGTGGGCCTTCGCCTGGCCCGCGGCCCGTACCGCTCCCCACGATCTGCCGCTCGGTCTGGCCGGCCCGGCGAGCGCGACCGCCCAGGTGCAGAGGCAACTCGAAGCCCACGAGGGCGCCTTCGAGATCCACCGCTACGCGGACGAGGCCGCCGCCCGGGACGCCATCGAGGACCGGACCGTATACGGCGCGGTCGTCGTCACCGAGCGGGGCCGCAAGTTGCTCACCGCCTCGGCGGCGAGCCCGCTCGTGGCGCAGTCGCTCCAGCAGGCTATGGCCCAACGGGCGGACGGCGCCCCGATGGAGACCCTCGACGTCGTACCGGCCTCCGCGGACGACCCGCGCGGCTCGGTCCTCACGTCGAGCGTGCTCCCCATGACGCTGGCCGGTATCGCCGCGGGAGCGGCGGTGACCCTGCTGGGTCTGCGCGGCCGGCGCGCGATCGCCGCGCTGATCGGCGCGGCGGCGGTGGTCGGTACGGTGGCCGCACTCATCGCGGGCAACTGGCTCGGGGCGTTCACCGGGAGCTGGTGGCCCCAGGCGGGCGCGCTGGCGCTCTCGACGCTGGCCGTGAGCGCCGCCGTCGCAGGACTCGCGGCGCTGCTCGGCACCCCGGGGACAGGGCTCGGCGCGTTCGTCGTGATGATGCTCGGCAACCCGTTCTCCGGTGCGAGTTCGGCACCCGAGATGCTGCCCGCGCCGGTCGGCGTGATCGGCCAGTGGCTGCCGCCGGGGGCCGGGGCCTCGCTTCTGCGCTCGGTCTCCTTCTTCGACGGGGCCGCGGCGTCCGGGCCGGCGCTGACGTTGGCGTGGTGGGCCGCGTTGGGCCTGGGGGCGGTGTTGCTGGGCAGCGCGCTGAAGCGGCGCAGGGCATCCGCGTCGTCCGGCCGGGGGCCGGCCCCCGCGCCTTGACCACCCGCACCACGAACCGACCGTGCACCCCGCAGTAGCGGACGGGGGTGCACGGTCCTTCACACTTACTTGCGCTCCGACGCCGGATGCGACCCGACGGGGGTCGGCCGCGCAGTTCCCCGCGCCCCTGGGTGAATGACGGCCTGGGCAGCCCGTCGACTTCGCCTGCTCGCGCTCCGACGCCGGATGCGACCCGACGGGGGTCGGCCGCGCAGTTCCCCGCGCCCCTGGGTGAGTGGCGGCTCAGGCAGCACGTCAGGCTGCCACGGGCGGGTGGGCAGCGACATGGTTGGCGGGGTGACGGACGGGATGGCCCGGAGAACCGGACATCCGGCGTCACCCCATCCAGCCAGGGGCGCGGGGAACTGCGCGGCCCGCCCCCACCCGCCCGCACCGGACGCACCGGACGACGACCCTACGACACCCCCGGCCCCCGATGCTCCGCCGCGATCCCGAACCGCTGCCGTTCGCCCGAGCCGGACGCGGACACGGGCGCGACCCCGCGGACCCCGGACACCGAACTGACCACCTGCTCGTCCCCCACCGCGTCGAGCTTCTCAAGTCGCTCCAGGTCAGCCGCGGACACCAGGGCGACGAGGGGCTTGCCGTGCCGCGTGACGACGACGCGTTCCGCGCCGTACACCACGCGGTTGATCAGGTCGGCGAGCTCAGCCCTGGCTTGCGTCACCGGAATCTCGTAGGCCATGCTCCCCATCATAACGTCATGTACGTCCTGTACATTTTTTACAGGACCTCTCCCAGAGGAGGCGTGTGTCGTGACCCGCTCAACAACCCGACCGCCAGCTCAGCCGCCAGCTCGGCCGTCCGCCCGCCACGTCCTGCCCGAGTTCACCGAGCGCACCAGTTCGGGGACGCGGACCATGGATCCGTACTCCAAGCTCCTCGAAGAACGGATCGTCTTTCTCGGGACGCCGATCGACGACACGTCCGCGAACGACGTGATGGCGCAGTTCATGCACCTTGAGTACCAGGCACCCGACCGGACCATCTCGCTCTACATCAACTCCCCAGGCGGCTCCTTCAGCGCGATGGCGGCCGTCTACGACACGATGCGGTTCGTCAGCTGCGAGGTGGAGACCATCTGCCTGGGCCAGGCCGCGTCGGCCGCCGCGGTGCTGCTGGCGGCGGGCACACCGGGCAAGCGGTACGCGCTGCCGGGCGCCCGCGTTCTGCTCCATCAGCCGTTCCTGTCCGAGCCGGTTCAGGGACAGGCGTCCGACCTCGCCATCCAGGCGGACGAACTGCTGCGCACCCGCGCCCGCCTGGAGGAGATGCTCGCCCGGCACACGGGGCATAGCCGGGAGCGGATCGGCGCGGACATCGAGCGGGACAAGATCCTCGACGCCCACCAGGCGCTGGAGTACGGGCTGATCGACCGGATCGTCCCCAGCCGCAAGACTGCCCTCGGCGCGTCCGACACACCCGGCCCGTCCGGCACATCCGGCCCGTCCGACGCACCCGGCGCGGGGTGATCCGCCGATGCTCCCACCCGAGTTGCCCCCGCTGCCGGCTCTGACGCGGGCCGAAGCCGAGCTGATCGACCGGTATCTGGAGGTGGTCGACCTCCTCGGCCGGATCAACCCGGCACACTCCGGGGACACCTACCGCGGACTGCGCGCGGCCCAGGCACTGGTCGGCAGGGCCACCGCGCTGCGCGACGCCCTGACCCTGATGCACCAGCGGGGCGAACACGAGCTGCACGCGGCAACCCTGGCGCGGGCCCTGCGCGTCCTCGACGGTGAGCGCAGGGCGAGCCGGGTCGCCCTGCCGCCCAGCTCCGACACCTGACACCGACACCGACACCTGACAAACACCACACCCCTCGGTCCGGCCTCACGCGCGCACTTGACGAAGCGTCCGCACCGGAGTTGAAACGCACCAGACGGCGTACCCCCGGTCGGCGTAGTCGCAACTGCTCCCCCAGGCCCCGGCGAGTTGCGCAACGCACGTACGTCCGAGGCGGAATCAACTGTTCCAGTGCTGGTGCGAGGGTCCTTGAGGCTCTCGACACCCACCCGCAGAAAGGGCTGTCCACCCGAACGGGTGAGTGGTGAGTAAGACCACAAATCGCCGATTCCGCTCGGCTTTTGGGACATCAGTGCGTCAAGATCCCTGCGACGACAAGCCCCCGCCACAAGCGGCGGGGCGGTCCGGGCGGACGCCGAGTCCTGCCGCTGCCCGGATGACCGGTCGACAGAAGTGCATCGGCAGGAGTGGAGGACCCAGGCACGACGGGCCGCCGGAGAGATCCGAGTGGCCCTTGGGGTGAAGCCGCAGCTGCGGCCGGGCAACTTCGCCAGCCCGAATCCGACAGGTCATCCTTCACAGGCGGCTGACGAAGGGTTGCGCATGACTGCGCTCAATCGTGTCCCGTCGCTGTTCAGCAGGGCCGGTACCGCATCGGTCCTCACCATCGCCGCCGTAGGCGGCGGCATAGTGGCCCCTGGCTTCGCGTCCGATGCGGAAGCGGCCACTCCCGCGACGAAGGCACTCAAGGTGGCGGCCTCCAAGAAGGGCGCCCCGTACAAGTACGGGGCCGTGGGGCCCAAGCGCTTCGACTGCTCCGGCCTCACGCTCTACTCGTTCAAGAAGGCGGGCAAGAAGCTGCCCCGCACGGCTGCGGCCCAGTACAACAAGACGAACCACGTCTCCTCCTCGAAGCGCAAGCAGGGGGACCTGGTCTTCTTCCACTCGGGCCGGAACGTCTACCACGTGGGCATCTACGCCGGGAAGGGACGGATCTGGCACTCGCCGAAGACCGGGGATGTGGTGAAGCTCCAGAAGATCTGGACGAAGAGCGTCTGGTACGGCCGGGTCAGGTGATCCACCCACGGGGCGGCCGTGGCGATCTCCACGGCCGCCCCGTGAGGGACCCGGGCATGACGCGTGATTTCGGCGGCTGAATGGTTACTCGTTCACTTATGGCCGATCCGCACCACCACGAGGGGCGCAACGAGACCCGTCTTGAGCGCGCCGACCGGAACTTTCTCGAACTCCTCCAGGAGCTGCGGGTCACCCAGACGGGCGTTCAGATCCTCTTCGCCTTCCTGCTCACCCTCGCCTTCACCCCGCGGTTCCCGTCCCTCGACACCGTGCAGCGCACCACGTACGTCGTCACCCTGCTGCTCTCGGTCCTGGCGGCGGCACTCTTCACGGCCCCCGCCGCCCTGCACCGGCGGCTGTTCCAGCGGGGCGCCAAGCCGCTGGTGGTCAATGCCTCGTCCCGGCTCGCGCAGGCCGGCCTGGCCGTGCTCGCGCTCGCTCTCACCGGTTCCGTGCTGCTCGTCGTGGACGTGGCGGTGGACCGGACCGAGGGGATCGTGGCCGGGGCGACCACTCTGCTCCTCTGCGTCGGTCTGTGGGAGGTCCTGCCATACCTGCTGAAACGGGCCGTCGACAAGACCTCGGACGATGAGGGCTAGCGCTCCGCTGAATGTCTGAAATCTTGTGAATGTCTGAAATCTTGTCGGCGGGCGTGTCGTGGCTGGTCGCGCTTACGCGGCGGAGCCGCATGTCGATACTGCCCCGCGCCCCTTGAGGGCGCCGTCACGGGCCGTCGGTCAGTCGGCCGAGACCGGCTCCACCGGTACCGTCCAGGGCAGCGTGACCGACACGGTCTTTCCGCCTTCCCTGGTGGACCGGACCGAAAGCTTGCCACCGGACTCCGCGGTCAGCCAGCGGATGATCACCATGCCCCGGCCGTTGTCCTGCTGGACGGCCGCGGGCAGCCGTTTCGGGAAGCGCGGGTGGCTGTCGGTCACGCCGATGCGCAGCTGTTCGTCACGGTCGAGTTCGATGTCCACCGTGAAGGTGGGTGACAGTCCGAAGGTGTGCTGTACCGCGTTCGTGGCGAGTTCGGAGACGATGAGCCGGACCGTGTCGGCGGTCTCCGAGTCGGAAGGCAGTCCCCATGTGGCCAGGACGTCGGTGACATACGTACGGGCGGCGGAGACCGAGGCGGGATCGCTCGGCAGAGTGACGGATGCTTCCTGGTGGTCTGCCATGCGACGTCGTCCCTTTCCCACGGGACCGGGGCCCGACCGAAGCGGATGACTTCGAGACGGTCCCGGCCTGGTGCTTGCGCCAGCGTGCCACTACCTCGGCGTTCGTGGTGCCGATCCACCAAGATATGCATATATCTGTCGCTCGAAGCGGTGAACTCTGCGACCGTCGACCGTATTTGGGCGGTCAGCCGGTTTGTCCTCTACCGTCGGCGTGACGCCGGGCGCCATAGCGCTTGCGCGACGGTCGGAAGGAGACGGCCATGCAGTACGGCCCCGCGGTGCGCCGACGTAAGCTCGGCGCCGAACTGCGTGCCCTGCGCGCCCGCGCGGGCCTCACGAGCGGTGAGGCGGCCCGCCTCGTGGGCTGGCATCAGTCCAAGGTGAGCCGGATCGAGACCGGCCGCAGCGGGGTCAAGCCCGCGGACGTGCGGCGGCTCCTGGACGCGTACGACGTCCGGGACCCGGAGCTGCACGAGTTACTCGTCGTGCTGGCCGGCTCGGACGACGACGGCCGGCACCACTGGTGGCACGCCTATCGGGGCCTCCTGCCTGCGACGTACAGCGATTTCATCAGTCTGGAGTCGCAGGCGGGTGCCATGCGCACGCTGGAGAACTCCGTGGTCCCCGGCCTCCTCCAGACGCCGGAGTACGCCCGCGAGGTGACGCGGGCCGCGGTGGGCGGGGCGCACGACGGCAGGGTGGACGCGCTGGTGGAGGTACTGGTGAAGGTGCGCCTCGCGCGCCAGGACGTACTGCGTTCGAACACACCGCTCCGCCTGAGTGCCGTTCTCGACGAGGCGGTGCTGCGGCGGACCGTCGGCGGACCAGAGGTGATGGCACGGCAGTTGGAGCGGCTGCGGGAGGCCGCGCACCTCCCTCACGTGCGGATTCAGGTTCTTCCCTTCGGAGTCGGGGCTCACGTCGGAGTCACCGGGCCCTTTGTTATTTTTTCGTTTACGAACAGATCTGATCTGGATGTGGTTGTTCTCGACCACTTGACGAGTAGCCTTTATCTCGAACGGAGAGAAGACCTCCAGTCGTACGAGGAGGCCTTCAACTCCCTTCAGGGCCTCGCCCTTTCGCCCGGGGACACGTTGGACTTCATCGCCGGTGTAGCTGACGGCGCATAAGGAGGCACCATGCCCGCCACGCCTCGGTACGTACCTTTCAGCAACCGTCCCAGCGCTCATCTGCACGGTGTGCGGTGGCAGCGCAGCAGCCGCAGCACGGGAATGAACAACTGCGTCGAGACGGCCCGGCCGGACTTCGGCCCGTGGGCCGGACTGCTCGCGGTGCGCGACTCCAAGAACGCGTCGGGGCCCGCCCTCCTCTTCGCCCCCGCGGCCTGGGAAGGCTTTGTCAGCGCGCTTCGATGATCACGCCGACGGCCCGGTCGAGCTGTCCGTCGGTGAGATCCGCGCGGGCCGTGAGCCGCAGCCGTGAGATGCCGTCCGGGACCGACGGGGGACGGAAGCAGCCGACGGCCAGACCCGCCGCACGGCACTCCGCGGCCCAGCGCAGCGCCTGCTCCGGGGAGGGGGCGCGCACGGAGACGACCGCGGCGTCGGGCCGTACGGCTTCGAGCCCCTCGGCCGTCAGGCGCTCGTACAGCGTGGTGGCCACTGCACGCGCGCGTGCGGCCCGTTCCGGTTCCCGGCGCAGCAGACGCAGGGCCGCCAGGGCGGCGCCCGCCGCCGCGGGGGCCAGACCCGTGTCGAAGATGAAGGTGCGGGCCGCGTTCACCAGATGGTCGATGACGTGGGCCGGTCCCAGGACGGCACCGCCCTGGCTGCCGAGCGACTTCGACAGGGTGACGGTGGTGACGACGTCGGGCGCGCCCGCGAGTCCCGCCGCCCACGCGGCGCCCCGCCCCCCGTCGCCGATGACACCGAGACCGTGCGCGTCGTCCAGCACCAGCGCCGCGCCGGACCTGCCGGACTCACCAAGCGCACCGGACTCACCGGACGCACCGGACTCACCGGATTCGCCCGCTTCCCGGCAGGCCGCGGCCAGTGCCGTCAGCGGGGCCGCGTCGCCGTCCACCGAGAAGACCGTGTCGGAGACGACGATCGCGGGCCCGGTCCGCGTGTCCAGCGCCTTGCGGACGGCGTCGGGATCGGCGTGGGCGACGACCTGCGTGGTGCCCCGCGCGAGCCGGCAGCCGTCGATCAGCGAGGCGTGATTGCCCGCGTCGGAGACGATGAGCGAGCCGTGCGGCGCCAGCGCGGTGACGGCGGCGAGATTGGCCGCGTACCCGGAGGAGAAGACGAGGGCGGACTCGAAGCCGCAGAACTCGGCCAGTTCGCGTTCGAGTTCCGCGTGCAGTTCCGTGGAGCCGCTGACGAGCCGGGAGCCGGTGGCGCCGCCTCCCCAGGTCCTGGCTGCCCGCGCGGCGGCCTCCGTGACCTCGGGGTGCCGGGCGAGGCCCAGATAGTCGTTCCCGGCGAGGTCGAGGAGCGCGGAGTCGGCGGGGCGCGGGCGCAGGGTACGGACGAGTCCGGCCCGGGTGCGCGCCCGTGCCTGCTCGTCGATCCACTCGAACGGCGATCGGGCCATATGTCCTCCGGCCATGAGGTGGGGGTGGGTGCGGGTGTCCCATGGGGCCCCGACACACGACTTTCCGCCCGGCCGTCCCCACTGTCCTGTGCAGACCCTGCACAGCCGCCTTTTGTAGGCAACGCACAGACCCTAGCCGGACCACCAGCCACCCATGGTGTGGCAATGCCCACACGTCGACCGCTCTCTGTTGTCTGGTTCCTCCTTGGCCCGGCGCGGTCGGATAGGCCAGGATCGGACCTCATGGACCTGCTGAACACGCTGCTGGACAAGGGGCTTCGGCGCGAGCTGCCGACCCGCGACGAGGCACTGGCCGTGCTGGCCACCTCCGACGACGAACTCCTCGATGTGGTGGCCGCGGCCGGCAAGGTACGCCGCCATTGGTTCGGCCGACGGGTGAAACTCAACTACCTCGTCAACCTCAAATCGGGCCTGTGCCCCGAGGACTGCTCCTACTGCTCGCAGCGGCTCGGTTCGAAGGCCGAGATCCTCAAGTACACCTGGCTGAAGCCCGACCAGGCATCCCAGGCCGCGGCGGCCGGGCTGGCGGGCGGCGCCAAGCGGGTGTGTCTGGTGGCGAGCGGACGCGGTCCCACCGACCGTGACGTCGACCGGGTCTCGGACACCATCAAGGCGATCAAGGACCGACACGAGGGCGTCGAGGTGTGCGCGTGCCTCGGGCTCCTCTCGGACGGCCAGGCCGAGCGGCTGCGCGACGCGGGGGCGGACGCCTACAACCACAACCTCAACACGTCGGAGGGGACGTACGGGGACATCACCACCACCCACACGTACGCCGACCGCGTGGACACGGTCCAGAAGGCGCACGCGGCGGGTCTGTCCGCCTGCTCCGGTCTGATCGCGGGCATGGGCGAGAGCGACGAGGACCTCGTCGACGTCGTCCACGCGCTGCGGGCGCTCGACCCGGACTCGGTCCCGGTCAACTTCCTGATCCCCTTCGAGGGCACCCCGCTCGCCAAGGAGTGGAACCTCACCCCGCAGCGGTGTCTGCGCATCCTCGCGATGGTCCGGTTCGTCTGCCCGGACGTCGAGGTGCGTATCGCGGGCGGCCGTGAGGTCCATCTCCGTACGATGCAGCCCCTCGCCCTGCATCTCGCCAACTCGATCTTCCTCGGCGACTACCTCACCAGTGAGGGCCAGGCGGGCCAGGCCGACCTGGACATGATCGCGGACGCCGGTTTCGAGGTGGAGGGCACGGGCGAGGTGACGCTCCCGGAGCACCGGGCCACCGCGCATGCCGGATGCGGCTCGCACACGGACGCGGACGCGGGGTGCGGCTCGCACGAGGGCGCCGGCCGCGGTCCCTGTGGCTCGGGCGGCACGGAGCGGGCCCCGGGACAACAGGCCCCGGAACCGGTCTCCGCGGCGCGTACGGACCTGGTCTCGGTACGCCGCCGGGGCGCCGGAACGGATCTCGCGCCCAATGCCTGATCTGCCCGCGCCCGGCGTGGGCATGGCTGCCGATCAGGTCCGTGAGCTGCTCGATCTCGACCGGCGGCACGTCTGGCATCCGTACGGGCCGATGCCCGGCCGGCAGGAGCCGCTCGTCGTGGAGTCGGCGAGCGGGGTGCGGCTGCGACTGGCCGGTGGAGGCGACGGGACCGGCGAACTGATCGACGGCATGTCTTCCTGGTGGTCCGCGATCCACGGATACAACCATCCGGTCCTCAACGAGGCGGCGCGCGACCAGCTCGGACGGATGAGCCATGTGATGTTCGGCGGGCTCACGCACGAGCCGGCCGTCCGCCTGGCGAAGCGCCTTGTCGACATGTCACCGCAAGGACTTGAGCATGTCTTCCTGGCCGACTCCGGCTCGGTGTCCGTCGAGGTCGCCGTCAAGATGTGCCTGCAGTACTGGCGTTCGCTCGGCCGCCCTGGCAAGCAGCGCCTGCTGACCTGGCGCGGCGGCTATCACGGCGACACCTGGCAGCCGATGTCGGTGTGCGACCCCGAGGGCGGGATGCACGAACTGTGGCAGGGCGTGCTCCAGCGACAGGTCTTCGCCGACGCGCCACCGGTCGCGTACGAGGAGGCGTACGCCGATCACTTGCGTGCGCTGATCGAGCGGCACGCGGACGAGCTGGCGGCGGTGATCGTGGAGCCGGTGGTGCAGGGCGCGGGCGGGATGCGGTTCCACTCCCCCGCCTATCTGCGGGTGCTGCGCGAGGCGTGCGACGCTCATGACGTGCTGCTCGTCTTCGACGAGATCGCGACGGGCTTCGGGCGTACCGGGGCGTTGTTCGCGGCGGAGCACGCAGGGGTCACACCGGACGTGATGTGCGTCGGCAAGGCACTGACCGGCGGGTATCTGACGATGGCGGCCACGCTGTGCACCTCGCGGGTCGCGGAGGGCATCTCGCGGGGCGAGGTACCGGTCCTCGCCCACGGCCCGACCTTCATGGGCAACCCCCTGGCCGCCGCCGTGGCCTGTGCCTCGATCGACCTCCTCCTCGGCCAGGACTGGCGGAGCGAGGTCAAGCGTATCGAGGCGGGGCTGCGGGACGGTCTGGCGCCGGCGGCGGAACTGCCCGGTGTCCGGGACGTACGCGTGCTCGGGGCCATCGGGGTCGTGCAGTTGGACCACGAGATCGACATGGCGGCGGCGACCCGGGCGGCGGTGCGCGAGGGCGTGTGGCTGCGCCCGTTCCGGGACCTCGTCTACACGATGCCGCCGTACGTCACCGATGACGCCGACCTGGAGCGGATCACGGCGGCCGTGTGCGCGGCGGCACGGGAGGGTTGAGATGACGGTATGGGTGATCACCGGGACGGGCACGGAGGTCGGGAAGACCGTCACCACGGCCGCCGTCGCCTCGGCGGCCGTCGCGGCGGGGCGGTCGGTGGCCGTGCTCAAGCCCGCGCAGACGGGCGTGCTGCCGGGTGAGCCCGGGGACGCCGAGGAGGTGGCGCGGCTCGCGGGGGCGGTCACGGCCGTCGAACTGGCCCGCTATCCCGAGCCGTTGGCGCCCAACACGGCGGCCAGGCGGGCCGGTCTCGCGCCGGTGCGGCCCGAGCAGGTGGCGGAGGCCGCGGGCAAGCTGGCCACCGAACACGACCTCGTGCTGGTGGAGGGCGCGGGCGGTCTGCTCGTACGGTTCGACGACGAGGGCGGCACGCTCGCGGACGCGGCGCGGCTGCTGGGGGCTCCCGTGCTGGTGGTCGCGTCCGCCGGGCTCGGGACGCTCAACACGACGGAGCTGACGGGGCGGGAACTGCGGTACCGAGGGCTCGACCTGCTCGGTGTCGTCATCGGCAGTTGGCCGGACGAGCCGGATCTGGCGGCCCGTTGCAATCTCGCGGATCTTCCCGTGGTGGCGGGGGCGCCGCTGCTGGGCGCTCTGCCGGAGGGCGCGGGCCTGGTTCCGACCGCGGCGTTCCGTGCCACGGCGAGCGGTTGGCTGGCGCCACGGCTGGGCGGGACGTGGGACGCGGACGTGTTCGCGTCCGAGCATGCGGGGGCCTGAGGGGGTTTGGCCCGGGGGTCGGGTGCGGCTCCGGTGGGGTGGGGGTGGGCCGCGGACGAGGAACACCCCCCGGCAGGCCGCCTCACCCCTCCGAGGCCAACAACCTCACCAGCTCAATCCGGGATCGTATGCCGAGGCGGGTGAACACCCCGCGCAGGTGATGGTCGATGGTCCGCGGACTGAGCAGCAACCGGGCCGCGATCTCCCGGTTGGTGGCCCCCTCGGCAGCCATCCGCGCCACCGTGAGCTGCTGCGCGGTCAGCAGACCGGCCATGCCGGGCGCACCGGCCGAGGACCGGACAGGCGCACCCAGCGCCCGCAACTCCGCCCGTGCCTCGGCCGCACAGTGCGGCGCCCCGAAGTACTCGAAGGCCTCCAGGGCACTGTGCAGCCGGTCCCGCGCCTCCGTCCGCCGCCGCAGCCGCCGCAACGCACCGCCGAACAGCAGTTCCGTACGCGCCCGTTCGAAGTCACGGGTACCACCCGCGTGCAGGTCGAGAGCCGTCCGGTAGTGGTCGGCGGCCTCGTGCCCGGTCGCCAGCAGGGCCCGGCAGCGGGCGCTCAGCGCGAGGTCGTCCGCGCTGCGCACGACACGGGCCCAGCGGTCGTAGTCGGCGTGGGCCCTGCGCGCGACCCGGGTGTCGCCGGTGCGGACGGCGGCTTCCACGTAGTGCGGGGTGGCGAGGTGGCGGACGGCCCGGTGCCCGTGCCCGGGGCCGAATCCGGCGAGCGCGCGCAGCCGGGACGCGGCTGCCGCGTAACGGCCCGTGCTGAGATCGAGGAAGGCGAGCGCCCACAGGGCCAGCGCGGCGGGCAGCCCGAGGCCGTGCTCCAGGGCGTGCGCGCGGGCCACCTCGGCGCGCGCCCGGCACAGTTCCTCGTCGCCGGTGACGGCCGCGAACATGGCGAGGGCCGCCTGGAGGTGGCAGGCCCCGTTGTCCTGTCCGGTGGCGTACGCCTGTCGCAGAGCCTCCAGCGTGGCGGCTGAGGCGGATCGCGGGCGTCCCGTCCAGAACTCGGCGTACGCCCGGAACTCCATGGCCTGCGGAACGGTCGCGGGTTCGCCCATGGCACGGGCCGAGGCGGCGGCCCGGACGGCCGCGGACGCCGCGCGGGTGTGGTCACCGAGCAGCAGCGCGGCGATGGAGGAGTGGATCAGCGTGGTGGGGTCGCCGCCGGACCCGCGGCGTCCGGCGGTCGCTCGCAGCAGGTCGCGGGCGTCCTCGTACCGGCCCTCGAACGCGGCGGTCAGTCCACCGAGTGTGCCGGGTGCCGCGATCCCGAGCCGGGCGGCGACGGCGGCGACCTCCCGGCAGCGGCGCAGGTCACCGGTGTAGATGGCGGCTTCGGTGGCACGTGCCACCAGGTGCGCGGCGAGGTCGGGAACGGCGGGGCGGGCCCCGCGGGCGTCGGCCGCGCCCACGGCCGGCGCATCTGCCACCGCACGGCCGCCCGTACTCGACTCGGCGCACCGCTCCACCGCCGCGAGCAGCGCGTCGAACGCCTCCGAGGCGTTCTCCGCGCGTAGAGCGAGCACTCCGCTCATGCCGTCGACGTCCCCGTGAGCGGCCAGGCGGCGGGCCCGGTCGCCGTCGCCGGAGCGCCAGGCGTCGGCGGCGGCCCGGGCCAGCAGGCGCGGGCGGTCACGTGGGTCCGGGGTCAGGGCGGCCGCCCGTTCGAGGAGCCCGCAGGCGAGGGCGTGTTCACCGGCGGCGCGCGCCTCGTGCGCCGAGGCGCGCAGTTCCGCCGCGAGGCGCCGGCTGGGGCCGAGCGCCGCGGCGGCCCGGTGCCAGGACCGGCGGGGCGCCTCGCCCTCGCCGCGCAGCACCCGGGCGAGAAGGCGGTGCGTCTCGCGGCGGTCGACGGCGGACGCCGTCTCATAGGCGGCGATACGGGTCCAGGGGTCCCGGAACACGACCCCGGCGGAGGTCGTACGGGCGAGCCCGGCCGCCTCCGCGTCGTCGAGGAGACCGGTGTCCAACCGGGCCGCGGCGACCGCCCGTTGATAGGCACGCGTGGCGAACGGGTGCTGGTCGGCGGCCGCGATCAGCAGCAGGCGCCGGGTGGCCGGGACGAGCGAGCGCAGTTCGGGGCGACGGGAGCGCAGCAGGCCGGGTACCGCACCGACGGGGTCGGCCGGAAGCGGTTCGAGACCGGCCCTCTGACGCTCACCGAGGGCCGCCGCGAGTTCCGCCGCGGCGAGCGGATCACCGTGCGCGGCGCACAGCACCCTGGCCCGGACACCCTCGGACAACGGCGTTCGCGTGTGGGTCCGCGAGGCGTTGTCCGGTTGTTCCGGAACGTTCATCAGGGGCGGTGGCGAAAGGTGCGGGAGAGGCGGGGGGTTCACCGAGGTCACCACGCCGCTCACGTTACTGGCGAGTCAAGTGGTGCGTAAAGACCGGTGCTTTCATCGATGCGGCGCGCGTAGATTCCACCGGACACTCCTGACGAACCCACCCCCGTCAGGAGGCGTCATGACCCGCCGCATCCGCACTGCCGGCACGGTCTTCGCAGCCGCGCTCGCGTCGCTGCTCATGTTCCTGTCCCTGCCCGCTTCCCCGGCCCACTCGGCCACCCACGACCCCGTCGTCCTCGTGCACGGACTGAGCAGTTCGTCGAGCAGCTGGGACGACTGGGTCGCCGACTTCGAGGCCGACGGCTACACGAGTGCCGAGCTCCACTCCTGGTCGTACGACTGGGGCCAGTCGAACGTCACGACCGCCCAGCAGCTGGCCACCAAGATCCAGAGCGTACGTTCCCAGACAGGCGCGGCCAAGGTCGACCTGGTCGTCCACTCCATGGGCGCGCTGAACTCCCGCTACTACCTCAAGAACCTCGGCGGCACGGCGTACGTGGACGACTTCGTCTCGACGGCCGGCGTCAACCACGGGACCACGACGGCCGGTTGGTGCCAGTGGCTCTACACGTCGTGCGCGCAGATGTACACGGGCAGTTCGTTCCTGACGTCGCTCAACTCGGGGGACGAGACGCCCGGCAGTGTCTCCTACGCCAGTTACTGGTCGAACTGCGACGACGCACTGACCCCCGACACCAGCGCGATCCTCAGCGGCGCCACCAATGTAGAGGTCGGATGCGTCTCGCACACCGACATGAACAACGACTACGGCGTCTACGAGCAGGTGCGGGACTTCATAGCCTGACGTCCCACGAGTCCGTCCCGTGGCCCCGCTCGACCGGGGCCGCGGGGCGGGCGTCAGGCGTCCGTGGGCCGGGCCCCAGCGGTAATCCGCGGCGGCGGACGGGTGAGCGAGCCCTTCCGGGGGGACAATCGCGGTAGGTCCACGCCCCAGGGGGAGGCCCCATGCGATCGCGCGGCTCCAGCACCGCCCAGACCGGCGCACTGTCCACGGCTCCGGTGCACCATCCGCTGTTCGCCCGCTTCTACGCCCGGCTCAGTGTGGCGGCCGAGCCGACGATCGGCGTCCACCGCGAGGAACTGCTCGCCGGACTCTCCGGCCGGGTCATCGAGATCGGTGCGGGCAACGGACTGAACTTCGCCCACTATCCGAGCACGGTCTCGGAGGTCGTCGCGATCGAACCCGAGCGCCGGCTGCGGCAGTTGGCCGTGACCGCGGCACTCCGCTCCGACGTGCCCGTCGACGTGGTGCCGGGGGTCGCGGAGGCCCTGCCGGTCAAGAGCGAGGCGTTCGACGGGGCCGTGGTCTCACTGGTGCTGTGCAGCGTACGAGATCTGCCGCGGGCCCTCGCCGAGATCCACCGCGTGCTGCGTCCGGGCGGTGAGCTGCGCTTCTTCGAGCACGGCAGTGGCGGCGGCCGGGCGATGGCGGCCGGACAGCGCCTCCTCGACCGCACGGTGTGGCCACCGCTGTTCGGCGGCTGCCATGTGGGCCGGGACCCGGTGGGCGCGATCCGGGACGCGGGGTACGAACTCGGCCCTCACCGGCGGCTGCTGGTGCCCGAGAAGGGGCCGCGCACGCCCAGCTCGTACTGCGTACTGGGCACGGCTCGCCGCCCGTCCACCTCCTGAGGCCGCTCCGACGGCCGCTCTGACGGAGGGGCCGGTCGGCGGGCAGGTCGGGCGAGGCCGGTCGGCGGGCAGGTCTCAGAGAGTCCACTGGCGCAGCTCGCGCGCGATGTCCCGCACCGTGGCCTCGCCCGTCTTGACCAGTCCGGCCAGGTCCCGGACCTGCTCGGGCGAGGTGACGACCTTCAGGCCGCTGGCGACGAGGTAGGCGTAGGCGACGGCCATCGCGAACATCGCGTTGGAGCGCTCCAGCGCCGGGACGTGCAGCAGGACCTGGAGCAGTGCGGCGGCGCGGGCGTGCGGGCTGTCGTACACGGGGACGCCGAAGATCTCGGCCTCGTGCCGGCCGACCGCGGCGACCAGGGCACCCCAGTCGACGACCTGCGGGTCCCCAGGTGTCTTGTGCTCGGCGACCATGAGGAGCCAGGCGAGGTCGACTCTGATGTTCAGTGGTTCGTTCAAAGGCTCAGAAGGCTCAGATGGTTCGTTTGGTTCGTTTGGTTCGTTTGGTTCGTCTGGTTCGTTCAAGGGCTCAGCGACGGCCTTCCCGGTCCGCACCCCGGTCCGGCGCCCGGTCCGTACCCCGGCCGGTCGCCCGGTCGTTACCGAACTCCTCGGTGAAGACGGACTCGTACTGCTTCATGAAGTCGGCGGCGGCCTCGACGAAGGTGTGGCCGGCTTCCCCGGTGTCCTGCCTGACCAGTTCCTCGATGTAGCGGTTGACGCTCATCCCGCGAGCCAGGGCGCGCTCACGCGCGGCCCGGGCGGTGCCCTCGTCCACGCGCACGTTCAGCTGGGTCTTAGCCATACTTCGAAGCTAGCGCCGAAGCGCTAGCAAGGGCAATAGGGGCCGAGCCACCGGGCACCCCCTAAGGGTGCCCCCTACATGAACCCTGAGGTGACCGACCTGCGACGGAGAAGACCCGGCACTTCGGGGGGATACCGGGTGTGCCCCGGATCACACTAGGCTCGCCGCGGACACCGGAGTCCGACCACGGGGAGGCGGTCTTGTCCACAGCAGCTGCGGAGCACGCCCTCGGGCGTGCGGGCCCTGAGGAGACAGCGGCCCGCGCCCGAGGTCTGACGAAGGCGTACGGGTCGGGTGAGACGACCGTGCTCGCCCTCGACTCGGTCGACGTGGACATCGCGCGTGGCCGCTTCACGGCGGTCATGGGTCCCTCGGGATCCGGGAAGTCCACTCTGATGCACTGCCTGGCGGGGCTCGACTCCGTCTCGGCCGGACAGGTGTGGCTGGGCGACACCGAGATCACCGGACTCAAGGACCACGAGCTGACCCGGCTGCGGCGGGACCGGATCGGCTTCATGTTCCAGTCGTTCAACCTGATCCCGACCCTGAACGCGGCGGAGAACATCACACTGCCCATGGACATCGCGGGCCAGAAGCCCGACGAGAAGTGGCTGAACCAGGTCATCGACCAGCTCGGCCTGCGCGACCGCCTCAAGCACCGGCCCGCGCAGCTCTCCGGCGGTCAGCAGCAGCGGGTGGCCTGCGCCAGGGCGCTCGCCTCGCGTCCCGAGCTGATCTTCGCGGACGAACCCACCGGCAACCTCGACTCGCGCGCCGGCCTGGAGGTGCTCGGCTTCCTGCGGGACGCCGTCGACGAGCTGGGGCAGACCGTGGTCATGGTCACCCACGATCCGGGCGCGGCGGCCCACGCCGACCTGGTCCTCTTCCTCGGGGACGGGCGGATCGTGGACGAGATGGCCCGGCCCACGGCCGACGCGGTGCTGGAGCGCATGAAGAGGTTCGACACGATCCGCGGGACGTCCGAGACATCCGCAACATCTGAAACGTCAGAGGGGGACGCCGGCACCGACCGTAAGGGCGTTCCCCACCAGGGCATCGCCCCCGACCGGGACTGAGGCAGGCCGTCGTGCTGAAGGCGACACTCCGGAGTTTCCTCGCCCACAAGGGCCGGCTGCTGCTCTCGGCGCTGGCCGTCGTCCTGTCCGTGGCGTTCGTCGCGGGCAGCCTGATCTTCTCGGACACGGTCAGCCAGACCTTCGACCGGCTCTTCGCGTCCACCTCGGCCGACGTCACCGTGAATCCGAAGGAGGATCTGAAGTCCCAGATACCCTCCGGGGCCGTCGAGACGGTGCCCACCAACCTCGTGGACCGGCTCGCGAAAGTCGACGGGGTCGCCCTCGCGCGTCCGGACGTCTCCGTCGAGAACGTCACCGTCGTCGACGAGGACAACGAGTCGGTGGGCCCGACCACGGGCGCGCCCACCGTCGCCGCCGACTGGTACGTCACCGACCGCAGCCCCGTGACACTGACTTCGGGGCACGCCCCGCGCGGGCCCGGCGAGGCGCTCCTCGACGCGGACACCGCCGACAAGAAACACGTGGACATCGGTGATCCGCTGACCGTGATCGCGCAGCCCGGGTCGTTCAAGGTGGAGGTCGTCGGCATCGCGACCTTCAAGACCACCAACCCCGGCGCCGCACTCGTCTTCCTCGACCCGGCCGTCGCGCCCGACAAGCTGCTGGGCCGGGGCGGGGTCGCCACCAGTATCCAGGTGGACGCGGACCAGGGACTGACCGACGCGCAGCTCAAGCGGCGTATCGCCACGGAACTCGGCGCCGGGACCTACGAGTTGGAGACCGCCGACGAGCAGGCCGAGACGGCCGCGTCCCAACTCGGCGGATTCCTCGACGTGATCAAGTACGTGATGCTCGGCTTCGCGGGGATCGCGGTGCTGGTCGGAGTCTTCCTGATCGTCAACACCTTCTCCATGCTGATCGCCCAGCGCACGCGCGAACTGGGCCTGTTGCGCGCGCTCGGCGCCGACCGGCGGCAGGTGCGCCGGTCCGTGCTCACGGAGGCGGTCCTGCTGGGACTGGTGGGGTCGACGCTCGGCCTCGCCACCGGCATCGGACTCGCCTTCGGGCTGATCAAGCTCATGAGTGTGTTCGGCATGAACCTGAAGACCACCGAGATGGTCATCGGGTGGGGGACGCCCGTCGCGGCGTACGTCGTCGGGGTGGGCGTCACCTTCGTCGCGGCGTACCTGCCGGCCCGTCGGGCGTCCACGGTGTCGCCGATGGCCGCGCTGGCGGACGCCGAGATCGCCGGTGTGGGACGGCCGTTGCGGGTACGGGCCGTCGTGGGGGCGATCGTCGGAGCGCTGGGCGCCGCCGCGCTCGTGGGCTGCGCGACGGCGACTCAGACCTCGTCCGCCGCCTCGCTGCTGGGCCTCGGTGTCGTCCTCACCCTCATCGCGACGGTGATCGCGGGGCCGTTGCTCGTCCGTCCGGTGATCCGGGTCCTCGGCGGGTTCTTCCCCGCCGTGTTCGGTTCGGTCGGCCGGATGAGCCAGCGCAACGCGCTGCGCAACCCGCGTCGCACGGGCGCCACCGCGGCCGCCCTGATGGTGGGTCTCGCCCTGGTCGGCGGGATGTCCGTGGCGAGCGCGTCCATGACCAAGTCCTTCGACGAGCAGATCGACAAGACGCTGGGCGCCGACTTCGTGGTGCAGAACGCCAACTTCATGCCGTTCCCGCAGGAGATCACCGGGAGGGTGATGGCCACGGAGGGCGCGGGGCTCGTCGTACGGCAGCGGTTCGCGCCGGTCGCCGTCCGGCTGCCGGACGGCGACCGCGTCGAGACGACCGCGTCGGCCTACGACCCGGACCTCGACGAGGTCGCCCGCATCACCTACGCCGAGGGGGACACGGCCGCCGCGCTCGGGGCCGGGAACATCGCGATGGACGCCGGCTTCGCCGAGGACCACGACGTGCGGGTCGGCAGCACGGTCCCCGTCGAGTTCCCGGCCGGGCGGAGGACCGAGCTGAAGGTCGCGGCGCTGACCGATCAGGACGCCGCGGAGGGCTTCGGAACACAGGGCGGGCTCTTCCTCGGCTTCGCCACCATCGAGGAGTTCGTGCCGGGCGGCCAGGACTCCGTGCTGTACGTGAACGCGGCCTCGGGCGCCTCCGCCGACACCCTGCGCGCCGACCTCGACAAGACACTCGACCCGTATCCGCAGGTGCAGGTACGTGACCTGGCGGACTACAAGAAGCTGATCCACGACCAGATCGCCGTGCTGCTCTACCTGGTGTACGCCCTGCTGGGGCTCGCGATCGTCATCGCGGTGCTCGGCGTGGTCAACACCCTCGCCCTGTCGGTCGTGGAGCGCACCCGCGAGATCGGGCTGCTGCGCGCGATCGGACTCGGCCGGCGGCAACTGCGCCGGATGATCCGACTGGAGTCGGTGGTGATCGCCGTGTTCGGCGCGGTCCTCGGGCTCGCGCTCGGGCTCGTGTGGGGCGTGTGCGTGCAGCAGGTCCTCGCCCTGCAGGGGATGAAGGCGTTCGCGATCCCCTGGACCACACTCGTCGCGGTCGTCGTGGGCTCGGCCGTCGTAGGCATCGTGGCGGCCCTGCTCCCGGCACTGCGCGCGTCACGGATGAACGTGCTGGCCGCCATCGCGCACGAGTGAGGGGGCGGGGGCGGGGGCGCCGGCACATGGATGCGGGGCGCGCCCCGGACCGGCCCTGTCCGGCCCTGCCCGGCGGCCCTGCCCGGCTTCCGGGCCGGGGCGCGGACGCACGGGCGCACGGGCCCGACCGCGGACCTGGGCGCGGACCTGGGCGCGGGGGTCCGGACGCGGAGGCGCGGGTTCGGGGCGGGTATCGGAGCGCCGGCCCGGCGGCGGTGTCGCGGGCGCGGGTGTCACGGGCACGGGCACGGGCGCGTGGGCACCGGGTGTGCACGTCGATGGCGTGTGTGCGTCCGCGTGCGTGTCCGTATCGTGGAATCCGGTGTCCATGTGCGGCGCCCGTGATGGGATCGGCGCATGAGTGATCTTCGGATACGAGCCGCCGTGCTCGACGACCTCGACGCCGTCCTCGCCTTCTGGCGGACCGCCGCCGAGGGCACCAGCATCAGCGACGACCGGGACGGCGTGGAGCGGCTGATCGTCCGCGACCCCGAGGCGCTGGTCCTCGCCGAGCGGGACGGGGAGCTCGTGGGCACGGTGATCGCCGGTTTCGACGGCTGGCGCTGCCATCTGTACCGGCTCGCGGTGGACCCGGCCCGGCGCCGCCAGGGCATCGGCTCGGCGCTCCTGGCCGCGGCCGAGGAACGGTTCGTACGGCTCGGCGGGCGCCGCGGCGACGCGATGGTGCTGCGACGCAACGAATCGGCGCACCATGCATGGCGCGCTGCGGGGTATGCGCCGGAAGAGCACTGGCGGCGTTGGGTCAAGCCGCTGGTCGAGTGACACCCCAGGAAAGGTGTGAGCTTCCGCCCATGGGCGAGCCCTCCGACATCCGACGCTCCGGCGTCCCGCCGCGCCGACACCGCGCGCTTCCTCCGCGCCTGCCCGATCATGGGACGGAGGTGACCCGATGACAGAAGTGCTTCTGCTGGCCGTGGCCGTGCTGCTCTCGCTGGCCTGCGGCGCCTTCGTCGCGGCCGAGTTCTCCCTGACCACGGTCGAACGCAGCCAGCTGGAACGGGCTGTCGAGCGCGGCGAGGTGGGCGCGGCGGGCGCCCTCAGAGCCGTCAAGAACCTCACCTTCCAGCTCTCCGGCGCGCAGCTCGGCATCACCGTCACCAACCTGGTCGTCGGCATGCTCGCCGAGTCGTCCGTCGCGAAGCTGATCGCCGGGCCCCTGGAAGCCGCCGGGGTGCCGAGCTCGGCGACCCCGTCGGTCGCCCTGGTGATCGGTACGGCCCTGTCGACGGTGTTCCTGATGGTCGTCGGCGAGCTGGTGCCCAAGAACTGGGCGATCTCCTCGCCGCTGGCCGTGGCCAAACGGGTGGCGACGCCGCAGCGCTGGTTCAGCGCGGTGTTCCGGCCGTTCATCTCCCATCTCAACAACACCGCCAACCGTGTCGTACGCCGCTTCGGCGTCGAGCCCGCCGAGGAGCTGGCCTCCGCCCGCGGACCGCAGGAACTGGTCGCCCTGGCCCGGCACTCCGCGAAACTGGGCGCCCTGGAGGCGGACACCGCCGAACTGTTCGTGCGCACGCTGAACCTCGCCGACCTCACCGCGGAGAACGTCATGACGCCACGGGTCCAGGTGGTCTCCCTGGACGTCCAGGCGACCTGCGAGGACGTGGCGAACGCGACGCGGGCGACCGGCCTCTCACGCTTCCCCGTGCACCGCGGCAACCTCGACTCGGTCGTCGGGGTGGCGCACATCAAGGACGTCATCGGTGTACCCGCCGACCGCAGGGCCCGTACGGCCGTGTCGCAGGTGATGCGTGAGCCCCTGCTCGTACCGGAGACGCTGACCGTCGAACGCCTCCTCGACCGGCTGTCCGGCAGACGCACGATGGCCGTCGTCATCGACGAGTACGGCGGCACCGCCGGGGTCGCCACCCTGGAGGACATCGTCGAGGAGGTCGTCGGCGAGGTGCGCGACGAGCACGACCCGCACGAGACGCCCGACCTGGCCCCGGCGGGCACGGACGACGAGGGCCGCACCCTGTACTCGGCCGACGGGTCCGTACGCACCGACCGGCTCGCCCGCGTCGGACTGCGCGCGCCCGACGGACCGTACGAGACACTCGCGGGTCTCATGGCGACGCAGCTCGGACGCATCCCCGCCGAAGGGGACACGGCCGAGGTCGCCGGGTGGCGGCTGGACGTGGTGGACGCCTCGGGGCGGCGGGCCGCGCGGGTGCTGATGCACGCGCCGGCCGCCGCGGACACCCGTTCCGAAGAGGCCGGATCCGAAGGAGGGCGGGGACGATGACAGCCGTACAACTGCTGATCGGTCTGGCGACCCTGGTCGTGAACGCCTTCTTCGTGGCGGCCGAGTTCGCACTGATCTCCGTACGCCGCAGCCAGATCGAACCGTATGCGGAGGCCGGAGACCGGCGGGCGCGCGGTGTGATCTGGGGTCTTGAGCACGTGTCCGCGCTGATGGCCGCCGCGCAGCTCGGCATCACGCTGTGCACGCTGATCCTGGGCGTGGTCGCCGAACCCGCCATCGCGCACCTGCTGGAGCCGGTCTTCCACGCGGTGGGTCTCTCGTCCGGCACGGGGCACGCGATCTCCTTCGTGATCGCCCTCGCCGTGGCCACGTACCTGCACATGCTGCTCGGCGAGATGGTGCCGAAGAACATCGCACTGGCCGAACCGGTGCGGACGGCCCTGCTGCTCGGGCCGCCGCTGGTCGCCCTGTCACGGGCGCTGCGGCCGGTGATCTTCACGGTGAACGCCTTCGCCAACTGGCTGCTGAAGCTGCTGCGCGTCGAGATCAGGGACGAGGTGTCCGCGACCTTCTCCGACACGGAGCTGGCCCGCCTGGTGAAGGACTCCAGCGAGGCGGGGCTCATCGACGACCGCGCCCAGGAGCGGCTGCACGACGCCCTGGAACTGGGACGGCGGCCGGTGCGGGATGTGGTGCTGCCGCGGGAGAGTGTCGTCTACGCGCGCGTGGGCGTCACCCCCGAGCAGCTTGAGGCCCTGTCCGTCGAGTCCGGGTTCTCCCGCTTCCCCGTCGTGGACGACGGACTGCGCATCGTGGGCTACCTCCACGTCAAGGACGCCCTGGACGCGATGCCGCGCGACCTGCCGTTCCAGGTGCGGGACATGCGGTCCATCGCCCGGGTCCGCGAGAACACGCCGCTCGACGACGTACTGACCGCGATGCGACGCGGCCGTACGCATCTGGCGGCGGTGCTCGGCGCGGACGGGCGGCTGGCCGGGATGGTGACGATGGAGGACGTACTGAGGGAGCTGTTCGACCAGTCGGCGTGACGCGGCGGTGCCGCGTGCGGGTGCGGGTGCCTAAGCGGGCGCCCGAGCGGTGGGGCGTGTCGCACGGCAGACCGGTGGGTATGTGCACGCGCTATCATCTCTTCCGCCATGCAGACGAATGCCACCTTCACCAGCCTTGTCGCGGTCGGCGACTCCTTCACCGAGGGCATGTCGGACCGCCTTCCCGACGGTACGTACCGGGGCTGGGCGGATCTCCTGGCGGCCCGGATGGCCGCGCAGACGCCCGGCTTCCGCTACGCCAACCTCGCGGTGCGCGGCAAGCTCATCGGACAGATCGTCGCCGAGCAGGTGGACATCGCGGTGGCGATGCAGCCCGACGTGATCACTCTGGTCGGCGGCCTCAACGACACCCTGCGGCCCAAGGTCGACATGGTGCGCGTCCGCGGGCTCCTGGAGGAGGCCGTGGAGCGTCTGGCACCGGCCTGCAAGCAGCTCGTCCTGATGCGCAGCCCCGGCCGCCAGGGCCCGGTCATGGAGCGGTTCCGCCCCCGCATGGAGGAACTGTTCGTCTGCATCGACGATCTCGCGTCCCGCCACGGCGCGCTCGTCGTCGACCTCTACGGAGCGCGGTCCCTGGGCGACCCGCGCATGTGGGACGTGGACCGGCTGCATCTGACGGGCGAGGGGCACCGCCGGGTCGCCGAAGCGGTGTGGCAGGCGCTCGGGCACGCGGCGCAGGACGCCGAGTGGGGCACCCCGATGCCGCCCTCCGCCCCGCCCGGCTGGGTCGCCCGCCGGACCGCCGACGCGCGCTTCGCCCGCCAGTACCTACTGCCGTGGATCGGCCGCAGGCTGACCGGCCGCTCCTCGGGCGACGGCCGCGCGCCCAAACGCCCGGAACTGCTGCCGTACGAGGAGTACAGGGGGTCGGTGGAGTAGGTGACCGCCACCGGCTCGGTCGTGTAGGTCTCCCGGGTCTCGTAGCCGGGACGCCGACTCGCCGAGACGGATCAGGCGCAGGCCCAGCGCGTAGCGCCGGTTGGTCTGCTGACGTACGTATCCGCAGACCACGAGCGTGCGCATGAGGCGGTGGATGGTGGGCAGCGGCAGCCCGCTGCTCGCGGAGAGCTCGCTCAGTCCGACCTCGCCGCCCGCGTCCGCCATCCTCTCCAACAGGTCGAAGGCACGCTCCAGTGACTGGACGCCACCGCCGGCGGCGGCCGGCTTGGTGGCGACCTCGGCGGAGGCGTCGCAGGCGCTGGACGTCGGCGGTCGTGCGGGTGAGTGGGAGGTGGTGGCCTCGCGGCTGATTGCCCGGTATCGGGGCGTCGCGGTCGACCGGCGCGGGCACCTGCCGGGGCCGGGGCGGTCCGGGGGAGCCGGTCGTGCTCGGGACCACGCCACGACCGCCCCCAGGGATCGTCTCGCCCCGATCATGCCCCGACAGCCACGAGCCGCGCTCAGGGCCGCCCTCCTCGAAGGCGCGCTGTCATGAAACACCGGCCACGTCCGCGGCGACGGTGCCCTGCGACCGCAGCGGGGCGACTACCACTGTCGGACCCAGGTGGCAGCATCACCGAAGTGAACGCCCTGAGGCGTCCTCAACTCACCTCCGTAGCCCACGAAGAGGAGCATTCCCCTTGCGACTGCATCGCGTTGCGCCCGGCATTGCCGCGGGCATCCTCGCCCCGGCCCTCCTGCTCGCCACCCCGTCCTTCGCCGCCACGGCGGCACCGACCGCGATGACGGTACCCGCGGTGTCCTCGTCCGCGGACGAGCCGGACGCCGACGACGACCTGCGGGTGGCCATAGCCCGGATCCTCGCCGACCCGGACAGCGGCCGGCGTGTGACACGAGAAGCCAACGCCCTCCTGGACACCAACGACCCCGACGCGATGCGCGCCTGGCTGGAGACCGGCTACCGCATCGCCCAGGCCGAGGACGACAGCGTCGCCATCGCCCGCATCCTCGCCGACCCGTCCATCAGCCCGGCCCTGCGCGCGGCAGCCAACGCCGCCCTCGACGACAACACACCCGAAGCACTGCGCCACTTCCTGGAAGTCGGCAGGTACCAGGTCGCCTGACCGGCACGGCGCCGCACCACGGCGCGTCGCCCGGATGGCACCCCCTGCCGCACGCCCGGTCGCCAAAACGCCGGGAATCCGGGCGGGGCCGCCTGCACCCCTGTGTGCCGGCGGCCCCGCCCGGCGGGCCCTGTACCGGCTCGGCGCCCTCCGCAGAGCCGGTACAGGGCCCGCCGCCCGGTGCGGCATGGGCCACTGACACCTCCGACAGCAGAAAGCACATTCTTCGATGACCACACAACAGCTACGCACCGAGCGCAGCGGTCCGCAGACCGTTTCCGTCGTGACCGACCTGCCGTTCAAGCCTCAGCTCGTCAAGGCGGTGTTCAGGGCCGTGACCTCGTTGCACGTCTCCCGGCCGGCCCCGTGGGCCGCCGCGTCGGTGACGAGGACCGTGCTGACGCAGATCGTCGACGGCGCGGGAAGCGCGGCGGCCGAGGAGGCCAGGACGAGGCTGATCCCCAAGGACCTCATCTCGGCGATCGACCGGAACGTCGAGGTGGAGGTGGGATCGGCGTGGTACCTGCACAGCCCGACCTTCCACGGCCTGATGGGCGAGGTGCGCAACGCCGATGGTGCGCTCGTGTCTCTTCGTGAGCGCCGCGGGGCGCGTACACCGAGTGGTGTGGCCGGCGCCCACCGGTTCGAGGCCGGGGTGAGAAGGCTGCTGGGGAGCAGGAGGGTGAGGGCCGTCCCGGCGATGGTCCGTGACCTGGACGGAATCGCGAGCGTGTTCCTGACTGCCCTGGCCCGGGACGCGGCCAAGGTCGTCCGCGAGGGCGGGGTCAAGCGGTTCGGGGCGGTCAGTCCGGTGGTGCCGGGCGAACCAGCCCCGGCCCCGCTGCTCAAGGACCCCCTCCTCGCCCTGTCCACCCGCCGCGAGGACGGGCGGACTGTCGGCGCGGACGACGTCCTGGCCGCCGTCACGATGCAGCTGTTCGGCGATCTCAGGGGTCTTGCGCTCAGTGATCTTGGTCGGAAGGGTGATCGGAGTGCATGCTGATTTTGTTCCTGACGACTTGTGGGAGGGGGTGGCTCCGCTGCTGCCGCCCGCTCCCGAGTGGCGTCGACGCCATCCGGGGCGGTTGCGTGTTCCCGACCGAACTGCACTCGCCGGCGCCCTGTACGTGCTGCGGAGCAGTGTCGCCCGGCGTGACGTCCCTGCGGAGAGTGTGGGCTGTTCCGCGGTCACGGCCTGGCGCTGACGCCAGGTTCAAGGCCCCAGTGCGATCTGCGCCTCGGACCCACCCGAGAATTGCGAGGTCTTCGTGGTCGCCTTGAACGGCCGGTCCAGTCCGGACGGGTTCAGGACCAGGCCATTTCGCCGTGGCGGGAGACGAAGCGCCCGGTTCCGGCGGCGGGCCCCCCGGTGGCGAGGGCCACGATCGCGTCCGTGCCCTCGGTGACGGTCTGGGGACCGCTGTGGCCGTTGAGGCCGGTCGCGGTGTAGCCGGGATCGGCGGCGTTGACACGGATGTCCTTGAGCCCCTTGGCGTACTGCGTGGTCAGCATCGTCAGCGCCGCCTTCGAGGAGGTGTACAGCGGCGCGACGACGTGCGACTCGGGCCGGTCGGGGTCGTGGGTGAGAGCAAGGGAGCCCATGCCGCTGCTGACGTTGACGATCACGGGGTCGTCCGAACGCCGCAGCAGCGGCAGGAACGCGGTGGTGGTACGGATGACGCCGATGAGGTTGACGTCGAAAACGGCGAGGGCGTCGGCGGCGGTGAGGTTGCCGGGGTCGCCGGGGTCGCCGGCGACCCCGTGCACACCGGCGTTGTTGATGAGAACGTCGATCCTGCCCTCGTGTTCGGTGACATTCGCGGCCGCGGCGGCCACGGACGCGTCGTCCCTCACGTCGATGGGAACGTAGCGGGCGCCGAGCGCTGCGGCGGCCTCCTCGCCCTGCTCTCGGTTGCGGGCTCCGACGAGCACGGTGTGACCGCCCTCGATCAGGCGGCGGGCGGTCTCGCGGCCGAGACCCTTGTTGGCTCCGGTGATGAAAGTGATCGTCATGCCTTCGATCCTCCTGCGGCCGGCAGATGTGGACCAGGGAGACTTCGGCGGCAGGAAGAGCAGTACCACCCTCGCGCCCGCCCCGACGACCATGAACGCGCGAGATTGAGAAACATGACGGCAAGACCCGGGAGCGGACTGAGCGCGATGATCCGCAGATGGCGTGAGCGGCTGTCCCGCTCGGCCGCCGGACTGCCGACGGCACGAGGACGCCGCACGGCCGGGCTGCGGCGCGAGGAACCGGCCGACCTCGCAGGAATGTCGATCGACCACATCGTGCGCCTGGAGCAGGGACGCGCCACCACACCCTCAGCGAGTGTGGTGGCATCCCTGGCCCGCGCCCTGCAACCGTCCCCGGCCGAGCGGGACCACCTGTACCGGCTGGCCGACCTGGTCCCACCGACCCACGGAACAGTTCCCCATGGCTCAAGGACTCGAAGACGAGCCCGTCGACGGTGTCGGACAGGGGCATCCACGGGCGGTAGCCGAGGCCGTTCCAGGCGAAGTCCGCCCACCGGCCGCCGGCGAAGACGACGATGTCCTGCTTCTGTCCCTTCACGGTGATGAAGAAGCCGGTCCGGGTGACGTGGCTGTAGCCCTTCCCGGTGCCGGGCGGCACGTACTCGGCCCCGTACTCGCCCTGGATGTCGGCCGCCTTGGACTTGATGACGTAGGCCTTGGAGGAGTTCCAGCCGACGCTTCGTGCCGGCGCCTGCGTCCTCGGACCGTCCCTCGTACGGCGACCGCGGCGAGGAGCAGGACCAAGCTGCTCGCCACCACGGACACCGCGATGCGCATGGCTCCCGTGCCGTCCGACAGGGACAGCACCACCGGCCGTGGCGGAGCGGACCGGGGCGCGGCGGACGACTGTCCGTGCGGTACGGAGGTCAGGGCCGCGTAGACGTCCAGGCGGGGCGCGTCCGCCGGGTAGGCGGTAAGAGTGAGCCTGCGCGCGGCCTGCTGTGCGGTCAGCCGCGGTTCTCGGGAGCGTACGAGGGCGGCGGCGCCGGCGACGAAGGCGGTCGCGAAGGACGGTCCGCTGCCGGTGAACGTCCCCCGCCCGCGCGGACCGGTGCCGACTACCTTGTCACCCGGTGCTGCCAGGTCGGCGCCCGCGGGCTCGGCCGCCCCCTCGGGACGGGTGCCGTCCGGGCCGAAGTCGAGGACGGAGAGCACGTCCTCGGCGGCGGCGGGCCAGTAGGTGCCGGGGCCGGCGGCCGGCGTCGCGGTGCCGTCCCCCGAGCCGGTGTCCGGCGCGGCTGCCGCGACCACGAGGCAGTCGCGCGTGGTCGCGTACCGTACGGCCGAGGTGAGGGCCCGGCTCTTCTTGGACAACGCCAGCGGGACCGCGATCACCTGAGCCCTCGCCCGCGCCGCCTCGCGGATACCGGCGGCGACCCGGTCCGCGTCGGTGCGGCCGTAGGCGTCCGTGCCGCGGACGGCGAGGACACGTGCGCGGGGCGCCATGCCTCCGAGGTCGGCCCCGGTGCTGTCGCCGGCCGATGCCGCGATCAGCCCGGCCACGAAACTGCCGTGGCCCACGCAGTCCTCCCCCGCATCCCCCACAACGGTGACGCGCCCTTTGAGGGCCCGCGCCTCCGGCACCACACCGGTGTCGACGACCGCCACCGTGACACCGTCGCCCTGCCCGTACTTCCTCGCCTCGGACAGTTCGAGCACGTCGTGCGTCCAGGGGGTCACCTTCATGACCGTCGGCGATTCCTTGGTGCAGGAGGCGCCTGGATCGAGCGTGCCGGGTATGACGGGGAGCCTGACGGTCTCGCCCGAACGGGGGGCTCCGGTGGGTGCTGTAGGTGACGGGGTGATCGCCTTCGCGACCGGGACAGGACAGATCGTGAGGAGCGCGGCGCACAGCGCGATGAGCAGGGACCGGGGGACGGGGGAGAGCGTGGCGAGTCGACGGGTCCCGGGAGCGGGCCGGGCGAGCCGGGGGGCGAACATTGCTTGGTCTTCTCTCTCGGGGCTCGTGGTCGGGGGACGCCAGGGTTCGGATCAGTGACCGTCGGCTGCGGCTGAGGCGTTTCGAGGCGACTGCATCTGTCGGGGTCGGATCGGGGCGGGATGGGTCGAGGTTGGATGGGTCGGGGTGGGACGCGGTGGGTCCAGTCCGGTCACAGCTGTTTCAGGGCAGCTCGGTTCAGCCCGGAAGGCCCAGTTTCGTGTCGACGTGTCGCGCCGCGGCGGGATCGTGTTCGGTGAGCAGGGCCGAGGCTCTCTCGTAGCAGGCGCGCGCCTGATCGCCGTAGTTCTGACGCCGGTGCACGTCGCCCAAGGCATCCCAGGCGGTGGCCTCGCCGAGTGGGTCGTCCAGTTCTCTGTTGAGCCGGGCGGACCGGTCGTAGCAGCTCATGGCCTCGTCGACGGCGCCGAGCCGCTCGTGGGCGCGGCCCACCTCGTACGACGCGTGCGCCTCACCTCTCCGGTCGCCCGCCCTCGCGTACAGTTCCCGGGCCGAGCATGCATGGCGCAGTGAGCCTTCGTGACGTCCCTGTTCGTCGTCCCGGACCGCCAGGTCGCGGTGTACGCGAGCCGCACCGCACAGGTCACCGCAGACCGTGAACAGGTCCAACGCCTCACGCAGAGCGGTCAATGCCTCCTCCTGCCGACCGAGGAGAGCGTGTACGCGGCCGAGGCTGTGCCGGGTGCGGGCCACTCCGGGCAGGTCGCCCGCCCGCCGCGCGGCCTCGCTTGCTTCCTGGGCCGCCGCCGACCACGCACTCCAGTGACCGGCGCGGTGCCACATGGGTTCCAGTGCCTCGACGAACTGCCAGGCGGGAAAAGCCGGTTCGCGCGTGGCCTGACGGACGGCCTCGACAAGTCCTCGCCGTTCTGCCAGGTACCACCGCCAAGCCGCACCGGCGTCGGGAAAGACATCGAGGGCCGGTTCGGTGCCGGGCCGTGGCGGGGACCCGGGCCGCTCCAGCGTCCGGGAGACGGCCCTCGCGGTGGCCAGGAGGTGCACGAGCAGTCGGCGCACTGCCTCGCCACGCGCCGGTGCGCTCTCCTCCTCGCGCACAACCGTTGCAGCGTAACGGCGTTCGGAGGCGGGCAGGGTGAAGCGGCCCATCGTCTCTTCGGTGACCAGGTGCAGGTCGGCGAGTTCGTCCAGAAGTACGCGGGCTCCTCGCGGCTCCACCCCGCAGAGGGAGGCCGCGACTTCGGCATCGATCTCGGTCCCGCGGTACAGCGCCAGCAGCCGGAACAGCCGGGCCGCCCCGGTGCCGAGCGCACGGTAGGAGGGAGTCAGCGCGTGCGGAGGACGGTCGGCGGCGCCGTGGACCGCTTCCGGGCCACCCGCCGGTGAGAGGGCCGACCGGTCGGTTCGGACGTCCTGCGAGGGGACGAGGTCCCGGCAGACGAGGTCCCGCCCGGTCGCGAGACTCAGCGCTCCTGGCGACCCGGCGCAACGAGCGACGAGTTCCTCGACCGCCTGTGGCCCGACGCCAAGCCCTTCCGAGCGGATCCGGCCGCGCAGGAACGCCCGTGACTCCGCGGGTGCCAGCGGTGCCAGGACAACGCGGCGGGCCGCCTCCTCGGTGACCAGGCTCGACAGTTGGCGGCGGCTGGTCACCAGGGTCAGACTGCCGGCAGCCGCGGGCAGCAGCGGCCGCACCTGTGCGGCGTCGTGGGCGTCGTCGAGCACCAGCAGGATGCGACGCCCGGCGGTCAGGCTGCGGTACAGGCCGGTGTGGGCGTCCACGTCCTCGGTGTCTTCGGGGAGTTGTGACACCGGGGCGCCCAACGCGTGCAGCAGGCGGCGCATCCCCTCGACCGGCGTGAGGGGCGGCCCGGACGTGTCGAAGCCGCGCAGCGCGACATGGAATCGGCCGTCGGGGAAGCGCTCCCGGAGCCGGTGGGCGACCTCCACCGCCAATGCCGTCTTGCCTATTCCGGCAGGACCGCAGAGCACTCCCACAGCTGACGTCCGATGCCTCGACCTTGTGTCGTCGGCGAGGGCCAGCAGCAGCGCCGTCTCGCCCGACCGGCACACGAAGGAGGCGGAGGCGGACGGCAGTTGGTCATCGGAACCGCGGAGCGGCTCCTGCTCCTGCTCCTGCCTCTCATGGGGGCGTCGCGTGAGAGCCCTGCCCGGCGGTGCCGTCGCGGATGTGTCCTCGCGTGGGCGCGCTACGACGCGGGCCGGTCCGCCTCCTTCGAGCACACGCGCGTGAGCGGCGCGCAGTTCCGGTCCCGGAGTCACCCCCAGCTCCTCGGCGAGGCGAGTCCTCACGATCCGGCACACGTCCAGGGCCTCGGCCTGGTGACCGGTGGCGGCCAGCGCGAGGGCCAGATCGGCGTGGACCCGCTCGTCGACCGGGTAGCGCGCCGCGCACCGTTCGAGTACGGGAACGACGTGCTGCGGCACCCCGTGCCGCAGGGCGGTCTCGGCGGCCTCTCGTACGGTGGTCAGGTACTCACGGTCCAGCGCCGTGAAGACCCGGTGGCTTCGTGCCGTGAGCGGAATCCCGGCGGCGACCGGACCCTGCCACAGCGACAGTGCCTCGGCCAGTCGTTTCACCGTCTCCTCCGGCCCGCCGGCACCGTCCGCCTCGCGGGCCGTCTCCCGCAGGTGACGGAAACGGCTCAGATCCACGTCGTCGACGCCGACCCGCAGCCGGTATCCGGCGCTGCCCCGTACGAGGCGCTGTCCCTCGGCGCGGTTCGACAGCCCAGGCTCGAAGAGACGGCGCAGCATGCCGACATGGCGGTGGATCACGTTGGCGGCGCTCGGCGGGGCGTCCTGGCCCCAGAGCACGTCCACGATGTCCCCGACCGGCACGGGACGCTTCGCGCGCACCAGCAGTACGGCCAGCGTGGCCCGCTGCTGCGGCGGCCCGAGGTCGAGTTCGGTGCCCGCCAGCCAGCCGCGCACCGGGCCCAGCACCGACAGGCGCAGGGCGGGCAGGTCGTCACTCATGCGTTCGGTCTCCTGCCGGACCGTATCCGCTACCCCTCGTACCACTTCTGGTTCTCGGCCCCCTCGCACGACCAGAGTTGCAACCGGGCACCGTTGCCGGTCTCCCGGTCACGGACGTCGACACACTTGTCCGCCTTCTTGTTGACCAGGTCTCCGGCCGAGTTGAGGCTGAAGCGCTGCGCCGTGCCACCGGTGCACTTCGCGAGCTGGATGGCGGCACCGTCGTCGACCGAGGCCCCGGCGACACTCATGCACAGGCCGAGGGCGCGCACCGTACCGTCCGAACGGAGCGTCCACTGTTGCCAGTCGGCGCCGGTGCAGTCCCAGATCTGGAGCGGGGTACCGGCCGAGGCCGTGCCGTCCGTGACGTCGATGCAGCGGCCGGACGCGGAGCCGACCAGGGACGTGACCGCCAGTGTGGTGGTCCCGGACCCGCTCTTGGTGACGGCCCCCGAGGAGTCCGCGGCGGCGGATGCGGCCGGCTTGCCGTTTTTCGTGCCTGCCCCGGACTTGTCCGCCCCGGTCGAGGACGAGCCCTTCGCCTTCCCGCGGCCGGACGGGGTGGCGTCCGTGCCGTGCTTCCCCTTACCGGCGGCCTTGTCACCGCGTGCGGACGCGGCGGCCGTGCTGCTCCGCGGCCGTGCCGCGGCCGTCCTGGACGGGGCCGCGCCGGGTACGGCCCCGGTGCGCTCCCCGTCCTGGGTGTACTCCCCCTCGGCCGACCGCTGTCCCTGTGGTGTCGGTTCGTCACCGCGGCCAAGGAGCAGGAAGGAGGTTCCGGCGACCAGCAGGGCGAGCAGGGAGGCTCCGATGACGGTCTGCTTGGAGACGGTTCGGGCGGTGGAGTCGGTGCTGTCGTCGTCGGGAGGAGAGGCGACGGCTGTCGCCGCCGTGCCCTCGCCGCCCTCGCCGCCCTCGCCGCCCTCGGCACTCGTGCTCGTGCTCGCGCTCGCGCTCGTGCTCGTGCTCGTGCTCGCCTGTCCGCTCCGGTCGGTGCCGGCCCGGACATCGCCGCCGTCGGCGTCCGGGGTGCCGTCCTCCCCCGTGACGGCCGGGACCTGAACCGCTTCCGGCTCGGCGGACGGGATGAGCCGGGCGAAGACGTGGGCCCGCCGGAGGGTGGCCGGTCCGGCGAGCGTTCCCTCGCCGGTGTCTCCGGGTGCCGGGACATCGCCGGTGTCACCGGGTACCGGGACGTTGCCGGTGTCACCGGGTACCGGGACGTTGCCGGTATCTCCGGGTACCGGGACGATGCCGCCGCTCTCGGGCAGCTCCCGGCTCTCCTCCTCCGCCACGGCGGCGGTGGCCCCTGCGGCGCCCGCGGGCGTGGACGTGGATGTGGACGAGGTTCCGGACCCGGGGCGGGGTGTTTCCCAGCGCGTCATGTCCACCCTCCTGGATCGCGTGTGAATTGGTGGCGCTCGCAACACCTCGGGTGAGGTGCGGCGGTTGTCGTGTGCAAGATCGTCGGGCCGTCGCATCCGCTCCCGGACCTATCCGGAGCGCGCGCCCTTGAGCGGGTCCGGGGCCGCCCGACCGGGCAAGCCTAGGGCGGCCGAGTGACTGGAAACTGACCTCGGTCGAGCCGGTCGAGCCAGTCGAACCCGTCGAGCCGGCCGAACCCGTCGAACAGCTCGTCCGGTTGACGGGCGGAAGGGTCCGCGCCGGCCCCGTGGTGCGGCGTCACAGCGGTACCGGGTGTCGCAGCGGTACCGGCGACCGCGCGACGGCTCCGGTGACGGGCAGCCTGCCGGTCCAGTCGAGCACGAGCGCGTTGAAGTCGTCGAACCGTTCTTGGTGCGGCCAGTGGCCCACGCCGTCCCAGAGGACGGAATCGCCGGCGGAGTGAGAGCCGACCGACCGGTCCCAGTCGGGCCCCGTGTTCCTGGCCTCGGCCCAGCGGCGTGAGCAGACGGTCAGAACGGGACAGGTCCGGCGGGACAGGTAGGCGTCTGCGACGGGCCGCACCGCGGGCCCGGTCGACGGGTGATACAGGGCGGTCAGCATGCGTACGAGGACGTCGCCGTCCGTGGTGAGCGCCCGGCGCCGGTGCCAGGCGGGCAGCCAGCTCGTGGGCTCCCCTGCGGCCCCGCCCTCCTCCGCCGCCAGGGACCGGGCCAGCGCCGCGGCGGGATCGGGCACCCGGACCGCCGCCGCCATCGCCGCGGCGTGCTGCGGGTGCAGGCCGTAGCGGGGATTGACCGCCACCAACGCCCGTACCAGATCGGGTCGTTCGACGGCGAGCACCGAGGCGATCGCGGCCCCCGCCGCATGTCCCACAGCGATCACGGAGGGGGTGTCCAGGGCCGCGAGAAGCCCCGCGAGGTCGTCGGCGAGGTCCCGTGGCGTGTGCCCGTGCCGGGCGGCCGGGGAACGGCCGTGACCGGGCAGGTCGGGAGCGATCAGACGGTGCTGGGCGCCGAGGGCCTCCAGTTGCGGTGCCCAGTCGTCCGAGTCGCCGGCCTCGCCGTGGACGAGAAGCACGGTCGAGGGCCCCTCACCCTCCACGGTGTGGAAGAGTCGGCTGCTGCGGAAGAGTCGGCTGCTGTCGTCCGGCCGCTGTCTCATGTCCGTGTCCCGCGCAGGACGCGCAGCACGGGCCGCGGGTCCGGCCTCGACGCCGACGAACCGCGGGTGGGAGCGGCGAGGGTGCGCAGCCGGTCCCTGATCGGGTCGGCGGACAGGCTCACGCCTGCCACCGCGTGGTGCATGCTGTCCCGCACGGCCAGCGCCCGCTGCCAGGCGCTACGGGCCGCCGCCGCGTCCCCGGCGTCCCGGTGGGCGTCACCGAGCCGGACGAGGACGCGGGCCTCCAGGTACGGGTCACCGGCCGCCCGGTACAGCTCAAGGGCGCGCTGGTACTCGGCCAGGGCACGGCGGTGGTTGCCCAGCCTGTCGTGGCAGCGGGCGAGGGCGCACCAGACCGCCGCCTGGGCGTGGGGTTCGGCCAGGCCCCGCAGTGGCTCGTGGGCCTGGTGTGTACGGGCAAGCGCCTGGCGGGGCCGGCCCAGCAGGTCGTGCGTCCGTCCGAGATCCCGCAGAGCGCCGGACTGGCCCACCCGGTCACCGGCCTCGCGGTACCGTTCCAGGGCCTCCTGCCGGTGGTGCAGGGCATGGACGTGGTGCCCCTGCCGCTCATGCAGCCGGCCGAGTTCCCCGTGTGTCCGCGCCAGGCCTGCCGGGTCGTTCATCTCGTCGAACAGGTCCAGTGCGCGGCGTAGGTGACCGTGCGCCTCATGGGGTCGGTGCAGGCGCCCCTCCGGACGGCCGAGGGCGCGATGCGAGTGGGCAAGGGCGACCGGGTCACCGAGCCGCCGGGCGGCGTCCAGTGCCGCTTGTCGGCACCGGACGTCGTCGTGGAGCAACTCCCGCTGTTCCATGAGGCGTTCGAGGGCCCAGGCGAGCTGCCAGGCGTGCCGGTCGAACCCGTCCTGGGCGGCCGTCCGCACCATCCGGGCGAGTGTCGCGCGCTCCGCGCCGATCCAGGCCAGTGCCTGCGGCACGCCTTCGTGGTCGCCCGCGGCCACGCCGGAAGCCGGAGCCGGCAGGGTGAGGGCGGTGCTGTTCGGGGACAGCACCCGTATCGCGCCGTGGGCGGTGTGCAGGACGTGATCGAGCAGCCGGTGCATGGCCTGCCGCGCGGCGGAGCCGGGAGCGCTGCTGGACGTGACGGGTGCCGCGGGTGCCGCGGGTGCCGCGGGTGCCGAAGTCTCGCACGCCTCGGGCGTGTTGGATGTGTTGGATGTGTTGGGCGTGTTAGGCGTGTTGGGCACGTTGGGTCTGTTGGGCACGTTGGGCTCTGAACTGTGCGGGCCGGTGTTCACTGCGTCGCGCTCCCCAGCGCGCGCACGTTCGCGTGCGTACACCCGCACCGGCCGCACCCACTCGTACCGGTCCTCCAGTCGTTCGGTGACGAGTCCGACGCGTACGAGTTCCCCGAGCAGTGGGCGAACCCGTCGCAACGGCACGCCGGCCATGCTCGCGGCGAGGGGCGCCGAGGCCGTCTCAGCCGGGTGCAGACCCAGCAGCCGGAACAGCCGTGCAGCATCGGGCGACAGCATCCGGTAGGAAGCGTCGAAGGCCGCCCGGAGTCCGGGGAGGGCGTTCAGGTTCAGCTCGCCCTCCCCGAGATCGGCGGCGAGAGCGCTCAGCGAGAACGCCGGCCGGCCCGCCAGCCGGGCGGTCGCGGCGGCCACGGCGAGGGGCAGTCCACCGGTCAGCGTCGCGATCGTCGCGACGGAGTCCTCGTCGCCGGTGACCCTGTCCTGGCCGACACGGGCCGCCACGCAGTCGCGGGCCTCGTCGGCGGAGAAGGGTTCCAGGGCCAGGAAGCTGGTGTGCTGTGCGCTGCCCGCCAGTTCCGGCAGCGGGCCCCGACTGGTGATGACGGCCAGGCAGCCGGGAGTTCCGGGCAGCAGGTCCGCCACCTGTGCGGCGTCCCGGGCGTCGTCCAGGACCACCAGGACGCGGCGTCCCGCGAGTGCCTCGCGGTAACGCCGGGGCCGATCGGCCTCGGGTGCCTCGCCCGCCGGAATCCCCAAGGACCGGAGGAAGTTCCCGAGTACCGCGCTGGGCTCGGCGGGCGGCCCGGTCTGTGCGGAGCCGCGCAGATCGGCGTGGAGCTGCCCGTCGGGGAAGCCGGAGCGGGCACGCCGGGACCAGCGTCGGGCGAAGGCTGTCTTGCCCACGCCGGGCGGCCCGTTGACAGCGACGACCGCGGGCCGGCCGCGGAGGTCGTCCGCACTGGGCATCAGGGCCATCTCCCGTTGCCTGCCGACGAACACCGGCAGGTCCGGCGGGAGTTGGGCCGGGACCGGGAAACTCCCCGCGGACGGTCCCGCCCGGTCCGCGGGGACCGGGTCCTCGCACCGGCCGTTTCCGGCGGGCGCCGCAACGACGGGTGTGCCCAGGATCTGCCGGGCGGCGGTCCGCAACTCGGGCCCCGGTCCGATGCCGAGTTCGTCCGCCAGCCGCGCCCGGACGGCGCCGTACGTGCGTAGCGCCTCCTGAGCACGACCGGTCGACGTCAGGGCCCCCAGCAGCCGAGCGTGCAGCGGCTCGTCCAGCGGGCGTTCGACGGCGCACCGGCGCAGTGCCGCGAGCAGTTCACCGCCTCGCCCGCAGCGCAGGGCGACATCGGCCGCCTCCTTGACCACGCCGTGCCGCTCACGGTCCAGCGCGGTGAGTATCGGATGGATCCGCACGAGGGGGTGGACGCCGTCGGCGACACGGCCCTGCCACAGGGCCAGCGCCGCCACGTACGCCTGCGTGCTGTCCTCCGGGCACCCGCCGTCGCGGGCGAGCCGCGCCTCGCCGACCAGTTGTCGAAAGCGCAGCAGATCGAGCGTGCGGGGGTCGGCGTCGACGCGGTAGCCGCCGGCCCCACGCAGCAGCCGGCGCCCGGACTCACGGGGACCGAGATCCGGTTCCAGGATCCTGCGCAGCAGACCTATGTAGCGATAGACCAACGTCCGTGCGCTGGCGGGTGGTTCGTCGTCCCACAGGGCGTCGACGATCTGCTCGACCTCCATCGGCTGCCCGGGGCGGGCGAGCAGCAGGGCAAGCAGTGCACGCTGTTGGGGAGGGCCCAGTTCCAGAGAGGTTCCGTCACGCCAGGCGCCGACCGGGCCCAGCACGGTGAGCCACAGTCCCCGCCGTCCTTCGTGTACCGCTTCCGCCGACATCGTGCCGCCCCAGTACTCTCCGGCACCGACGTCGTCTCACGACCGACCGCACCAAGATCATCAGTTATGTCGGGGACCCTAGGGAAGCCGTCTTGGGATGGCCTTGGCGACCGCATGGCACCCAGGAGGCAGGGCCTTCGCACCGCCGCCGGCCGAAGTGCCGGCCGCACTCCGGCCCGACGCCCCCGCAGCCGGTCCCCGGACATCGGGGACCGGCCGGAGACGGTCTCGGGGACGCCGAAGACCGACTTGGCAACGACTTGGCGCGTGCCGTGGAACGACATCACGGCACCTTGCCGGTCCACATTCCGCCACCCGCGACTTCTGGCCGGTCCGCATTCCCACCCGCGGCTCCCGACCCCGGCGGGTCCGCATCCCCACCCGCGGCGCCGCAGCACCGCACCTCCTCAGTCCTCCAGCAGGCCCGTCTGGATCTGGACCGTCTTGCGCCGGGTGATGCGCAGGGCCCGGCCCGGTACGAGGACACGTGGCTTCACGCTTCCGAAGAGGTATCCCTCGGAAGGCGGGCAGGAGAGCAGCAGAGCGGGTGTGTTGACCTCCAGCATGCGACGCAGCACCTGATCCCCGAGCCCCCGGCCCGCGCCGGCCGCCGAGCGGGTCACCACCAGGTGGAAGCCGACCTCGTACCCGAGGGCGAGGAAGTCGAGCAGGGGCTCGAAGGGGCTCCGCCCGAGCGGGGCGCCGATCAGGTCGTAGTCGTCGACCAGGACGAACACGGACGGCCCCTGCCACCAGTCGCGCTGCCGCATGCGGGAAGGGGCGATGTCCGAACCGGGCATACGGGACCGCAGGGCCCGGGCGGCGCCGTCCGCCATGTCACGGAGCTGGTCGATGGAGACCGCGTGGCCGAGCCGGTACTCCTCGGGGACGGCCTCGACGAGTTCCCGGCGGTAGTCGACGACCAGGACCCGCGCCTCGTCGGGGCTGTAACGCTCGGTGATGCCCTTGGCCACCAGCCGCAGAAGGTTGGTCTTGCCGGTCTCGGAGTCCCCGACGACGACCAGGTGGGGATGGTCGGCGAAGTCGTGCCAGGCCGGGCCGAGCTTCTCCTCCTCCAGGCCCAGCGCGATCCGCAGGTCCCCCTCCGGCGCGGGAAGATCTGTCGCGGACAGCCGGACGGGGAGCATCTTCACGGCCGGGGCCGCGGGGCCGTGCCAGTGCTCGGCGATGCTCCGGACCAGCTCGCGCACGCCGTCGGCCAGGTCCTCCTGGCGCTGGGTACCGTCGAGGCGGGGCAGTGCGCCGAGGTAGTGCAGTTTCGTCTCGGCGGTCAGGCCGCGGCCGGCGATCCGAGGCACTGTTCGGGCACGCCGGATGTCGATCACCGACTCCATCGGATCGCCCATCTTCAGCTCCAGGCGCGTACCCACCTGGTCCCTCACCTGCGCGGCGAGCTCCACCCAGCGGGCTGTGGTGACGATGAGGTGCACGCCGTAGTTCAGGCCGCGCTGGGCGAACTGGGACAGGGTGGTGACGTGCTCCAGGAAGTCCTGCCGCAGGGTTCCCCATCCGTCGACGACCAGGAAGACGTCGCCGTAGGGCTCATCCGGGAACTCCCCGGCGGCGCGTCGCTTGCGATAGGTGGCCATGGAGTCGATGTTCTGTTCCAGGAAGAACCGCTCCCGCTCGGCGAGCACCGACGCCACCGCGGCGACCGTACGGCCGATCCGCTCGCTGTCGACGTGCGCCGCGACGCCGCCCATGTGGGGCAGTCCGGCGAGCGCGGTGAGGCTGCCTCCGCCGAAGTCCAGGCAGTAGAACTGCACTTCACGTGGTGTGTGGGTGACGGCGAGGGAGGTGATCAGAGTGCGCAGGAGCGTCGACTTGCCGCTCTGCGGGCCGCCGGCGATGGCCACGTGGCCGCCCGCCCCGGACAGGTCGACCAGCAGCGGGTCGCGCCGTTGCTCGAACGGCCGGTCCACGATGCCCACCGGGACCCGCAGCGCCCCCGGGACCATCGCCCCGGGGCCGGTCGTAGCGGCCTCGACGGTCAGCCCGCGCACGGCGTCGACCGTGACCGGCGGCAGCAACTGGTCCAGCGTCGGCGGCAGGTCCAGCGGCGGCAGCCACACCTGGCGGGCGGGCGGGCCGGAGTCACGCAGCCGGTCCACGGCGGTGGCGAGCAGGCTCTCCGCCTGTGCCTCCTCCTCCGCGCTCCGCTCCGGTTCCGGTGCGGGGTCGGGCAGTTGACGGGGCGCCACCCAACCGACGCTCCACGGCGCGACCTGCTCGGCCACCTGGGCCGGGGCCAGCGCGCCCCGCCGACGCCGGTAGGCGCCGGAGACGTAGGCGGCCCTGAACCGGGTGAGCGCCTCCACGCCGCTCTTGAGGTAGCCGCTGCCCGGTTGTGAGGGGAGGTGGTAGGCGTCGGGCACGCCCAGCACGCCGCGGCTCTCCATCGCCGAGAAGGTCCGCAGGCCGATCCGGTAGGACAGATGACTCTCCAACTGGTGCATCCGTCCCTCGTCCAGACGCTGCGAGGCGAGCAGCAGATGCACGCCCAGGGATCTGCCGAGGCGGCCGATCATGACGAACAGGTCCACGAACTCGGCGTGTGCGGCTAGGAGTTCGCTGAACTCGTCGACCACCACGAAGAGGCTGGGCAGTGGTTCGAGGGGGGTGCCGGCGGCACGCGCCCGCTCGTACTCCAGGGCCGAGGTGTAGTTGCCGGCCGCGCGCAGCAGTTCCTGACGGCGTATCAGTTCTCCGTGCAGGGCGTCCTGCATACGGGAGACGAGCGCGACCTCGTCGGCCAGGTTGGTGATGACGGCGGAGGTGTGCGGCAGTTCGTCCAGGCCCAGGAAGGTGGCGCCGCCCTTGAAGTCGACGAGGATGAAGTTCAGCGTCTCCGACGAGTGTGTCAGCGCCAGACCGAGGACCAGGGTGCGCAGCAGCTCGCTCTTGCCGGAGCCGGTGGCGCCGATGAGCATGCCGTGCGGGCCCATGCCGCCCTGCGCGGACTCCTTGATGTCCAGTTCGACGGACGCGCCGTCGGCGCCGACGGCGATCGGGACCCGTAGCCGGTCGGCCGCGGAGGTCCGGGCCGCCCAGTAGCCGGCCGGATCGTACCGGTGCAGGTCGGGGATGCCGAGCAGGGAGGTCAGCTGGATGTCCGACGAGAGCGGCTCGGCGCTGTCGGTGGCCAGGCTCATCCGGTACGGGGCCAGCAGCGCGGCCAGCGCGCGGGCGGTCGCCGGCCCCATCCGGTCCGGCCGGCCGAGCACGGTGGTCTGCTCCTGGCGGCTGCGGTCGGTGCGCACCACATGCAGCGCGCGGTCCGTGAGGTCCAGCCGCAGGTTGGTGCGTCCGGGGCGCCAGGTCAGCGCGCCGCTCAGATCCAGGACGACGGCGTTGCGGAACCCCTGACCGTCCAGGCGGTGCCCGGGCGGTACACGGCCGCCGTCCACCACGATGACGGTGAACGGCTCCTCGCGGCCCGGCACCGCGTCCGGGTCGAAGGCGGGACGCTCCTGGAACTCGGCACCGAGCAGGTTGTCCAGTTCGGTGGCCGACGGGGCCACGAGACGGACCGGTCCCGCGCCGTCGCGGTCGCTGCGGTGATGGGCGTGCGGCAGCCACTTCAGCCACTCCCACTCCCCGCGCCTCTCGTCGGACACGCACAGGGCCACCCACACGTCCTCCGGCGCGTGGAAGACCGCGAGCTGCGCGGCCACGGCACGCCCGGCCGACCTGATCTGTTCCTCGTCACCGCGGATCAGCACCTTCGACCAGGCCCGCAGCGCGATGCCCACCGGCTGGTCGGGAATGACGGAGTACGCGCGGATGAACCGGCGCAGCGCGTGTGCGCTCAGCGGCTCCAGATCCTCGACCGGCTTGGTGGACATCGGGCTGAGCCGGACGCCGAGCCGCTGATCACCCACGGCGATCCGGACCTCGGCGAAGTCGTCGTCGGCGGGGCGGCGTTCCCACAGCCGGGTGGTGCGCACCATTGACCACAGCACCGTCGGGTCGGGATGCCGCCAGATCAGGGCCTGCCGCTGCTCGGTGACCGCCCGCCGTACCTTGCGGCGCACCTGGCCCAGGTACCGCAGGTAGTCGCGCCGTTCACCCTTCGTACGCCGCTTGCGCTCGCCGCGGCTGCGCATGACCTGCCCGACCACCATGGCCACCATGGACATCATCATCATGCCCATGGCGATATAGCTCATGACCGTGTTCTCGCCGGGCCTCAGGAACATCACCAGCATCGACGCGGACATCATGCCCATCGGCAGGAACGTCCAGACCGCCGAGGCGTCCGCTTGTGCCTCCGCCAGCGTGGGCGGCTCCTGGAGGGTGAGTTCGCCCTGGGGCATGTCGGGACCGCGGCGGCGGGCAGGCCTGCGGAAGAGTTCCACGGACATGGGACGGGGCTCCTTCGGGGAATCCGGCGGTTCGCCTCGCGCGACGGGATCGCCGGGCCGGCACGGACCCCGGCTCGGCCGTGCCCGCTGGGGCCGGGGCACTCGCCGCCCGGTCCGCGGTCGCCCGTCGGATCCTTGTGACGGATCCCCGTGGCGTCGCTCCCGGCAGGGAAACCCCGCACCCCTCGCCGCGATCGTAGGCGCGCACCAGTGCGCAAAGAATGCCCGCACACAAAGGGCCGGGCCGTGCCGCTGCGCCGGTACGCCCCTGCGATCACGGTCGGTGCGCGGGGCGTTCCGCAGGGCCCGGGCGGGCGCCGACGGCTGCCGCGCGGTCAGTTTTCCGGCACAGGCCTCGCCCTACGATCGCCCTCTACGGAGCGGCAGCGGGGCACCGACCGGATGCTCGCCGTGCCTCCGGGCGCGTATGGGCGGTGTCCGCGGTGATCCGTGCGACCACCGCCCGGATCATCACGGCCGGGCGCCCGGCGGCGGTCACGCGGAAGCTCGACCGGCCGCGTCGGCGCGGACGACGGTCGGGAACCACCGACGAGCGCCCCGCCGGACCGTAGGGGTCCTTCGAACCGCCCGTCACATCCCCCGTTCAAAGAAGAGAAGAAGAGAGGCAGTACCAGCGTGACCGACAGTTCGGTGGCCGGCCTGTGCCGGGTGACCGTACGGACCTCCGAGGGGTCCGTGGACCTCGCCGTGCCCGTGGACATCCCGTTCGCCGACCTGCTCCCCATCGTGACCGGTTACGCGGGCCAGGAGATGGAGGAACTGGGCCTGGAACACGGGGGTTGGGTGCTTCAGCGCCTCGGGGGCGCGCCGCTCGACCTGGAGGCCACCGCGCAGTCCCTCGGTCTGCGTGACGGCGACACACTGCATCTGCGCCCCCGCGTCGAGGCACTGCCCGAAGCGCACTTCGACGACGTCGTGGACGGCATGGCGAGTACTCTGCGCGAGCGCCCGCACCAGTGGTCGCAGGCCGCGACCCGGTGGTTGCTGCGCACCCTGCTCGCGTCGACCGTGGCCCTCGCCCTGCTGGTCCTGGCTCTGCCGGGCGGCCCGGTCGCGCTCCGCGCGGTCACGGCGGCCCTGCTCGGACTGCTGCTGACGGCGGGCGCGGGTGCGGCCAGCCGCGCCATGGCCGACAACGGCACAGCCTCCGCCCTCGCCCTGACGGCCGGTCCGTGTCTGGCGCTGACGGGCTGGCTGCTGCCGACGCTCAGTGCCGACGACGGCTCCGGGCCCGGCGCGACGGGCGGTCGGCTGCTGTCCGCGGCAGCCGCCTGGGCGGCCGGGGCCGGTCTCGCCCTGATCCTCATCTCGGGTCCGGCCCGCTTCTTCCTGGCCTCGGCCATGGTCGCGACGGCGGTCTGGCTCGCCGCACTCCTCATGGTGCTCTTCGACCTGACCGCCGCCCACGCCGCGGCTCTCGTCGCGGTGTGCACGGTGCTGCTCGGCGCCTTCGTGCCGGCCTTCTCGTTCTGGCTGGCAGGACTGCGCATGCCGCCGCTGCCGACCAACGCCGGGGAACTGCAGCAGGGAATCGACCCGGAGCCCGGCGAGCGCCTCGTCACCCGTACCGTCCGCGCCGAGGCGTGGATGACCGTGCTGTACGCGGCGGTCGGCGTCATCTGCGCCGGTGCCCTCACGGCACTGGCCCCCGAACCCAGCACGCCCGCCCGGGTCACCACCGCGGTGCTCGCCCTGCTGCTCGTCCTGCACAGCCGAGGCGTCGGCAACATCTGGCAGCGGGTGGCGGTGCTGTTCCCGGGTCTCTGGGGTGCGGGCGTGCTGGTGACCGCGCTCGCCGTGCGCTCCGGCACCCACGACAGGCTGCTGCTCGTCGTGCTCCTGTCGGCCGCGGCAGCCGTCCTGGCGGTGCTCTGCTGGGCCCTGCCCGGCCGCCGCCTGGTCCCTCACTGGGGCCGGGCCGCGGAACTCCTGCACTCGGCGGCGGCCATCGCCCTGCTGCCGCTGGTGCTGTGGATCCTCGGCGTCTACGGCCGCATGCGCGGGGTCTTCGGCTGACCGTCCGGCCCGTGCGAGGGCCGAGCCGTTCGGACATCGGGCACCGGACAACCGACAGCAGGTCAGCAGGTCAGCAGGTCAGCAGGTCAGCAGGTCAGTCATACGGACACACGCACGTGCGCACAACAGAACCGCTCGGCCGGTCCGAGCCATTGAGAGATCAGCGAGAGGAGGAGCCGATGCAGTCCAAGAGGGACCAGGTCGAAGCCCACGTCTTCATGATGAGCCGCCTCACCTCCGGCATGCTGCTCACCGACCCGGACGCCCCGGACAGTCCGGCGGGCAGGACCAGCCGGGGCGCGGCCTGGGGTCTGTTGCTGGGCGCCCTGGCGGCGGCGGGCTGCGTGCTGTTCGGGCTGATGTCGCCGGGCGGCGACGACTCCTGGAAGAGCGCCGGGGCCGTCATCGTCCGCAAGGACACCGGAACCCGCTACATGTACCAGGACGGCACCCTTCGCCCGATCCTCAACTACGCCTCCGCACGGCTGATCGGCGGAGCCGACCTGTCCACGAAGCTGGTCTCGGGCGCCTCCCTGCGCGGCACCCCGCACGGCGAGGCGGTCGGCATTCCCGGCGCTCCGGACGACCTGCCGACCGCCGGTGACGTGAACTCGGGCCCCTGGCTGGTGTGTTCGGGGCTGGTCATCGGTGACAAGGGCACACCGTCGGCCACCACCGCGCTGGTCATCGGCTCCCGGCCGGCCACCACCGACGGGCTGACCACGCGGGAGGCCCTGCTGGTGGCCGCCCCGGGCGGGGACCGCTATCTGATCTGGCGCGGCCGGCGCCTGCCTGTGGACATCCAGCACGGCGCCGACCGTGCCCTCGGCTACAGTGACGCGACTCCCCGCCCGGTCTCCGCCGAGTTCCTCAACACCCTGCCTCTGGGACCTGAGCTGTCGCCCGTGGACGTTCCGGGCCGAGGCGCCGCCGGGCCCTCCCTCGACGGGCGGTCCACCCGTACCGGGCAGGTGTTCACCGTGCGGGTGCCGGACTCGCCGGTGCGGTACTACCTGTTGGCCGCGCGAGGCCTGGTACCGGTGAGCGGCACGGAAGCGGCGCTCGTCCTGGGCGACCCGCGAACCCGCGAGGACAGCTACGCGGGGAAGCGGCCGGCCCCGGTGGCACTGGCCACCGACACCGTGCACGACCACCTCGCGCCGTCCGGAACGATGCCCGGCACGTCGCTGGCATGGCCGTCCGGGCCCCCTCGGCTGGTCGAGCCGGAGCAGCGGCAGAACCTGTGCGCGAGTATTCGGCCCGGCAAGAAGGGTCCGGTCACCAGTGTCTCGACGGTGTCCAGCCTGTCCGCCGCGCCCGCCGCGGCCACGGACGCGGTGCAGCCGGCCTGCTCCCCGGTGGACGCCATCGCCGTACGCCCCGGCGCCGGAGCCGTGGTACGTGCCCTCAGCGCGTCCGGCGGACAGCTGGGCGACACCACCTACCTGGTGACCGAGGCGGGAGTGAAGTACCGCATGGTCTCCGACGACTCGATCGCGGCCCTCGGATACGACGGCACGGAGCCGGCCGGTCTGCCGGCCGCCCTCCTGGCGATGCTTCCGACCGGACCCGATCTGGACCCCGCCGCCGCGTCCGGCAGCGCCCCCGCGCGCAGCACCGACGTCGGCGGCTGCAAGGCCGGCACATCGAAACGCGGCGCCGAGAAGGCGCCGGCCACGAACTGACCCCCCTGTTGCCGCCCGGACGAACCGAACCGGCCGTTCGGACACCGGTACGTCCCGCGGAGACCCACCGAAGGCATCCTCTCAAGCCATCCGCTCAAGGAAACGAGGAACACACATGGCCACTCCGCTCCAGCAGTCGTCCAGGGCGTCGACCCAACTGGGCATCAACGCCCTCACCACCGCCCATCAGGCCATCCAGCGCTGCAAGACCGACGTGGACACCACGGCGGGCGCCCTGGCGACCAGTTACAGCGCCGCATCCGAGGACGGCCGCGAGTTCCAGAAACTGCTGCGTCAGTGGGACGAGCAAGCGCAGATCATCCTCAACAAACTGCAGGGCCTGATCGACAACCTCAACCAGACCATGCACTCGCAGACCGGCACGCAGTCGAAGAACACCGAGATGGTGCGCACCTCGCAGAACGCCTCCGACTCGGTCTTCAACCAGCTGTCCCGCTGATCCGCTGACCCGCCCCTCCGGGCACCCGGGCACCCGGGCACCCGGCAACCCGACTTCACGACACAAGGAGTTCCCATGAGCGCCGACGGTGTGATCCACGTCGAGTACAACCACGTCGACCAGGGCGTGGAGGACATGATCCAGCAGACCCGGGCGATCGAGACCACGCTCGACAACCTGGAGGGTGAGCTCAACGAGCTCAAGACGACCTGGCAGGGCCAGGACGCGCTGGCGTACGGCACCGCCCAGGCCGCCTGGAACAGCGCGGTGACCAACATGGAGCAGCTGCTCATGTCCCACGCCGCCCTGCTCGGCAACGTGTCCGACAACTACCGGCAGACCGAGAACAGTCTCGCCCAGATGTGGAGCGAACTGTCCTGAGCGGCCCGGCCGGACCGCCGGGGCGGCCCGCGCCCCGTCCCCGCCCCGCTCGCGCTTCGGCCTCGCGGCCGTCGGCGGGCCGTCCCGGCCACCGTCGGGCGGGCCCGGCCCCCGCACCCCCGCCCGACGCCCCGGGCAGACGCACCGATCAGCTACGGAGGAGCCATGGCAGACCTCACGCATCTCGACGCAGGATCGGTGACGCAGTTCGCCGACAACGAGCTGCAGACGTTTCTCGGCGACATCAGGAAGATGCGGCACGACACCTCCGACGAGCCGCCGGTCGAGGCGTTGTTCACCATCTACTCGGCCCTGAGCGCCACCCCGAACAAGCAGCTCGCCATCGGCCCCATGGGCGCTGCCGGCACCGTCCACGGCGACGCCCTGCGCACCAACCTGGTGTCGCTGGCCGACACCGTCGACGGGGTCTTCGTGAAGCAGCAGAAGCTCTTCGGCGACATGGACATGGACCTGAGGGACACCGTGACGACGCTGCTGAACACCTCAGGAGCGTCGCTGCAGTCCATCAACGGCAGCCGGTTCATCTCCGCCCTGGCCGACGTCGGCCAGGACCTCGGCGGCAGTACCACCACCCTCTGACCGCGTCGCACATATCAGGAGTCACCCACGATGGCTGAAGAGAGCGGATTCTGGGAGCAGACGGTCTACCTGGCGACCGGGTACAAGGTTCCGACCCGGGCCTCGGTCACGACCGATCTGCAGGGAAAGGGCAACCGCGGCGGCGCGGGCGAGGACAGCGCCGTCGACATGCCCTGGATCTCCGTCACCATCTCGAACGTGGGGAAGACCAACGCGACCACCGTGGCCCAGAACCTGGCCGGGGCGGGTCTCACCTCCGTGCTCTTCTTCGCCGGGACCGGTGACGGCGGCCCCATGGAGAACGCCAGGAACCTGGACCTGTACGTCGTGCGGATCGGCTATCCGTGGCAGCGCGGCGAGGGCGTGGCCGGCACCAACTTCAACAAGTACTCCCTCGGCGTCGGCTCCGCCCTCACCCAGCTCTCCGCCGCGCCGTGGAAGACCACCGGCTTCTCCTTCGACGGGCTCACGGTGCCCGAGACCGACGCCGTCGATCTGGGCACCTTCTCCTACCGTGCCAAGTCCCTCGATCGCGCCGAACTCTTCTTCCGGGAGCACGAGGAGCGCCTTGAGGGCTGGGTGAACGCCATGGGGCGGGACAACGCGGCATGGCAGGGGAACGCGGCGGGTGTCTTCGTCAACCTCCTCGACACGCTGCGCAAGCAGTACAAGCACTACCACGAGCAGTTCGCGCCCCGGAACTTCACCACCTCGGCCGCCAGCGTGGTGGACGGCTACGTCAGCAGGACGTTCCAGGGCAACGGCCTGATCCTCGCCGAACAGGCCCTGGGCAAGGCCGTCAAGACGCTCAAGGACGCCCACGACAAGTGGCGGGGCGACCAGAACGGACCGGTCGCCGGAAAGGCCCCCGACGGCTCCGCCACCACCCCGGCCGCCCACTGGAACCCGGAGGCCGTCATCACGGACGTCCTCAACGAACTCAGACAGTGGATCGACACCAACAACGCCGCCAAGGTCGTCACCAAAGAGGCCCACTACGGTACGGCCTACGGCGGCGCGAACTACTCGTACGACCTGCTGGAGGGGTTCAAGGAGAACGTCCCCGCCTACGGTCCGCTCACCGACCCCAACTCCTGGGCAAAGGTGGCCCAGGAGGCCGTCGCCCGCTGGACGAACAACATCACGGCGAACCTCGACCCGGCCGCCGAGACCGCGCAGACCACCTTGAGCGCCACCTGGTCGCAACTGCTCAACTCCGACTGGGACCCCTCCTACGGCTTCGAAGAGGCGCCCCCCGCCAGTCTCACCAGCACGAGCAGCACGAGTGACAACACCAGCGGCTCGGACTTCGACGTCAACGACATCGCCAACATGTTCGGCAGCCAGAACGCGTCGGTCAACAGTGCGCTGAACGACATCGCCTCGTCCACCAACGACGCCCTCAACGGGCAGAACGACGCGCTGAGCGACGTGGCCTCCTCCACCAATGACGCCCTGAACGACGTGGCCTCCTCGACCAGCGACGCCCTGAACGACGTGTTCTCCGGCGCCGGCGCGAACAGCGATCTCAACGGCGGTCTGGACACCGGGAGTCTGCTGCCTGACGGCGTCACCGGCGACGGTACCGGCTCCCTGACCACCGACTCCGGCCTCGGCACGTCGCCGGCCTACACCTCACTGCTCAACAGCGCCCTCAACGGCGGCCTCGGCAGCACGAACACCGGAACCACCAAGGTCAACTCGGACGGCAGCATCACCGTCACCAACCCCGACGGCAGCACGACGACGACCAGGCCGGACGGCACCGAGGTCACCACGTACCCGGACGGCAGCACCCTCACGACCGACCCGGACGGCCTGAGCACCCTCGTCGACGCCGACGGCAGCACCTCCGTGCAGAACGCGGACGGCTCCGTGACCACCACGTACGACGACGGCAGCCGGAGCACCGTCGACCCGGACGGCTCGTACACCACGACCAGCGCCAACGGGGAGCTCAACCAGGGGCAGTTGCAGCCAGGGGAGACCCTGACCAACGCGGACGGCAGCGTCACCACCGTCGACGCGGACGGCAGCATCACCACCACCTATCCGGACGGCCTGGTCAGCACCCTCGGCCCGGACGGCACCTACACGGTCGACATGGCCGACGGCAGCACGATCGACACCTCGTCCCTGAACCCCGGCGACACGGGCACCACCGTGAGCGGCCTGAACGGCTCCTCCGATCTGTCGTCGCCGTCCTTCACGTCCTCGACGTCCACTCCGAACAGTCTGCTCGGCAGTGGCACCGACTCCGCCACGGACGGCGACTTCCTCTACGACGACGTCCCCTACACGTCCTCGCTCGCCGGCGCGCTCGGTGGGACGGCCACCACCGACGCCGGTCCCACCTCCCCCACGAGCGTCAACCCCGGGGCCCTGGCCGCCGCCTCCAGAACGGGCGGCCTGAACGGGGACATGACCGCGGCGGCCGAACGCGTGCGCTCGGGATACGCCGACACCGACAGCGCCGTCACCGGAACCTCGCGTGCCGGCGCCAGAACCGCCGCCGTCGCCGACCAGGCCACCGCCAGGACCACCACCAGCTCCGGCATGCCGTTCATGCCCATGGGCGGGGGCGGCGCACCGGGCGGTCAGTCCACCCAGAGCGAGGACCGCAACCGCACCACCTGGCTCTCCGAGGACGAGGAGGTCTGGGGCACCGACGTGGCCGCGGCTCCGGCGGTCCTCGGCCGGGACGACTGAGGCGAGCGGGCGGAGCCCCGGAGCCCGGAGTCCCCGCACCGACGCGAAACACGAGAGCGCGAGAGAAGGAGACGCAGTCATGGAACCCGTCGAAGAGCGACTGGCCAAGGCGATGGAAGCCCTGGAGACCACCAGGGCCGCCCTCGCCGGCGCCGAGCGGACACTGCGGCAGGCATCCGTCGTCGTCATGGCGAAGGACCGCTCCGTGGAGGTCACGGTCGGAGCGCAGGGCGAGGTGACGGCGATGCGGTTCCACGACGGCAAGTACCGGTCCATGGCTCCGGCACAGCTGGCCTCCGTGCTCCTGGAGACGATCGGCCGGGCGCGCTCCCGCATGGCCCGGCAGGTGCTCGACACCTACCGTCCGATCTCCGAGGGCGTTCCGCAGGTCGCCGGGGTGCCCGGCGCGGAGATCGACTGGGACGGGCTGTTCGGTTCGATGGTCGGCGAAGGCGGGGCCGGCCCCAGGAAGAACCCGGGCGGTCGACTGCGTGACGAGATCGTGGAGGACACCGCCTGAGGTGCCCGCCGCAGTACTCAGCAGACCGGTCCCGCGCGGGCACCGGACGTCCCCTCGGCACCAGCCCGACCCGGAGGAAGCATGTCCCACAGCTCGTTCGAAGCCGACCCGAACCTGACCCGCAGAGGCGCGGAGGTCCTGGCGAACATCGCGGAACACGCGCACGCGCTGGTCAACGACCTCGCCCACCACAGGTCCGCACTCAGCGGCTGGGCCGGCCAGGGCGACGACTACGCCCAGCAGGTGGGACCGCAGATCAGGACGACGTACAAGCGGACGCTGAACTCGGGGCGGCAGATCACCGACGCCATCGTGGCGGTGGTCGACAACACGGCGGGGTCGGCACGACACGTCGAGAAGGCCCGGACGGAGGCTGTCGACGGCATCGTGGACGCACAGGCGGCGTACGACGGCAGGCACTGAGTCATGGGCGATCTGCGGGTCTCTCCCGAGTGGAACGCGTTCATCACGGCTCTGATCGGTGCCGGCTTCATCGAGGCGAGCGAGACGGGCGCGAAGGTCAGCGGCGAGACGCTGGACGGTTTCGGGCGTCGGATGGCGTCGCTCGAAGAGGAGATCTCGTACTCGGTGCGGCACATCGGGGACTCGTTGCCGGGTGACGCGGGCCGTGAGTACGTACGCGCGATGTCGGTGCTGACGGGCTCGGACGGAGGCGTGAACCACCTCCAGCTGCTGCAGCGGAACCTCAAGGAGGTGGCGGCCGGACACCGTGACCAGTCGCTGAACATCCAGGAGAGCAAGTGGCAGATCGTCGCGGAGCTGATCCGGCTGCTGATCGAGCTGACGATCCTGGCGGCGACGGCGTGGTTCAATCCGGCGGCCGGTGGTCAGGCGGTCGCGGCGAAGGTGCGCAGCCGGGCCGCGTTCCTGACGGCTCTCGATCTGTTCCTGCGGCGTTCGCACCTGCTGCCGAGTCTGAGCGAGGCCCTGGAGGAGGCCTTCCAGACACTGATCGTGCGTCTGGGGCTGATGGCGTTCAACGAGCCGGACATGAAGCCGCACGGAGTGGACTGGAAAGCGGTGTGGCAGAGCGCCGCGTTCGGCGGGGCGGCGGGCTGGCTGTCGGGGCCGCTGCGCGGACTGGCGGAGAAGTTCAACGGGCTGTTCGGCAAAGGGCCGGGACAGGGGCTGACCAAGAACCTGTCGGACGACGTCGCGTCGAAGTCCGTGCGGAATCTTCCCGCGGGGAGCAACAACAGCCGGTCGGTACTGGACTCGGTGACCTCCTCCCCGAGGAAGGTCTCGGAGTTCGTCGCGGACGGTCTGACGGAGGCACTTCCGGAGTCGCTGCTGGCGATGGCGTTCTTCGGTACTCCCTGGTCGTGGAGTGCGTTCGGCATGGCCTTCGCCCTGTCGGGGACGAGTGAACTGACGACCGGCATGCTGCACCAGGGGGTCGCGAGCGGAGTCGGCGACCTGCGGCAGGCGACAGCGGGGAACCGGGGAACGGCATCCCCGACTCCGGTCGCCAAGAGCGGGACGGTGTCCGGATCGGGCGGCCACCGCCAGAGCGCGGGCCGTGACAGCACGCCGGGCGCGGTGAACAGCCTGGACGCCCTCGACTCCCTGGGAAGGGAGCCGGGCATCGCCGCGGTGCCGGATGCCGGAATGACGCAGGTCCGGACGGCACCGGCCACGACACCCGCCTCGCACACACGCACCGAATCGGCGGAGTCACCCCGCCAAGCCACCGCCTCCGGGAGTCGGAGTGGCGCGACGTCCTCCACCGACACCTCTGCGGACTCCGCCCGGCGAGCGGGCGTCACGGAAGCCGGTCGCCCTTCTGCCTCCACCGCTACCGCTTCGGAGACCGCCCGTACGACGACCGGCTCCGCGCCCACCGAGGGGAGCCGCTCTCCGGCCGCGTCCACCTCGTCCGAGAGGACGCCTTCCTCCCCGACGACGGCCGGAACGAACCGTGCCGTGCCCGGAGCCCCCTCGGAGACCTCTCGACCGGCGACCGCGTCGTCACCCGCGTCTCCCGCGTCACCCGCGGCTGGCGCGACCGGCGCGGCTGGCGCGACGGCCGCCGAACCGCCACGCTCGGCGCCCCAGTCCGCACCGAACGCCGCACGGACCGGGACCACGACGACGGGGACGGGGACGACGACCTCTGAGTCCGGCCGCCCGTCGGCCGCTTCCGCACTCCCCTCGGAAGCAACTCACAACGACACCTCCGCCACTCCCCCATTGGTTCGTCCCGCGGTCACCGAGACCAAGGCCGGAGAGGCCTCGCCGACGAACACACCCACGCCCGTTTCTGACGCGGACCCGGACCACGACCACGACCACGACGCCCTACGCCGCAGGCTCTCCGAGGAGTGGCGGACGAACACCCCGGGGCCGGACGATCTCGCCCTCGCCCACAACATCGTCCGCACCCACCAGGTCCTGACAGCCTTCGAGCCCGCGCTCCAGCCCGCCTTCGACGCGGTGGACCCGGGCCACCTGGCCGTCTACGCGGTAGCCCTCGACCTGCGTGTCGACAACGACATCGAGCAGGCCGAAGCCCTGTCCCGCCGACTGGCCGTGGGCCGCCCCAGGGCGGAGCGCGGTTATCTGCCCGGCGGCGGCGGCCGGGGCCTGCCCGGCGAGGCACGAACCGTGCGGGCCGCCGGCGGTTCCGACGACACAGCCCGTACGCGCGGGCCCCGCGGCCCTCGGGGGACTCAGGAAGCCTCGTCCCGCAGGGCCGTCACCGATCCCCTGACCGGGGAGCCGAACCGGCTCCCTGCGGAGGCGGTGGGTGCGACCCCGGTCGCCGCCCGGCCCCTTCCGGCCACGCCCGTACCGCCTCGGTCGCTCGAAACGACAGCGGACGTCACCGAGGCCGGACGGACGCGGACGACCCGAACCGTCGAGCCGGGACGTGGCACAGCGGCAGCCGCAGCGGAGCGCCGCCGGCCCGCGGAGTCGAAGACGGCACCGACCGCCCCCACCTCGTCCTTTTCCGCCCCCACCACGTCCCCGTCCGCCCCCACCACCTCCTCTTCCAGCCCCACCAGGCGACCGACCGGCCCCCGCAACGCCACCCGACCGGTCACCGAACGAGCGTCCGCCGGAGCGGGCAGGCGCAGGCCGGATCACGCTCACCCCGCCTTCCGACAGCGCGATGTCGTCCGTACGGTGTCGGTCGAGGACGCGCGGTACCAGGTGCTCCAGGTGGAGCCGGACGGTGACTGCTTCTTCACCTCGGTCCTCGCCAACTCCACCCGACAGCTTGCCGGTTCACCGCTGAGCGAGCTGAACGTCCAGCAGCTCCGCGAGCGGGTGGCCGACTGGCTGGCCGGCGACACACCCGCCGCCGAGGCACAGCGGCAGAACCTCGACTCCGGCCCCACCCCACTGCTCACCCTGCTGAACGACCTCCCCCTCAACCAGCTCGAAGACCTCCTCGGCCACCGGGCCCCCGAGCTGACACCGGCACAACTGGCCAGAATCGAGGAGGATCTGAGCCGTCCGCAGTACACCCGTGAGCTGACCCGGAGATTCGACGACCCCGCCGACCGGGCGATCGTCGGGGACTTCACGGCCGGCATGGCGGCCCGGCTCCTGCCGGACTTCACCCCCGACCCCGCGCTCGTCCGGCCGCAGGACCGCGCCCGGTTGACGGCCGACCACCGCCTGGCCGCGATGCGTGCCGAAGCGGCGCGGCTGCTCTCCGAGATCACCCCCCGCAGCGAGGCCGCCTACAGCTTGCTGGCCGGCCGCTACCAGGGCATCGCAAGGCTCAAGCCCCGGCTGCAGGACCTTCTCGATCTGACGCCCAGCGCGGCGGCGCAACTCGCTCTGCACAACACCGACATGTGGGCGACCCCGTTCTACGACCAGGTGCCACAGCTCACCGCCGTCGCCCTCGGCCTCAACATCACCACCGTGCAGACGATCGAGGACCTGCCGGGTGACATGGCCTTCGCGAACCCGCTCAACCCGTCGGCGCCCCAGTCCCTGTACCTGTACTACGAGGACGACCACTACTCGGCGATGGCACAGGTGGGCGGGCCGGTCCCGGTCCACCGGACCCAGCTGGTCGCCGAGGACGCCCAGCCCACCGAGAGCCCGGAGAGCGAACTGCCCCCTGCGGCTCCGTGGAACTCCGCTGTACGGCCCGAGCTCGACGCACTCGCGGAGGAGCTGCGCGCACATGAGGCCAGCGAGAACCTCGTCGCCCGGCTGAACGACCTGTCACCGGCCGCGGTCGAGCAACTCGGCGCCGTCCTCGCGAAGGGAGCCGCGGACACCGCGGAGCCCCGCTCGCAGGACATGCAGGCCGCATCCCTCGGTGCGGCCGCGACCGCGCGCCGACGCCGTCGCGACCGCAGCGGACCCGCCCCGGCCCTCACTCCGGATCCCGTCACGATCGCCTTCCCCGAACGGTCCGCGACGATGCCTTCACAGGACCGGCCACGACTGGACGCCCTGGTCGAGCTGATCACGGAGCAGGCCCTGTTCAACCGGCTCGTGGGCGTGCCGCTACCGGTGATCCGCCTCGCCGTCTCCCGACCCCGGCGATCCCGCTTCGTACGGTCCGGCACGGATCCCGGGGTACTGGCCGACCTTCGTGCGCAGGGCACCGCACAGTATGTGCGAGACCGGCTGACCGCCGTACTGGACGACAAGCAGCCGGCCACCCGCCGGTTCAGACTCACCGGCGACGACTTCCGCATCGAAACCGGCGCTCCATCCGATCCGGTACCGAAGGACACCGCCGCAGTGCCCGCACACGCCGTCGCCGTCACGGTGCAGTACAGCCCCGACCTCACGCCGGCCCAGGAAGAGGCAGCTCCCGGAGTCGTCCGGGACGAGTGGGACCACCTCGCCCACGCGGTCAATCCCCGCCGGGACGCGGCCCTCCAGATGGCGCTCACCCTGGTGCGCGGTCACCAGCGCGTCGAGGGATTCCGGTTCGATGCCGACCCGGACTTCGGGGAACTGCCACTCGCACACCGAGCCGTGTACGCGGTCGCCGTGAGTATCGTCCGCGACCCACACGACGTAGCCGCGGCGAAAGAACTCTCCCGCGGCCTGGCCGTGCATCAGCCTCAGCCACGAAGGGCCCCGGGAACTCCTGCTGCTTCACCCGGACTCCCGGCCTCCTCCGAACGAGCCTCCAGCCGTTTCCTGCCGGTCCCGCCCCCGACCTCGTCGGGAGTGGCCGCGGATGTGGATACGGAGGGGGGTTCCGGAGGTGTGGTGTTCGGTGGTTCGACTGGTGTGGTGTTCGGTGGTTCGTCGCCGGGCGTGACGGTGCATCAGCTCTCCGCGGTGCCGGCTTCCGGCGAACCGACGGCGGCTCTTCCTGCCCTCCCGTCGTGGGCCGGCGAGCTGTCTGCGCGGGTTCGGAGTACTCCCCCCGCGGAGCTGGTGTCGTCGGTGGCGATGCTGCGGCAGGAGGAGCGGGCCTGGCTGGCCTCCGATACCGGACTGGTCTCCTCCCTGCGGGAGTCCTTGCCGGGCGCGGAGTTCACGAAGGCGGCGACGGCCCTGCTGCTCGACGTGCATCCCGGCGTGCACCAGCCCGTCTCGGCCAGACGCGAGGCGAACCGGCTGATCTCCGCACTGCTCGTGAACACCGACGTGGCGACGCGGCTGCTGGCAAGCGGGTCACGGGTGGTGATCGTGCCCAGGGACGTGCCGATGACCGCGCTGGAACCCTTCGCGTCCCTGGCGGGCCGCCCACTCGGCGACGGCCGCGTCTGGGACGACGTGCGAGGCGGCTCGGGGAAGGTGACGGCGATCACCGAGGAGAACCTCCTCGGTGAGACGACACCCTTCGCCAACAGCCAGTACGAGGACAAGTACTCGACGACGGTGCACGAAATGGTGCACGCCGTCGAACGACACGGACTCACCGACACCGACCGCCGCCTGATCAACGAGGCCTTCACCTTCCGACTGGCCCAAAGCCCGGACTCACCATGGCCCGACGGCCCACGCCGTGACCCGTCAGGCCGCGAAGTGGACAACTACTCCGCCAAGAACGCCCACGAATTCTTTGCCCAATTGACGAACGCCTATCTCGGCGTCAACCACGGACACGACCCCTTCACGAGACAGCCCCGCAACAACGGGGCGAACTGGGTACGCGCCCACGAGAAGAAACTACTGCCCCTGCTGCGACGCCTCTACGGAAACAACCCCCAACTCACCGCGACAGCACCGGCCAACCCCGTCGCCACCACGCGTGAGGACAACGAGAAGTACGCAGCCGTCCGCGCACTGTTCGGCGACACATCCACTCAGGACATGGGGGCTCCGTCCGGGCAGCCGACCGCTCCCGGGGGCGCCGGTGCGAGGCCACGCGGTGCGCGGCCAGGCACGGCGGAAGAGGGTGTGACACTGCCGCCTCCCCCGGTGTACTACTCGTATCCGGCAGCGGACATGTCTGTGGGCGATCTGGTGAGGTGGAACGGGCCACTGACACCAGCACAGACCAATTCCGTCCAGTTGCAGGTGCGGACGTTCCTCGGCACCGCGCGGCTGAGTGCCGTGCAGATCATGCTGCACCGGCTCGCGGAACGCCGTGCGGCTCTGATCCACACACGTTTTCAGGACGAGGCGCAATGGCTTGAGCAGTGGGTGAGCCAGTCGCTGGAGGCCAGCAACCGCAATCCGGTCATCTCGGCACCGCCCAAGATAATAAATTTCCTCTGGATCGGGCAACCGATGAACCTCGGCGCCGTCGGGAACGTCCTCGACTGGGCACAGCGGGCCGGCGAACACGGGTGGACGGTCAATATGTGGTCGGACAGCAGTCCGGCCTATCCGGGCGGACCGGCGCTGAGCTCCTGGCACGAGCCCACCTATGAAATGTTGTATCAGGCGGGAGTCAATTTCCGTGAGATCGATGAAGTTCTGCCGCCCACCATTTCGGTGACACCTGGGCACCATGCGCTGACTCCGGAACAGGCACGACTGAAGAAGCTGCGCACGATCTACAACAACGCGCGGACGAATCCCGGGGCGTTCCCCGTCGGCAAGGACGTGGCCCAACTCGCGATCCTGCTCCGCCTGGGTGGCGTCTTCAGCGACGTGGACATCACGCCGGGACAAGTGGAAATGTTCTCCACGCCTCGCAAGATGGGCCGCGCCGACCTTCCACTCATCGGACCCATGTTCCGGGACGACAGGACGTACCAGAACCAACGCGGCGCCATGGCCGCACTGCTGGGAATTCCGGTCGCTCGATTGACCCAGGCCGACGTGGCTGTGTATGCCATGGCAGACGGCCGGTACGGCAACGCTTTCATGATGACCGTCCCGCACACCTCCTTCTTCTCCCGCGCCATCGATCTGATCGACAACACCGTCCTGGGCTGGAACGGCCATGAACTCGCGACCAGCGGTGTGATCGTGACCGGCCCGGTCCTGTATGCGCGGACGGCGACAGCGCAGGCGAACACCTATCAACTCAACATGGCGGAAGGCGAGTACGCCAAGGGCGTCGATCCCTACGAGATACAGCGATGGTCGCGTCTCGGCTGGCTCACCGCCGAGAGTGAGAACCAGGTCGACCTGCCCGGTGCTCCTGCCACGCACAACACGTTCTCGTTCCTGCCCGTGCCTCCGCCGTCGTCGAGTGTGGGGGTGGAGGAGGTGTCAGGTGGTGTGGTCTTCGGTGCCGGGGAGTCGGGTGGTTCGTCGTCGGGTGTGGCGGTGCACCAGATCTCCGCCGAACCGGCATCGGTGTCCGGGGACGCGACGTCGGGGGACGCGATGTCGGGGCATGTGGCTGTTCCGTCGTGGGCCGGCGAGTTGTCTGCGCGGGTTCGGAGTACTCCCCCCGCGGAGCTGGTGTCGTCGGTGGCGATGCTGCGGCAGGAGGAGCGGGCCTGGCTGGCCTCCGATACCGGACTGGTCTCCTCCCTGCGGGAGTCCTTGCCGGGCGCGGAGTTCACGAAGGCGGCGACGGCCCTGCTGCTCGACGTGCATCCCGGCGTGCACCAGCCCGTCTCGGCCAGACGCGAGGCGAACCGGCTGATCTCCGCACTGCTCGTGAACACCGACGTGGCGACGCGGCTGCTGGCAAGCGGGTCACGGGTGGTGATCGTGCCCAGGGACGTGCCGATGACCGCGCTGGAACCCTTCGCGTCCCTGGCGGGCCGCCCACTCGGCGACGGCCGCGTCTGGGACGACGTGCGAGGCGGCTCGGGGAAGGTGACGGCGATCACCGAGGAGAACCTCCTCGGTGAGACGACACCCTTCGCCAACAGCCAGTACGAGGACAAGTACTCGACGACGGTGCACGAAATGGTGCACGCCGTCGAACGACACGGACTCACCGACACCGACCGCCGCCTGATCAACGAGGCCTTCACCTTCCGACTGGCCCAAAGCCCGGACTCACCATGGCCCGACGGCCCACGCCGTGACCCGTCAGGCCGCGAAGTGGACAACTACTCCGCCAAGAACGCCCACGAATTCTTTGCCCAATTGACGAACGCCTATCTCGGCGTCAACCACGGACACGACCCCTTCACGAGACAGCCCCGCAACAACGGGGCGAACTGGGTACGCGCCCACGAGAAGAAACTACTGCCCCTGCTGCGACGCCTCTACGGAAACAACCCCCAACTCACCGCGACAGCACCGGCCAACCCCGTCACCGCCACGCGTGAGGACAACGAGAAGTACGCAGCCGTCCGCGCACTGTTCGGCGACACACCCACGGACGAAACCGAAACGGTGCCCGGGTGGCCGACCGTGCCCGCGAGTGCCGACAGCCTCTCGCACGGCGCCGGCCCAGCCACCCACCTCCGGGAAGCGGAGATACTGCCGCCACCACCCGTGGTCCATTACACCGCTCCGGCGCCGGATGCGTCGGTGGGCGATCTGACGAGATGGAACGGTCCGCTGACGCAGCAACAGACGGACCTCGTCATGGCCCAGGTGGGAATGTTCCTCGGCACCGCGCGGCTGAGTGCCGTACGGATCATGCAGCACCGGCTCGCGGAACGCGTCACGGCACTGGCCCGCACACCGTTCGGTGCCGAGGCGCAGCGACTTCGGCTGTGGACGGACCAGCAGTTGCAGGCCCCCCACCACAACCCGGCTCTCGCGGCACCGCCCAAGAAGATCCATTTCTTCTGGATCGGGCGTCCGATGAGCCCCGGCGCCATCGGGAACATTCTCGACTGGGCTCAGCGGGCCAGGGACCACAGGTGGGTGGTCAATCTCTGGACGGACACCTCTCCGGCCTATCCGGGCGGACCGATGCTGAGCACCTGGCACCAGGACCCGTACACCATATTGCTGCAGGCGGGGGTGCGGTTCCGTGACGTCAACGAGGCCCTGCCGCCCGGCATTCAGGTGACTCCCGGAAACCATGGGTTCACTCCGAACCAGGCACAACTGGTGAAGCTGCGCTCGATCTACGACCACGCCCGGACGAACCCGATGGCGTTCCCCATCGGCAAGGATGTGGCGCAACTCGCCATCCTGCTCCGCGACGGCGGCGTATTCAGCGATGTGGACATCACGCCGGGACGCGCGGACATGTTCTCCGATCTCCGCAGGATGAGCCGTTCCGACATTCCCCTCATCGGGCCCATGTTCCGGGACCAGAGGACGTACGACCGTCAGCGCGCCGGTCTCGCCCAACTGCTGAGAACGCCGGCCGGGCGCCTGACTCAGGCCGACGTCGCCCTGCATGCCATGGCGGACGGCCGGTACGGCAACGCCTTCATGATGACCGTCCCGCAGTCCGCCTTCTTCAGGCGTGCCATCGACGCCATCCCCGACGAGGTCATGAACTGGGACGGTCAGGAACTCGCGAGCAGCGGTGTGATCGTGACCGGCCCGGCGCTGTACGCCCGGGCGGCGACGGCACAGGCCACCACATACCAACTGGACATCACGAGCGGCGAGTACGCCAACGGCGTCGACCCCTACGAGATGCGGCGATGGTCGTATGTCGGCTGGATCACGGACGAGAGTGAGAACCAGGTCGACCACGGCGTCGCCCTGGGTCCCCACGACGCGGCCGGCTTCCAGCCGCCACCGCCCGTCGATGCGTGGTCCGGTTCGCCGGTGTCGGGAGGAGCGGTGTTCTCGGCGCGGGAGCCCGCCGAGGACGGAAGCGGGAACCGGAGTCCGGTGCCCGACGTCGACTCGGTCCTCACCCCGGAGGCGACCGAGGAAGCCGTGCGCTCCCTGCGCCGGGCGCTGGCCGAGGGGTCGATTCCCGTGCTGCCCGCCGAACAGCGACGGCTGATGGGTGCCGACCCTGCCCTGATGGACGCCCTCATGTCGGTGCTGGGCCCTCAGGGGTTCGCGCGGCTGGCGGCTCAACTCATGGTCGTCGTCCCACCTGGAGCGCAGCGCGCACCCTCCGCGCGACGCGTCGCACACGACATGGTCGCCCGGGTGCTGGGCAACGCATACGTGGCCAGGCGGCTGTTGCAGACCGGTGTCCAGGTGCTCGTCCTGCCGAAGAGCACACCTGTCACCGACGTCCCGGAGTTCCGCCACCTCCGGGACGTGACAGCCGACGACGGTCGCCCCTGGAACGGGATCAGAGCTCTTCAGGACGGTGGCCTGGTCGTGGTCTCCGAGGAGAACCTCCTGGGAGAAATCGGCTTGTACGGCGCGAGAGCACATGGCACCTCGGAGGTACCGCACGAGTTGGCGCACGCGATACACAAACTCGTTCTGGGAGATGCGGCGAAGAGACTGATCGCGACGTCCTATGCGAACCGGCGGCAGACCGGGTACGACGCGCCGTGGCCCGACGGTATCCGGCGTGATCTGCTGGGCAACCCGAAGGACAACTATTCCGCGACCGACGTCCTTGAGTACTTCGCACAGGTGAGTACCGCCTACTTCGGAGTCAATACGGGACGCGACGGCGACACTCTGCGGGTCCGGTCGAACGGCGCCGACTGGGTCGAGGCGAATGTGCCGGAGTTGATGCCCCTGCTCGTGTCTCTCTACGGGCCGGTGGCCGAGGCACGCTTCGAGGAGGTGGCGAACCCCGTCGACCGTACGGTCCGCGAGGACGAGGCCTTCGACGGTGTCCGCGCTCTGTTCGGTGACGAGGCGGACGGGGTGGACGAGGTGGACGGAGTCGTCGGACCGGACGCCCTGTCCCGGCAGTTGCGCCAGACGGCGACGCCTCCGCCGGACGCGGACCGGCTGCTGCGTGAGCTCCCGGACATGGACGGGCCGGAGCGCCTGCGGACACTCGCCTCGCTGGCCCCGGAGCACCGGCGTTGGCTGTCCGTGCACCGAGGGCTCGTGGACACGCTGCGGTCCCGCCTCCAACCGCCTCGATTCGCCGAGACAGCGGCTCAGCTGATGCTGGACGCGCCGGACGGTCTGGCTGCCCCGGAGACGTCGACGGCGGTGGCGCGAGCGTCGTTCGCCCGCCTGCTCATGGATCCGGACGTGGCGTCGCGGCTGTTGGGCAAGGGCTCGTACCTGGTCGTGCTGCCGGACGGGATGCGGCTGACCGAGGTGCCGCAACTGCGGCACCTGCGGGGGAAGTCGCACAGCGGCCTGCGCTACGACGATGACACCGCCCTGGGCGGTGTGATCGGCATGGTGGTGCCCGAGCGGCAGTTCCTCGGGGGCGGCGCCGAGGCCTCCGTCGAGGATCGTGTCCGCGAACACGGCAACGTCGCGCTCGCTCTGGCCGGCACGGTGTTCCTGCACGGCATCACCGAGGACGATCAGTATCTGGTCGACGCCGCCTACCGGGCGAGAAGGGGCCGGGGCCCCGACGCGCCCTGGCCCGACGGCATCCGACGCGACCGGAGCGGAGTCGCGCGGGACAACTACGCGTCCATCAATCCCGCCACGTACTTCGTGCAGTTGTCCAGGACCTACCTGGGACTCAACGCGGGGCACGACCCGAACACCGGGCGCCTGCGGGCCAACACCACCGCCTGGATCGCGGCCCACGAGCCGGCGCTGCTCCCGCTTCTGGGGCGCCTGTACGGTGCCGCGCCCGCGTCGGCTCCGGCGACGGCGACGGCGAGCACGGAACCGCCACGGGTCCCGCCCGCTGCGTCCGGCTCCTCGCGGCAGCGGACCCGCGACACCGGACAGCTCGGCGGTACGACGTTCACGGGCAAGCCCGTGACACACCCGGCCGCGGAGCCCGCCACCACGCCGGAGGAGCCGGCCGCGGTGGCGGTATCCCCCGCGGACTCCGTCGGGCGCGTCCTCGCCGCTCCGACCGCGGGCAACGACAACGACAGCCGGGCCGCCGTGTCCGGCGGCACGACGTACACCTCACCGCCGGCCGCGGTGACGACCGGGCAGGCGACGGCGCCGGCTCCGGTGCTGACTCCCCTGCAGGAATCGGGTGTCGCTCGCGCCGCACAGGTCACGCGTGCGCTGGCGGCGCGAGGAGAGCTGGTCGCACTGTCCGTGGAGCGACGACGACAGCTCTCGCTCGGCGCAGGCCTGGTGGACCGTCTGAAGGCGGACCTGCCGGCCGCGGAGTTCGCCCGGCTGGCGGCGCAGCTGATGGTCGAGGTGCCGGCCGCCGTGGAGCGGGCGGCTTCGGCCCGGGTCGAGGCGCACCGCATCGTGGCGCACATGCTGGCCAACGCGGATGCCGCGGCGGCACTGCTCAAGCGTGGCGTACGGGTCGTCGTCCTCCCGAAGGACATGAAGATGACCGATCTCCCGCAGACGCAGTCATTGCGTGGACTCAAGTCCCCCACCGGCCGGTCCACGGACGGCCTCAGAGGTGTCTCGATCGGTACCACGGTGGTCATCCCCGAGGAGAACCTGCTCGGTGAATTCTCGGCCGTCGGTGAGGGCGCCGCCTGGTCCGGGGACTCCACGACGGTCCACGAGATGGCCCACGCCCTGATGGGGCACGCCCTCACCGCGCACGAGCGCGACGTCATCGACGCGGCGTATCTGGTGAAACGCGCCGCGGGGCCCGACGCGTCCTGGCCGGACGGCATCAGACGGGACATCCTCGGCAACCCGACGGACAACTACTCCTCCCTCGACGCGGACGAGTATTTCGCGCAGGTGGTCACCGCCTACATGGGCGCGCACGCGGGATACGACCACTCCACGTACCGGCCGGTCAACAACGGGGCCGACTGGGTCAGGGCGAACGAACGCGCGATGCTGCCGATCCTGCGGCGGCTGTTCGGATACGCGGATCAGGCCCGCTTGGCCGGACCGGTCAACCCGACCGACCGGACAGCGGTGGAGGAGCAGGCCTTCGGCGCGGTGAGGGAATGGTTCGGGGACACGCCGGAGAACTCCACGCGCACGCGGAACGACGTCGTACGTCCTACGAACGCCGACGAACTCCTGCGTGAGCTCCCGCAGCGCCGTGCCGACGAACGTGCGGGCATTCTGGCCGGCCTGCGGCCCGAGCACCGGCGCTGGTTGTCGGTCCACCACGGGTTCGTGGACGCCCTCGCATCGCGTCTCGACGCACACGAGTTCGCCGCCACGGCGGCGCGGCTCATGGTCGAGGTCCCCTCGGGATCCGAGACCGCGGGACGGCAGGCCCGGGACCTGCTCGTCCGGCTCCTGGTCGATCCCGAGGTGGCCGCCCGGCTTCTGAAGAGCGGCACGACGGTCACCGTCCTGCCCTTGGGGACCCGGCTGGTGGATCTCCCGGCGTTCCAGGACCGACGCGGTACCACCGAGGCCAACGGCGTTCAGTGGGACCGGGCCAGGTCCGCCGGGGGGATCACCGACACGGTGATCGCGGAGGAGTCGCTGTCCACCCCCGCGGACGCGCTTCGGATGCTCACCCAGACCCTTTACTCGTTCGCGTCGAGTCCTGACGACCGCCGTCGTACGGCCGCCTCCTTCAGGGCGCGGAAGGCGCTGGGCCACGACGCGCCCTGGCCCGACGGAATCCGCCGTGACAGGCACGGAACGCCCACGGAGAATCTCTCCTCGCGGCTCCCGCTCACCTATTTCATCCAACTCACCAGCGTCTACCTGGGGCTGAACACCGGGACGGACGCCCACACCGGCCGTCCGCGCGAGAACGGCGCCGCCTGGATCGCGGCACACGAGCCGAGGCTGCTGCCCCTCTTCCAACGCCTGTACGGTCCCACCCCGGCGGCCGGGACCGGCCGTGCCGGAGTCCCGCCCGTGCGGGACCCCTCCGTGACGACGGGCGGTGCCACACCGGTGACCGGACGCTTCCTGCCCGCCCCGGAGCCCGCGACGCGGGACGGCGTCGTCCCGGTGTCCGACGGCACCGTGTTCCTGACGCAGCCGAGCGAGCCCATCGAACCGGACCGGTCGGACCGGTCGGACCGGTCCGACCGGTCGGACGAGGCTTCGAGCACGCCGCCCTCATCCGAAGCCGACCGCCCGATCGGCAAGCCGCTGACCGTGCGCTTCCCCCGTGGATCGCGGTGGATGGAGGCCGACCAGGACCGGGACATCCGCGCACTCGCCCGGCGTATAGCGGTTCAGGCGCTGAAGGACCGTGCCGAAGGACGGCAGCCCCAGGCCGTCCGGGTCAGCGGCCGGGGCAACAGCACCGACCACGCCGCCTACACGGGAAGGACCCGGGCGAAGAACACCGCACGCGTGCTCGAAAACCACCTCGCGGCCGCGCTGAGGGAGCTGCAGGGTGCGACCGCCGATCCGCTCACCACTCGCGGGCTCGACATCCGCTACGGCTTCGAGGACACCTCGGAACAGGACCGGATCGACCCGGTCACGCGCCGTACGGCGACCGTCGTCCTCGGCGACGACGTTCCTGACGGCGTCGAATGGACATCGCTGCGCGAGCCCGGAAGCAGGGACCGTCACGAGCGCGCCGAGACAGCGCTGACCGTCGTGTTCGGCAAGGGCGGCAAGGACGTGCCGGCGCGGGAGGCGCGGCATATCGAGGACCTCGCCCAGCGGATCGCGGTGCGCGCGGTGCGGGACCGGGCACGAGGGCTCCAGCCGCCGGAGATCCGGGTGACCGGACGCGGCAACGGCCGTGACTCGGCGGAGACGACGGGCCTGCTGCGTGCGTCCAGTACGCGGGCGGAGTTGCAGCGGTGGCTGGACCTCAAGCTCGCCGAGCTGCAGCCGGACGCGGCCGAGCCCCTCACCGTGCGGGACCTCACCTTCAAGGACGTGTTCGACGACGCGCCGAGGGCCCTGTACGAGGATCCGCTGACCCGTCGCACGGCGACGGTCACCGTCGACTGGCCGGACGACGAGGCGGCCGAGGACCGATCGGTGACCCCCGAAAGCGTCGTCGAACGGCCCGCGGAGCCGGACACCATGGTCATGCGAGACGGCACCGCTCTCGCACTCCGCGCGGTGCTGGGTGCCGGCGACGGCTTCGTCGAGGCCGCCATGGAAGCCGTCCGGGATCACGAACTGGAGACCGTCTGGTATCGCGCGGACGGCACCCCGGATCCGGACGTCGTCGACTCCCTCCGCGCGAGCATGGCCGCCGAGCTGACCGAAGTGGACCTGCCGGAGTCTTCCCCGGATTCCCTGCCGGGGCCCCTGTCCGCCACCGCTGAAGAGTTGCGGCAGATCGGCATGACACCCCAGGAGATACGGCTTCTGGAGGAAGAGAACGGAACCGTCACACTCGGGCCCGACCAGCTGACACCCCTGCGGACCGCACGCCTGCGGCTCCTACGGTCCGGTGCCTGGGACACGCCGACCACAGCCCTTGCCGTGACCGCCCTGGCACGGCTGTTGCTCCTCGATCTCACCGTCGTCGACCGGCACACCGGCACCGAGACGACAGCGAACGCGGGACGTACGCGTGCGGTCCTCGTACAGGACGACGGCCGCTTCCGCTTCGCCGTGCCACGTCCCGACGAGGACGAGAACCGCGCACCGTCACTTCCGTGACCGGCCGTCGACCCGGCAGTGTCGACCTACCCATAAGGAAAGACAGCATCATGGCTGACAGCACGCCGCAGACCGGCAATGCCCTGACGGACGAGCTGCCGTACCTGCTCCAGAACCCTGGAGAGACGGCGGACGGCTCGGCCCCCACGCCGAGCGAGGTCTACGAGGACGCCACTCCCCCGATCCTCAGCCGTCCGGTCGTTCCTGAGGACCTCGCCCCGGAGCAGGAGGACGCCCTCACCGGGCCGGACCCGGTCGACAACGCCCTCGATCAGGCCGTACCGCCGCCGCCCGACCACATCGCGCAGGCCGCCCTGCTGGCCGGTGACCACTGGTTCGCCCTCGTCGATCCCGCCTGGACCCAGGCCTGGCCGCCGCCCGAGTGGACGGTCGTGGGCGAGTGGCGTTCCGACGCCTCCGGCGAGATCGTGGAGTGGCGGCACAACCCGTCCTATGTGCGGTCCCCGGCTGCCCGTGGCTGGGCCCGGCCCACCGATCCGACCGACGCCGCCGTGCAGCGAGCCGCCGCGGGGTACGGGCGCGAGGACGAGGTGCCCGACCTTCTCGCGCCGGCGGACGTGGCCGTGCTCGTCGGCCCGGACGGACGACCGGTGACAGCGGTCGCGCCGGACGGCACCCCCGTGATGCTCGTCTTCACCTCGCAGGCGCACCTGGCCGGCGCCGGGCGTCTCCTGTATGAGATCCACACGGTGTCGGACCTCGCCGAACAGCTGCCGGAGGACCATCAGCTCTACCTGAACTGCTCCGCGCCGGTGTCCATGTGCGTCGAACCCGACGCACTCGACCGGGCACTCGCGAGAGTGCGGACGAAGGCCGAGACGCTGGACACGTCACAGGACTCGGCCCCCGCCCCCGCCCCGGGGCCGGACGGCGGACCGGAGGAGGACAGCGAGCCATCGGTCGGATCCGCTTCAAGTATCGAGACCACGGGATCCACGCCCGGCCCTCTGGCGTCCACGCCCCGGTTCGAGCCGTCCGAGCCGTCCGAGCCGTCCGAGCCACTCGAAGAGCCTGAACGGTCCGAACAGCCCAAGCAGCCCAAGCAGTCCGAGCAGTCCGCGGACGTCGCCGAGGCGCGGTCGGCCGACAGCACGGATGCTCCGGAAGCCCCCGAGCCGCCGAACGCTCCGCCCGCTCCGCCGTCCAACACCCTCTCCGAGAGCGTGGCCTCGGCGCTGATGACGACGAGGGGACGCTGACCGACCGTGTCGAGGTGGTCCCCGCGTACGTGGCAGGGACCGCTTCGGCCCGCTCCGCCCAACTCAGCCCGACTCCGCCCAACTCAGCCCGTATTCGGCCTACTTCGGCCTACTTCGAGCCGCGTCGACGCCAGGAGTACGTGGCCGGCCGCGGGCTCCTGCGCTCAGACGGACAAGTGCCGGCCGGGGTCCTGCTGAGCGGATCGCTCGGCCCGTGTCCACGCGGTGCTCGACACGTCGGGAACATCCTCGGGCAGCAACTGCTGAAGCTCCTCGATGCCCGGGGCCGTCAGACCGCCGAGCCGCCGGGCCTGGCGTGTGGTCATCGACTGGAAGAGCTGCCGGGCGGTGCGGGCATTGCCGAAGGACCGGTCGCGGGGCAGCGCGTCGAAGTACCGGTGCAGGACCTCGACCGTCCCGGGAACGCAGGTGTAGCCCGACTCGGTCGCCTGCGCGCGGACGATGGTGACCAGTTCCTCGGTGGTGTAGTCCTCGAAATGCACATTGCGGGAGAAGCGCGAGGCCAGCCCGGGGTTCGAGGCGAGGAACCGCCGCATCTCGTCGCTGTACCCGGCGACGATCACGGCGACCTCGTCCCGATGGTCCTCCATCAGCTTCAGCAGGGTGTCGACCGCCTCGCGGCCGAAGTCCGACGGCGCGTGCTCCGGCGTCAGGGCGTACGCCTCGTCGATGAACAGCACGCCGCCGATGGCCCGTTCGAACACCTCGCGCGTCAACTGGGCGGTGTGGCCCACGTACCGGCCCACGAGATCGGCCCGGGCCACCTCCACCAACTGCCCGCGCGGCAGCACGCCCAGCGCGTGGAGCAGGTCCGCGTACAGGCGGGCCACGGTGGTCTTGCCGGTACCGGGGGGCCCGGCGAAGACCAGGTGGTGGCCCAGTCTCGGGGCGGGCAGACCGACGGCCTCGCGCTGCTTGGCAGCGGCGAGGACACTGACCATGTCGCCGACCTCCCGTTTGACCGCGCCCAGGCCCACCATCGCCTCCAGCCCGGCGAGCAGTTCCCGCGGGTCGCCGGGGCCCGTCGCGCCCTGCCCGTCCTCGTCGTCGCCGACATCGGCCGGAAGCAGCAGCGTGAGATCGCTCTCCGCGGGGTCGACCACGGTCGCGAGCCGCACGGCCTGCCGGTCGACCATCTCCTCGAACACACGGCGCGCGGCGCGGCCGTTGCCGAATCCCGCGTCGCGTGGCATGCGCTCGTAGAGACGGACCAGCGCGTCACGCGTACTCGAATGCAGCGCGTAGCGGTGGGCCGTGCACATGTTCTCGGTGATCGTCACCATGTCGGTGTCGGAGTAGTCGGCGAACTCGATGCTGCGGGTGAATCGTGAGGCCAGCCCGGCGTTCGCGGTGAGGAAGCCTTCCATCTCCGCGGTGTACCCGGCGACCACGACCACCACGTCGTCACGGTGGTCCTCCATCAGTTTCACCAGGGTGTCGATGGCCTCCCGCCCGAAGTCGGCCCCCGAACCCTTGCTGCCGGAGAGCAGTGTGTAGGCCTCGTCCACGAACAGCACGCCGCCGAGTGCCTCCTTGAAAGCCTCGGTGGTCTTGATGGCCGTGCCACCGATGACCTGGGCCACCAGATCGGCCCGGGAGACCTCGACCAGATGTCCGGAGCGCAGCACGCCGAGTTCGGCGAGGATTCCGCCGTAGAGGCGTGCCACGGTGGTCTTGCCGGTGCCGGGTGGCCCCGCGAAGACCAGGTGCCGGCTCATGGGCGGTACCGGCATACCGAGTTTCGCCCGGCGTTGTGCCAGCTGGTTGAGGTTGACCAGCGTGGCGACCTGCCGTTTGACGCCCTCCAGACCGACCAGGGCCTCCAGTTCGGCCATCGGTCCCTTGGCCACCGGCGGCGGCGACTGCCGGTCGGCGAGACCCCCCGGGGCGTCGCCGCCGCGGGCGGCCGGTGCCGCGTCCCGGGCGCCTTCGCCGGTGAGTTCGGTGCCCCAGAAGTCCGGTATGGCGTTGTCGCCGCTGGACAGGTCCTCGACGGCGAGCCGCTCGGTGGCACGGGTCAGGCGCAGGCCCGACCCCCGGTTGTCACGGGTGACGCAGCCGGTGACCGACACCGCTTCGGCGCTGTCGACCCGGATGCCGTCACCGAGGCTGCCGCTGATCTCGCACTGTCCGAGGGCGGCCCGTGCCCCGGCCGAGACCTGGACTCCGTGTGCGCCCGAAGCGGTGATGCAAGCCCGGGTGACGGTCACGTCCGCGCCGGTGCCCGCGGCCACTCCCGAGGCGCCGCTCGCGTGGATCGCGCCGTCGCGCAGCGTCACCCGGCCGCCCTCGGAGACGAGGACCCCGCTCTCCTTGGCCGCGCGAAGCGTGCAGTCCCCCAGAAAGATGTTGCCGCCGTCGGTGATCCGGACGGCGTTCGCGCCCGCGTCCTCGATCAGACAGCCTTCGAGCCGGCCGCGCCCGCCGTCGCAGACCTCGACGCCGTCGGTTCCCGGAGAGTGCACGGCCGCACGGTGGAGCAGGGGGTTGGCGCCGGAACGGATCGAGACGGCGACCCCGGCCGCGTAACCGATCTCCAGCCGGTCGAACTCCGCGGCGGAGTCCTCGGCGAGCAACACGGCCGCGCCCGTGTCGGCGCAGTCGCGCACCACCGCACGATCGAGAACGGGTGTCGCTCCGCCCAGCACATGGATGGCATGGCCGGCGGACGACAGGAATTCGCACTCCTCGAAGGTCCCCCGCGACCGCTCGCCGACGAACAACCCGGTCGCCGCGGTCTGCGAAGTGCGGCAGCGCCGCAGTGTCGGATCACTCCCGGCGGCCACGACGATCCCCGCCTGCGAGGTCGCGGTGACGGTGACGTCCTCCAGCACCGGGCGGGCGCCGGAGGTCACGAAGACTCCGGTGGACACGTCGTGGACGGCGGTGCGCAGCACCGTCGTCGAACTGAGTCCCTCCAGAGCCACGGCGGGCTTGTCGGTGTCCGAGATCTCGCAGTCCTCCACGGAGCCGCGGGCCTCGCCGTTGGCCAGCACACCGTTGCCGCGGGCGTCCCGCAGACGGCAGCCGCGGATCGTGGCGCGCGACTGCTCGCCGAGGACGATCGCGGACGATCCGACGTGCTCGACCACGCAGTCCTCGACCACGCTCCCGCTGGGGGCGACATCCACGATGCCCGCGCCCGCCGGGTTGCTGATCCGGCAGCCGCGCGCGGCCAGCGACCCCGACAGCCGGGCCAGTATCGCCGTCCACCCGGAACCCACGACGGTGCAGCGCTCCATGGCCACCTGCCCCCGGGGCACATCGACCACCGGCGTGTCCTCCTGGCCGCCGCGCAGGAGCAGGTCGGTGAGCATGACCTCCTCGGCCATGAGAACCAGGGCGCTGCCGTGGCGGGGGCAGATCTCGGCGCTGTCCCGGCCGCCGGAGGCGACGATCGTCACCCGGGTGCGCACGGTGAGGTTTTCGGGATAGCGCCCCGGAGCCACGCTGATGACGGCACCGGCACGTGCCTGCGCCAAGGCTTCGCTGATGGTGCGGTACCCGTCAGGGTGGTCCGGGCAGACGGTGAGCACCTGCCGTGACACTGTTCAAAACCTCCTGAGCCACGTACACGCGGTACGCGGACGCCGCGGTGGACCGGGGCCTTCGGCCACGGAGCCGCGCCGATGGGGTCGGCTGTGGGCACCCGGATCATAGGCAGCCCGTTGTGCGTAGGAAGTGACCGCGGGACCGGACTTCCGCGGTCCCGTAACTCGCGTACGCTGCCGCTGACTTGCCCGAGCCGAACGCCGTCGCGCGTTCGCGGCCCCTTCGCGAGGATCCTCTCCGTGCCCGAGCCACTCACGCCTGCTCCACTGCCGTGCCACAAGCACGCGACTCCCCTGGTGCGTACCTCCTTCTCCGACGAGCGGTCGTGGCAGACCCTGCTCGTGCACGTGGGAACGCCTTCCGAGGACGACTTCCTGGCGAACGTCGACATCGTCGACGACGTCGCGTACGCGGACTGTTCGCCGGAGCGGATAGCGGGCCTGACGCCACCGGAGAAGCGGCTGGTGGTGATCGCCGACGAGCACGCACTCACCGCGCCGGGCAACCCGCTTCTCGTCGTCCGTACCGGCTCCGTGCGGCCCGCTGAACTCCGGGTCGTGACATCGGAGTTGTGGTCGATCGAGAACAACCTCACCTGGGCCAACATGGACTGGGACGAATTCGTCCGGGCCGCGGACGAGGACGGCGTGTTCCGGGGCTTCTGACCGGACATCGAGCTGAAAGAGAGAATGAGCTTCTCGTGAACGAACTTCCAGGGGGCAGCGGCGTCCTGTTGGTCAGGACCCACTTCACCGACCGGACGGCGTGGGAGCAGTTGTGCGCATGGTTGCGCGGCCACGTCCCCGAGGGCCTGCTCGTGGATCTGCGCACGGTGGACGAAGCACGGTTCGAGGGCATGACGGCGCGGCAGCTCATGACCTTCGTACCGGACCACGCGGACTATCCCTGCCTCTTCGTGGCGGACGCCGTCACCTTCGCGCAGCCGACGGCGGCAGCACGTGAGCGTGTTCTCCTCGTCGTCGATGTCGACGACGAGGGCCCGGACGGGACCTTCCGGGCGGCGGCGTCGGCCCTCGCGGAGATCGAGGCGAACCTGTCGCCGGCGAACACGGACTTCGGCGACTACGTGGAGGGGGTCGACCCCGACGGGATCTACCGCGGACTCGGCGGCATGTGATCACCGGCGGCGCGGTGGCCCGTCCGCCGGACCCCGGCTCCGGCCGGGTGCGCCGGAGTTCTTCCGGGAGGCAACTCCGGTACATTCCCGTCCGTGCTGCGAATACGAGTCCTGGGTTCCCTGGGTGCCGACGTCGAGGGAACACCGGTCGAACTGGGCTCCCCGCGGCAGCGGGCCGTCTTCGGACTGCTGGTCGCGGCCCGGGGCGCGGTGGTGCCGGTGGACCGCATGGTGGACGCGGTGTGGCGCGGAGTTCCCCCGGCCAAGGCCATCGTCTCCCTGCACGCCTACGTGTCGAACCTGCGCCGCCTGCTCGAACCGCGGCGGCCCGCACGAGCGCCCGCGACCGTTCTGGTCACCGCCCCGCCCGGATACGTTCTGCGGTTGCCCCCGGACTCCGTGGACGCCTGGCGTTTCGAGGCCCAAGTGGGCCGTGCCCGGAGCGCTCCGGTGGACCTGGCCCGCGAACTGCTGACCGAGGCCCTCGAATGGTGGCAGGGTCCCGCGTTCCTTGAGCACGCGGACGAGACGTGGGCCTCGTCGGAAGTGAACCGGCTGACCGAGTTGTACGCACAGGCGCGGGAACTCGCCGTCGACGCCGATCTGCGCGCGGGGTACGCCGACGAGGCGACGCTGGCCGCCCAGGCCCTGGTCACGGACAACCCGCTGCGGGAGGAGGGGTGGCGACTGCTCGCGCTCGCCCATTGGGCGTGCGGCCGGCAGGCAGGCGCCCTCTCCTCGTTGCGCCGTGCCGCGCGCATACTGCGGGACGAACTCGGCTGTGATCCCTCGCCCGTCCTGGTCGAGCTCGAACAGGCGGTGCTGGCCCGGCGGCTCGACGTGCTCCGGGCCGTCGTGCCGGAGCCGGTCACGGTGCCGCCGACCGCCACCCAGCGCACCGGCGTCGCATACCCCGTACCGACACATGCCGCGCCCGCCCACAGCGCCTCGGGTGTCACTGCGGCTGCCGGCACCGTCGCCGTCACCGACCTGTCCGCGAACGGACGCGCCCCCTTCGTCGGCAGACACGACGAGTTGCGCGCGGTCGCCACCGCCGCGCTGGCCGCCCGGCACACGGCCAGCACCTCGCTGGTCACCGGTGAAGCCGGCGCCGGGAAGACGGCGCTTCTGGCCCGGTTCGCCGAACACCTGCGGTCCGACGGGTGGTTCGTGGTGGTCGGCCGCTGCCCGGAGTACGAGGGAGCGCCGCCCGCCTGGGCCTGGGTGGAGGCCCTCGGCGCACTCGCCCGCGACATCCCCCCGGCCCAGCCGGGAGAACTGGCCGCGCTGTTGGGCGAGCCCGGTGCCGGGGAGGCCCCGACGGGCGACGCGGCGACCGTCGGACGCTTCCGTACGCACCGCGCCTTCGCCGCCTGGCTGCGGGACGCGGCGGGCCGGCGGCCGCTCGCCGTGTTCCTGGAGGACCTGCACCGTGCCGACGCCGAGACGCTCGCCCTGCTCGAAGCGGCGGCCGCGGTCACCGGCGTCCCCCTCCTCACCGTCGCCAGCTACCGTCCGGCCGAGGTGGGGGAACTCCTGGGCAAGACCCTCGCCCACCTCGCCCCCGGCGCTCCGCACCGGATCGCGCTCGGTGGTCTTCCACCGCAGGATGTCGCGACCCTCGTCGAGGCCGTCTGCGGCCGACCCGTGGACGCGAGGACCGTGACGGCTCTCACCGACCGCACCGGCGGAAACCCCTTCTACGTCCTGGAGAGCGCGCGGCTGCTGGCCCGAGAAGGCGCTCTAGTGGCCGTCTCCGAGGTCCCGCAGGGCGTGCGCGACGTGCTGCGCAGACGCCTGGCCCTTCTGCCGGCCGACGCTCGCTCCGCCCTGCAGCTCACGGCCGTCGTGGGACTGGAGGCCGACGTCTCGCTCCTGATCGACGCGGCCGACCTGGACGAGGACACCCTCCTGTGCGGACTGGAGGCCGCCCTCGCCGCGGATCTGCTGACCGAACCCGGCCCGGGACGCGTCCGCTTCGTGCATGCCCTGGTGCGCGACACCGTGTACACGGACCTGCCCGTCGTACGGCGTTCCCGTCTGCACGACCGCGTGGCTCGGCAACTGCGCTGCCGTCGCCCGGACGATCTCGCCGCGCTGGCCCACCACTTCGCCCGCTCGGGCAGAAGCTCGACCGCGCCCCTGGCCATCGACTACGCACTGCGCGCGGCCGAGTTGGCCGAGCGGCGGTACGCCCACGACGTGGCCGTCGACCTGATCCAACAGGCGCTGGAGGCGCACGCCGCCGCCGCGTCCGACTCCGACGGCCATCGAGAGGCCACGGTGGTCCTCCTGGTGCGGCTGCTGGGTGCGCAGGTACGGGCCGGCGCGACCGACGCCGCCCGCATCACCCGGCAGCGCGCGGTCGACCTGGCCATACTCGCCAACCGCGACGACCTGGTGGCGGCGGTCTACGGCGCCTGGACCGAACCCTCGCTGTGGCGCAGCAGGCTGGAGGGCTTCTTCGACCGGACCGCGCTGACCCGACTGGAGCACCTGGCACAGGACAGCACCCTGGACGACCCGACGCGCGCACGAGTGCTCCAGGTCCTCGTGGACGCCGTGGCGGCCGAGGACGCACCGCGGGCCGCCGAGGCCGCGCACGCCCAACTGGCCCTGGCCCGCGCGGACGGCGACCCCCGTCTACTGGCCTCCGCCCTCATGACGTCCGCGCGCCTCATGCCACATGAGGCGCAGGACACCGCCCGGCCGCCCCTCGTCGCCGAGTTGCGCCGGCTCGCCCTGACCCACGATCTGCCCGCCTACCGCTGGGTGTGTGAGCACCTGGACTCCCTGACGGCCGCCGCACGCAACGATCCGGACCTGGTACACAGGCACACCACCGACGGCCTGGACATAGCGCGCCGCTACCGGATGCTGTGGGCACAGGGCATCAACACCCTCGCCTCGGCCATGCTGGCCACGATCACGGGCCGCTTCGGCGTGGCGGAGGCCGAGTACGCCGAGGCGGACGTGCTGTTGCAGCGCATAGGAGCGCACCAGGCCGCGGCCCCGCGCACACTGGGCCTGATGACCATCCGGCTCACGCAGGGCAGGACGGCCGAGATCGAGCAGGACGTCCGGGATCTGCACGCGACCGTCGGCGCCCCTGTCGCCGTGCTGCACGCGCTCGTACTGGCCCGTCTGGGCCGCATGGACGAGGCGCGACTGGTGTCCTTCCCGTCCCGGCCGGTGACGGATCATCTCTACGGGCTGGAGCTGGACTACCGCAGCGAACTCGCCGTTCTGCAAGGCGACACCGACACCGCGACCGTGCTGATCGGGCACCTCCTGCCCGTCCGGAACCAGTTCGGCGGCACCGCCGGAGGTGCCTACGCCAGTCGTCCCCTCGCCCACGCCCTCGGCGACCTGTACCGGCTGATGAACGACGAACAGGCCGCGGCCGACTCCTACGCGCGGGCCGAACGGGTCGCGCTCGCCTGGAACTCGACCCATCACCTGACCGCCGCCCGCCGGGCCACAGCGGAACTGCGAGCGCCCGGAGACCGGCACCGGACGTTCGCCCCGTAGGGAGGCGTCGGGGCCCGGCGTGCGCGGCGAACAAGGGGTGACCGCTCCTGGATGAGGTCGCGGCGCTGCTGCGCGCTCCCGGGGTGATGTGCGCCAGCCGCTCGGCGCCGTCCAGCTCACGCAGGGCCTGCCGTGCGGCGTCGGTGAAGACCGCCCGCTAGCGGCTCACGCTCACAGGAGCCCGGCCAGCGCGGGGAACACCTCGACGATCTCGTTCGTGCACGCACGCAGTCCCGGACCGCACGGCGTCGGCCGCGGCGCCCGCGCCCGCGTCGGTGCCAGCGTGCCCTTCGGACACACCGTCCACACCACCCACGCCGTCTCCGCCAGAATCTCTCCCGGCCCCACTGCCGCACCCCCGACTTTCCCAGCAGTGTCTGAGGCTGAGGGCCTCTGTCCGTCCGCGGGCTACCCCTGCTGGATCTCTCACACTCTCTCTCACGGAATCTGCGTCCAGAGGCAGACGCTGTGAACCCCGATGGCCTCTACCTGGACGATGGAGACTCGCAGAGCCCCCCATCCACAGCGGGTATGCTCCGTCCACGTGACTGCGCCCGCAAAGCCCCGTATCCCGAACGTCCTCGCCGGCCGCTACGCCTCGGCCGAGCTCGCCACCCTGTGGTCCCCCGAGCAGAAGGTGAAGCTGGAGCGTCAGCTGTGGCTCGCCGTGCTGCGGGCCCAGAAGGACCTCGGGATCGAGGTGCCCGACGCCGCCCTCGCCGACTACGAGCGGGTCCTCGACCAGGTCGACCTCGCCTCGATCGCCGAGCGCGAGAAGGTCACGCGACACGACGTGAAGGCGCGGATCGAGGAGTTCAACGACCTCGCCGGACACGAGCACGTCCACAAGGGCATGACGTCCCGCGACCTCACCGAGAACGTCGAGCAGTTGCAGATCCGGCTCTCCCTGGAGCTGGTGCGCGACCGCACGGTCGCCGTCCTCGCCCGGCTGGGCAGGCTCGCGGGCGAGTACGGCGAGCTGGTCATCGCGGGCCGCTCCCACAACGTGGCGGCGCAGGCGACCACTCTCGGCAAGCGTTTCGCGACCGCCGCCGACGAGCTGCTCGTCGCGCACGGCCGGGTCGAGGAACTGCTCGCCCGTTACCCGCTGCGCGGCATCAAGGGCCCGGTGGGCACGGCGCAGGACATGCTCGACCTGCTGGGCGGGGACGCGTCGAAGCTCGCCGACCTGGAGCAGCGCATCGCCGGGCACCTCGGCTTCTCGCAGGCGTTCACATCGGTGGGCCAGGTCTACCCGCGCTCGCTGGACTACGAGGTCGTGACCGCGCTGGTGCAGCTGGCCGCCGCCCCTTCGTCCACCGCCAAGACCATCCGGCTGATGGCCGGACACGAGCTGGTGACCGAGGGCTTCAAGCCGGGCCAGGTCGGTTCCTCGGCGATGCCGCACAAGATGAACACCCGCTCCTGCGAGCGCGTCAACGGTCTGATGGTGATCCTGCGCGGCTACGCCTCGATGACGGGTGAACTGGCGGGCGACCAGTGGAACGAGGGCGACGTGTCCTGCTCGGTGGTGCGCCGGGTCGCACTGCCGGACGCGTTCTTCGCGCTGGACGGTCTGCTGGAGACCTTCCTCACCGTCCTCGACGAGTTCGGCGCCTTCCCTGCGGTCGTCGCGCGCGAGCTGGACCGCTACCTGCCGTTCCTCGCGACGACCAAGGTCCTGATGGGCGCGGTGCGCGCGGGTGTCGGCCGGGAGGTCGCGCACGAGGCCATCAAGGAGAACGCCGTCGCCTCCGCCCTCGCCATGCGTGAGCAGGGCACCGAGCGCAACGAGCTGCTCGACAAGCTCGCGGCGGACGAGCGCCTCCCGCTGGACCGCGTGCAGCTCGACACGCTGATGGCCGACAAGCTGTCCTTCACGGGCGCCGCCGCCGAACAGGTGGCCGTGGTCGTCGCCCGCGTCGAGGAGATCGTGAAGCAGCACCCGCAGGCCGCGGGCTACACGCCGGGGGCGATCCTCTGACGCGGTTCACGCCCGCCGAACTGGAGGCCGCCCGCGGCCGGCTCGTGCCTGATGTGGTCGCGGACGGTCTCCAGGTGCTGTTCTGCGGCATCAACCCCGGGCTGATGACGGCGGCGACGGGCCACCACTTCGCGCGCCCCGGCAACCGCTTCTGGCCGGTCCTGCACCTGTCCGGCTTCACCCCGCGGCTGCTGAAGCCCTCGGAGCAGGACGAGTTGCTGTCGTACGGGCTCGGCATCACCAACGTGGTGGCGCGGGCGAGTGCCCGGGCCGACGAGCTGAGCGCGGACGAGTACCGGGAGGGCGGGCGGCTGCTCGCCGCCAAGGTCGAACGGCTGCGGCCACGATGGCTCGCGGTCGTGGGGGTGACCGCCTACCGGGCGGCCTTCGACGACCGCAAGGCGGCGATCGGCCCGCAGGAGCGGACGTTCGGCGCTACGCGCGTGTGGGCCCTGCCCAATCCCAGCGGCCTGAACGCACACTGGACGGCGGCGACGATGGCGGAGGAGTTCGGCCGCTTGCGGGTGGCCGCGCAGGACTAAGGGCTGTCCCGAAATCCCCGGCGGGCGCACGACGACAGCTACGGCACCTCGCCGCGTTGTCGGATCGCCCGAATACGCCCAGTATGAGGACGACCCTCCGCCTTGCGATGCACCGCATCCGACGCCGCGCGCTGATCCACCGGGAATTACGGGACAGCCCTTAGCAGGCGCCCGGCACCGGGTCAGGGCGGAGCCAACTCCGTGACCAGCGCGAAGAGTTGGAACTCCTGGCCCTCCACCGGCTCGGAGACCCCCACGGCCACCCAGCGCCCCGTACCGTCGGCCTCCCACAGGTCCACATGTCCCACGTAGGCGCTGAGGTAGGCCCACGGCTTCGGTATCCGCTCCTCCGGGTCCTCGGAGCGCAGGAAGACACCGGTCAGGCTCTTCGGTTCCGCCTCGCCCCAACGCTCCCCCAGCCGCTGTGAGACGCCCTCCCTGTAGGCGGCGAACTGGTCCGCGATCTCCTCCCGCCCGGACCGGTCGCCCGTCCCGAAACCATGCGTCGTCTCCAGTACCACCAGGTGGTAGCCGGGTCCCCCCGCGCCGACCTCCGACCAGCCGTGCGCCGCGGGGAAGTCGCGGACGCACAGCTCCTCGATCGTGGCGAGGTGTCGCTCAGTGGTCATGAAGTCCAGTAAAGCGGTCACCACTGACATGTGGCGGCCCGTCAGGTGACAACGGCTGCCCGGATTGCGGATTCACGCGTCCCGACGGTGCACACCCCACCATCCGGCCAGGAGCGCCGCCGACGTCCACACCGCTGTGACCGCGAGCCCCGCCCACGGCCCGAGCAAGCCGTCCCGGGTCCCGTGCAGGACCACCTGCCCCGCCCGGTCGGGCAGGAGGTCGGCGGCGTTCCCGGACATGTCCCCGACCACGAAGGAGACCAGCAGGAGGAAGGGGATGAGGATGCTCAGCGTGGTGACGCCGCTGCGCAGCAACGCGGTCAGGCCGGCCGCGAACAGGGCCATCAGCGCCAGGTAGATCCCGCAGCCCACGGCTCCCCGGAGCCCTTCGGCCCAGCTCATACCGTTCGCCCGGTCGCCGAGGACGGCCCTGCCCACGGCGAGGCTCACGCACCCGGTGAGGAGGCCGACGGCCAGGACAGGGAGGCCGACAGCCGTCATCTTCGCCGCGAACCACCGCCCGCGCCGGGGTACGGCGGCCAGCGAGAGCCGCAGGGCACCGCCCTGGAACTCGGACGACACGGCCTGCGCGCCGAAGGTGATCGCCGCGATCTGCCCGAAGTTGACGCCGAAGAACGCCGAGAACAGCGGGTCGAAGTCCGCGTTCCCGCTCCCGCTCCCGTCCCCGGAGTTGTCGAGCCCCGCCAGTGCGGAGAAGGCCGCGGTGACGAGTACGACGGCGCCCAGTCCCACGACGAGCGACCGCAGGGTGCGGATCTTGAGCCACTCCGAGTGGAGTACGGGTGTGAACGGCACGGTCAGGTCTCCTGCGGCTGGGTCGGGGACTGCGCGGCCGACGGAACCGGGGGCTGCGCCGCGAACTCGGCCTCCGTGGCGGTCAGATCGAGGTAGGCCTGTTCCAGCGTGGCTTCCTCCGCCACCAGTTCGAGGATGGGCAGACCCGCGCCCGAGGCGAGGCGGCCGATGTCCTCCACGCGCGCGTGGCGCACGATCCACCGTTCGCCCCCGCCCCCGCCACCTCCACCTCCCCCGCTTTCGCTTTCGCTTTCGCTTTCGTTCCGCGCGGCCTCGTACCCGTGGCGGGCGAGCAGGTCGCGAAGGGCCGCGCCGTCCGTGGTGCGTACCCGTACCCGGGGGTCCACGCGCGCCCGGACGAACTCCCTCGTCGCCATGTCGGCGATCAGCCGGCCGCGGCCCAGCACGACGAGGTGGTCGGCGAAGGACGCGGTCTCGTTCATCAGGTGGCTGGAGACGAGTACGGTGCGGCCCTCACGGGCGAGCCGGCGCAGCAACTCCCTGATCCAGATGATGCCTTCGGGGTCGAGCCCGTTGGACGGCTCGTCGAGCAGGACCACCGGCGGGTCCCCCAGGAGGGCCGCGGCGATCCCCAGGCGCTGCCGCATGCCCAGGGAGTACGTCTTGACGCGGCGGCGGGCGACCGGGGCGAGACCGGCCTCCGCCAGGACCTCGTCCACACGGGTCAAGGGCAGGCGGTTGCTCGCCGCGAGCGCCCGAAGATGGTCCCGCGCGGTCCGCGAACCGTGCGCCGCCTGCGCGTCGAGCAGGGCGCCGACGTGACGCAACGGCTCCTCCAGCGTCGCGTACGCCTGACCGCCGACGGTGGCGGTGCCCGACGTGGGCCGGTCGAGGCCGAGCACGAGCCGCATGGTGGTGGACTTGCCCGCGCCGTTGGGGCCGAGGAATCCGGTGACCCGGCCGGGCTCGACACGGAAGGTCAGCCGGTCCACGGCACGAGTGGTGCCGTACTCCTTGGTGAGTTCTTGGACGTCGATGCTGGTCATGGCCCAAGGCTGACTGCAGGGAAGGCAGTTGGTCCTCCCCCGCCCGGGGAGGGCGTCTCCCCCGCTCGGGGGAGGCTCGTTGTCGGTGCCGGCTGGCACGATGACGCGATGGCCCGCCTGCTGCGCCCGCTGACTCGCGGGACGACGTACACCCGCTTCCTTCACCTGTGGGTTCCCATGCTGGTCAGCAGCGTGTGGATATTTGTCGACCCGTCCACGCCGTGGGCGCCGACGCTGGTGCTGCCCCTGCTGGGTCTGATCCCGGCCGTGCGGCGCGGCGAGGGTGTCCAGGCGCAGTTCATGCTGATGCGGGACGGACAGGACCCGGCGGTCTCGGTCGTCCCGTCGGCCACCTGGCGGGACCGGCTGCGGACCGTGCTGTGGCTGGGGATACGCATGGTGTTCGGCTGGGTGGCGGGGGGAGTCAGCGTCTGGCTCCCGCTGATCACCGTGGACCTGATCCGGATCTCGACCGGTCACGTACCCGACGACAATCCGTTCCTGCCGGTGCCGCACGCGCACTGGGCGTACGCCCTGCTCGCGCCGCTGACGCTGCTCGCCTTCTACGGAGCGTTCATCGGTCTCGGGGAGCTGGTCACGGTCCTCGCGCGCCGTCTCCTGGGGCCGTCGGCGGCCGAGCGGGTCGCCGCCCTGGAGGAACGCACGGAGCAACTCCTGGAGCGCACCCGCATCGCCCGCGAGCTGCACGACTCGATCGGCCACGCGCTGACGGTGGCCGTGGTGCAGGCGGGTGCGGCGCGCGCCGCGGGAGACCCGGAGTTCACCGACCGGGCCCTGCTCGTCATCGAGGACACCGGCCGTGCCGCGCTGGAGGACCTGGAGCGGGTGCTCGGCGTGCTGCGCGAGTCGCGCAGGCCCGCGAGCGGCCGGCCGACCCTGCTGGAGGCCGACCGGCTCCTGGAGTCCGCCCGCACCTCAGGGGCGAAGATCGACGCCGAGCTGACGGGCCCCCTGGAGACCGTGCCCGGCCCGGTCTCCCGCGAGGGCTACCGCATCCTCCAGGAGTGCCTCACCAACGTGCTGCGGCACGCGGGCCCGGTACCCGTCCGCGTCCGTGTCGCCGTCGAGGGACGGACGCTCTCCCTCAAGGTGCGCAATCCGCTGACGGCCGGAATACCGGGTCCCGGCCCGGGCGGCGATACGCGGGGCAGTGGTCTGCGGGGCATCCGGGAGCGGGCCGCGCTGCTCGGCGGGCGGGCGGGAACCGGCCCGGACGACGGTGACTGGCAGGTGCACGTCGAACTGCCGCTGCGCTGATCTACGCTGGCCGGATGCCGGTCACCGTTCTGCTCGTGGACGACGAACCCCTCGTACGAGCCGGTCTGCGTGCCGTCCTGGAGGCGCAGCCCGACATCGCGGTCGTCGGAGAGGCCGCGGACGGCGCCGCGGTGATTCCGCTGGTGCGGCGGTTGCGGCCCGATGTCGTCGCGATGGATGTCCGTATGCCGCTGATGAACGGCATCGAGGCCACCCGCGCGGTGCTGCGGACCGTCGACCGGCCGCCGAAGATCCTCGTCATCACGACGTTCGAGAACGACGAGTACGTGTACGAGGCGCTGCGCGCGGGTGCCGACGGATTTCTGCTGAAGCGGGCCCGGCCCGCCGAGATCGTGCACGCCGTGCGGCTGATCGCCGAGGGCGAGTCACTGCTGTTCCCGGCCTCCGTACGGCAGTTGGCCGCCGAGTACGGGGACAGCGACGGGAATCCCGCGGCCCGCGCCGCTCTGCAGCGGGCGGCGCTGACCGGGCGCGAGGCGGAGGTGTTGCGGCTGATGACACGGGGCCTGTCGAACGCGGAGATCGCCGCACGGCTGGTGGTCGGCACCGAGACGGTGAAGTCCCACGTCACGGCCGTACTGTCGAAACTGGGGGCCCGGGATCGCACCCAGGCGGTGATCGCGGCATACGAGTCCGGGTTCGTGGCACCCGGCTGATTCCGGTTCGTGGCGCCGGTCCGGGGCGAGCAGGTGATCCCCGGCACTCGCCGGGACCCGCCGCGCCGAGTACGATCCGGCCAACCAACACGCGCACGAGCTGGGAGGACGGACGTTGGGGCAGTTGACCGGCGGGGATCCCTCTCTGCTGCGGAGGATCAACTCCGCGGTGGTGCTGCACGCGCTGCGGGCCACGGACTTCGCGACTCTCACCGAGATCACGCGGGTGACCGGCCTGTCCCGGCCCACCGTCGAGGGCGTCGTCGAGGGGCTCATGGACGGCGGGCTCGTCGTCGAGACCGCGGCCGACGAGAGCGCCGCACGACGCCAGGGCCGGCCCGCGCGCCGGTTCCGCTTCCGGGCGGAGGCGGGCCATCTGCTGGGCCTGGAGATCGGCCCGCACCGGGTGGCTGCGCTCCTGTCGGACCTGGACGGCCGGGTGCTCGGTTCGCTCGCCAAGGACGTCTGCGAGACGGCCTCGGCGGACGAACGGCTCGAACGGCTGCGTACGGCCGTCGCTGAGCTGCTGCGCCGTGCCGGGGTCGCGCGCGGCTCCCTGCGGGCCGTCGGAGCGACCTCGCCCGGCATCGTCGAGGCCGACGGCACGGTACGCCTCTGTACGGCGCTGCCGGAGTGGACGGGGCTGGCGCTGGGCGAACGGCTGCGCCGCTCCTTCAAGTGCCCGGTGATCGTGGAGAACGACGCCAACGCGGCGGCGGTCGCCGAACACTGGAAGGGCGCCGCCACCGAGTCCGACGACATGGTGTTCGTACTGGCCGGGCTGAGCCCAGGGGCCGGTTCCCTCATCGGCGGGCGGCTGCACCGCGGCTTCGGAGGGGCGGCCGGCGAGATCGGCGCGCTCCATCTGCTGGGCCGGGAGGTCACTCCGGAGACGTTGCTGTCCACGACCGACGAGCCTCTGCATCCGCTCGACGAACAGGCGGTGGCGGAGGTCTTCAGGCACGCGCGCGCGGGCGACGAGCGGGCCCTGGCGGCCGTCGAGCGCTTCATACAGCGGCTGGTGCACGACGTCGCCGCGCTCGTCCTGGCCCTCGACCCCGAGCTCGTCGTCATCGGCGGCTGGGCGGCGGGTATCGACGGCGTACTGGAGCCGCTGCGCAGGGAGCTGGCCCGCTACTGTCTGCGTCCGCCCCGGGTGACGCTGTCGCTCCTGGGCGAGGCGGCCGTGGCGACGGGCGCGCTGCGACTGGCTCTCGACCATGTGGAGGAGCAGCTCTTCGCGGTGGAGAGCACGGTGACGGCACGCCGCTGAACGCGGCAGCCGAAACAGCGGAACGTCGCGCTCCGGAGGTCGGAGCGCGACGTACGCACGCGGGTGTCGCCGGGTGATGTCGGTGGTTGACTGCGGTGGTTGTCGTCCGTCGGTTGTCGCCGGTCAGGAAGCCCGGCGCTCCGGGTTGTGGTGGATCTCCACACCGCCCGAGTCGCCGAAGGTCAGCCGGCAGGTGTCGGCGCGGTAGGTGGCGACGGAGACGGCCGCCGTGCGCCCCCCGGCGAAGTAGCGGGTCGTGACGACGAGGACGGGCGCACCGGGGAGCCGGTCCAGTTCCTTGGCGTCGTCCGCGCGCGCCGAGCCCAGTTCCACGGCGCGGTCCTCGCCCTCCAGGTCCAGGCGCGCGAGCTCCCGCAGTACGGCACGCGCGCGTGCGGTGCCCGACGGGGCGTCGATGCCGGACAGGTCGGGCACCGACGAGGCGGGGATGTAGAGGAGCTCGGCGGCGACGGGCTGGTCGTGCGTCACCCGGGAGCGGCGCACGATGTGCACCTGGTCGTCGGGGTCGCTCTCCAGGACCTGGGCCACCGCCGAGGGCGGGGCCGCCGTCGCGCAGTCGGCCGGCTGCCAGGCGTCACCGGCCGCGCCCGGCCAGGTGTGCTGCTCGGACGCGACGGCCACGCCCATGCGCGGCGGCGCCACGGTCGTGCCGACACCGCGGCGGCGCTGCAGTCGTCCTTCCAGTTCCAGCTGTTCGAGGGCCTGGCGGAGCGTGGCCCTCGCGACGCCGAACCGAGCCGCCAGGTCGCGCTCGTTGGGGAGGATCTCACCCACCGAGAAATCGGAGTCCAGTGCTTCGCTGAGCACCGTCTTCAGATGCCAGTACTTGGGCTCCGGCACCGTATCCAACTGCGTGGTCCCCACCGTGTCCTCCGCAATCGCCGTGTCCCGGCGGCTTTTAGCGCCCTTGTTTATTAAAGGTTCCTGCACTATCCCAGCGACCATAGGACGGCCCCCACCCTTGGTCAAGACCAATCCTCGATCCGTTACAGCTCGCACAGGCGTGTTGCCGCAGAGCGTTCATACGACGTTCGCGATACGCCCGGTACGGGACACAACGGCAAAACCCCCGTCACGCGGACGGGGGCTTCGGCATACGACCGGGCAGGGACCTGCCGGCCGACGGCCGTCAGTCGACGGCGAGGGACAGCAGCTTCTCCGGGTTGCGGACGATGTAGACGCACTGGATACGGCCGTCGGCGGTGTCGAGCTGGAAGACGCTGTCGGGCTTGTCGCCGGACAGCACCAGGAACGCCGGTCCGCCGTTTACCTCCAGGAAGCGGAACGTCACGTCCGCCACGCCCTTGCGCATGACTCCGCCGAGGAAGCGGCCCACCTTGTCGGCCGACTCGACGACCCGCACCGGCGCCTGGGCCAGCCCACCGCTGTCGCCGATCAGGCGCACGTCCGGGGCAAGCAAGGACATCAGCCCGTCGAGGTCCCCCTCCGTCGCCGCCGCGAGGAACCGCTCGGTGAGGTCGCGCCGCTCGACGGGGTCGACCTCGTAACGCGGCCGCCGCTCCTCGACGTGCCGACGGGCCCTTCCGGCGAGCTGTCGCACCGCGGGCTCACTGCGGTCGAGCGTGACGGCGATCTCGGCGTACGGGTAGCCGAACGCCTCCCGGAGCACGAACACCGCGCGCTCCAGCGGCGAGAGGGACTCCAGGACGACGAGGACGGCGAGTGAGACCGAGTCCGCGAGGACGGCCCGCTCGGCCGTGTCGGCGACGGTGTCCCTGAAGTCGGTGACGTACGGCTCGGGCAACCAGGGCCCCACATAGGCCTCGTTACGGGCCCGGGTCTGCCGCAGCCGGTCGAGGGCCAGCCGGGCGGTGACACGTACGAGATAGGCGCGCGGCTCGCGGACGTCGGAGCGGTCGGCCCCGGACCAGCGCAACCACGCCTCCTGGACGACGTCCTCCGCGTCGGCCACCCGGCCGAGCATGCGGTAGGCGACGCCCATCAGGACGGGACGGTGCTCTTCGAAGACCTCGGTCACGGTGTCGGTAGCCACAGGGTCATCCCAACCCGACGCGTCAGGCCGTGTCCAGACGATATGCGGAGCGGGGGCTACCCGCCGGTAGTAATCGCTGACAAGCTGTCTATGAGTCAGCCGGTTCGCGTCTGTACGTCTGTACGTCTGTCTGTCTGTACGTCCGCCTGTCCGTCCGTCCGTACAGAAGCAGTCATTTCCGAGTCAGTCGGTTCCGAGTCAGTCGGTTCCGAGTCAGTCGGTTCCAGTCGAGGAGCAGTCCATGGCCGCCACGGTCTCCTTCAGCGTCCCCTCTCCGCACGGCCTGCGGTCCGTGACCCTCGCCTACCGGCGCACGGGCACCGGAGAACCGCTTCTGCTGCTGCACGGGATAGGTCATCACCGGCAGGCGTGGGACCCGGTCGTCGACCTCCTGGCGACCGAACGGGACGTGATCGCGGTGGACCTGCCCGGCTTCGGCGAGTCCCCCGCGCTGCCCGAGGGGCTCACCCACGACCTGACGACGCTCACCGCGGCGCTCGCCGCGCTGTGCGAGACGCTGGAGCTCGACCGGCCGCATGTGGCGGGCAACTCCCTCGGCGGGCTGCTGGCCCTGGAACTGGGCCGCGAGAAGCTCGTACGCTCCGTCACGGCCCTGTCGCCCGCCGGGTTCTGGTCGCCCGGCGAGCGGCGGTACGCGTTCGGTGTGCTGCAGGCGATGCGGCGGGCCGCGCTGAGCATGCCGCTCCCGCTGGTCGAGCGGCTGTCCCGGTCGGCGGCCGGGCGCGCGGTGCTGACCAGCAGCATCTACGCACGCCCCGCCCGCCGTTCACCGGAGGCGGTGGTCGCCGAGACCCTCGCGCTGGCCAACGCCCAGGGGTTCACCGAGACCCTCAGGGCGGGCACCTCGGTCCGGTTCACGGACGATGTCCCCGGCCTTCCCGTGACCGTCGCCTGGGGCACCAGGGACCGGATTCTGGTCCGCCGCCAGGGAGTCCGCGCCAAGCGGATCATTCCCAGGGCCCGGCTGGTGCGGCTGCCCGGCTGCGGGCACGTCCCGATGAACGACGATCCCGCGCTGGTCGCGCGCGTCCTCCTGGACGGCAGCCGCCGTACGCCCTCCCCCGCGCCGCGACGCGCCTGATCCAAGGACCACTCCGGCCCCCACCAGGGCGCTGCCCGCGGCCTGCGCCGGCCCGTAGGAGCCCGCGCCGACGAGCGGGGCCGTGCAGGCCGCGGTCACCGGGATGAGCCCGGAGAAGAGGGTCGCGCGCTCCGCGCCGATGCGCTGCAGGGCCATGTACCAGCAGACGAAGCCGACGACCGTGACGATCGCCGCCTGCCACAGCAGTGCGACGGCCTCGGTGGAGTCCGGGGTCCGCAGCCAGGCACGGCCGTCGAGGACGATCCCGGCCGGCGCCGACCCGGCCGCCGCGAGCCCGCACACCGTCGCGGAGAGCAGCCGCGGTCCGAGCGGTCGCAGGACGGGCACGGCGAGCACCGCGAAGCCGATCTCGCCGACGAGCGCGCACAGGGAGAAGGCGATTCCCGCTCCGTCGGTACGCCCCCAGCCCTGGACCGTGAAGGCGCCGCCCGCCACGAGCAACGCCCCGTAAAGGAGCATCCGTTGGGGCCGACGGCCCTCCAGGAGGGGGACGAGAACGGCGACGGCGACCGGGGCGCACCCTACGAAGACACCCGGTATCGCGGGTTCCGCGGTGTGCTCCGCGGCGATGACGGCGAGGTTGAAGCCGACCATGCCGACGGCCGCGAGCAGCGCGAGACGTGCCCATTGGCGGGGTGTCAGCGTGCGCAGGGGTGCCGCGCCGCCCCGGCCGACCAAGGGCAGGAGCAGCAGGCAGGCGAGGCCGTACCGCACGAACTGGCCACCCGCGTACGGGTAGTGGCCGAGGACGCTGTTGGCGGTGAAGGAGCCTCCGACGAGGACGGCGGCGAGGGCGGCGAGCAGGGACCCGCGCGTGCTGGTCACGTTCATGGAAGTGACGCTATGAACGACGGCGGTCCGGTTTAAGGTCCACTTCCATGACGTCATCGCGGACCAATCGGGATACGCCACCGGCGGCGGGCCGGTCCGGCGCCTGGGAGACGCTCCTGCCTGCCGTCTCGGCACCGCCACGCGCGCGTGGCCGCGCGCTGCAGGCCGCGCTGCGGGAGGCGGTGCGCTCGGGCAGCCTCGCGCCGGGCACCCGGCTGCCCTCCAGCCGCGAACTGGCCGCCGATCTCGGGGTGTCCCGGGGGCTGGTCACGGAGGCGTACGAGCAGTTGACCGCGGAGGGGTACCTGCGCAGCGGCCGGGGTGCCGGGACCTGGGTCGGCGGTGCCGCCCGGGCCGCCCTCCCCCACGTACGGGACCTCGCGCCCCGCTTTCCGGGCGCCGTGGCGGACTTCCTGCCCGGCACGCCCGACCTGTCGCTGTTCCCACGTGCGGCCTGGTCCGCCGCACAGCGTGGCGTGCTCGCCGAACTGCCCCACCACGCGCTGGGCTATCCGGACCCGCGCGGGCTGCCGCGGCTGCGTACCGCCCTCGCCGAACTGCTGACCCGGCGCAGGGGGGTGGTCGCGGATCCGGAGCGGGTGGTCGTCGTCTCCGGGGTGGCCCAGGCGACCACACTGCTCGGACTCGTGCTCCACGCGCGCGGGGTGCGTGCCGTGGGCGTGGAGGACCCGGGAAGCCCCGGGCACGAGGCCTTGTACGCGGCTGCCGGCCTCGATGCCGTACCGCTGCCGCTGGACGACGAGGGGCTGGACACCGGGGCGCTGCGCGCGTCGGGGGTACGGGCCGTGGTGACGACGCCCGCGCACCAGTTCCCGACGGGGATCGCGTACTCCGCGCGGCGCCGCGCGGAACTCCTCGACTGGGCGCGCGCGGTGGACGGGCTCGTCATCGAGGACGACTACGACGGGGACTTCCGCTACGACCGGGCCCCGGTGGGCGCGCTTCAGGGGCTCGATCCGGAGCACGTCGCGTACACCGGTTCCGTCAGCAAGTCGCTGGTGCCGGGGTTGCGGCTCGGGTGGCTGCTGGTACCGGCGTCGCTCGCCGAGGAGGTCGTCGAACGCAAGCGCACGCTGGATCTCGGTAACCCTGTCATCGACCAGGCGCTGCTCGCCCGCTTCGTGGAACGCGGCGACTACGACCGGCAACTGCGGCGCTGCGGACGCGAGTACCTCCTGCGTCGTGACGCGCTGGTCGCGGCGCTGGCGGAACACTTTCCCGGTACGGAGGTCTCCGGCATCGCCGCCGGTCTGCACGCCATCGCCGCGCTTCCGGAGCGGTACGGTCCGCCGGGCCGCTTCCTGGCGTCCGCGGGGGCGGCGGGGATCGCTGTCCGCTCGCTGGCGTCATACACGCGTGCGCCGCTTCCGGACGACGTGGTCCGCCTCGTACTGGGCTACGCCCACGTCTCCCCGAGCGGCATCCGGACGGGCGTCCGCGCGATGGCGACGGCGACGGCCCGCCGGGGCGCCTGAATCGGTCCGGATGTCGTCTGCGGGCCCGGTAGGGGTCGCCCGCGCAGTTCCCCGCGCCCCTAAAAGCAACGGGCCCCGCCGCAAGGGGCGCGGGGAACGGCGCAATCCTTCGCCGTCAGGGGCGCGGGGAACGGCGCAGTCTCTCGCCGTCAGGGGCGCGGGGAACGGCGCAATCCTTCGCTTTCAGGGGCGCGGGGAACGGCGCAGTCTTTCAGGGGCGCAGCGCGATGTTCACTTGCGGTTTGCGCGTGCGCTGCGGCACACCAGTAGGTGTAGCCATGCACACCGGCCGAACCCGCCCCAGGAGGCGCCCCATGTCACTCAGCCCGCCGAGCCCGCTCCCCGGCCGCCGCAGCGTCCTGCGCGGCTCGCTCGCCGCGTCGGCGGCACTCGCCCTGCCCTCCGCCCTCGGCGCCGCCGGCGCGGCCCCGGCGTTCGCTCTGTCGGGGCGGCCCCAGGCGCGCTGGGGCGTACAGGCCGGGGACGTGACCACGGACTCCGGTCTGGTGTGGGTCCGCTCCGACCGCCCCGCCCGCATGATCGTGGAGACCTCCGCGACCGAGTCCTTCCACAGGTCGCGAAAATGGCACGGCCCCCTCCTGGGCGCCGACACGGACTTCACGGGAACGGTCCCGCTGCGCGGCCTGCCGTCCGGGGAGCAGATCCACTACCGGGTGACACTGGCCGACCCGGACGACTACCGCCGCACCGGCGAACCCGTACCGGGCACCTTCAGGACCGCGCCCTCCGAACGCCGCCAGGACGTCCGCTTCCTGTGGTCCGGCGACATCGTGGGCCAGGGCTGGGGCATCAACCCCGACATCGGCGGCCTCTACGCGTACGAGGAGATGCGCCGCCGTAACCCCGACTTCTTCCTGTGCAGCGGCGACACGATCTACGCGGACGGCCCGCTGTCGGCGTCCGTGACGCTCCCGGACGGCCGGGTCTGGCGGAACGTCACCACCGAGGAGAAGTCCAAGGTCGCGGAGACCCTGGCCGAGTACCGCGGCAACTTCCGCTACTCGCTGCTCGACGAGAACGTACGCCGCTTCAACGCGCAGGTCCCCACGATCACCCAGTGGGACGACCACGAGGTCACCAACAACTGGTACCCGGGTGAGATCCTCACCGACGCCCGCTACACGGTGAAGGACGTCGACACGCTCGCCACCCGCGCGCGCAAGGCCTTCAGCGAGTACTTCCCGATCTCCACCCTGCCCGCCACGGGTGAGGACGGCCGGGTGCACCGGGTCGTACGCCACGGTCCGCTGCTGGACGTCTTCGTGCTCGACATGCGTACGTTCCGCAACGCCAACTCCCCGGACCGGCAGCCCGACGACACCGTCGGCATCCTGGGCGCGGAGCAGCTGGTCTGGCTGAAGCGGGAACTGGCGCGTTCGCGTGCGGTGTGGAAGGTGATCGCCTCCGACATGCCGCTCGGCCTGGTCGTACCGGACGGCGCGACGGACATCGAGGCCGTCGCCCAGGGCGACCCCGGCGCGCCGCTGGGCCGCGAGCTGCAGATCGCCGAGCTGCTGCGGTTCGTGAAGCACCGCCGGATCACCGGCACGGTGTGGCTGACGGCGGACGTGCACTACACCTCGGCGCAGCACTACGACCCGTCCCGGGCGGCCTTCAAGGACTTCGCGCCGTTCTGGGAGTTCGTCTCCGGTCCGCTCGCCGCGGGCGGTTTCCAGGCGAACGCGCTGGACGGCACGTTCGGTCCGGACCGGGTCTTCGTCCAGGCGCCCGACAGGGCGAACGTCTCGCCCATGGAGTCGCCCCAGTACTTCGGCGAGGTCGACATCGACGGGCGGAGCGGCGAGCTGACGGTCCGTCTGCGGGCGACCGGCGGGACCGTGCTGTTCACGAAGGTGCTGCAACCGGGGCGTGTGGGTCAGTAGTTCACCGAAGGCAAGCGAACGTCTGCGACTCCCGTAATCTCTTGCCTCGTGCCGCGTACCGGCGTCATCCCCCGGTACGCGGCACGTCGCGGGCTGCCCGGGTCTTCTGAAATCTGCACATCTGCACGTCTGCACGTCTGCACATAACATCTGCACATCTGCGCGTCTTCGCAGGTCAGAGCGATTGTCAGTGGTCGCCTCTACGGTTTTTCCATGACGCGATCCTTGCAGGCCGTGGCCTACACCCGATCCTCCTCGCTGGAATCCGCACCGGGCGTCCGGCGCCTGGGACTTGAGACCTCGCGGGGTACGACGCCCCGGGGTGTCGAGGACCATACCCGTTTCTTCGCAGGCTTTCTGACGTCGCCTCAGGTGGCGTCGGCGGGGTTGCTCGCGGTGGCCGACGTGGCGGGGGCGCGTTACTACCAGCAGCAGCTGCGGTCGTCCCTCGACCCGGTGGTCACGGGCAACGGCGACCGGCTGCGGTTCGAGTCCTTCTCCGGCTGCGGCGGGGTGTACGCACGTCTGGACGTACTGGCGGCGGGTCTCGACGGCGGTGAGGTGGGACACGGCACGACGAACGTCGACGTCAACAACCCCCTCCGCGACGCGCTGTCGAGGATCGGGTCCGACGACCCGCTGCACATGCGCGTCGGTCCGGACGAGATGGCCGTGACCACCCTGGACGGGCCGGTCGTGGAGAAGAAGGTGCCCCTGCCGGACCGTTGGCTGCGGGGCTTCGCCGAGGCGCAGGTGACGGCGGCAGGCTTCGACCTGCGCGCCGAACTGCCCGCGGCCGAGGCCGTGCGGTTCCTGCGCTCGCTGCCCCGCACCGGCGCGCGCGGCTCCTCCCGGGGTGTGCGGTGGGTGGTGCCCGCGGGGCGCGTTCTGCGGCCGACGACCCGGCCGGTGCCGGGCGCGGTCTGCCTCCCCGGACCGGAGCGGCTGATCGCTCTCCAGAGGGTCCTCCGGCACGCGTCGGCCCTGCGGGTGTACGGTCCCGCGCTCACCGGGACCGCCGCGGCGGCCAGTGCATGGGAGGTCGTCCTGCCCGGGATGCGGCTCACGCTGACACTGTCGCCCGAAGCCTCCCGAGGTTTCTCCGGTGAGGGCGGAGTGCTCGACGCACTGGCGACCGACGAGGCCGCCGAGGACGCGGAGCTGATCTCGGTGCTGCTGGCGTGGGAGCCCAGGATCGATGTCGGTGACCTGTCCGCCGCCTCGGGGCTGCCCGCCGAGCGCGTACGGGCGGCCCTCGTCCGGTTGGGCACCTCGGGGCGCGTGGGCTACGACACCGCGGAAGCCGCCTACTTCCACCGTGAACTTCCCTACGACGCCGAGCGCGTGGGGCGGCACAACCCCCGCCTGCGGGCCGCCCGGGACCTCGTGAGCGAGGGCGCCGTGGTCCTGGACGGCGCCCTCGGCACGGTGACCGCGCAGGACGGGCACGCACACCGGGTGCGCGACGACGCGGGAGTGCTGAGCTGCAGCTGCCTGTGGTGGGCCAAGTACCGCGGCGGACGCGGGCCGTGCAAACACGCGCTGGCGGTACGGATGGTCCGCCGCGGCGCGGTGTCCGGGCAGGCGGAGGTCCTGGTCGACGGGGGTGCGCGATGAGCGGTGCGCTGTCGGTGCCGCGTGACGCGGTGCCGGTGAACGAGCCGGTGAGCGGGGCGGTTTCCAGGCGCGGGGCGGTATCGAGGAACAGGGTGGTCGCGGTGAACGGGGTGGTGTCGGTGAACGGGGTGGTGTCGGTGAGTGACGCGTTGTTGAGGGCCGTGCGGGCGGGGCGGACGGCTGAGGCCGCGGGCCTGCTCGACGGGATGACGGATCCGGAGCGACGGCTCTGCCTGCCGGCCCTCAAGGAACTGCGCAAGGAGCTGCGGGTCGCGCCCTGGGACGCCACGTTCCGCAAGGCTTACCCCACGCTGCACGCGGCCGGGGCGGCCTGCCACACCGGAGCGGCCGGTACGGCGGCCTGGATCGGCGCGGCCGACATGCGCTGGTCCCAGGCGTCTCCCGCGGTCCTGCTCCATGTGCTGGGCGACCGGGAGCGGGAGTGGCTGGGCAACCTCGCGCAGCGACTCGCGGACCGCCCGTCGACCTCCCAGGTGCCCTACGAGCTGATGGCGGGGCTGGTACGGCTGTCCGGTTGCCCGGTGCCGACGACGGAGACGTACGTGGTCGGCTGGGTCGAGCAGATCGGCAGCCTCTGGCAGCGCGGTGACACCGTCCTGGACCGGCTGCGCCAGGACCCGTACACGGCGGAACTCGTGCCCGCCCTCTTCGGGATCCCGGACATCGGCGGTCACCTGGACTGGCTGTTCGGTGACGGCCCCGAGAGCTGGATCAACGCCCTCGCGCGGCTCACCGAGGAAGGCATCCTCGACCGCAGGGCCATGATCGACGCCTGCGTCGCCCGGCTGCTGCGCGGTGTCGCGGCGTCCGACTGCCGAGTCTTCCTCAAGCTGTTGACCGCGCTTGAGCCGACCGGGGACGAGGAGCGGCAGCGCGTGGCGGACTGGCTGGCGCTCACCTCCCACCCTGCCTCCACCGTGGCGTCGCACGCCCGGTCGGTGCTGGGTTCGCTGACGCTGGCCGGCGAGATCACGCCCCGGCAGCTCGCCGAGATGTCCGCCGTCGTGCTGTTCCGCACGGAGAAGAAGCTGGTGCGCGCCCAGCTCGTGCTCCTCGGGAAGGTGCTCCGGCGCGATCCGTCGAGCGCGGCGGAGTTGCTGCCCGCGGTGGCGCACGCCTTCGGGCACGAGGACACGGACGTACAGGAGCGGGCGCTGAAGCTGGTGGAGCGGTACATCGGCGAGGCCGGCGCGGCGAACCCGCGGGCGCGGGACGAAGTGGCCGAGGGCGCAGCCCGGTTGAGCGCCGGTCTGCGGGCACGCGCGACCGCGGCCCTGGGACTGTACGCGGACGAGCTCGCGCCGCAGCCGCACCTGGAGCTGCTGCCGCCCGCGCCGGAGCCGTCACGGCTCGCACCCGCGCCGGACTCGGTGATCGAGCTGGCCGAGGAGGTCGGAGCCCTGATGGTGTCGGCCGACACCGACATGGGGGTGTTCGAGCGCGCCCTGGACGGCCTGGTACGGCACGCATACCTGCGTCGGGAGGAGCTGGCCGAGGCCTTGAAGCCGGCGGTCGCCCGCAGCTGGTGGATGGGCACCGATGGTCACCACCACTCGTCGGACGAATACTTCCGGCGCGATCCGTACGGCCTTGAGGTGGTGCTCGCGGCCCTGCTGGGCCGGGTGCGCACATCCACGCTGCACAAGGCCCATCAGCACGGTCCGATGTCGGACCCCTGTGTGCACAGCGCGCTGTCCGCCGTCTTCAACGCGCGTCTGTGGGAGGCGGCCTACCGGGTGCGAACCGACCCGATGCCGTTCCTCCTCGCCACGCCCACCTGGTCGTCGGGGTTCCTGGAGCCGGACGAGTTGGTGGCCCGCCTCGACGAGTACCACCGGCTCGGCGCCCGGCCCGGCGGGGCCGACTTCACCCAGGCACTGCTCCGGGTGCGCCGCGACGACCGGGCGGTGAGTGTGGCCGCCGCCGGACGGGCCGCCGCGCTCGGCACGGTGGAGGGTGAGCGGCTGGCCCGCTGGCTCCTGAGCGAGGGCCCGGCGACACCCACGAGCACCCGCCACGTCTCGGCGGAGCGCGTCCTGCTCGAACTCGACGGGCTCGACGGGCTCGACGGGCTCGACGGGCTGCCGAAAGATCTCCCCTTGGCGTTCCGTCGGCTCGGCCTGCCCGTGGGCGTCTTCGAGGCACGCGCATACTGCCCCCACTACTGGAACCGGGTCGAGCGGCAGCACTGGCTGGCCGTGGTGCCCGGGCGGCGCGAGATGGTGGCCGCGCGCCTGGTGCGCGAGGTCTCCACGGTCGCGGTGGAGGACACCCGGGGTGCGGCCGCGGTTCTGCCGCTGCTCGCCGAGGCCGAGGGCGAAGCGGGTGCGGCCGTGCACCTGTGCGTGGCGTACGGGCTGGGTGCTCGTCACCCGGAGGACCGGTTCAGCGCGGTGGACGCCCTGCTGGTGCTCGCCGCGCGAGGGCAGTTGGACGCCGCGAGGCTCGGCGGGGATCTGGGCCAGCTGGTGCGGAAGGGGGCGGTGAAGCCGCTGCGGCTCGCCGAGTCCGTACGGATCACGGCGACCACCGGGGCGTACGCCACCGTCTGGTCGATACTCGGGGCCGCGCTGCCCGCCCTGCTCGCGGGTCTGGCCGCGGACGGCGCCGCTCCGGCCGCCCGCGGGATGGGCGAACTGCTGGCCGTCGCCGCGGAGTGCGCCGAGCGGACCGGCGCGCACGGCGACGTGGAGCACCTCGCACGGGTGGCGGAGCGGAGCGGTTCGTCGCGGTTCGTGGCCCAGGCCCGCCGGTTGCGTGCCACGTTGGAAGAGGGGGTGGCCGCCTGACCCGGACACCCGTGGCCGACCAGGTCGTTCAGGCAGGCGGGCGAGTTGCGTAAGGGAATCATAAAAAATGCAACAAAAAAGACAGATGCATACTTAACCGATCAGTCACAAAGCGTTCGCGATCACGCAACACCCGTACTTCACAGTGGCTGCATGACTCCAGACATTTCTGATGTGACGCGTGCGAAAAACGGTCGGCCGGTCCACCACTGGCGCAGGGACCTCGTCGAACTGGCCGCTCTGTTCACGGCGGTGGCCGTCGCCGACGCCGTGGCGAACCTGATCGGGCACGGCCCCGACGGGCCCGCCCTCCTCGCGATCTCGGCGGTCGCGCTGGTCGCCACGGCGGGCTTCCACACATGGTGGTCACGACGCCACGGTCACGCCCCGCCGACAGGCGATACCGGCGCCCGGCCGACCGCGTCCCCGCGGCCGGCCGGGACAGCCGAGGGCGACCTGAGCTCACCGGGGACCGATGCCGGTGACGGCTCCGGATCGGGCCCCGGATCGGGCTCGGGCTCGGGCTCGGGCGAGACCGTGCTGTGGCGGATGCGGACCACCGTGCGGGACGAGCCGGGTTCGCTGGCCGTGCTGTGCGTGGCACTGGCGGAGCTTCGGGTCGACATCCTCAGCCTGCAGACGCATCCGCTGACCGAGGGCACGGTGGACGAGTTCCTGCTGCGCGCCCCCGCACCGGTGGCGGCGTCCGAGGTCACGCGGGCGGTGTCGCTGTCGGGTGGCTTCGGCACCTGGATCGAGCGGGCGGACGCGCACGACCTGGTGGACGCGCCCACTCGCGTACTGGGCCTCGCGACCCGAACGGCGCTGGACGCCGCGGAACTGCCTCTCGCACTGCGGCAGTTGCTGGGGCGGTGCACGATCCGCTCGCTGCCCGCCACGTCGGTGCGCGGGGACCGTCCGGAGGCGGGCGCGCCCGTCGAGGGGGCGCTTGAGGACACGGTGATGCGGTTGCGCGCACCGGAAGGCGGAGTGATCACCGTGGAGCGGCCGTATCTGCCGTTCACGCCGACGGAGTTCGCCCGGGCCCGTGCGCTGGTGGAGCTGGACGCGCGGCTCGGCCCGCGGGTCCCGCGCAGCCGGGACGTACTGACATTGCCGCAGGGCAAGGACATCATCGTGCGCCGTGCCGACGCCGGTGACGCCGAGGCCGCGAAGGCCATGCACGAGCGGTGCTCGCAGCGGACGTTGAGCATGCGTTACCACGGGCCCGTCGGTGACGCGGACAAGTACCTCAAGCACCTCCTCAGCCCGCACTTCGGACGCACGCTCGCCGTGCAGACCGCGTCGGGGCGCGTCGTCGGGCTCGGGCATCTCCTGTGGGACGGCGACGAGACGGAGATCGCCCTGCTGGTGGAGGACGACTGGCAGCGGCGCGGGATCGGCGGCGAACTGCTCGGCCGCCTGGTGGCGATGGCCGTCGAGGCCGGCTGCGACAGCGTGTACGCCGTCACGCAGGCGGCCAACACCGGCATGGTCGCCGCGATGCGCGGCCTCGACCTCCCTCTCGACTACCAGATCGAGGAGGGCACCCTCGTCATCACGGCCCGGCTGGAGACGGCGTCGCCGCACGCGGAGGGTGCCGGGCACGAGCGCGAGCACTCCGTGCACGACTGACGGGACGGCCCGTGAGTCCGTAACGGCTGAGTCCGTAACGGCTGAGTTCGTAACGGCTGAGTTCGTAACGGCTGAGTTCGTAACGGCTGAGTTCGTAACGGCTGAGTTCGTAACGGCTGAGTTCGTAACGGCGGCAGGCCCGGCGACCATGCCGGCCTGCCGCCGTTACGGACTGCCGTCAAACGCTCTCAGCACGCGGTGCGCCGCGACGCCCCGCCGTCCCCAGCGCCCCGTCCAGGTCCCGCCAGAGGTCCTCCACGTCCTCCAGTCCCACCGACAGCCGCAGCAGCCGGTCGCTCACGCCACTCCCCCGCCGGTCTTCGGCGTCCACGACGCGATGACTGATCGAGGCGGGATGCTGGATCAGGGTGTCCACGCTGCCGAGGCTCACCGCCGGGGTGACCAGCCGGACCGCGGCGATCACCTCGTGCGGGTCGCCGCGGACCTCGAACGCGATCATGGCGCCGCCGAGCCTCGGATAGTGGACCCGCGCGACCCGTGGGTCGGCGGCGAGACGCCGGGCCAGTTCCGCGGCGTTCGCGGAGGCGGCGCGCACCCGCACGGGCAGCGTCGACAGTCCGCGCAGCAGCAGATAACCGGCGAGCGGATGCAGCACGCCTCCCGTGGCGAACCGGATCTGCCGCAGCCGTCCGGCGAACTCCTCGTCGCAGGCCACCACGCCTGCCATCACGTCTCCGTGCCCGCCCAGGTACTTGGTGGCGCTGTGGAGCACGAGCCGCGCCCCCTGTTCGACGGGCCGCTGCAGCACCGGGGTGGCGAAGGTGTTGTCGGCGAGCAGCGGAACGCTTCCGCAGGCGTGGGCGATCGCCCGCAGATCGAGTTCGGCGAGTGTCGGATTGGCCGGTGACTCGACCAGGACCAGACCGGTGTCCGGCCGCAGGGCGTCCCGGATCCCGGCGGGGTCGACCCACGTCACCTCGGAGCCGAGCAGCCCGGCGGTCAACAGGTGGTCGCTGCAGCCGTACAGGGGCCGCACGGCCACGACATGGCGCAGTCCCATGGAGTTGCGTACGAGGAGTACCGCGCTCAGCGCGGCCATGCCGCTCGCGAAGGCCACGGCGCTCCGCGTGCCCTCCAGCCGGGCGAGCGCCGTCTCGAAGCGGGCGACGGTCGGGTTGCCGAGCCGGCCGTAGACCGGCGGGCCGTCCGGCTGGGCCCCGTCGGTGGCGAAGGCGTCGATGCGTGCCGCCTCGCCCCGGCTGTCGTACGACGGATAGGTCGTGGACAGATCGATCGGCACGGCGTGCAGGCCCTGCCGGGCGAGATCGTCACGCCCCGCGTGCACGGCTTCGGTGTCCAGGGCCCGTACACCGATCCGCGACACCTCGCTCGCCCTGTCCGTTGTGTCCGCCATGCCGTCGCACCCGTCGCGTATGTCAGTGCTGCCGAGATCCATGCAGGCAGCCTGAACAACAACCGGGATGACGGCGTAAAACACCGTGCTACGTTCGCCGCATGGCCGAATCCGTCGTACTGGACCCGGTGGACCTGCATCTTCTGCGCCTTCTGCAGAACGACGCCCGGACCACGTACCGGGATCTCGCCGCGCTGATCGGGGTGGCGCCCTCGACCTGCCTGGACCGGGTCACGCGGCTGCGCCGCTCGGGTGTCATCCTCGGCCATCAGCTGCGGCTCGATCCGGCGAAGCTGGGACGGGGCCTGGAGGCGCTGCTGTCCGTGCAGGTCAGGCCGCATCGGCGGGAGTTGGTCGGCCCGTTCGTGGAACGGATCAGGTCGCTGCCGGAGTCGCGTACGGTCTTTCATCTCACCGGGCCCGACGACTATCTGGTACACGTCGCGGTCGCCGACATGGCGGATCTGCAGCGGCTGGTTCTCGACGGCTTCACCGCGCACCGCGAGGTGGCACGCGTCGAAACCCGGCTGATCTTCCAGCAGTGGGACTGCGGCCCCCTGCTGCCGCCCGACCCGCAGGGCACCACGCCGCAGGGCGCCACGCCCTCGGCGAAATCGGACTGACACGGCAAAAGGCCTGGAAAACCGGGCTGACGCGGCGGCCGTCCCCGTATGAGGATGGCCGTATGTCACAGACGAAGAACCCGCTGCCCCGAGAGGTCGCCGACACCTACGTCGACGAACTCATCGCCCTCGACCCCGTCACCGGTACGTACCTCGGCGTGAAGGAGAGTTCCGGCAGGCTGCCCGACACCTCGCCCGGCGGACAGGAGGCGCTCGCGCGACTGGCGAGGACGACGCTGGCCCGGCTCGACGAGGCGGAGCGGCAGCCGGGCGCGGACAGTGACATCGAGCGCCGGTGCGCACGCCTGCTGCGCGAGCGCCTCACCGCCGAACTCGGCGTGCACGACGCCGAGGAGAGCCTGCGGGCCGTCGGCAACATGCACACGGCCGTGCACGCGGTGCGCGAGGTGTTCACCGTGACGCCGACGGACACGGACGAGGACTGGGCCGCGATCGCCGAGCGGCTGCGCGCGGTGCCGACGGCCCTCGACGGCTACCGCGAGTGCCTCTCCCTCGGCCTGGAGCGCAAGCTGTACGCGGGTCCGCGCCCGACCGCGACCTTCGTCGAGCAGCTCACCGAGTGGTCGGACACGGACGGTTCGGGCCGCGGCTGGTTCGAGGACTTCGCGTCGGCCGGACCGGCCCCCCTGCGCGCGGAACTCGACGAGGCCGCCCGGACGGCGACCGCCGCCGTGGTCGCGCTGCGCGACTGGATGCGTGACGTGTACGCGCCCGCGATCGAGGGTGCGCCGAACACGGTGGGCCGCGACCGGTACGCACGCTGGTCGCGCTACTTCAACGGTACGGATCTCGACCTGGACGAGGCGTACGCGTACGGCTGGGCCGAGTACCACCGGCTGCTCGCCGAGATGGAGAAGGAGGCCGAGAAGGTACTGCCCGGCGCCGCGACGCCGTGGGTGGCGCTCGCCCACCTCGACGAGCACGGCCGGCACATCGAAGGGGTCGACGAGGTCCGCGAGTGGCTCCAGAACCTGATGGACCGGGCGATCGAGGAGTTGGACGGCACCCACTTCGAACTCGCCGAGCGGGTACGGAAAGTGGAGTCCCGCATCGCCCCGCCGGGCAGCGCCGCCGCCCCGTACTACACGGCACCCACGGAGGACTTCTCCCGCCCCGGCCGTACGTGGCTGCCGACGATGGGGCAGACCCGTTTCCCGGTGTACGACCTGGTGTCGACCTGGTACCACGAGGGTGTCCCCGGCCATCACCTCCAGCTCGCCCAGTGGGCCCATGTCGCCGAGGACCTCTCGCGCTACCAGGCGACCATCGGCGGCGTCAGCGCCAACTGCGAGGGCTGGGCCCTGTACGCGGAACGGCTCATGGACGAACTCGGCTACCTCAAGGACGCCGAGGAGCGGCTCGGTTATCTGGACGCGCAGATGATGCGCGCGGCCCGTGTCATCGTCGACATCGGCATGCACCTGGAGCTGGAGATTCCGGCGAAGTCGCCGTTCCACCCGGGTGAGCGGTGGACTCCGGAGCTGGCCCAGGAGTTCTTCGGCGCGCACAGCAGCCGCCCCGCGGACTTCGTGGAGAGCGAGCTGACCCGCTACCTCTCCATCCCCGGCCAGGCCATCGGCTACAAGCTCGGCGAGCGCGCCTGGCTGCTGGGCCGGGCGAACGCGCGCGAACGTCATGGGGACGCCTTCGACGCGAAGGCGTGGCACATGGCGGCCCTGTCCCAGGGGTCATTGGGCCTCGACGACCTGGTGGACGAGCTGTCCCGGCTCTGACAGGGGCTGGCACGACGACCGGGTAGGGCGGAACCCGGCAGACCCCGCCCTACCCGGCCCCGCCCTACCCGGCCTGGCGCGCCCCGGCGTGGCATGGCCCGGCATGGTATGGCCCGGCATGGTATGGCCCGGCATGGCGTGGCCCGGCATGGCGTGGCCCGGCCGCCGATGAGCGCCGTGCGCTTCAGGATCGGCGGCCGATCACCACGGCCCCGCGAAAGCCGTCCACCGCCGGATCCGCCGAAGCCGCGAGATCCGCCGGGGCCGCCGGGGCCGCCGACATGCTCGACATTGTGTCGAGCGACTGGTCGGGGACCGGCAGCAGGTGGGCGTCCACCCAGGTGTCCCCCGTGGCCGCGTTGGCCCACGGATCCTCGATCACGACGGCGCCCGGTACGACGCCGTGGCAGAGCACCCAGTGCGGTACGTCGAATCCCTGCATCGCGGCGAGCGAGACGAGGAGCAGCACGTGCTCCCGTCGGCCGATCGCGTTCCGGATCGCGGTCAGGGAGAGGCGGTCCGGGTCGACCGGCACGCCCGTCCGCCCCGCCTCCGTACGTGAGGTGCGCTGAAGCAGGGCACGCCACTCCCGCTCGTTCTCCGGATAGTGGTCGAGCAGGACGGGCCGGTCCGTGTCGAGGTGGACCGTGACGGCGGACGAAGGCCACGCCCGGCGTACGGCGACGCCCAGTCCGACGGGTTCGCACGCGGGGAAGTTGGTCGCGTCGCGCCACAGCGTCAGCTCCGCCTCGCGGTCGAGCGCCTCCCGCGACAACGTCCCCGCGTGCGCCTGCGCGACCAGGGCGGTGACGGCACCACAGGTGAAGTGCGTGCTCTGGCCGTAGTACGGGGGGTCGGGGTACGGGGGGTCGGGGTACGGGGAGTCGGGGTACGGGGAGTCGGGGTACGGAGGATCGGGGTACGGGGAGTCGGGGTACGGGGAGTCCAGGTACGGGCCGTCGGTCACCGGGTCGGCGTGCAGCCAGCGGACGTAACCGGCCGCAGGGCCCGCCGAGCCCTCCGACTCCGCGAGCGGGGACCGCAGCGGCGTGAAGCCGGCGACGGCGGCGACCTCCGGTGCCGCCGTCCATCCTTCCCACTTGACCTGCGCGAGCCCCCGCCCGCGTGCGTGGGCGACGACGGCCCGGACGGCTGCCGGTACGTCACCGACGGCGTCGACGATCTTCCAGTAGGCCGTGCCCGGGCGGGCCGTCACGAGGGCGGCGGCGGTCCAGGCCGCCCCGTCGGCATCCGGCACCGCCACGATGTGGAGGGCGTGGGCGGAACGGTCGACCGTGTGCCAGCGCTCCGGTACGTCCAGTCGTCCGAGCAGCGGGCTCCGTGTGCCGCGCTCGAAAGGAACGACGACGCTCTTCGACATCTCCCGCTGTTCCATCTGCTCCATCTGCTCCTGCTGCTCCTGCTGCTCCTGCTGCTCCTGCTGCTCCTGCTGCTGCTGCTGAGGCTCTTGCCGCTGCTCCTGGCGCTCCTGCTCGGGCGGCACCGCGGCGGTGGTCCGGCGGCGGTCCGGCGGCGGTCCCGCGTCATCCACGGGACTTCCGGAGCACCCAGACGAAGTACGGGCCGCCCACCAGGGCGATCATGAGGCCCGCCGGCACCTGGGCGGGTGCGACGACCGTGCGGCCGAGGGCGTCGGCCACGCAGACCAGCAGTCCGCCGAGGAGCATCGCGACCGGGATCGCGCGACCGTGCCGGGCACCCACCAGTGACCGGGCGAGATGCGGGGCGACGAGCCCCACGAAGCCGACGACTCCGACGGCGATCACGCTGAGTGCCGCGAGCACCGCGGCGATCCCCAGGGCCGCGAAACGTGTGCGTACCGGCCTGACGCCGACTATGCGCGGGGTGTCCTCGTCGACGGCGAGCAGGTCGAGCCGGTCACGCATGGCGAGCAGCACGGGAAGCGCGAGTGCCAGGGCCAGCGCGACCGGTACGACGTCGGGGAAGGTGCGCCCGTAGGTCGTACCGGAGAGCCAGGTGAAGATCCGGGGCGTGTTGTACGGGTCGGCGCGCAGCAGCAGGAACGTGGTGACAGAGCTGAGGCCGTACCCGCAGCCGATGCCGATCAGTACGAACCGGTCGGGCAGGAAGCCGCCCCGCCAGGACAACAGGGCGATCACCGCGAACGTGGCGAGCCCCGCCGCGACCGCGACCACGATGAGCAGGGGCCGTCCGCCGGACAGGCCCGACGTGACGACGGCCGCCGCGCCGAGCCCGGCGCCGGCCGTGATGCCGAGCACGCCCGGCTCCGCCAGCGGGTTGCGCACCGCGCTCTGTACGACGCATCCGGCCAGCCCGAGTGCCGCGCCGGCGAGGATCGCGGCGAGCACACGCGGGACCCGGTCGTCGAGTGCCTGCCCGATCAGGTCGGGGGCGGCGCCCCGGGCCCAGAGCGCGATGTCTCCCGTCCGCAGCCAGAGGCTGCCCGCCAGGACGGCCACGAGGGCCGCCACTGCCAGGAGTGTCACCGAGCCGAGCACGACGAGGAGGTACGCGCGGCGCGAGCGTGCGGCGACCCGCGCGTTCGGTGGCTGCCTGAGCTGTCCCGTGTCGCGCAGGCGGAGTGCGAGGACCACGATCACGACGGAGCCGAGGAGCGCGGTGGGTACGCCGGTGGGAATGGAGGCGGCCCCGTCCGCGCCCTGCACCGCCCGCAGTGTCGCGTCCGCGAGCAGGATGAGCAGCGCGCCGAGCAGCCCCGCCGCGGGCACCAGGAGCAGGTGTCGGCGCAGTGCTCGGACCCGTCCCGCGATCAGGCGGGCCAGGACGGGCGCGCCGAGGCCGACAAAGGCGATCGGGCCCGCGAGGGTCACCGCTGTACCGGTCAGGAGCACCGCGCAGATCACGGCGGTCACCCGGGTGGACCGGATCGGCACACCGAGGGTGGCCGCGGCGTCGTCGCCGAGGTTCATCACGTCGAGCCGCCGGGACAGTGCCAGGGCGACGCACAGCACCATGGCCACCAGGGGCAGTGCGCGTACCGACGCGTCGATGTTCAGCTGGGCGAGCGAGCCGCTTCCCCAGGCGAAGAGGCCGGTCGTGTTCTGCTTGAACAGGATGAGCAGCATCCCGCTCGCCGCGTCCAGGGCCATCGCCGTCGCCGATCCGGCGAGGACGAGGCGGGTGCCCGTGGTGCCCGCGGCCCGGCCCGCGAGCAGCAGTACGAGCGCCGCCGCGACCAGGCCGCCGGCGAAGGCGACGGCGCCCGACGCCCAGAGCGGGACGGTGAGACCGAAGGCCGCGACGAGCGTGAGCGTGAAGTAGGCGCCGGCGGTGACCGCGAGGGTGTCGGGGGAGGCGAGCGTGTTGTGCGTGACGGACTGCAGCAGCGCGCCGGCGCAGCCGAGGGCGAAGCCCACCGCCACGCCCGCGAACAGGCGCGGCAGGCGCGAGCCGATGAGGATCTCGCTGACCGCCGCCCCGCCGGTGTCCGCGCGTTCCCCGGCGAAGTACCGCACGAGGTCGCCGACGCCGACGCCCGACGTCCCCTGCGTCAGATGCCACATGCCCACCAGGACGGTCACGACCAGGAGGAGTGCCAGGACGGCCACCCCGGAGGGACCGCCACCGTGCTCGACGCGCGGCGGCGCTGCTTCCTTCCGGGGTGCCGAGGTCTGCGTTGTGCTCACTTCTTGTCGAGTACGTCGACGTAGGCGTCGATCGCCTGCGCGCAGGAGCGCGGACCGCCGGCGCCCCACACCCGTGCCGGGAACGCGTGCGCGCGGCCTTCCTTGACGGCCGGCATGGACTTCCAGAGCGGGTTCTTCTCCAGGGCGGCGACGTATCCGCCGGCCCCTTCGTCATTGGCGTAGAAGAGGTTGGCGTCGCCCACCGAGGTGAGTCCCTCGACGTCGGTCTGCGCCAGGCCGTAGGACTTGTCGACGCCTCCGTCCCCGTGGGCCTTGTTGACGTCGTCGGTCCACACGGGCTTCATGCCCAGTTCCTTGCCTATCTCGGTGAACAGGGCGCCGTCGCTGTAGGGGCGGACGGTGAGGTTGCCGCCCTCCAGCCATCCGTCGAAGAACAGGAAGTCCTTGGTCGGCAGATCGGCGTCGGTGACCTGCTTCTTCGCCGTCGCGAGGTGGTCGTCGAACTCCTTGAGCACCTGGTCGGCCCGCTCGGTGCGGCCCGTCGCCTCGCCGATCATGCTGAACACGTCACGCATGTTCCCGATCGGGTCCTTCGGGTACGCGCCCCGCGTGGCCATCACGGGGACGCCTCGCTTCTCCAGCTTCTTGAGGGTCTCGTCGTCGGCGTCGAACGCCTCCACGACGATGAGGTCGGGCTTCGCCGCGTAGAGGGTGTCGAGGTCGGGCTCCTCGCGGGTGCCGATGTCGGTCACGCCGCCGGGCAGCTTCTCGGCGCTGACCCAGGTGCTGTACCCCTTCGCGTCGGAGACCGCGGTGGGGGTGACGCACAGCGTCAGCGCGTCCTCGACCTGCTGCCATTCCAGGACCGCGATCCGCTTGGCGGGCTTGTCGAGCTTCACCTGTCGGCCGACGCCGTCCTTGAAGGAGACCGGCTTCGTCGAGGTGGCCGTGGTGTCGTCGGCGCAGCTCTGCGACGCGGGTGACGCGCTCGCACTGCTGCCGGCGTCGGCCTTGTCGTCGACGTCGGTCGTGCCGCAGGCCGTTGCGGCGAGGACGATGAGTCCTGTGGAGGCCGATGCCGCAAGACGACGGGCACGGTTCATGAGGGGTCCTCTTTCTTGTTTTTGTTTCTTGCTTCTTGCTTCTTGTTCTTGCTTGTTCTTGCTTGTTCTTGCTTGTTCTTGCGACAGGGCGCGTCGCGGCAGGGGTGCACCGCGGCGCGGTGGGACGCACTGCGGTACGGCGGCTCCTATGAGAGGGGCCGTCCTGCGAGAGGGGCTTTGCGAGGGGTTCAGGCGGGATGGCGGCCGAGCGGGTCGATACGGAGACGGCCGGTGCGGGGGTCCACGCCGACCTCGACCCGGATGTCGTAGACCTCGCCGATGTTCTCCGCGGTGAGGACGTCGACGGGTTTGCCCGCCGCGTGGACACGGCCGGAGCGCATCAGGACCAGCGTGTCCGCGACGCGGGACGCCTGGTCGAGGTCGTGCAGTACGACCCCGACCGCGATGCCGTGCTCCTCGACGAGATCGCGTATCAGGTCGAGGGTCTCGATCTGGTAGCGCAGGTCCAGGTGGTTGGTCGGTTCGTCCAGCAGCACCACGCCGGTGTCCTGGGCCAGGCAGGCCGCGAGCCAGACCCGCTGCATCTCCCCGCCGGAGAGCTCTCCGACCGGCCGTTGCGCCATCTCGCGTACGCCGGTGACACCCATGGCGTGGTGGATGGCGCTCCGGTCCTCGGCGGTCGGTCCGGCGAAGCCACGCCGGTACGGGTGCCGTCCGAACGCGACGACCTCTGTGACCGTCAGCCCTTGGGGCGCGGGCCGCGACTGCGAGAACAGCGTGACCTCGCGGGCGAACCGGCGGGCGCTGAGCAGGGCCGCGTCACGCTCGTGCGGCCCCTCGGGGGCGCCGAGCGTCAGCCGGCCGCCGTCCACCCGGTGCAGTCGGGAGAGAGCGCGCAGCAACGTGGACTTCCCGCTCCCGTTCGGCCCCACCAGGGCGGTCGCGCGGCCGGGTTCCAGGGACAGCGAGACACCGTGGACGACCGGTGTGCCGCCGTACCGCAGGACCAGGTCGTGCCCGTTGAGGGCGGCCGCCGGCATGGCGGGGTCGGCCACGGGACGACCGGCGCGCCGGAAGGGGCTTGTCAACATCAGTGGGTCCGGACGCTCGGAGAGGCAGGGAGAACGGCACTCCCTCCGCCCGGCGATCACCGAACTAAGGGTTGCCTAACTCCGAGAAGAGTATGTTCCGCTTCCGATGTCGGCAATCAGGAGTTTTGGACAGGCAATACGGGATTCCGGACACCTTCACGAGGGGCGGGAGCTGCGTCGGCCGCGTCGGCCGCGTCGAAGAACGCGCCGGGCGTGGTGCCCATGACCCGCCGGAACGAGGCGATGAAGGTGCTGGGCTGCGCGTAGCCGAGCGTCTCGGAGACGGTCGTCACGTCGAGCCCCTCGGCGAGGAGCGTCAGCGCCCGATGGACGCGCAGCACCTGTCGCCACTGCGCGAAGGACAGGCCTGTCGCCTGCCTGAACGCGCGGGTGATCGTGCGGTCGCTGATCCCCAGCCACCGCGCCCACTCCTCCAGGGAGCGGTTGTCGCCAGGATCGTCCAGCAGGGCTTCGGCGATCGCGTCGATCCGCGCGTCGCCCGGCAGTTGCAGCGCGAACCGGTGTTCCGACGGCTGGAGCACGTCGAACACGACCGACTCGGCCCGCGCCCTGGCAGCCGTGTCGAGATCCGTCCGGGACAGATGGGTCAGCAGCGACTCCAGCAACGGCGTCATCGCGATCGCTCTGGGCTCTTCGAACGCGAAGGCGGACGCGAACGCGAACGCGAGCGGCGCACGGTCGGGGGCGAAGAAGGCTCCGTAGAACTTCGCGCCCGCGGTCGCCCGGCCCCCGTGGACCACTCCGGCGGGCATCCACAGTCCGTGGCCCTCGGACACGGTGAAGACGCGGTCCTCCACCCGGGACGTCAGTGTTCCCCCGCGTACCCAGACGAGCTCGTGCAGGGGGTGCGAGTGCGGCGCCCACTCCGTGGGGACGGGGGGAATCTGCAGCCCGGCGACGATGGCGTAGGAGGCCGCCGTCCGCTCCGGGAACGGCGCCACGCGGCGCACCACGGTGCCCGCCTCGCGCCGCCACATCCCGGGGCTCGCGTCACCACGGGACGATCGGACCATGCGGCCGAGTCTATCCGGGGGCCGCACCGCCGTCGGGGGCCCCGCCCCACGACGGACCGGCGAGCGGCGGGGCGAGGAGCCCGTGAGCTGCTTCTCTTCCCCGTACGAGCACCTCGCCGCACCAGCACCTCGGCGTACCAGCACCTCGGCGTACCAGCACCTCGGCGTACGAGCACCTCGGCGCCGTGCCCGGACACCTCAGCGCCGGAATCCGCCCTCCGAGGCGATGACCTGTCCGGTGATCCACCCGGCCTCGTCCGTGGCGAGCCAGGCGATGAGCCGCGCGGGATCGTCCGGCATCCCCCAGCGCCCGCCGGGGAACATCGAGGCGACCGCCCCGTACGCCTCCCCGGTCAGATAGCCGGTGTCCACCGGGCCCGGATTGACGGTGTTCACCGTGACGGCGTGCTCGACGAACGTGGTCGCCAGGGAACGGGTGACCGAGGCGAGGGCGCCCTTCTGCAGGGCGTACGCGATCTCACCGGGCATGCCGCCCGCCATGTCCTGGCCGGACGTCGTCATCATGACGCGCCCGCCCGGTGTACGCGGCGGCAACGTGGCACGCAGCCGGGCGTAAGCCTGGACGAGGAGGATCACCGACCGGGTGTCGACGGCCCAGTGCGCGTCGAGCATCGCCGCGTCGACGGAGTCCAGCGGGCCGTCCGAACCGCTGAGCGCGTGGTTGGCGACGAGGATGTCGATCCGCCCGCCGAGTGCGTCCGCCGCTCGGGCGATCAGCCCGGCCGGGGCGTCCGGCACGGAGAGGTCGCCCGGTCCGTGGACGACCCGGGCGCCCGGATCGCCGAGCGCTTCGCGCACGTCGGCCGCCACCTCCTCCGGCCGGTCCGCGCCCCAGGGCATCGCGGCATCGTGCGGCACGTGATGGTGCAGATAGACGCTCGCTCCGTACGCGGCCAGGCGCCGGGCCACGGCGTAGCCGATTCCCGCGCGCCGGCCGGCACCGGTGACGAGAGCGGTACGTCCGCGCAGCGGCAGCGGATCGCGGCGGAGGTCTTCGGGCGCGGGTGCGAGTTCTTCGGGGGCGGGTGCGGATGGACGGAGTTGAGGCATGGCGGACCATGATGGGCGGCACTCGGGCCGCGCGCATGTCATTTTCCGCGGCGGGCCCACCGGTCGGCTCACCGACCGCGCCCGCCACCCCCGATCAGCGCCCCAGCAGCCTCAGTCGGACGAGTCCGATCCATGTCTCCGGGCCCGGTTCGGCGTGCGCCGCGCGCACCGCGTACCGGCCCGGTTCGAGGGCGATGCGCAGACGTCCCGTCCTCGTCGACTCCTCCCCCGGCCACGCCGCGTCGAACAGCACGACGGCCCCGGGAACCTCCCAGTGCACCTCGCGCCCCCACGCCGCGGTGGCGAGGGCGGCCGGCACCCCGGCCAGCAGCTCACGCTCCGAGTCGCCCGCGGACCACCGTACGAGCGTGCCGTGTTCGGGCAGGTAGGAGGTGGCGGCCGGTTCGTCGCCCAGGACGAGGGCCGTGGTGTTGCCGACGGGCAGCAGGCCGACGAGGCCCTCCACCTCGCACGCCCTGTCGTAGTCGGAGGCCAGCTCGTCGCCGTCGGCTCCCGTCCAGAACGGCAGCACCACTTCCGGGATCGCTATGAGCGGCCCACCGCCGGACTCGACCCACTCGACCTGTTCGACCGAACCGGGGTCCGCATAACTCGCCATGGGCAGAAACTACACGCCCCGACCGACCGTGATTGACGCTTTCTTTACCCAACCTCGGAGCTGATACGCGACTGAGTCCGTACGCCCCTCAGCAGCCGCAGTCCGCCGCCCCGGCCGGTGCCGTCAACGGGTCGGCGGGACGCCGCTCGCGCCCTTCCCAGGTCTCGAACTCGAAGCCCTCGCGCACCCAGTACTCGAACCCGCCGAGCATCTCCTTCACCTGGTAACCGAGTTCGGCGAGGGCGAGGGCGGCCCGGGTCGCGCCGTTGCAGCCCGGGCCCCAGCAGTAGGTGACGACCGGTACCGCCCGGTCCAGGAGTCGGCCGGCCTGTTCGGGGATCAGGGCGGTGGGCAGGTGGATCGCGCCGGGCACATGGCCCTGGTCCCAGGACTCCGTGGAGCGGGAGTCGACGACGACGAAGCCGGGGTCGCCCTCGCCGTCGCCGCCGTCGGCCGCCAGGGCGGCGGCGACGTCGGACACGTCGGCGTGGAAGGCGAGGCTCGCCCCGAAGTGGGCGACGGCCTCGGCGGGCGACGCCGGGGCGACGCGCAGAACGGGGATACGGGTGACGGCGCTGCTCTTCATGCCTCGAATCTACGGCCGGTGATCCCTCGCTCAGAAGGCGCGATCCCCGGCCTCTGGCTTGATCGGCCGGGGATTCCCCTGCTATTCCTCGGTCATGACCGCGTATTCCCCGGACGCCACCGACTGGCGCATTCTCGAAGTCCTCCAGCGTGAGGGCCGCACCGGCTTCGCCGAGCTGGCCCGTGCCGTCTCCATGTCCGCGAGCGCGGTCACCGAGCGGGTGCGGCACCTGGAGGAGGCGGGCGTCATCCAGGGGTACGCGGCCGTCGTGGACCCGGAAAGTCTCGGCCTGCCGATTCTCGCGTTCGTGCGGCTGCGCTACCCGAACGGCAACTACAAGCCGTTCCACGATCTGATCGCGGCCACGCCCGAGATCCTGGAGGCGCACCATGTGACGGGGGACGACTGCTTCGTGATCAAGGTCGCGACGCGTTCGATGAGCCACCTGGAGGAGGTGTCGGGCCGGATCGGCACACTCGGCTCGGTGACGACGAGCGTCGTGTACTCGTCACCCCTGCCACGGCGCCCTCTCGGCCGCTGAAGCAGCGAACGGCCGCTGAAGCAGCGAACGGCCACTGAAGCAGCGAACGGCCGCGTCCGTCAGCCGCCGTCGCCGCCCCGCTGCCGGACGACCGACCCCGAGCGCCCCTTCACCACCTCCAGTTGCGCGTGGATACGGCGCCGCAGATCCGCGACATGACTGACGATGCCGACGCTGCGGTCCCGCTCCCGCAGCGAGTCCAGTACGTCCAGGACCTCGTCGAGCGTCTGGTCGTCGAGACTGCCGAAGCCCTCGTCGATGAAGAGCGTGTCCAGCCGGACTCCTCCCGCCTCGTCCGTGACCACGTCCGCGAGGCCCAGCGCGAGCGCGAGGGAGGCGAAGAACGTCTCGCCGCCGGAGAGCGTCGCCGTGTCGCGCTCACGCCCGGTCCAGGCGTCGACGACGTGCAGCCCGAGCCCGCTGCGGCCCCGCCCTGCCCGGTCGTCGGAGTGGACGAGGGTGTAGCGCCCGGCGGACATGCGCTGCAGCCGAGCGCTGGCCGCCGCCGCGACCTGTTCCAGCCGGGCCGCGAGGACGTACGACTCCAGGCGCATCCTGCGTTCGTTGTCCGCGGAGGTGCCGGCCGCGAGTGTCGCGAGGCGGGCCACGCGGTCGTACTCCTCGCGCAGCGGCCCCAGCCGGCGCACGGACGCGGTGGCCCGGTGGGAGAGCCGGTCCAACTCCGTGCAGCGGCGGGCCGCCGCGTCCCGCGCGGAGGCGGCTTCGCGCATCCGTCGCACGGCCACGGCGGTGGTCTGTTCGGCGGTGCGGACGTCGGCGGGCGGCCGGTCCGCGGCGGCGGCAGTCTCGGCCTCCGCGAGCACCGCGCGGACCGTCGCCTCCTCCTGCTGCCAGGAGTCGAGCCGTCGTTGCAGGTCGCGGTGGGCCGCGTCGTCGAGGAGGGCCGCCGCGGCGGCCTGCGGCGTGTCGAACCCGGCGCGGAAGGCCGCGTCGGCGAGTCGCGCGTCGGCGTCCTTGAGCCGCTGTGCGGTGTCCGCCGCGACGCGCGCGGCGTCCGCGGCCTCGGTGAGCGTCGAAACCTGCCGCTCCAGCTGCGCGGCCCGCTCGGCCACACTGCTTGCCGAACCTCTGGCCTGCGTCAACTCCTCTTCCAGGGCGGCCGTTTCACGGGCGAGGGCGTCCCGGCGCGCGCTCCGTGACGCCCCGCGCACCGCGGCCTCCTGGTGGGCGGCGAGCCGTCGCTCGTGCTCGTGCCCGGCCTGCCGGAGCGCCTCTCCTGCCGGGTGCAGCCCGGAGGCGGCGTCCCGCGCCTCGGCGTGCCGCTTCTCCAACTCCTCGGCCTGCTCGGCGAGTCGGCCGGTGGGGGTGTCGCCCGCCTCCGCGGTCGCGGCGGCCAGCGCCTCGCGCACCACTCCGAGGCGGCGCTCCTCCTCCGTGCGCCGCTCGTCGGCGCTCTGGTACGCGGCGAGCGCTGCCTCCTCGGCCCGCTGGTCGATGTGTCCGTCGACCTTGCGGGCGGGAGCGGGGTGCTCGGTGGCCCCGCAGACAGCGCAGGCCTGCCCGTCCACGAGGCCCGCGGCGAGCTCCGCGGCGATGCCCTTGAGTCGCTGTTCCTTGAGCTCCAGCCAGTGGCCGCGCGCGTCCACCGCCTGTTCGCGCGCGGCGAGCACGCGCGCCTGGGCCTCGTCGGTGTCCCCGGCGAGCTGGTCGCGCAGCCGGGCCGCCCCGAGCCGCGCCTGGGCCGGCCCGCGCTGCACGGCGAGTTGTTCGGCGCGGGTGGCGGCCTCCTGGGCCGTCTCGATACGGGTCTGGAGCCCGGCCCTGGTCGTCTCCCAGCCGGAGAGCCACTGCTCGGCGTCGTGCAGCACGTCCTCGTCGGCGCGCTCCTGACGGTCCAACTTGGCGCGTTCGGCGGCGAGTTCCGTGAGCCGCTGCTCGCCCCGGCGGGCCGACTCCAGTCCGCCCAGCTCTTCGGCGGCCCTGCGGGCGGCGGTCGCGAGCCCCGTGGCCCCGGCCCCGGAGAAGGCCTCGGAGAGCTGTGCACGCGCGTGTGCCTCGGCGTCGGCCGCCCGCCGGTGCTCGGCCTCGATCGCCTCCCGCAGCCCGAGCGCGGGCGCCACCGCCTCGGCCTTGCGGGCCCGCTCCATGCGCGTCCGGTCGTCCCGATGGGCCCCTGAGCGCTCCTCCAGCCGGGCGGCCCGCTCCCCGGCCTCGGCGAACCGCCGCTGCAGCCGCGCCACTTCACGTACGTCTTCCAGTACGCGGGCCGCGGTGGCCTGCGCCGACTCGGTGGCCGCCTGCGCACGGTGGGCGATCGTGAACCACTCGCGGGCCGTGCTCCTGTTGATCGCCGCCCACTCCAGCACGGCCTCGGCGAGCCCCGGGTCACCGGGCGCCAGCTCGGGCAGCGGCAGTTCGACGAGGTCGCCGGCCGCCTGCTGCATCCGGTGGGCGCCCGCGAGCAACTCGGCGTCCCCGGCGCGTACTTGTGTCTCGGCCGTGCGCCTGCGCTCGGCCAGGCGCTGCTCGACGGCGGCGAAGCGCTGTGTGTCGAAGAGCCGGCCGAGGAGCCGGCCGCGGGCCTCGGCGTCGGCCCGCAGGAAGCGCGCGAAGTCGCCCTGGGGAAGCAGCACGACCTGGCAGAACTGCTCGCGGCTCATCCCGAGGAGCTGGGTGATCTCCTCGCCGATCTCCTGGTGCGAGCGGCTGAGGTCCTTCCAGGAGCCCGCGGGCGCGTGGTACTCGCGCAGCCAGCTCTGTGCCTTCTCCGTGGTGGTGCCCGTGCCGCGCTTCTTGGGACGCGCGAAGGGAGGCTGCCGGGTGATCTCCAACCGCCGCCCGGACACGGTGAGTTCGAGCGTGACCTCGGTACGGATGTCGGGGAGCGCGTGGTCGCTGCGCAGCGAACCGCCCTGGCGGGCGCCCGGTACGGAGCCGTACAGCGCGAAGCAGACGGCGTCCAGGACGGAGGTCTTGCCCGCTCCGGTCGGCCCGTGCAGCAGGAAGAGTCCGGCGGTCGACAGGTCGTCGAAATCGACCTCCTGGGCACCGCCGAAGGGCCCGAAGGCGGTGATGTGCAGCCGGTGCAGCCTCATCGGGTCCTCTCGGTGCGGAACGCGCGGACCGGACCGTTCCGGTCGGGAACGACGGTCACGGCGGTCACGGCGGTCACGGCGGTCACGGCGGTCACGGCGGTCACCGGGCGACCTCGCGGACCGTGTCGTCGGCGCGGACGGTGTCGAACGCGTCCTGGAGCACGGCCTGTTCGCGCTCGTCGGGGCCGGCGCCGCGCACATGGGCCACGAAGTCCTCCGCGATCTGCTGGTCGCTGCGGCCCGCGAGCCGCCGGGCGTACGAGAGGTCCGGGTCGTCGGGTGCCCGCTCGGGATCGAAGACGAGGCTGAGCGTGTGCGGGAACCGCCCGGTGAGCCGGGCCATGGGGTCGGCGGGACGCACCGGGTCGGTGAGGGTCGCCTCGACCCACGCCTCCTCGTGGCGCGTCAGTTCCGGATCGGCAAGCAGCTCCTCCAGCTCTCCCCGGACACGGGCCAGCGCGCGCGGAACGGGGCAGTCGAGGCGCTCGGCCGCCACCGAGCCGTCGGCTCCCAGCTCGACCAGCCACATGCTCTTGCGGTGGTCGGTCTCCGAGAAGGAGTACGGCAGCGGGGAGCCCGAGTAACGGACGCGCGCGGTGATCGTCTGACTGCCGTGGAGATGGCCGAGCGCGACGTAGTCGACCCCGTCGAAGACCCCGGCGGGGACGGCGGCGACCCCGCCCACGGTGATGTCCCGCTCGCTGTCGCTGGCCTCGCCGCCCGTGACGAAGGCATGGGCGAGGACGACGGAACGGGTGCCCGGCGCGCGCGTGGCGAGGTCGGCGCGCACCCGGTCCATGGCGGCGGCGAGCACACTCTCGTGGCCCGCTTTCTCCACGCCGAACTCGTCCCGGACCAGGGCCGGTTCGAGATACGGCAGTCCGTAGAAGGCCACGTCCCCGAAGGCGTCCCGCAGCAGCACGGGTGTGCCGCAGGCCGAGGGCTCGGTCCGCAGGTGGATGCCCGCGCGGTCGATGAGTCCGGCGCCGACGCCGAGCCGGCGCGCGGAGTCGTGGTTCCCGGAGATCATCACCGTGGGCACGCCGAGGTCGGCGAGGCGGTGCAGCACGTCGTCGAAGAGCTCGACCGCGGCCAGCGGGGGCACGGCCCGGTCGTACACGTCCCCCGACACGACCACGGCGTCCACGGCGCGCTCGCGCACGGTCGCGACGAGGTGACCGATGAAGTCGGCCTGGGCCCCGAGCATGTTCACGCGGTGGAACGCCCGGCCCAGATGCCAGTCGGAAGTGTGCAGGAGCCTCATGATCCCCGAGACTAACGGCCGGGTCGGACATCACGGGCGGCTACTCCCGTAACAGCCCGATGTGCGGCTTATGCGTCCCCGTACGCCTCTCCGCCCAGTTCGAATCCGGCGGTGCCCGCCGTGCTGTCGGCCAGCCGGCTCCGGAAGGCCTCCACCTCGGCGTCCGGCAGCCCGATCTCGATGGTGACGGCCTCCCCGTAGCGCACGTCACGCACCTCGCGGCCGGTGGAGCGCAGGTCGTTCTGCACCTTGCCCGCCCGCTGGTGGTCGACGGTCACGGTCGCGAGGCGGAACCGCCTGCGCGTGAGGGTGCCGAGGGTGTCCAGTGCCTCTCCGACCGCACCGCCGTAGGCCCGGATGAGTCCGCCCGCGCCGAGTTTGACTCCTCCGTAGTAGCGGGTGACGACGGCGACGACGTACCGCATGTCGCGGCGCAGCAGCATCTGGAGCATCGGGACGCCCGCGGTGCCGCCCGGTTCGCCGTCGTCGCTCGCCCTCTGTACGGCGGCGTCCGCGCCGATGACGTACGCGAAGCAGTGGTGCGACGCGTTCGCGTGCTCCTTGCGGACGGCCGCGACGAAGGCCTGGGCCTCCCGCTCGGTGGCCGCCGGTGCCAGTGCGCAGAGGAAGCGGGAGCGGTTGATCTCGGTCTCGTGCACCCCTGCGCGGGCCACGGTGCGGTACTCGTCCTGCATCCACCCAGCGTATGCGCGCCACGCACACGCGTGCGACCACCGGCCGGCGCACCCGCCACCACGGCGCCGCACCCGGGGACGCGCCTTTCAGGGGCGCGGGGAACTGCGCAATCGTGTACGCCCGCCGCAGCGGCGCCGCACCCACAGACCAGCCCTCCTCGGGGGCGCGGGGAACTGCGCAATCCCCTACGCCCGCCATGACGCCGCCGCACTCAGGGACGCGCCTCCGGCGAGGGGCGCAGACCGGGCTATCGCCCCCGCCCGTGGTGCCCCTTCTTCCCGCGCGCCACCATCATGTCCGTGAGCAGTGCCGTGCCGGGGGCCAGGGACGCCCAGCCGGTGCCGTGCCAGGTGAGGACCGCGATCGCCGAGGTGGGGAACTTCGTGCGGACGTCGTCCAGCGCGTCGTCGAGGCTGTCGCCCGCCAGGGTGAGGACCAGTTCCTCCAGGCCGGGGTTGTGCCCGACGAGCAGCAGGGTCTCGGCCTCCGCCGGGGCCTCGCGCACCGCTTCGAGCAACTCGGGCACCTCCGCCGCGTACAGCCGTGCGTCGTGGCGTACCGGAGGGGGTGTGCCCCACTGGGCGGCGGCCAGTTCCCAGGTCTCCCGGGCGCGTACGGCGGTGGAACAGAGCGCGAGGTCCGGCAGGCAGTCGGCGCCGGCGAGGACGCGTCCGGCGGCCGGTGCGTCCCGGCGCCCGCGCGACGCGAGCGGCCGCTCGTGGTCCGGGACGTCGTCGGGCCAGGCGGACTTGGCGTGCCGCAGCACGACCAGCCGGCGCAGCGGGCCCGCTCCGGCGCGCGCGATCACGCCGGAGCCCCGCGGCCGATGTCCCGGGTCAGCTCAAGGCCGAGCAGCCGGTCCGCGTAGGCGTACGTCTCGAAGCGGGCCCCGTCCGGAACGGTGCCGGACGTCTCCACCTTCCGCAGCACGCCCAGGACGGCGGGCACGTCGAGGTCGTCCTCCCAGGCGGCGCGCAACTGGTCCCGTACGGGATCGGGGATGGGCCCCGAGGGCCGGGTGGCCCAGGTGGCGACGGCGCCCCGCCAGCGCTGCAACTGGCTCTCGGCGTCCGCGAGTTCGGCCGCGCCGAGCCGCAGCTCCGCACCCCGGGGGCGGGCGAGCAGAGCGAGGCGCAGGGCGGAGGCGCTCTCGTCGTCCCGCGCCACCGCGCTCTCGATGTCGGCCGGGGCGACCTCGACGCGCAGCCCGCCCGCCGCCTCGTCGGCGGTGGTCACGCCGTCGGACGACTCGTCGACCGGCTCGTCGGTCCGGGCGCGCACGCGCAGTACCTGGGCCTCGCCGAGGCCGGGGCCGCTGTTGTCCCGTTCGTCCTCGAACGGCCGGATGCCGAGCGCCCTGGCCCGGGCCCGCAGTTCCGCGCGTTCCTCCGTGCCGGTCATCACGGTCCACACGGGTGTCCCGCCGATCTCCAGGGCCCGTACGAGGACGTCGGCGGTCAGGAGCACGCGCAGGCCGGTGGCGTCGGGGCGCTCCACCCGCGCCTCGACGCGGGTCAGGCCCCGGCGGGCCGGGGTGGCGGTGACGGGTTCGCCTGTTCGGGCGTCGGTGATACGCAGCACGGGCTGAGCGTAGGCGTGCGAGGGGCCACGCGCAGGGATGCCGACATCATTCCGGAAACGTTTGGGCGGGTTCCCGTGGCACGGGGCGGCTCACGGTGCCCAGAAAACGCACGTGCGGCCGGCCGCCGGAGCCGCCGGTGTCGTCGCGGGTGACGGCGGTCCGTACGCCGTACACCTCGGCGATGAGTTCCTCGGTGAGCACCTCGGCCGGTGTCCCGACGGCCACCACGCGTCCCTCGCGCAGGACGACGAGCCGGTCGCAGTACATCGCCGCGAGGTTGAGGTCGTGCAGGGCGACGACGCTGGTGAGGGGCAGCGAGGTGACGAGGTTCAGCAGGTCGAGCTGGTGCTGGATGTCGAGGTGGTTGGTCGGTTCGTCCAGGAGGAGTTCGCGGGGTTCCTGGGCGAGGGCACGGGCGATCTGCACGCGTTGGCGCTCACCGCCGGAGAGGGTGTGCCAGGACTGCTGGGCGCGGTCGGCGAGGCCGGTGCGGGCCATGGCGTCGCGTACGGCCTCCTCGTCGGCCGGTGAGGGGGGCGTCCAGGCGCGGCGGTGCGGTGTGCGGCCCAGGCGTACGACGTCCAGGACGCTCAACTCGACCTGTGTGTCGGACTGCTGCTCGACCACCGCGATACGGCGGGCGATGTCGCGGCGGCCCAGTGCGCCGAACGGACTGCCGTCGAGGGTGACCACGCCCGAGGCCGGGGCGAGGACGCCGGAGAGCAGCCGCAGGAGGGTGGACTTGCCGGAGCCGTTCGGGCCGAGGAGACCGACGGTGGTGCCGGGAGCGGGGCTGATGCTGACGCCGTCCAGGATGACGCGTCCGTCGGCGGTACGGGTGACGCGCCGGGCCCGGAGGCCGACATCCGGCACGGCCGCACCCTTCTCGGCCCCTTCGCTGCTCGCGGCGCTCTCGGCGCTCTCGGCGCTCTCGGTGCTCTCGGTGCTCTCGGCGCCCTGAGTGGTCTGCACGCGTCCAGTCGTCATCGTGTCCTTCGCGTCCGGTACAGCACCAGCACGAACACCGGTACGCCGATGAGTGAGGTGACCACGCCCACGGGCACCTCCTGGGGGTCGAGGGCGGTACGGGCCAGGGTGTCCACCCACACCAGGAACACCGCCCCGGCGAGGGCGGCGACCGGCAGCAGCCGGGCGTGACCGGAGCCCACCAACGCGCGGGCGGCGTGCGGCAGGACGAGTCCGACGAAGCCGATGGCCCCCGCCGAGCTGACGAGCGCGGCCGTCAGGAGCGCTGTCACGCACAGCAGCACCAGCCGGGTGCGGGCCACGGACACCCCGAGGGTCGCGGCGGCGTCCTGGCCGAAGGCGAACGCGTCGAGCGTGCGCGCGTACGCCAGACAGACCACGAGCGCGACCACCAGGACCGCGAGGCAGACCCGGACGTCGGTCCAGCCGACCCCGCCGAGTGAGCCGAGCAGCCAGAACAGCACACCGCGGGTGGTCTCGGCGTCGGCGGCGGTCATCACCACGAAGGACGTGAGCGCGGAGAAGAGCTGCATCGCGGCGACACCGCTGAGCACCACGCGGTCCGTCGTCCCGCCGAGGGTGTGGCTGAGCAGCAGGACGAGGCCGAACGAGAGCAGCGCTCCGAGGAACGCCCCCGCGGAGACCGACACCAGGCCGCCGCCTGCGCCGAGGACGACCACGACGACCGCGCCGGTCGACGCTCCGGAGGACACCCCGAGGACGAAGGGGTCGGCGAGCGGGTTGCGCAGCAGGGACTGCATCACCGCGCCGCACACGGCGAGCCCGGCTCCGCAGACGGCGGCCAGCAGGGTGCGCGGCAGTCGCAGCTGCCAGACGATCCCGTCCCGGATGGGGCTCAGTTCCGTACTCCCCCAGCCGAGATGGGACGCGACCACGGACCAGACGTCGGCTACGCGGATGTCCGCCGGGCCGATGGTGATGGCGACGGCGATCGATGCGACGAGCAGTGCCGCGCCGGCCGCGCAGAGCAGTCCCACGCGCGGCCGTGTCACCCGGCGGGTCACCCCGTGAGCCCGAACTCCCGAAGGGCGGCGGCCACTTGTTCGACGCCCTCGACGGTACGGATGGTCGGGTTCATGGCCTGCCCGCTGAGCAGGACGTACCGCTTCTTCCTCACGGCGGTCATGTTCTTGGTGACCGGGTCGGACTCCAGGAACTCGATCTTCCTCTTCGCGGACTCGGCGGTCTGCGACTTGCGGGTCAGATCGCCGATGACGAGGACGTCGGGGTCGCGGTCGGCGACCGTCTCCCAGTTGATCTGGGGCCATTCCTCGTGGGTGTCGTCGAAGACGTTCCTCGCGCCGAACGCCCGCGTGATGATGCCGGGGGCGCCGCAGCAGCCCGCCATGTAGGGCGACTCGGAGTTGGCGAACCAGTACAGGAGGGAGACGTCCGAGGCGTCGATGCCCGAAGTGGCCTTCTTCATGCGCTGCCGGAGCTCGGCGACCAGCTTGTCGCCCCGCTCCCGCACGCCGAACACCTCGGCCAGGTCACGTATCTCGCCGTAGACGGCGTCGATGCCGAGGGGCTGCTCGCGGGCGCCGTCGCCGTCGCCGGTGTTGTCCTTGCCCGCGCAGTCGGAGGGCGAGACGTACGCGGGTACGCCGAGCTTCTCGAACTGCTCGCGGGTGGCGACGCCCCCCTTGCCGAGCGTGGACACGAACGAGGCGGCGACGAAGTCGGGGTCGGCGTCCAGGACCCGTTCGAAGGAGGGGTTGTTGTCGGCGATCCGCTCGACCTTCGCGTCGGCCTTCTCCAGGCCCTTCATCACCGGGTCGGTCCAGGTGGCGGTGCCGGCCATCCGGTCGGCGAGGCCCAGCGAGAACAGGATCTCGGTGGTGCCCTGGTTGAGGGAGACGGCCCTTCGCGGCGGGGACTCCACGCGGACGGTGCGGCCGCAGTTCTCCAGGGTGACGGCCGCCGCGGGGGCCTTGCCGTCGGCGGGCGGGTCGGCGCCGCCGCAGCCGGTCAGCAGGACGATCCCGGACAGGAGCAGGGCGGCAGGACGGGCGGGGCGTGCGATGGGCACGGAAGTTCCTCAGACGTCGAGGGCTCGAACGCGGAGCCCGGTCGTACGGTGCTCCCCCGCCGTCTCGGGACCGCGGAGGCCGCCAGCAGGTCTTCGGACTCGGGTTCACCCGGACGAGGCGCCTTCCCGGACCGTTGATCCGATCCAGTGGCCGATGCCCCGCCCGTCACCCTCACCGCTGCGCGTCAGCTCCGGATTTCCACCGGATTCCCTGACCCACGTACATGGGTTCGACTGGCTTCGGCAAGCTATCACGGCACCTTTCGCAGCCACGCGGCAGTGCGGCGGAGGCCCCGGCTCCCGCCGCCCGTCAACGCCCAGGACCACAGCGTGGAGCTACTGGTGACCACACTCAGGTCAACTGCCGGCTTCTGGTCCCAGGCTCGCGGGAACCGCCGGCTTTTCAGGGGCGCGGGGAACCGCGCGAGCGGCCTGACCGGGCCGCACCCGCCCATGGCCCCCGCAGCCCCGACCTCCTGCGCGGGGTGCGCCAAGGGTCACCGCTCCGGCCGTCCGCGCGACCTCGGGAATCCCCGGGCCGCGCCCGCTGTTGTCCGCCGCAGCAGGCACACACCCACCCGCAGGAGGCCCCCCGTGCACGGCGACCCGGCAACGATCCGCAAGATCCTCACCGAGAGCGGCGACACCTGGGCCGTCGTGGGCCTGTCGTCCAACGAGCGGCGTGCCGCCTACGGCGTGGCGAACGTGCTCCAGCGCTACGGCAAGCGCGTGATCCCCGTCCACCCGAAGGCCGAGACGGTCCACGGGGAGAAGGGATACGCCTCCTTGGCGGACATCCCCTTCGAGGTCGACGTGGTCGATGTGTTCGTCAACAGCGACCTGGCCGGCCCCGTCGCCGACGAGGCGGTCTCCATCGGCGCCAAGGCCGTCTGGTTCCAGCTCGGCGTGATCGACGAGGCCGCGTACGAGCGCACCCGCGCGGCCGGCCTCGACATGGTCATGGACCGCTGCCCGGCGATCGAGATCCCCCGCCTGGGCTGACCCGGCGCGGCCGACCCGCTTGGGCCGTCCAGGCGACACCGGGACAGCCACCCTGTTCAGCCGTTGCGCCGGCCCGGCTCCCCGGGCTCGTACGCGCGCCGGTCCGTCCTGGGCGGGGCCTCGAACGCCGAGCCGGACCAGGCGGGCGGTTCCGTGCGCGGGGCGGGCGTCCGGCGGCGGGACGCGGTCCGGTTCCAGTCGCCGTCCCCGAGCACGAGCATCGGGTCGAACATCACCACGACTCCCGCGAGCGCCAGGAAGAGGACCGGGCCGATGAGCATCGGCAGCAGGAGCGAGTGGGCCGAGTCGCCCGCATCCGGTGTGCCGGCCGCGCCGTGCAGGTGCACACTGACGGCCGCCATCCCCGTGTAGTGCATCCCGGTCACCGCGACGCCCATGACCAGGCTCGCCGCCAGGCTGGTCAGGAAGCCGCGGATCGCGACCGCCGCCCAGAGCGCGGCGGTCGCGGCGACGACGGCGATCAGGACGGAGAGCGCGACGGTACGGGCCTCGTACCGCAGGTCCCCGTTCACACGAATGGCGGCCATGCCTATGTAGTGCATGGCCGCGACCCCGACGCCGGTGAACGTGCCCGCGATCAGCAGGGTCGTCGTGTTCGCACCGCGATAGCCGACGGCGAGGACGCCGAGACCGACCACGGCGATCGCCACCGCGAGGCTGAGAATCGTCAGGTTGACGTCGTAGCGGATACGGCTTTCCTCGACCTGGAATCCGATCATGGCGATGAAGTGCATCGTCCAGATGCCGCAGCCGATCGACGCCGCCCCCAGCGCGAGCCAGCCCGGTTTCCACGACCGGTCGTTGCGCAGGGACCGGGTGATGCAGCGCAGCCCCAGAGCGGCTCCCAGACAGGCCATGACATAGGCCGTGAGCGGTGTGACCGTTCCATAACTGAATCCGTCGACCGTACCTTGCATATGCCAACATCCCCCCGGAATACAACTGTTGCGGGGACAGATGTACGTGCCACAACAGGGCGACAGCAAGGGGTTTCGTGCAATTGCAGCCAACGGGCTTCTGTATCAGTCACTTCCGGTCACGATTGGACGCTTTTGCGCCGGAGGGAACCATTCTGGTGGCGCACCCCACAACCGCGGCCACCCGGCCGCGGCCTCACACCTGAGGCTTCGACGTCACCGTGAACTGCGCCCCGTCGGGATCCCGCAGCACCGCCTCCGTGGTGGTCGCGCCGTCCCGGACCGTACCGCCGTGATCCAGCGCGGCACGGACGCAGGCCTCGACGTCCGTGACCGCGAAATGGACCTGCCAGTGGGGCCGGATCGTGGGATCGGGCGCGGCCTCCACCGCGCCGGAGTGAATACGGGCCACCACGTCGCCGTCGCTCCGCAGGACCACCTCGTCCCCGTCGTAGTGCACCTCGCAGCAGCCGGGCCGCGAGGTCGCCCACTCCAGCACCTCGCCGTAGAACATCGCGGCGTCGAAGGCGTTGCGTGTGTGCAGTCGCAAGAAGGCGGGGGCGGCCCGGCGCCAGGTGTCCCAGCCGACGATGAGCTGGCCCTCCCAGATGCCGAAGACGGCCCCGTCGCGGTCCGCCAGCAGGGCCGCCCGGCCCGGTGGGAAGCCGATGGGCCCGACCGCCGCCGTACCGCCGCGCTCCTGGCCCCGGGCCACCGCCTCGTCGGCGCTGTCCACGGCGAAGTACGGGGTCCACGCGACGGCCATCTGCCACATCGTGGCCACGGCGGCGATGCCCGCGACCGGCACCCCGTCCGCGTAGGCGATCCGGAACCGGTCCATCAGCGCGGTAGTCCGGAATCGCCACCCCAGCACCGCCTGGTAGAAGTCCTCGGCGGCCTGCTGGTCGCGCGCCGTCAGGCTGACCCAGCACGGCGCTCCCGCGACCGAGTGGCTGGAGACGACGTCGTTGCGGACTCTTGCGTCGCTGTTCATGGCAGTACCGTTCCTGAGTCGTACCGAGGGGCGTGGGCGGCACCCGACAGCATCGAAAGCACTGGCGGGCCGTGGTGCCGTCCTCCTCAGCATCCCCCGCCCACGCCTCCTTCGCCCGGAGGCGGGCTGGGTCCCACGGCCCGAGTACCCGGCGCTCACACCCGAAACAAACCGGCGCCCGGGGCCGCTCAATCGTGCGCCGGCCTGTCGCTCAGCCGGTGATCGGCCAGATTCAGCGCCTCGTCGACGACCCGCCGCAGATGCCCGTCCCGCAGCGAATAGATCACCCGGCGGCCCTCCTTGCGTGTGTTGACGAGACCCGCGAGCCGCAGCCTCGCCAGGTGCTGGCTGACCGCCGGACGGGCGGCCCCGCACCGCTCCGTGAGGGTCGTGACGTCCGCCTCGTCCTCGGCCAGGGCGTGCAGCAGGACGAGACGGGTGCGATCCCCCAGGAGGGCGAAGAGTTCGGCGGCGAGGGCGAACTGCTCCTCGCCCGGCGTGCGCGGATGCTCATCGTGCGCAGGTGATAGGTGCATGCGTGCGCTCATACGCACATAATGGCTCGGCGGGGCGGACGAGTCCACCTCGTTCAGGGACCTGCCGGGAAGGGGACCACGTGAGCACCGAGCACGACTACGGGCACGAGCGGGCACACGGACATGAACATGGGCACAGGCACGGGCCCAGTCACCAGCACGGGCACGGGCACGACTCAGGCGGCCCGTCCCGGCCCGGGCGCCGCCTCCGGCACCGGCTGACCCACCTCCTCACCCCTCACTCGCACGCGACCGCCGACAAGGTCGACTCCGCCCTGGAGTCCTCGGCCCGCGGTATCCGTACGCTCTGGATCTCGCTGGCCGTCCTCGGCGCGACCGCCGCGGCCCAGGCGGTCGTCGTCGCCCTCTCCGGCTCGGTGGCGCTGCTCGGCGACACCGTGCACAACGCGGCGGACGCGCTCACCGCCGTACCGCTCGGCATCGCCTTCGTGCTGGGCCGGCGGACGGCCAACCGCAGGTTCACCTACGGATACGGCCGGGCCGAGGACGTGGCGGGACTCGTGATCGTGCTGACGATCGCCGCCTCCGCGGTCTTCGCGGGGTGGACGGCGATCGACCGGCTGCTCGATCCACGCCCCGTCGAGCACCTGCCGGTGGTCGCCGCGGCGGCCGTCATCGGGTGCGTGGGCAACGAGTGGGTGGCCCGCTACCGCATCCGCGTCGGCCGCGAGATCGGCTCGGCGGCGCTGGTCGCGGACGGGCTCCACGCGCGGACGGACGGCTTCACCTCGCTCGCCGTGCTGCTGGGCGCGGGCGGCGCGGCGATCGGCTGGCAACTCGCCGACCCGGTGGTCGGTCTGGCGATCACGGCGGCCCTGCTGCTGGTGCTGCGCGACGCCGCGCGCGAGGTGTTCCGCCGGGTCATGGACGCGGTCGACCCGGCCCTGCTCGACTCGGCCGAACGGGCCCTGGGGGAAGTACCGGGTGTACATGGGGTCGGCGAGCTGCGGCTGCGCTGGATCGGCCACCGGCTGCGCGCCGAGGTGGCCGTGGTCGTCGACGGGGAGGCGAGCGTCCGCGCGGCCCACCAGGTCGTGGTCGCGGTCGAACACGCCCTGCTGCACGCCGTACCGGGCCTCACCGCGGCCCTGGTGCACGCCGACCCGTCACCCGCGCCGGGCGAGTCGGACCCTCATCTGGCGCTGGCCCACCACGCGACGGGGCCCGCCTGAGCGGTCAGGCGCCCCCGAGTCCCTCCAGCACCACGGCGCTCGGCAGCTCCGCGAAGGCCTTGCCGGGCACGATCAGCTCTCCGCGCCGCCGGCCGCCGCCCACCAGTACGTACGGCAGATCGACGACGGCCGAGTCCACCAACACCGGCCAGTGGGCGGGCAGTCCGAGCGGCGTGATGCCGCCGTACTCCATGCCGGTCTCGCCGGTCGCCATGTTCATCGACGCGAACGACGCCTTGCGTGCGCCGAGTTGGCGCCGGACCACACCGTTCACGTCGACGAAGGCTCCCGCCCGGGGTCTCGGCCACTCTGTTCGGCGGGCATCCGCACGGCCCTCAGTGCACGCCGGGGACCGACACGGCCATGACCATCTCCACGAGCACGTCGCCCGCGTTGGCGTACGTGTGGGGGGTATTGGCCTCGAAGGAGGCGCTCGAACCGGCCGGGACGCGGTACTCCGCGCCGTCCACGGTGAGCGCCAGTTCGCCCTTCGTGACATGGATGAGTTCGACCGTGCCCGTGGGGTGCGGGTCCGAGGGGCTGCCCTCACCCGGCATCAGCCGCCAGTCCCACATCTCCAGGGGGCCGGGGGCCTCGGTGCCCGCGAGGAGCCGGTTGTAGCTGCCGGCGTCCGTGTGCCAGAGCCGTACGGCCTGTTCCGCCGGGACGATCCGGACCTTGGGACCCTGCTCGTAGTCGAGCAGGGTGGTGATGCTGATGCCGAGCGCGTCGCCGATCTTGACGACGGTGCCCAGGCTGGGGTTGGTGCGGGCCTGCTCGATCTGGATGAGCATGCCGCGACTGACCCCGGCGCGGGCGGCGAGGGCGTCGAGGGTGAAGCCGCGCTCGGTGCGCCAGCGCTTGACGTTGCGCGCCAGTGACTGGGTCAGGAGGCCGAGGTCCGACACATTCCGTCCAATATTCTGGATGACAGAGTCCAATGAGCTGCACTACGGTGAGGTGCACCGGGTTGTTCACCGAACTGTACTGCGAGACCGGAGCGCGAGACCGCGAGGTACGTGATGACTGCACTGTTCGCCCTGGCCACCAGCTTCCTATGGGGGCTGGCCGACTTCGGCGGCGGCCTGCTGGCACGGCGTACTCCCGCACTGACGGTGGTGGTCGTCTCGCAGTCGATCGCCGCGGTGGTGCTGGGCGCGGTCGTCCTGGTGACGGCTGCTTGGAACGAGACGGGCCCGCGGCTGTGGTTCGCGGTGGCGGCGGGCCTGGTCGGGCCCGTCGCGATGCTGGCCTTCTACAAGGCCCTCGCGCTCGGCCCGATGGGGGTCGTCTCACCGCTCGGCTCGATCGGGGTCGCGGTGCCCGTGGGGGTCGGGCTCGCCCTCGGGGAGCGTCCCGGGCCGATGCAGTGCGTGGGCATCGCGGTCGCCGTCGCGGGAGTCGTACTGGCGGGGGGTCCGCAGTTCAGGGGTGCGCCCGTGCAGCGGCGGGCCGTGCTGCTCACGTTGCTCGCGGCGTTCGGCTTCGGGGCGGTGATGACGCTGATCGCCGAGGCGTCGTCGACGCTCACCGGGCTCTTCCTGGCGCTGTTCGTCCAACGCGTCACCAACGTCGTCGCCGGTGGCACGGCGCTGTACGTCTCCGTCCGGCGGGGCGGCGCGGCTGCGCCGAGGGTCGCCCTGCGGTCACTGCCGGCCTTCGCGTTCGTGGGGCTCGCCGACGTGGCCGCCAACGGCACGTACGCGCTGGCCGCTCAGCGGGGGCCGGTGGCTGTGGCCGCGGTCCTCGCCTCGCTGTACCCGGTGGTCACGGCGCTGGCGGCACGCGGGTTCCTGCGGGAGCGGTTGCGCGGCGTCCAGGCCGTGGGGGCGGGGATCGCACTGGTCGGCACCGTGCTGCTCGCCACGGGGTGAGGCCGCCCGCCGGGCCGGGGCCCGCCTGCGCCGGCGCGTCGACCGGCCGGCGCGTCGGCTGCGGGTGCGCCGCGGCCGGGCGCGCCGTTCCCCGCGCCCCTACGGGGCGCTGTCGTGGGCGTCTTCTGTGGCTCTCAGCGCCGCGATGCTCTCCGCGTCCAGTTCGGACAGGGCGAGCAGTTGTTCCGGAGTGACGTTGTCGGGGATCGGGACCGGAGCCGGTGTGCGCAGTGGTGGTTGCCAGCCGTCGGCCGGGGTCCAGCGGCGCACTACGCGGGCCGGTGCTCCGGCCACCACCGCGTGGTCGGGGACCACCCCGCGTACCACCGCGCCGGCCGCCACCACGACGTTCCGTCCGATCCGCGCCCCCGGCAGGATCACCGCGCCCGTGCCGATCCAGCAGCCGGGGCCGATCTCCACCGGCTCCATCCGCGGCCACTGCTTGCCGATGGGCACCTGCGGATCGTCGTACGAGTGGTTCGTGGACGTCACGTACACATAGGGCCCGACGTAGCAGTCGCTGCCGATCGTGACCGTCGTGTCGGCGATGACATGGCTGCCGCGTCCGAGGACGACGCCGTTGCCGACGCGCAGTATGGGCTCGGCGCCGAGGTCGAGGTCGGGCATCAGCCCGGCGGTCAGCGTGACCTGTTCGCCGATGACGCAGTGGTCGCCGAGGTGGATCCACGGCTCCCCGAACACCGTGCCCTGCGGGAAGGCCAGCCTGGTGCCCGTCCCCATCGCACCGAAGCGCAGCCGTCCCGGCCGCTCGGCCGTCACCGCGCCGGTCCGCTGCACCCAGGCCCAGCCCGCGTGGACGGCCCGCTGGACGAGGCGGCTCCGCCGGGACGAGAACGTGTTCTTGCTCTTGGGCACCCGCTCACCGTACTCAGCGTCACGGCCGCCCAAGAGCCCGTGCACCTGTGATCTTCGCCCCACCGCCACCGACCTGAGGTTCACCCGCGACGGATGATGTGCCCGCGTCCTGTCGGAGTGCGCTGACGGGGCGCGGGAGGCCGTTGCGCGTCGTCACGGGTCGGCCTGCTGCCGGGGCAACAGGGTCGCCGCGCCGAGCCCTACCAGGCCCACGAAGGCCAGTACGCCCAGGGCCACGGCGTACGGCCCCGCCGCGGGGTCGGCGACGAGGATCGTGCCGGCGATCGCCGTGCCGAGCGACGAGCCGAGGTTCGACACACTGCGGGACAGCCCCGAGATCTCGCCCTGCCGCTTCTCGCCGAAGCTCGACTGAACGACGTTGACCGACGGGGTGAGCATCACACCGAGTCCCAGGCCGATGAGGAGCAGTCCGGGCGTGAAGGCCCAGACGCTCGGCGAGCCCGCGGCCAACGCGATGAGCAGCCCGATCCCGCAGACCGTGACGCCGAATCCCACGATGATGAGCGTCCGCTGCGGCCATCGCTTCACCAGGCGCGCGGCGGCGAGCGACGCCGTGAGCAGGCCGAGGGTGGCCGCCGTGAAGATGACACCGGTGCGTATCGCGTCGTAACCGCGCACGACCTGGAGGTACGCGGCCACCACGAACGACACCCCCATCAGCATCAGCCACTGGGCGTGCTGGGTGATGAGCCCGAGGTTGGACGTGCGGTCGTTGAACAGGCTCGTCGAGAACAGCGGTTCCCGGCCGGAGCGCTCCTTCGCGCGCAACCAGCGGAAGAGCCACACCAGGACCAGTACACCGAGCACCAGCAGGCCCGCCATCAGCCAGCCGTTCTCGTCGGCGGCCAGGATGCCCATGACGACGAGCACGAGGCCGACCGCGGACAGGACCGCTCCGCCGGTGTCGAAGCGGCGGTCCGGCTCCGGTGGCAGCGGGTCCCTCACATGGCGGCTCAGCACGATGATCAGCGCGACCACCGCCGCCTGGAAGACGAAGGCGGCCCGCCAGCCGATCGCCGAGGTGATGAGCCCACCGATCAGCGGTCCCGCGGCGGCGCCGATGCCGCCCAGCGCCATGACGGTTCCGAACGCGCGGGCCCGGGAGGCCACGTCGGTGAACAGGAGCGTGGTGAGGATGTAGACGGGCGGGATGAGCAGGGCCGTGCCGATTCCCTGGAGGATCGAGTAGCCGAGGGCGAGGACGCCCAGGCCCGGAGCGAGCGCGCTGAGCACGGCTCCCACGCCGTAGACGGTGAGGCCGGCGAGGAAACAGCGCTTGCGGCCGTAGCGGTCGGTCAGCTTGCCACCCGGGATCATCAGCGCCGCCATGGTCAGCAGGAAGACCGTGATGACGGTCTGCACGCCCTGGACGGAGGTGTCCAGGTCCTCGCTGATGTCGTTGATCATGACGTTCATGTTGGAGCCGGCGTAACTGCAGATGAACTGGGCGAGGGCGAGCGGGGCCAGAACGCGTCGCGCGGTACGCGCCGTCTGTCCCGAGGACCCCGTTTCAGGGGGTTTCGGTGGCATGGCCATGTCGGCTCCCGACACTCGGATGCGGATATCGTCCGTGGCGGCCGACCGCCCGTCATCACCCTTGCGAGGTGACGACCGGTTCGTGCGCCACGGAGTAGATGTCGATGAGCGCAACGGGCGGAGGGCAGCGATGCCAGGTGACAGGAAGAGCGCTTCGAGCGTCCCGCCCGGCCTGCGTACGCTCCTGGCCTACCGGCGGGAATGGCTGGTCAAGGACGTCGTCGCGGGCGTCGTCCTGACCACGCTGCTCGTGCCGCAGGGCATGGCGTACGCCGAGCTGGCCGGGCTGCCGGCGATCACCGGCCTCTACACGTCGGTTCTCTGCCTGCTCGCCTACGCGGTCTTCGGTCCGTCACGCATCCTGGTGCTCGGCCCGGACTCCTCACTGGGCCCGATGATCGCCGCCACGGTCCTGCCCCTGATCGTCGCGGGAGGGGACAGCCGGCGTGCCGTGGCGCTCGCGTCGATGCTCGCGCTCATGGTCGGGGCGATCACGATCCTGGCGGGGGTGGCCAAGCTCGGATTCATCGCCGACCTCATCTCCAAGCCCACGATGATCGGCTACATGAACGGCCTGGCGCTCACCATCCTGATCGGGCAACTGCCGAAGCTGTTCGGCTTCAAGACGGACGCCGACGGGCTGATCGGCGAGGTCGGTGACTTCTTCCAGGGGCTGGCGGACGGGAGGGCGATCCCGGCCGCCGTGGCGGTGGGCGGTACGGGGATCGTCCTGATCCTGGTCCTGCAGCGGTGGCTGCCGAAGGTGCCGGCGGTCCTCGTCATGGTGCTGCTGGCGATCGCCGCGACCTCGCTCTTCGATCTGGGCGGACGCGGCGTCGGCCTGGTCGGTGAGCTGCCCCGGGGTTTCCCGCCGCTGACCTGGCCCGGCATCCGCTGGGACGACGTCGGCCCGCTCTTCGTCGGCGCCCTGGGTATCGCGCTCGTCTCGCTCGCCGACACCATCTCCAACGCCTCGGCGTTCGCCACCCGCACGGGCCAGGAGATCCGCGGCAACGAGGAGATGACCGCGATCGGCGCGGCGAACGTGGCGGCCGGACTGTTCCAGGGCTTCCCTGTCAGCACGAGCGGGTCGCGCACGGCTGTGGCCGAACGGGCGGGCGCCCGGAGTCAGCTCACCGGGGTCGTCGGAGCCGGCCTGATCGTCCTCATGCTGGTGCTGCTTCCCGGGCTGTTCCGCAACCTGCCCCAGCCCGCGCTGGCCGCGGTGGTGATCACGGCGTCGGTGTCCCTGGCGGACCTCCCGGGGACGGTACGGCTGTGGCGCCAGCGCAGGACGGAGTTCCTGCTGACGATCGCGGCCTTCCTGGGCGTGGCCCTGCTCGGCGTGCTGCCCGGGATCGCGGTCGCCGTCGGTCTGTCCATCCTCAATGTCTTCCGGCGGGCCTGGTGGCCGTACAACACCGTCCTCGGGCGGGTGCCGGGGCTTGAGGGCTACCACGACGTCCGCTCGTACCCGGAGGCCGAGCACCTGCCCGGACTGGTGATCCACCGCTTTGACGGCCCCCTGTTCTTCGCCAACGCCAAGGCCTTCCGCAACGAGGTGACGCGGCTGGCCCTCGGCGAACCACAGCCCGTCTGGGTGCTGATCGCGGCCGAGCCGGTGACCGACGTGGACACCACGGCCGCCGACGAGCTGGAGGAGTTGGACGAGGCGCTCAACGAGCGGGGCATCAGCCTGGTGTTCGCCGAGCTCAAGGATCCGGTGCGGCGCAAGATCGAGCAGTACGAACTGACGCGCACCATCGATCCGCGGCACTTCTTCCCCACCATCGAGGCCGCCGTCGCCGCCTATCAGGAGAAGACCGGCGCACAGTGGGCTGCGACGGACCGACCGCCGTCTCAGGACTGAGCGCCCGCTTCGCCGGCCGGGCCGACCGCGAAGACGTGCGTGTCCTGGGCGTCCAGGTCGACGAAGAGTCCGGGACCGGTCCACGTTCGGGACCGGTCGGTCCGGGACCGGTCAGTCCGGGACCGGAGCGCGTGTACCGGGTGGCGTCGGGCAGACCGGAGACGTCCGGTCCTAGGGGCCTGGTTCGGGCCACGGCGGCCCTGTCCTCACCTGGGCGCGGTGTCCGGAGAGGTTGACCACCGTCAGGAGGCGGCCCGCTCCGGTGGACGGCGGTGAGCACCCTCTCGTGGAAGGCGCGCAGCGCGACGTCCGGTGTCCTGCGCCGAGGCGGCCCGGATCCGTCCGGTTATCCGGTTGATCCGCCGGGCTCCGTCGGCCGTGCCCCCGTCGAGCGTGCGCGACCGCGGGCCGACGGCAGAGCCAGCCGGACGATACGGAGCCAGTCGAGCCCCGGCAGCGCCGAGCGCATCCGCGGACGCTCGCGCGGCACCAGGACGCTCAGCGCACCCGGCCGCGTCTCGCAGCGCACGGGGACGCTCAGGTTCAGCGCCTCGCCGTCGACACCGACCCGGATCCGCTCCTGGTCGGCGTCGACGACCACCTCCCGCGCCGTGACCCGGGTCAGACCGGTGGCACGGCGTCCGCGCAGGAGTCCGGCGGCCTGGGCCGCACTGGCCACGTCGACCCCGACGACCCCCAACTCGCCACCGTCCAGCCGGGCCCGGCGGCCGAGTCCGGCGATGTCGCCCGTGCCGTAGGGGTTGTTGCTCACCAGCAGCGCCTGCGGTGCCTCGAAGTCCACCTCACCGGCCCGGGCGGCAAGACGCGCGCCGCGATGGCCCACGAGCAGGTCGGGGAGGAGTTCCAGGGTCGTACGGGTCTTGCCGTCGCGGTAGGCAGGGCTCTGCACCACCTCGGCGTACGCCCCGAACGACACGTTGTTGACGAAGGGGTGGCCGGCCGCGCGGCCCAGGTCGACGCGGAGGAGCACCCCGTCGGTCAGGGCGTCGAGCGCCTTCGCCGGATCTTCGCGGTCGAGCCCCAGGTCGAGGGCGAAGTGGTTGCGGGTGCCGGCCGGCACCACGAGGAAGGGGAGGCCGAGCGACGCGGCGACATCGGCCACCAGTGCCTGGGTGCCGTCCCCGCCCGCGACACCGAGCAGATCGGCCCCCTCGGCCGCGGCCTCGCGCGCCAGTTCGGCGACGTCGGTCTCGCCGGGCCCTTCCAGGAGGAGGACCCGCGCGCCCAGTGCCTCGGCCTTCTCCCGCAGCCCGAACCGCTCCACCTTGCCGCCGCCCGAGCGCGGATTCATGATCAGGACGGGGTGCCGCACCCGCGGGGCGGGGTGCTCCGGCGTCCGGGCCGGCCCGTCGGCGCGGACGAGGGCTCTGCGGCCCGCGCCGACCGCGACCATCAGCAGCGCCCCGGCCACGACGACGACCCATGCCAGCTGTGCCCGGGTGTACGCGACGACGATCCACACGGGCGCGGCGACGGCCAGTACGGCGGCGAGCAGACGCCACACGCTCCGTCGCGTGAGCACCCACCAGAGTGCCGCCGCCGTGACCGCGAGACCGGCCAGTCCCACACCCAGCAGGGCGAAGGTCCGCAGTCCCGCGAACACGCCCAGCACCAGTACCGCCGCCGCGGCCGCGGCCAGCGCTCCGCGCGCCGACCACCGCTGCCCCCGTGTAGTGGGTTCCATGGCGTCATGATCGTTCGTGGTCCCCGGGGGCGCATCACCCTTGGCAGGCGATCCGGCACGGGTTTCGGCACGGGTTTCGGCTTGGGGTGCTTCGGCTTGGGGCGGCCCGGCACGGGGTGGTTCGGTCAGTCCCAGCCGGGGTCCGAGGAGAGCGTCGTGGGCGAGTACGTACCCGACGGCGAACCCGCCGGCGACGACCGCGAAGAAGAGGATGAGCCAGGACAGCACCGTGAAGACGGAGCCGAGCGGCCCGTACCGCTCGACGCTCAGTTCCAGTGCACGCGGCAGCCGGAGCCCGGACACGGCGGAGTACAGGACGACCCCGGTCCCGGTGAGCAGGGCGCCCGGCAGCAGCGGCAGCCACGCCACCCGCCCGGCCAGCAGCAGCTGCTGCGTCCACCACCACATGAGGACCGCGGAGGCGAGCTGCAGGGGGAACCCCAGCGCGGCCCCGGCGCCGAACCCGTCGCGCAGCGCCCCCTGGGACACCAGGACGGTGACCCAGACGAGGAGCCATACGCCCCAGCGCCACACCACGGTCCGCAGTCCGGAGCGTGGCAGGTGCCAGGAGCGCTCGCACAGCCTTTGCAGCGCCCGGCTGAAGGCGGTCGCGGACAGGAGCGCCACCAGCACCCCGATCGCGCCCCAGGTCTCCAGCGACTCGGCGGCGCCGGTGTGGACCGTGTCGACCTGGGCCAGGACCGGTCCCTCGGTGCCCAACTGGCCGCGCAGCGTCTCCACCAGTTCCCGGCGGACCGCGGGCGGGGTGAGGGACGCGATGGCGAAGAGCATCGGCAGCGCGGCCAGGAAGGCCTGCGCGGCGAGACGGGTCGCCATGTCCAGGATGTTCACGCGCACGAGCTGTCGGCCGACGGGGCCCGCGACGCGGCCCGTCACTGTCCGGGCGAACCTCGTGAACACCATGACCGTGCCCTCCCGGCCCCCGGAAACCTGTCGGCGACTCACCCTCTTCCCCGTCGGGCCGCCGCGCCTCGCCCGGGGCGGGTGACACGGCCCCGGAGGGCCGGGCCGGCGGCCCGTCGCCTACCGTGCCGGTGTACCGACGACGAGGAGACAGTGATGACGCACGAGGCGCTGGTCATGGGGATCGGCGGCAAGGAGCCGCGGCTGGACCCGGAGGCGTTCGTGGCGCCCACGTCCGTGGTCATCGGGGACGTCACCCTGCGGCCGGGCGCGAGCGTCTGGTACGGCGCGGTGCTGCGCGCGGACTGCGGTCCGATCGTGATCGGGGCCGACAGCAACGTCCAGGACAACTGCACGCTCCATGTCGACCCGGGTTTTCCGATCAGCGTCGGGGAGCGGGTGTCCATCGGGCACAACGCCGTGGTGCACGGGGCGGTTGTCGAGGACGACTGCCTGGTGGGGATGGGGGCGACGATCCTCAACGGGGCGGTCATCGGGGCGGGGTCGCTCGTTGCCGCCCAGGCGTTGGTGCCGCAGGGGATGCGGGTGCCGCCCGGGTCTCTCGTCGCGGGTGTGCCCGCCAAGGTGAAGCGGGAACTCAGCGCCGAGGAGCGGGAGGGGGTTTCGCTCAACGGGGTGTTCTACGTGGAGTTGGCGAAAGCCCACCGGGGCGCCCACGAGGGGTAGGCCGGGGGCGTTTGTGGCGGGTGCGGGTCCGTCGTGGCCGGATGCGCAGTTCCCCGCGCCCCCGAAAAGGCGCCACGAAGGTAGCCGACTGGTCTTCGGCACGTGCGGGTCCGTCGTGGCTGGGCGCGCAGTTCCCCGCGCCCCTGAGAAGGCGGGGCTGGGACCGTCCTGAAGAGCCCCTGTCAGTCGGTCGCGGGGACCGGCTCCGCCGCAGGCGTCGCGGTGTCGGCCTCCGCTGTCATCCTCTTCGCCTTGCGCTTCATGATCAGCATGGAGGCGGCGCCGATGAGGACGGCGAGTACCAGGCCGAGCCAGGAGAAGCGCTTGAGCCAGGATTCGGCCACCACTCCGACGTAGTAGATGACCGCCGTGGTGCCGCCCGCCCAGATGATTCCGCCGAGGACGTTGGCGATCAGGAACTTCCAGTACGGCATGCGCAGCACACCCGCGAGCGGGCCCGCGAAGATGCGCAGCAGGGCGATGAAGCGGCCGAAGAAGACGGCCCACATGCCCCACTTCTCGAAGGACCGCTCGGCGGTGGCGATATGGCCCTCGCCGAAGTGCTTGGGGAATCTGGCGCCGAGCCAGGCAAGCAGCGGGCGCCCGCCCCTGCGGCCGATGGCGTAGCCGATGGAGTCACCGATGATCGCGCCGGCGGTCGCGCAGGCGCCGAGGATGACGGGGTCGATGTCACCGTGCTGGGAGGCGAGCAGCGCCGAGGAGACGAGGATGATCTCGCCCGGCAGCGGGATGCCCAGGCTCTCCAGGCCGATGACCAGGCCCACCAGCGCGTAGATGCTGACCGCAGGCACGGTCTCTAGCCATTCCTGGACGTGCAACGCCGGTTCCTCCCGATCACCGCGGTCCGGGCCGGGCCCGGGGGGGGGGGGGGGGCCGCCCCGCCCCCCCCCCCCCGCCCCACACCCCCCCCCCCCCCCCCCCCCCCCCCCCCCCCCCACACCCCCCCCCCCCCCCCCCCCCCCCCCCCCCCCCCCCCCCCCCCCCCCCCCCCCTACG
>NZ_JBIUVD010000011.1:0-80319 GCF_044742785.1 Streptomyces sp. NPDC087844 | reverse complement strand
TTTTGGTGACCGCTGCCAGGTTATAGACCATTCCCTGGACTTCAACGGCCGTTACCCCCCTACCCCCGGGGGCGGGGCGGGGCCGGGGGGGCGCGCCCCCCGCGCCCACGCCGGGAAGCCTACCGGTTCACGCCCCCCGCCCGACGGCCCGTCGGGCTCTCATACGGCCACCGCCGTACGGAGCCGCAGATCACGCGACGATGCCCCGACCCATACGGTTCGCCGCCCGGTGCCGAGCGTCCAGCCGGGCCGGCGCGGGTCCCACGAGGAGAGCGTGCGTTCGTCGACGCGCACGGTGATCCTGCGGGACTCCCCCGCCTTCAGCCCGAGCCGCCGGTAGCCGCTCAGCACGCGTACCGCCCGTTCGACGCGGAGGTCCGGCGAGGGGCCCACGTAGACCTGCGGGATGTCGATGCCGTCCCGCCGCCCCGTGTTCCGCACGGTGAAGGCGACGTCCAGCCCGTCCCCGGTCCGTTCCACCGCGAGGTCCTCGTAGGCGAAGGAGGTGTACGAGAGTCCGTGTCCGAACGGGAACAGCGGCCGTACGCCCTTGGCGTCGTACCAGCGGTAGCCGGCGTGGATGCCCTCGGAGTACTCCTCGACGCCGCTCACACCCGGGTAGCGGCGTGGTTCGCCGGCGACCGGGTGGCTCTCGTCGTCGGCCGGAAAGGACTGGGTGAGGCGTCCGCCGGGGTCGCAGTCGCCGAACAGGACGGCGGCGGTGGCCGCCGCGCCCTCCTGGCCCGGGTAGTACATCTGCAGCACGGCGGCGGTGCGCTCCAGCCAGGGCATCGCGGTCGAGGAGGAGGTGTTGAGGACGACGGTGGTGCGCGGGTTCGCCGCGGTCACCGCCTCGATCAGGCGCGGCTGGTGGCCGGGGAGCGCGAGGGTCGTGCGGTCCTGGTTCTCGGTGGCGTCCTCGTAGGCGAAGAGGACGACGCTGTGCGCGGCGGACGCGGTCCGCACCGCCTCGGCCACGTCCTGGGCGCGGGTCGCGCCGGTGACGCGCCGCAGCCTGAACGTCTGCCCCGCGTCCCCGCCCTTCGCGGTGATCTCGATCCGGTGCCCGCCCGGGGTGAGATCGACGGTCCTGCGCCGTACCGCCAGGCCGTCGGGGGCGGCCGACACCAGTCCGCCGGCGAACTGCTCGGCGAGCCCGGCCACGACGGGGAAGAGTTCCGTTCCGTCCAGGAGCACCCTGGGCCGCGTACCGGAGTAGTGGATGACGAAGGTCCACTCGTCGGCGTCCTCGACGGTGAGCGTTCCGTCGTACGTCCAGGTCTTCCCGGCGGCGATCCGCTGGGCCTCGGGGGTGATGCCCGCCGAGAGCGCGTTCTCCGGCAGGGGTTTGCCGAAGAGGTCCTCGCCCAGTGCGTACGAGACCCGGGCGCCCTTGCCCGCGCGGGACCTGATGGCGTCCAGTGGGCTGTCGGCGTGGTCGGGGACCACATGGGCGCTGCCGCCGCCGCTGACGAACGGGAGGGAGCCGGTGGGGCCGACGACGGCGACGCTGCGGGCGGCCTCACCGGTGAGGGGCAGAGTGGCGTTCTTGTTGTGCAGGAGGGTGGCGCCCGCCTTGGCGACCTCCAGGGCGACGGCCGCGCCCGCCGCCGGGTCCCGGCGCGGGCGGGGCGGGGCGCTGCCGTCGAGGAGGCCGAAGTCGTCCATCGCGGTCAGGACGCGGCGTACGGACCGGTCGACGTACTCCTCGGAGACGCTGCCGTCCCGGACCGCCTTCTTCAGGGCGGCGCCGAAATATCTGCCGTTCGGCATCTCCATGTCGAGGCCCGCGGTGAGCGAGGCGACGGTGCTGTGGGCGGCGTACCAGTCGGTCATCACCCAGCCCTCGAAGCCCCAGCGCTCCCGCAGGATCCCGGTGAGGAGTTCCTTGTTCTCGCAGGCGTAGACGCCGTTGACCTTGTTGTAGGCGCCCATGGCCGCGCGGGCGCCGGCCCCGACGGCGGCCTCGAAGCCGCGCAGTTCGACCTCGTTGAGGGTCTGCTCGTCGACCCGGACGTCGACGGTCTCGCGGTCCTTCTCCTGGTTGTTCATCGCGTAGTGCTTGACGGTCGCGATGAGTCCTTCGCCCTGGATGCCCTTGATCTCCTCGGCGACGAGGTCGGCGGAGAGCAGCGGGTCCTCGCTGAAGGTCTCGAAGTTGCGTCCCGCGTACGGGGTGCGGACGAGGTTGACCATCGGGGAGAGCAGCACGTCCTGGCCGAGCGCGCGGCCCTCGTGGCCGATGACCCGGCCGTAGCGGCGGGCCAGGGCGGGGTCGAAGGCCGAGGCGAGCAGGACCGGCGCGGGCAGGGCGGTGGCGCGCCGCTCGACGCGGACTCCGGCGGGGCCGTCGGCGAGGCGCAGGGGCGGGATGCCGAGCCGTGCCACGCCGGGCACGTAGCCGGCCTGGCCGAGGGACTTCGGGTCGGTGGCGCCGTGCAGCAGGGAGACCTTCTCGTCCAGGGTGAGCCGGGCGAGCAGGCCCTTGACGCGGGGACCGGCGGCCCGCTCCCGTACGGCCGCCCGGGCGGGCGCGGGACTGCCGGTGGTCGCGGCGAGGGCCACGGCGGTCGCGCCGCCCAGCAGGCGCAGGACGGACCGCCGGGACACGGGCCGCCGGGAGACAGGGTCGGACATGAGGCGTCACTCCTCGTTGGGTGCGGGCACGAGGAGGTGAACCGCGGGGCGCGCGGGCGGCCGTCCTGGTTCGCCCTCCGGACGCACTATGCGGCAGAGATGACTTGACGGTCCGTTAGGCAGCACCGGGGCGGTGGAAAGTATGACTCAGAACGTCGGTCCTGCCAGGGACTGTTCCGTCCAGATGATCTTGCCGTCCTGGGTGTAGCGGGTCCCCCAGCGCTGCGTGCACCGGGAGACCAGGAAGAGGCCGCGGCCTCCCTCGTCGGTCGTCTTCGGATGGCGCAGGTGCGGGGCCGTGGGGCTGGCGTCCCACACCTCGCAGACCAGACTCCTCGACATGATCAGCCGCAGCCTGATGGGGCCGTCCGCGTGCCGGATCGCGTTGGTGAAGAGCTCGCTGACGACGAGTTCGGTCGTGAACGTCAGGTCGTCGAGGCCCCATTCGCACAGTTGGCGCGAGGTGCGCTTGCGGACCTCGGCGACGGAGGCCGGGTCGCCGGGCAGCTCCCAGGACACCGTCCGGTCCGCCGGCAGGCGGCGCGCGCGGGCCATCAGCAGCACCACGTCGTCCGGCGGGCGCGCGGGGACCAGGGCGTCGACCACGGCGCGGCAGCGGTCGTCCAGGCCGGGGCCCTGCCGTTCGAGTACCTGGCGCAGCCGTTCCCGGTCGGCGGCGGCGTCCCGTCGGGCCGCGGGCCCCTCGGCGGCGAGCAGCCCATCGGTGCCCAGGGCGAGCACACTGCCTTCCGCGAGCCGCAGCTCGACCGACTCGAAGGGCGGTCCGCCGACGCCGAGCTCGGGCCCCCGCGGCAGTTCGGGGAAGTCCACCGTGCCGTCCGGGGTGACGACGGCGGGCAGGCCGTGGCCCGCGGCGGCCATCGACAGCCGGCCGCCGACCGGGTCGTACACGGCGTACAGGCAGCTGGCGCCCTTCGCGCGGACCCCGTCGGCGCGGGGTGCCGTCCCCGGGTCGTCCTCCTGTCCGGCGCGGTCGACCAGGTCGTCGAGGTGGGCCAGTACTTCCTCGGGCGGCAGGTCCAGGTCGGCGAGGGTCTGTACGGCGGCGCGCAGCCGGCCCATGGCGGCGGCGGCCTCGATGCCGTGCCCGACGACGTCACCCACCACGAGCGCGACCCGGGCGCCCGACAGCGGGATGACGTCGAACCAGTCCCCGCCGAGGCCCGTCAGCTCGTCGGCCGGCCGGTAGCAGGCGGCGACCTCCATCGCGTCCTGTTCGGGCAGCCGGTGCGGCAGCAGATGACGTTGCAGGACCAGCGCCGCGTCGCGTTCGCGGGTGTAGCGGCGGGCGTTGTCGAGGCACAGGGCGGCGCGGGCCACGAACTCCTCGGCGAGGCCCAGGTCGTCGTGGTCGAAGGGCTCCTCGCGGCGGCTGCGGAAGAACGTGGTGATGCCGAGCGTGGTGCCGCGGGCCCGGACGGGCACGATCATCGCGGTGTGCGGTCCGGGGCCTGGGAAGGCGGCGGCCCCGTCCTGGGGCGGGTCGGCGGTCCACGCCCCGGCCAGTGGGTCGAGGCGCTCCTCGATCCAGGACGCGCCGCCGGTCAGGGCGGTGATCGGGGGTGCGTCGGCGCGGTACCGGGCCGCCTGGCCGATCCCGACGGAGGTCTCCGGGCCCTGGTCGTCGACCGACCGGTGACCGGCCCGGCGCAGCGGCACCGCGTCCGGCCCGCTCAGGGGTCCGCCCGTCGGTCCGGGCGCCGGCTCACCGCCTTCCAGGACGGTCTCCAGCAGGTCGACGGTGACGAGGTCGGCGAGTCCCGGTACCGCGATGTCGGCCAGTTCCTGGGCGGTGCGGGTGACGTCCAGGGTGCGGCCGATGCTCTTGCCCGCCAGGTCCAGCAGGGTGAGGCGCGCGCGGGCCCGGTAGCGCTCAGTGACGTCCACGACGGTGTAGTACACGCCGAGCGGGGTGCCCTGGTCGTCGTCGAGCCGGGTGAAGGACATGGCGTGGGCGGTCTCCCGGTGCGGTGTCGAGCGCACCGTGCCGACGTGCTCGTAGCCCGCGACGGTCGCACCGGTCTCCAGGACCTGGCGCATCACCGCTTCCAGGGCGGCGGCGTCCAGTCCTGGCTGTATGTCCGCGAGCCGTTTGCCGATGCGCTCGTGCCCGGGTCCGCCGCCGAACTGTTCCAGGGCGGTGTTCGACCACACGAACCGCAGGTCGGTGTCGACGATGGCGATGCCGATCGGCGAGTGGGCGGCCATCCGCTCCAGCACCCCGCGGCTCATGCCCCAGCCCGGGGTGCCCGCGGTGTCGGCGGCCAGGGCCACCCAGCGGGGCGGGCCGTCCGCGGCCTCCACGGCGGGCAGCACCCGTACGGTGGCGACGACCGGGTGGCCGTCCCGATGGCGCACCGCGAGGAGTCCGGTCCAGCGGCCGTCCCGCACGCACCGGCGGGCCAGGTCGGGCAGGCGCGCGGCGTCCTCGGGCATGAGCAGGTCCGCCACGGAACGGCCCACGGCCTCGGCGCTTCGGTAGCCGAACAGCCGTTCGGCGTCCGCGGTCCAGCCGGACACCGCCACGCGGGCGTCCAGCAGCACCACCGCGGCGTCCGCCACGTCGAACCGACGCGCCGCCACGCCGCTCTCCTCGCTCGTCGACACCCTGACCCTCTCCGTCGCTGGGAGTGGTCTTCCCGCGCCACGGCCGGTGCACCCGCGTCGCACGGGCCCAACGTACCGCCGCGGAGGGCTGGTGAGCCCGGCGGACGCACCCGATCAGGGGCGGACGAGCAACTGGAAGTCGAAGGTGTAGCGGGCCGCCCGGTAGACGTGGGTCCCGTACTCCACGGCCCGCCCGGTGTCGTCGTAGGCCGTGCGTCGCATGGTGAGCAGCGCCGCCCCGGCGGGCTCGTCGAGCAGTACGCCCTCCGCCGCGGTGGCGCTTCGGGCGCCCACGGTCTGGTGGGCGCTGTGCAGGGTGATGCCGGCGGACTTCATCAGCCGGTAGAGGCCGGTCGCCTCAAGTCTCCCGGTGTCCAGGCCGAGGAGGGTGGCGGGCAGGTGGTTGCGGAGGTGGGCCACGGGTTCGCCGTGGGTGGTGCGCAGCCGTTCGAGCACGATGACGTCGCGGCCCTCGGGGATGCCGAGGGCCGCGGCGACCTCCGCCGAGGCCGACTCGATCTCGTTGCGCAGCACCCGGGTGCCGGGGCTCTGCCCGGCGGCGGCCAGGTCGTCGTACAGGCTGCTCAGTTCCAGCGGGCGTCTGACCTGGCTGTGCACCACCTGGGTACCGATGCCCCTGCGGCGTACCAGCAGGCCCTTCTCCACGAGGGACTGGATGGCCTGGCGGACGGTGGGCCGGGACAGGCCGAGCCGCGCGGCGATGTCCACCTCGTTGCCCAGCAGGTCGCCCGGGGCGAGCGCCCCGTGCTCGATCGCCGATTCCAGCTGCTGGGCGAGCTGGTAGTAGAGCGGGATCGGGCTGCCCCGGTCCAGGGCGACCTCCAGCCGGTCGAAGGCCCCGGCGGTGGCCGGACGTGTGGTTCCGGTCTCTGCCACTCGTGCCCCTTCCTTCGGATGTACGTGCGCGCGTGGCTTCGTCGGAGCGTCAGGAATGGCTCGGGAAGCCGAGGTTGATGCCGCCGCTGTCGGCCGGGTCGGGCCAGCGGGTGGTGATGACCTTGCCCTGGGTGTAGAAGGCGACGCCGTCGTTGCCGTAGATGTGGTGGCCGCCGAAGAGGGAGTCCTTCCAGCCGCCGAAGGAGTGGTAGCCGACGGGGACGGGGATCGGTACGTTGACGCCGACCATGCCGGCCTGGACCTCCAGCTGGAAGCGGCGGGCCGCGCCGCCGTCCCGGGTGAAGATGGCGGTGCCGTTGCCCCAGCGGGAGGCGTTGATCAGCGCGATGCCCTCGTCGTACGTCTCGGCGCGGACCACGCACAGCACCGGGCCGAAGATCTCGTCCCGGTAGGCGTCCGCGGTGACCGGGACCCTGTCGAGGAGCGAGACACCGAGGAAGAAGCCGTCCTCGTGGCCGGGCACGGTGAAGCCGGTGCCGTCCACGACGACCTCGGCGCCCTGGGCGGCCGCGCCCGCGACGTACGAGGCGACCTTGTCGCGGTGCTCGCGGGTGATGAGCGGGCCCATCTCGGAGGCCGGGTCGCTGCCGGGGCCGATCTTCAGGCCCTTGGCCCGCTCGGCGATCTTCTCGACCAGTTCGTCCCCGGTGCCGCCGACGGCGACGACGACGGAGACGGCCATGCAGCGCTCGCCGGCCGAGCCGTACGCCGCGCTGATGGCCTGGTCGGCGGCGAAGTCCAGGTCGGCGTCGGGCAGGACGAGCATGTGGTTCTTGGCGCCGCCGAGGGCCTGTACGCGCTTGCCGTGCTCGATGCCCTTGATCTGGATGTACTTGGCGATGGGCGTGGAGCCGACGAAGGAGACGGCCGTGACGTCCGGGTGTTCGAGGAGGCGGTCCACGGCGGCCTTGTCGCCGTGGACGACGTTGAGCACGCCGTCCGGCAGTCCGGCCTCACCGGCCAGCTCGGCCAGCCGGTAGGAGGCGGAGGGGTCCTTCTCGCTCGGCTTGAGCACGAACGTGTTGCCGCACGCGATGGCGAGCGGGAACATCCACATCGGCACCATGGCCGGGAAGTTGAACGGCGTGATGCCGGCGACGACACCGAGGGGCTGGCGGATCGCGGCGACGTCGACCCGGGTGGAGACCTGGGTGGACAGTTCGCCCTTGAGCAACTGCGGGACCGAGCAGGCGAGTTCGACGATCTCCATGCCCCGGGCGATCTCGCCGAGCGCGTCGGAGTGCACCTTGCCGTGTTCGGCGGTGATCAGCTCGGCGATCTCGTCGCGGTGCGCGTCGAGCAGCTCGCGGTACTTGAAGAGGACCGAGGTGCGCTTGGCGAGCGAGGCGGTGCCCCAGCTCTCGAAGGCGGCCTTCGCGGAGGCGACGGCGGCGTCCACCTCGTCCACGGAGGCGAAGGGCACCTGCTTCTCCTGGGCGCCCGTGGCGGGGTTGTACACGGGGCCGAAGCGGTCGGAGGCACCCGCGACGGGCTTCCCGCCGATCCAGTGGTCGATGTTCTGCATACGGTGCCGGTCCTTTTCATGAGCGGAGCAAGCGGGGCAAGCGGGGAGAGGGGCGGGATCAGAGGTGGCGGCGGCGGTCGGCGACCTGCCGCTCGTACGTCGTACGGGCGCTGGTCGCGGCCTCGCGGGAGGCGACCTCGGCGACCGGTACGTCCCACCAGGCCTCGGCGCCGGGCGAGGTGGGCGTCGGGTCGGTCTCGACGTACACGCAGGTGGGGCGGTCGGAGGCGCGGGCGGTGGCCAGCGCGTCCCGCAGTTCGCCCACGGTCCTGGCGCGCAGGACGTCCATGCCGAGGCTGGCGGCGTTGGCGGCCAGGTCGACCGGCAGCGGATCGCCGGTGAACGTCCCGTCGGGGGCCCGGTAGCGGTAGGCGGTGCCGAAGCGCTCGGCGCCCACCGCCTCGGAGAGGCCGCCGATGGACGCGTACCCGTGGTTCTGGATGAGCACCAGGTTGACGGGCAGCCCTTCCTGGACGGCCGTGACGATCTCGGTCGGCATCATGAGGTACGTGCCGTCGCCGACCAGCGACCAGACGGGGGTGCCCGGGGCGGCCTGCTGGACGCCGATGCCGGCCGGGATCTCGTAGCCCATGCAGGAGTAGCCGTACTCCAGGTGGTACTGGCGCGGGCTCCGCGCACGCCAGAGCTTGTGCAGGTCGCCGGGGAGCGAGCCGGCCGCGTTGATCACCACGTCGTCGTCGCCGACCACCGCGTCCAGGGCGCCCAGGACCTGGGTCTGGGTGGGGACGGCGTGCTCGTCGTCGGCCCGGTAGACGGAGTCGACGACCTGCTCCCAGCGCTCCTTGCCCGCGCGGTACTCGGCCTCGTACGCCTCGTCCACGCGGTGGCCGGCGAGTGCTTCGGTGAGGGCTTCGAGGCCCGTGCGGGCGTCGGCGACCAGGGTCCGCGCGCTCAGCTTGTGCGCGTCGAAGGCGGCGACGTTGAGGTTGACGAACCGGACGCCCGGCTCCTGGAAGAGCGTGGCGGAGGCGGTGGTGAAGTCCGAGTAGCGGGTGCCGACGCCGATGACCAGGTCGGCGGTGCGGGCCAGGTCGTCGGCGACCGCGGTGCCGGTGTGGCCGACGCCGCCGACGTCCGCCGGGTGGTCGTACCGCAGTGAGCCCTTGCCGGCCTGGGTGGACGCGACCGGGATGCCGGTGGCCTCCACGAACGCCTTGAGCGCCTGCTCGGCCTCGCTGTGGTGGACGCCGCCGCCCGCGACGATCAGGGGGCGCCGGGAGCCGCGTACGGCCTGCACCGCGGCGGCCAGCTCGGCCGGTTCGGGCGCCGGGCGGCGGACGTGCCAGATCCGCTCGGCGAAGAACTCCTCGGGCCAGTCGTACGCCTCGGCCTGCACGTCCTGCGGCAGGGCGAGGGTGACGGCGCCGGTGTCGACGGGGTCGGCGAGCACCCGCATCGCGTTGAGGGCGGAGGAGATCAGCGCCTCGGGGCGGTGGATCCGGTCGAAGTAGCGGGAGACCGGGCGCAGGGTGTCGTTGACGGACAGGTCGGCCTCGACCGGGTGCTCCAGCTGCTGGAGCAGCGGGTCGGCGACGCGGGTCGCGAAGTAGTCGCCGGGCAGGAGCAGCACGGGCAGGCGGTTGACCGTGGCGAGGGCCGCGCCCGTGACGAGGTTGGTGGCGCCGGGGCCGATGGAGGTGGTGACGGCCTGCGCGGAGAGCCGGTCGAGCTGACGGGCGTACCCGACGGCGGCGTGCACCATGGCCTGTTCGTTGCGGCCCTGGTGGAAGGGCATGGTCTCCTCGCCGGCCTCCAGGAGCGCCTGGCCGAGGCCTGCCACGTTGCCGTGGCCGAAGATCCCCCAGGTACCGGCGATCAGCCGGTGCCGTTCGCCGTCGCGTTCGGTGTACTGGACGGCCAGGAAACGCACCAGTGCCTGGGCGACGGTCAGACGGAGGGTGGAGCGGCTCATCGGTTCCTCACTGGGATGCGGAGGTGGCGGGGCGAGAGGGCGGGGGTCCAGGAGGTCAGGGGGTCAGCCGGGGGTCGACGGGCTGATCCGGCCAGGTGTCGCGGATCCAGGCGTGGTCGGGGTGGTCGCGGATCAGCCAGGCCCGGTCGGCGCCGGGGCCCGCCATCACGTTGAGGTAGTACATGTCGTGTCCTGGCGAGGCGATCGAGGGGCCGTGCCAGCCGTCCGGGATCAGGACGACGTCTCCACCGCGCACCTCGGCGAGCACGTCCGTGCCGCTGCCGTGGCCGGACGGCGAGACGCGCTGGTAGCCGAGGCCGGGGGTGCCCTGGTGGTCGGCGATCTCGAAGTAGTAGATCTCCTCCAGCTCGGACTCCTCGCCGGGCCGGTTCTCGTCGTGCTTGTGCGGCGGGTACGAGGACCAGTTGCCGCCCGGGGTGATCACCTCGACCGCGATGAGCTTGTCGCACTCGAAGACCCCGGCCGCGCCGAAGTTGTGGACCCTGCGGGAGCAGTTGCCGCTGCCGCGCAGCTCCACGGGCACGGCGTCGGCGGGCCCGTAGCGGGCCGGCAGGCGGCGCTCGCAGCGGGCTCCGGTGAGGGCGAAGCGGCCGCCCTGGTGGGAGACGAGGGCGGCGGTCGCGTCCCTGGGCACATAGACGAAGTCGCTGACGCCGCTGAACACGTCCGCGCGGCCGTGCACCTCGAACTCGTCCTGGCCGAAGTCGTCGGTGACGGCGACCGTGCAGCCACCGCCGAGCGAGGTGACGATCCACTCGCTGTCCCCCGCGGTGAACAGGTGCGTCCCACCCGGGGGCAGTTCGAGGACCCGGAGACTGGAGTGGTCCCAGCCCGCGCTCTCCGGGGTCACGTCCACGGCGTACGGGCCGCTCGCGGCCCGGCCCGCGGGCAGGTGGTGTGCGCTGGTCATGAGTGGTCCTTCCGGTCTCCGGTCAGAACGAGCTGGTCTCCGGTCAGAGCAGGCCGACCGCGGTGTCCACCGCGGTCTCCACGGTGCCCTCGGCGGGATAGAGCAGGGAGCGGCCGGCGACCAGCCCCTGGACGGTGGGCAGCCGCAGGCACTTGCGCCACTTCTCGTACGCGCCCTCCTGGTCCCCGCCGACCTCGCCGCCGAGCAGGACGGCAGGCAGGGTGGAGGTCTCCAGGGCCGCGGCCATGTCGTCCGGGTCGCTGGTGACGGGCAGTTTCAGCCAGGTGTAGGCGGAGGTGCCGCCGAGGCCGGAGGCGATGGCGATGGAGCGGGTGACGGCCTCGGCGGAGAGGTCGTTCCGCACCTTGCCCTGGACGCGGCGGGAGATGAACGGCTCGACGAACACGGGCAGTCGGCGCGCGGCCATGTCGTCGACCGCGCGGGCGGTGGACTCCAGCGTGGTCAGCGAGCCGGGGTCGTCGTAGTCGATGCGCAGCAGCAGCTTGCCCGCGTCGAAGTTCAGCCGCTCGATGTCCTCGGCGCGGTGGCCGGTGAAGCGGTCGTCCATCTCGAAGGCGGCGCCTGCCAGGCCGCCGCGGTTCATGGAGCCCATGACGACCTTGTTCTCCAGCGCGCCGAGCAGCAGGAGGTCGTCCAGGATGTCGGCGGTGGCGAGCACCCCGTCCACGCCCGGCCGGGACAGCGCGGTGCACAGGCGTTCCAGCAGGTCGGCGCGGTTGGCCATGGCCAGCTTGCGGTCGCCGACGCCGAGCGCGCCGCGGGCCGGGTGGTCGGCGGCCACGATCATGAGGCGGCCGCTGTCGCCGACGAGGGGTCGCCGGCTGCGGCGGGCGGCCGCTTCGGCCACGGCCTCGGGGTGCTGGACACGCACCCTGACGAGGTCGGGGATGGTGATGCTCAAGGTCTGGCTCCGTTCGGGGTGGTGCGGTGTCGGCCGCGGGACGTTCAGCCGCGTGAGGTGACGAGTTCCTCGACCTCGGCGGCGGTCGGCATCGCGGAGGAGCAGGCGAGGCGGGAGGCGACCAGGGCGCCGGCCGCGTTGGCGTACCGCATCGTCTTCTCCAGTTCCCAGCCGGCCAGCAGGCCGTGGCAGAGCGCGCCGCCGAACGCGTCGCCCGCGCCGAGGCCGTTGACCACCTCGACGGTCACGGGCGGCACCTCGGCGGTGGTGCCGTCGCGGTGGACGGCGAGGACGCCCTTGGGGCCCTGCTTGACGACGGCCAGCTCCACGCCGGCTTCGAGGAGGGCGTCGGCGCAGGCCCGCGGTTCGCGGACGCCGGTGGCGATCTCGCACTCGTCGAGGTTGCCGACGGCGACCGTGGCGTGCCGCAGGGCTTCGGCGTAGTACCGGCGGGCCTCGTCGGGCCCGCGGCGGGAGCCGCTGGTGTCACCGCCCCAGAACATGGGGCGCCAGTCGAGGTCGAAGACGGTGATGCCGGCCTTGTCGCGGGCCTTGAGGGCGGCGAGGGTGGCCGAGCGGCTGGGCTCCTCGCTCAGTCCGGTGCCGGTGATCCAGAAGATCTTGGCCGCCCGCAGCGCGAAGAAGTCCAGCTCGTCGGTGTGGATCACCAGGTCCGGCGCCTTGGGCTGCCGGTAGAAGTACAGCGGGAAGTCGTCGGGCGGGAAGATCTCACAGAACGTGACCGGTGTCGGGTACTCCGCGACCGGGGTGACCCAGCGGTCGTCGACCCCGAACTCCTTGAGGGCCTGGTGGAGATAGGCTCCGAACGGATCATCACCGGTACGGCTGACGATCGCCGTCGCACGCCCGAGGCGTGCCGCGGCGACCGCCACGTTGGCCGCCGAACCGCCGAGGAACTTGCCGAAGGTCTCGACGCGTGCGAGCGGTACGCCGGTCTGCAGAGGGTAGAGGTCGACCCCGATGCGACCCATGGTGATCAGGTCGAAGGACTCGCTCATACGCGTCGCTCCTCGTGTGGATGCGGGCTCGTGGGGGTGCGGGAGGCGGGGGACCGGTGTGTCCTAGGTGTAAGACCGGAGGCCGAGCCATGTCAAGACTTTGTACTTACATTCTCACGTCACCGTGAAATGATGTCTTAACAAAGTATTGACAGCGGGGCATATGAGGGACTTACATCCCCTCCCAACAGAACTGCCGAGTTTTAGCTCCCTCTCCCCTGTCGCACAGTGAGGTGCCGGAAAGATGGACCGCACGTCTCGCCCCCGTTCACGCAGAATCGCCCTCGTCGCCGCGGCCGCCGCGGCGGCACTGATAGTCACCGGTTGCTCCAGCGGCTCGGGAGGCAAGAAGGCCGAGGAGGACTCGGGCAACGCGTCGGCCGGCAAGGCCGACACCCCCCGTATGAAGATCGCGATGATCACCCACGCGGCCGCTGGTGACACCTTCTGGGACCTCGTCCGCAAGGGAGCGGAGACCGCCGCCGCCAAGGACAACGTCGAGCTGGTCTACTCGAACAACCCGGACTCGGCCAAGCAGGCCAACCTCGTCCAGAACGCGATCGACCAGAAGGTCGACGGCATCGCGCTCACCCTCTCCAAGCCCGACGCCATGAAGGACGTCGTCGCCAAGGCCGAGAAGGCCGGCATCCCCGTCGTCGGCCTCAACGGAGGCATCGACGACTGGAAGGAGCAGGGTCTTCTGTCCTACTTCGGCCAGGACGAGTTCGTCGCCGGTGAGGCCTTCGGCGAGAAGCTCAACGCGCTCGGCTCCAAGAACAACATCTGCGTCATCCACGAGCAGGGCAGCGTCTCCCTGGAGGCGCGCTGCGCCGGTCTCAAGAAGACGTTCAAGGGGAAGACCACGACCCTCAACGTGAACGGCACGAACATGCCGTCCGTGAAGTCGACGATCAACGCCAAGCTCAAGCAGGACACGTCGATCGACTACGTGGTCACGCTCGGCGCCCCGTTCGCCCTGACCGCCGTGCAGTCCGTGGACGACGCGGGCAGCAAGGCGAAGGTGGCGACCTTCGACCTCAACAAGGAGATGGTCGACGCCGTCAAGAGCGGCGACATCGAGTTCGCGGTCGACCAGCAGCCGTACCTGCAGGGCTACCTGTCGGTGGACTCCCTGTGGCTCTACAAGACCAACGGCAACTTCAGCGGAGGCGGCCAGGAGCCCGTGCTCACCGGCCCGGCGTTCGTCGACAAGGACAACGTGGACGACATAGCCAAGTTCGCCTCGAAGGGCACTCGGTGACACCCATGACCCAGGCAACGGCACCGGCGGCGAGTTCCTCGCCGCCGGCTTCGCCGGCCGCCCCCAAGGACGGCCGGACCTCGGAACGGTCCCTGGCCCGCCGCCTGGCGGCCCGTCCGGAGATCGGCGCCCTCATCGCGGCGATCGCCGTGTACATCTTCTTCTTCGCGGTCGCCTCGCCCTTCCGCGAGCCGAGCTCGCTGGCCAACGTGCTCTACGAGGCCTCCGTGATGGGCATCATGGCCCTCCCGGTCGCCCTGCTGATGATCGGCGGCGAGTTCGACCTCTCCGCCGGTGTCGCGGTCACCACCTCCGCGCTGACCGCCAGCATGTGGAGCTTCCAGCTGTCCATGAACGTGTGGACCGGCGTGGTCGTCGCCCTGGTGGTGGCCCTCGCGATCGGCGCGTTCAACGGCTACCTGCTGGTACGCACCGGACTGCCGTCGTTCCTCATCACCCTCGGCTCGTTCCTGATCCTCCAGGGCGCGAACCTCGCCGTCACCAAGCTCTTCACCTCGAACGTCGCCACCGACTCCATCAGCGACATGGACGGTTTCGACCAGGCCAAGAGCGTCTTCGCCTCCGAGATAGGCATCGGCGGCGTCGACGTGAAGATAACCGTCTTCTACTGGCTGATCCTCGCCGCCGTCGCGACCTGGCTGCTGCTGCGCACCAAGTTCGGCAACTGGATCTTCGCCACCGGCGGCAGCCAGGAGAGCGCCCGCGCGGTCGGCGTGCCGGTCACCTTCACCAAGATCGCCCTGTTCATGGGTGTCGGCGCCGGTGCCTGGTTCGTCGGTATGCACATCCTGTTCTCGTTCAACACCGTCCAGTCCGGCGAGGGCGTGGGCAACGAGTTCCTGTACATCATCGCCGCGGTCATCGGCGGCTGCCTGCTCACCGGCGGCTACGGCTCCGCGATCGGCGCCGTCATCGGCGCGTTCATCTTCGGCATGGTCTCCCAGGGCATCGTCTACGCCAACTGGAACCCCGACTGGTTCAAGGCCTTCCTCGGCGTCATGCTCCTGCTCGCCGCCCTCGTCAATCTGTGGGTCCGCCGCCAGGCAACCCGGAGGTAACCCATGACCGACAACACCACCTCCAGCGACGACGCCACCGCTGTCCAGGACGCGCCCGAGGACGCACAGCCGATCGTGCGGCTGCGCGGGGCAGGGAAGGCGTACGGCAACGTCCGCGCCCTGCACGGCGTGGACCTGTCCGTCCACGCCGGCCAGGTCACCTGCGTGCTGGGCGACAACGGCGCCGGCAAGTCCACCCTGATCAAAATCATCTCCGGGCTGCACCAGCACACCGAGGGCGAGTTCCTCATCGACGGCGAGGCGGTGCACCTGAGCACCCCGCGTGAGGCCCTCGACAAGGGCATCGCCACCGTCTACCAGGACCTGGCCACCGTGCCGTTGATGCCGGTGTGGCGGAACTTCTTCCTCGGCTCCGAGATGACCAAGGGGCCCTGGCCCGTCCGCCGCCTGGACATCGCGGCGATGAAGCAGACCGCGGACACCGAACTGCGGGCCATGGGCATCGTCCTGGACGACCTCGACCAGCCGATCGGCACCCTCTCCGGCGGCCAGCGCCAGTCCGTGGCCATCGCCCGCGCCGTCTACTTCGGCGCCCGCGTCCTCATCCTGGACGAGCCCACCGCCGCCCTGGGTGTCAAGCAGTCGGGCGTGGTGCTCAAGTACATCGCCGCAGCCCGCGACCGGGGACTCGGCGTCATCTTCATCACCCACAACCCGCACCACGCCTACATGGTCGGCGACCACTTCAGCGTCCTGCGCCTGGGCACCATGGAACTCTCCGCCTCCCGCGCCGAGGTGACCCTCGAAGAGCTCACCAACCACATGGCCGGGGGCGCCGAACTCGCCGCCCTCAAGCATGAGCTGGCCCAGGTGCGCGGCGTGGACGTCGAAGGGCTCCCCGAGGAGCACGACCTAAAGGCACCCCTCGCGGCATCGAAGGGGAAGTCCTGATGGCGGGCGCGCTCGGCGTGGCCGTCATCGGCACCGGCAGGATGGGGGCCGACCATGTGCGCCGGCTCCACGAGGTGACCAGCGGGGCCCGCGTGGTCGCGGTCGCGGACGTCGACGCGGAACGGGTCAAACGCATCGCCGACGGCATCGCGGGCTGCTCCGCCCACACCGACCCGGCCGCCGCGATGGCCGCGGACGGCGTCGACGCCGTACTGATCGCCTCCCCGGGCACCGCCCACGAGGCGGCCCTGCTCACCGCGTTCGAGTACGACCTGCCGGTCCTGTGCGAGAAGCCCCTCACGCCCGGCTCGGCGTCGGCGCTGCGCGTCCTGGAAGCCGAGCAGAAGCTCGGGCACCGCAGGGTGCAGGTGGGCTTCATGCGCCGGTACGACGCCGAGTACGTGAAGCTCAAGTCGCTACTGGAAACCGGCCAGTTGGGCCGGCCGCTGATGCTGCACAACCGGCACCGCAATGTGGCGACCCCGCCCGGGTTCACCAGCGAGATGCTCATCAACGACTCCGTCGTGCACGAGATGGACATCACCCGCTGGCTGCTCGGCCAGGAGATCACCGCGGTCACCGTGCTGAGGCCGACACCGTCGGGCAACGCGCCCGAGGGTCTGCAGGACCCGCAGCTGGTCCTCTTCGAGACCGCCGGCGGCGCGATCGTGGACGTCGAGATCAACGTCAACTGCGGCTTCGGCTACCAGGTGCAGGCCGAGGTGGTCTGCGAGCGCGGCACGGCCCGGATCGGTGACGGGCACTCCCTGGTCACCAACATGGCGGGCCGCTGGGGCGGCACCATCGCCCAGGACTTCACGGAGCGCTTCGAGGACGCGTACGACCGCCAGATGCAGGTCTGGGTGGACGCCACCCGCCGCGGCGAGGTCACAGGCCCCAGCGCCTGGGACGGCTACGCCACGGCAGCGGTCTGCGAGGCGGGGGTCCGCGCCCAGAAGGAGGGCGGCCGCATAGAGGTCGACCTCGCAGAACGCCCACCGTTCTACACCTGACCCCCGGAGACACCCCACACCCTCCAGGGGCGCGGGGAACGGCACAGTCTTCCGCCCTTGCCTTCGGGGGCGCGGGGAACGGCGCAGTCTTTCGGTCCTCAGGGGCGCGGGGAACGGCGCAGTCTTTAAGGGGCGCGGGGAACGGCGCAATCTTCTGGTCTTCAGGGGCGCGGGGAACGGCGCAACCACCCCGCAGGCAAGCGCAACAACCCACCCCACGTCAGCGGACGCGCCCTCCCGCCCCCCGCAAAGCGTCACGCAGACGCCCCGCCTCCCACCCCTCCCGCAGGGCAAGACGAACAAGGTCCGCCTGAGACGCCGGCGCCAGCCCGCCGACAGGCGGGTCGGAGTCCAGGTCGGTCGGAAAGGGATACCCCTCCGCGCTGGACGCCACCACCGCGTCCAGCCACTCCCGACCCGCCCCCGCCGCCGCGCGAGCGAGCAGCACCGGATAGACGGCGTTCGACAGGGCCTCACGGTCGACACTCTCCATGGCCCGCCCGAAGGCGGAGGACACCTGCAGCAGATTGGCCATGCGCCGGATGTCCGCCGACGTGTTGTGTCCGGCGGCATGGAAGAGCGCGGGGTTGAAGAACACCGCGTCCCCCGCGGCCAGCGGCAGTTGCACGTGGTGCGCCTCGAAGTACTCGTGGAACTCCGGCAGCCGCCAGGCCAGATAGCCGGGCTCGTACTTCTGCGAATGCGGCAGGTACATCGTCGGACCGGACTCGACGGGCATGTCGCAGTGGGCGACCGCCCCCTGGAGCGTCAGCACCGGGGAGAGACGGTGCACGTGCGCGGGGTACTCGGCGGCGACCTCGTCGCTCAGGAAGCCCAGGTGGTAGTCGCGGTGCACGGTCTGCGCGGCGCCGCCGGGGTTCACGACGTTGACCTGTGAGGTGACCTGGTAGCCGGGGCCGAGCCAGGCCAGGGAGACCAGGGCGAGGACGTCGTTGGCGTAGTAGTCGGCGAACGCCTCCGGGTCGAGCAGGCCCGCCTTCTCCAGCGCGTTCCAGATGCGGTCGTTCGCGCCCGGCTTCGCGAAGTGGTCGCCGGCGACGGCCCCCGAGGCGCGCTGCTCGGCGATCAGGGCGTCGAAGGCGGCGGTCGCCCGGTCGAGGACCCCCCGGTCGGGGAAAGCGCCCTTGAACACCACGATGCCGGGCCCGTCGGCGAGCGCCCGGACCAGTTCCGTCTGCACGTCGCGTCGGCCCTCGGGCGTCCGCACCTCGGCGCGCAGGCTCTCGCTGTCGTACAGCAGGACGTTCCGCTCGACGGCGGCGGCGTACGGGTAGTCGGCCGCATCGGTGCCCCGCTCGACCAGTGCACGGAATCCGTCGAGGTCGCAGTCGTGCACGGACAGCCAGGTACGGGGTCCTGAAAGGGTGCTGGACATCGTCGTCCTTTCGGGGTGGTCCTTCGGAGGTGTCGCGGCGAACCGTTCGCGGTCACGGCGAGCTTCGCTGTCATTCTCATCAGGCCGCACCCCTCAAGCAATCGTCAGTGAGCCATCAAAAACCCCTCAGAAACGGGCGCACGAGCCGTCCGTACCCGAGCACGGAAGAGGCCCGTCGGGTGGGTGGACGGCCCGCGCGACGGCCTCAGCCGTTGGGGCGCAGCGTCCAGACGACCGTCATCTCGCCGGTGACGGCGCCGTCCTCCCGCCGGATGGCGACGGCCACCGGGAACTCCGGGCGCCGGCCGGCGTCGAGTTCGGCGACGACGTCGGCGGCGGGCCGTCCCAGGGTGGCGGTGGCCGTGACAGGGCCCCTCGCCAGCTTCTTGAACGCGATCTCGGCGGTCACGGGCAGCGGCACGGCCCGCGCGAGCTGGTCCCCGAACGCGGCCAGCACGACCGCCCCGCTCGCCGACTCCCCCAGGGTGAACATCGCCCCGGCATGGGGCCCGCCCACGTGATTGTGGTACTCGCTCTGGTCGGGCAGCGCGAGCACGGCCCTTTCCGGAGTGGTTTCGAGATACTCCAGTTTCAGGGTCCGCACCATCGGCACGGTGGCGGCGAGCATCTCGCCGATGGACATCTGATCTGCGCTCATGGCCGCACGTTACCCACGAGTAGCGAACCTTGAACAGACTCCTGGACGGGATCTCGAACACAGGCCGCCCGCCCTCGCGGAAGATCTCGCGGAAGATCCGGTACGCGCCTGATGAGGGGCAGTGACCCCACCGTGTCCCGTGCGGCACTAGTGTTACCGGCCATGTGGCCAGGAAATCAGCCGCCCGGGGGCGAGCAGAACCCGCAGGACCAGAACCAGAACCAGAATCCGTACCAGCAGCCGGGGTACCAGCAGCCGAATCCGTATCAGCAGCCCGGATATCAGCAGCCCGGGTACCAGACCGGACCTCAGCCGCAGAACCCGTACACGCAGCCGGGGCAGCCCGGCGGGACCGTGCCCGGTGCGCCGCAGCCCCCGGAGGGCGGCGGCGGGAACAGGACGAAGGTCGTCGCGATCGTGGCCGCCGTGGCCGTCGTCGTCGCGGCCGGTGTCACGGGCGTGCTGGTCCTGGGCGGCGACAAGGACGACGAGGCCGGCGGCGACAAGGACGGCAAGGCGAAGCGGCCGTCGTCGAGCGCGCCCAAGGACCCGAGCGCGTCCGCGTCCAGCGGTGAGGACAACCCGCGCGGCACGGATGCCGAGAAACCGACGGTCGCGGGCTGGAAGGTCGTCATCAACCCGCGCTTCGGCACGATGTTCGACGTGCCCGCCGAGTGGGAGATCGAGAGCACCGACACGAGCGTCGGCTTCGAGTGGGAGGAGAAGGGCAAGACCGACCGCACCACGGTCACCGCCCCCGCCTACCTCAAGTCCAAGTGGTGCACCAGCGACAGCGACAAGGACGGCCGCGAGGAGGACACGGCGCTGGTCACCGCGGGAACGCGCGGCGAGAACGGCGCCAAGGACGCGTCCGAGGCGGCCGAGACCCGCGTACCGTGGTGGATCTTCGGTGGCTACACGCAGCCCGACAAGAAGAGCGTGAAGTGGGACAAGGCGAAGGCCTACACGACGAAGTCGGGCCTCAAGGGCAGCGTCGCCAACGCCCACTCCAGCAACACGCCGCAGAACGAGAAGTGTGACAGCGAGGGCAAGGCCATCACCTTCGCGTTCAAGAACAGCGCGGGCGACTACGTCACCTGGAACCTGTTCGGTGCCAAGGGTGTCGACGACGAGATCCCCGAGGCGACCGTCCAGAAGATCCTGAGCACGGTGCGTCTCACCAAGGACGCCCCGACGGACGGCTGACGCGGCGGCGGGACGGCCGGTACCGCGGCAGGAACCATTCGCCCCGCCCGCCGAAGTGCGCGGCGGGGCGGAGCGGGACCACGCGGGAAGCGGCGCGGAACAGGCCGACAATGCGTTTGGCAAGTCGGCCCGTCGGCGGAGATAGTCGCCAGGTGAAACCCTCCGCCGACTCCTCCGCCGTACTGCGCCGCCCTTCCTGGGCGGGTCGCAACTACACCCTGCTGACCGCCGCCGCGGTCGTGACGAGCCTGGGCAGCGCGGGTGCGTTGATCGCGGCGGCGTTCGCCGTCCTGGACGAGGGCGGCGACGGCGGCGACGTGGGCCTGGTGGCGGCGGCCCGCACCCTGCCCCTCGTCCTCTTCCTGCTGATCGGCGGCGCGGTCGCGGACCGCCTGCCCCGGCACCACGTGATGGTCGCGGCCAACACCCTCAACTGCCTCTCCCAGGCGGCCTTCGCGGTCCTCGTGATCGCCGGTGAGCCGCAGCTCTGGCAGATGATGCTGCTCACCGCGCTCGGCGGCACCGGCCAGGCGTTCTTCGCACCGGCCGCCGAGGGCATGCTGCTCTCCTCCGTCAGTGGCAAGCAGGCCAACCGCGCCTTCGCCGTCTTCCGCCTCGCGATGCACGGGGCCGGCCTCGGCGGCGCCGCGCTCGGCGGTGTCATGGTCGCGCTGGTCGGGCCGGGCTGGGTGCTCGCCGTGGACGCGCTGGCCTTCGCGGTCGCGGGCGCCCTGCGGGCCTTCCTCGACGTCGGGCACATACCGCCCCGGGTGCCGGGCACCGGCCTGCTCACCGATCTCCGGGACGGCTGGCGGGAGGTCGTCGGGCGGCCCTGGCTGTGGGCGATCGTCGCGCAGTTCTCGGTCGTGGTCGCCGTCGTCGGCGCCGCCGAGGCGGTGTACGGCCCCCTGGTCGCCCGGGACAGCCTCGGGGGCGCCGGTCCGTGGGGCCTGGCCCTCGCCGCGTTCGGCGCGGGCACCGTCGGGGGCGCGCTGCTGATGATGCGCTGGAAACCCCGCAGACTGCTCCTCGCCGGCACGCTCTGCGTGTTCCCGCTCGCCCTGCCGTCCGCCGCGCTCGCCGTCCCGTTCCCGGTCGGCGCCCTGTGCGCGGTGATGTTCGTGACCGGCGTGGCCATCGAGGTGTTCGGCGTCTCCTGGATGACCGCGCTGCACCAGGAGATCCCGGAGGACAAGCTCTCCCGCGTCTCGGCGTACGACTGGTTCGGCTCGATCGCCATGGTCCCGCTCGCCACCGCCCTCGCGGGCCCTGCCGAGTCCGTCTTCGGACGTCCGGCGGCCCTGTGGGGCTGCGCGGTCCTGGTCGTCGTGGTGACGGCGGCGGTGCTCTTCGTGCCCGACGTACGCAATCTGACGCGGCGCACGAAGGAAGTGACACAGGGGATCCCGGCGCGGAGGGAGCCGGCGAGCCCGGCCCACTCCGAGAACTGAGCCGCGCCCCGTCCACCCGTCCACCCGTCCGCCCGTCTGCCTGCCTGCCTGCCTGTCCGACGATCAGCAGGGCAGCGGATCAGCCGATCAGCCGATCAGCCGATCAGCCGACGCTGAACGCCCCGGTCGGCGGCTCCGGCGACGGGACCGCGTCCTCGTCCCGTACGGGCTTCGCGTCCCCGGTGAAGGCCCGCAGCATGTCCCCGTGTTCGACGCGCGCCGGAAAGGCGTCGGAGGCCGTGCGGCGCATGAGGGTGGCCGTGTCGAGCGGCCGGTGCGAGGCGACGAGCACCGCGTTCCCGAAGCGGCGACCGCGCAGCACCCCCGGCTCAGCGATCAGGGCCAGCTCCTCGAACACGGTGGCGAACGTGGCGAGCTGGGAGCGCAGGAAGGCGAAGGGCGAGGCGTCGGCGAGGTTGGCCAGGTACACGCCCTCGCCCCGCAGCACGCGCGCCGTCTCCCGCGCGTACGCCACCGAGGTCAGGTGCGCCGGTACCCGGGAGCCGCCGAAGACGTCGGCGACCAGCACGTCGGCCGAGGCGGCGGGGGCGTTTTCGAGCCAGGCGCGGGCGTCCGCGCCGTGCAGCGCGATGCCCGCGTCCTCGGGGACGGGCAGATGCTCGACGACGAGGTCCAGGAGCCCGCTGTCGGCCTCCACCACGTCCTGCCGGGACCCCGGCCGGGTGGCGGCGAGATAGCGGGGCAGGGTGAGCGCGCCGCCGCCGAGGTGGAGCGCGTCCAGCGGGAGCCCCGGTTCGGCGACCGTGTCGAGGACGTGCCCGAGCCGTCGCGCGTACTCGAACTCCAGGTACGTCGGTTCGTCGAGGTCGACGTACGACTGGGGCGCCCCGTCGACCGTCAGCAGCCAGGCCCGGTTCCGGTCGATGTCCGGCATCAGCTTGGCGGTCCCGTGATCCACGGTCCTGGTCACGGGTATCGGCTCGTCCACGCGACCATTGTGCCGGTGCCGCGCGGGCACCCGCCCACCCTCCGTACGGAAGGCGGGCATCCGCCCGGCGGGCGCGGACGGTTCAGCCGACGGCGGTCACCGTGCCGGCGCCGACCGTTCGGCCACCCTCACGGATCGCGAAGCCGAGCCCCGGCTCCAGCGGCACCTCACGCCCCAGCTCGACCGTCATGGTGACGGTGTCGCCGGGCCGCGCGACCACGCCCTCCCCGAGGTCGACGTCGCCGACGACGTCCGCGGTACGGATGTAGAACTGCGGCCGGTAACCGGTGGACAGCGGCGTCGTCCGTCCGCCCTCGCCCGCCGACAGGACGTACACCCGCGCCGAGAAGCGACGGCTGGGGACGACGCTGCCGGGCGCCGCGACGATGTGCCCGCGGCGCACGGCGTCGCGCGGGACACCGCGCAGCAGCAGCGCCACGCTGTCGCCGGCCTGCGCCTCGTCCATGGGCTTGCCGAACGTCTCCAGACCGGTGACCACCGTGTCCACGGCGGCACCGAGCACTTCGACGCGGTCGCCCACCCTGATCGTGCCGCGCTCGACGGCCCCCGTGACGACCGTGCCGCGGCCGGTGATGGTGAGCACGTTCTCCACCGGCAACAGGAACGGCGCGTCCACGTACCGCTCGGGCATGGGTACGTACGTGTCCACGGCGTCCAGCAGCGCGCCGATCGCCTCGGTCCACCGCGGGTCGCCCTCAAGCGCCCTGAGTCCGGAGACCCGTACGACCGGTACGGAGTCGCCCCCGTAGCCGTGCGAGGTCAGCAGCTCGCGGACCTCCAGTTCCACGAGGTCGGTGAGTACGGTGTCCTCGCCCTCGTCGACGGCATCCGACTTGTTCAGGGCGACGACGATGTGGTCGACGCCCACCTGCCGGGCCAGCAGCACGTGTTCGGCGGTCTGGGGCATGATCCCGTCGAGCGCGGAGACCACGAGGATCGCCCCGTCGAGCTGGGCGGCGCCCGTGACCATGTTCTTGACGTAGTCGGCGTGGCCCGGCATGTCCACGTGCGCGTAGTGGCGGGTGTCGGTCTCGTACTCGACGTGCGCGATGTTGATGGTGATGCCGCGCGCGGCCTCCTCCGGCGCCCGGTCGATCCGGTCGAACGGTACGTAGGTGCCGGAGCCGCGCTTGGCGAGGACCTTGGTGATGGCGGCGGTCAGGGTGGTCTTGCCGTGGTCGACATGACCCATGGTGCCGATGTTGAGATGCGGTTTGGTGCGCACGTAAGCCGTCTTGGGCATGGCTGTACCTCGAAGCCTCTTCGGTTTCAGCGGAGCTGAGTGATGGCCCCGGCGTCTGGAACGGCCGGAACGGGGACCCCCAGACCTTGCCGACCCTCCCCCTGCGGGGTCCGCCGGACGATCCGGGAAGGGTCAGCTTCGGGCGCCTGCCGCGGCGGCCACGGTGATGAGGACGGCAGCCTTCGTGGCATCCGCGACCGCGGATGCTGCGTGAGGGAAGGCGTACCGGAACATGAGGCGATCATCGCCGACGGACCGGGCCGCGTCGAATGGTTTTCCGCACGCTCCGACCGCGCGGTTACAGGCGTTTCCCCTGGTACGTCAGAGGCTGACAGTGCTGGTGGTGTTGGTGGTGTTGGTGGTGCTGACGTCGCTGATGTTCTTGAGTGCCTCGCGCACGGAGAGCGGCGAGAGCCGGTCCCGCTCGCGGGCGACGAACTCCCCCACCGCGTCCGGATCCGTCTTGGCGTACTCGCGCAGACTCCAGCCGATCGCCTTCCGGACGAAGAAGTCGGGATGACCGGAGCGGCGGACGCAGTACGCGAAGAGGCGCTCGCTGTCGGTGGCCTCCTTGTACCGGATTTGGTGGAGGAGAGCGGTACGGGCGACCCACAGGTCGTCGTCCTCGATCCATTCGTCCATCTCCGCCCGCAGCTCCGGGTCGGCCGCGACGAGGCCGCCGACCACATGGGCGGCGAGCGGGTCGACGGTGTCCCACCAGGGGACCGTCGAGACGAGATGACGGGCCACGGGCAGGAACCCGGACGAGAGACGCCTCACATGCCGGCGCAGACAGTCGACGGCGAAGTACTGGTACTCGCGCTCCGGCAGCCGCCGGCAGCGCAACGCCACCGCCGTGCAGTCGGCCTCGTCCGGCACGGGCGTTCCCCGCAGCACCGTCCGGGAGAGCGCGCGGCGATCAGGCGTGGTCAGACCGAGGAAAGGGGCGATGTCCTTCATGTACGCGCGTGCCGTCGGGGCCCGTTCCGGATCGGCCGAGGCGGGGTAGGAGACGGTCAGCCGCTCCAGCAATGTGTCCGCGAGAGCGCTGTGCGGCGGCCCCGGAGGGCCGTCCGACGTTCCGGCAGCTGTGACGCCCATGAGACGAACCATACGGCGAACACACACATGGGTCAGTTAGTGTCACCGGATGCTCGATGCCACCACCCGCTCTGGGGGCACCGCCACGGTCACTCCCCCGCTTTCCGCAACGGAACTCGTCCCCGTCGAGTTCACCGCCGCGCCGACAGGCCTGGCCGCCCGCGTCACGAGAGCGCTGTTCTCGCCGTGGGCCCGGCTCTCCCTGCTGATCGCGCTGCTGCTTTCGGCCGCCGGGGCGGTGCTGCTGTTCGAGCCACAGAGACTGCTCGCCGACGGCTGGCCGCCCCAGCTGACCGGTGCCGCGGCGGCCCTGGTCTTCGCGGCCGCGTACGGGCTGTGCACGGTGGCGTTCGTACCCCGGCCGATCCTCAACCTCGGAGCGGGTGCCCTCTTCGGCTCGCAGCTGGGGCTCGGGGCCGCGCTCGCGGGTACGGTCCTCGGGGCCGGGCTCGCCTTCGGACTCGGCCGGATGCTCGGGCAGGACGCGCTGCGGCCCCTGCTGCGCGGTCGCTGGCTGCAGGCCGCGGACGGGCAGCTCAGCCGGCACGGGTTCCGCTCGATGATGGCCGCGCGGCTGTTCCCCGGGGTGCCGTTCTGGGCCGCGAACTACTGCGCGTCCGTGTCGCGGATGGGGTGGTTCCCCTTCCTCCTCGCGACGGGCCTGGGATCGATTCCCAACACCGCCGCGTACGCCGTCGCGGGCGCCCGCGCCTCCGCGCCGACATCCCCGGCGTTCCTGATCGCGATGGCTTTCATCGCCCTCCCGGCGCTGGCCGGCGCGATAGTGGCCTGGCGCAAGCGCCACCACCTGCGGGCCCACTGAAACGTGCCCCTGAAAGATGAGAAGCAGGGGCGCAGCCCCGCTTCTCAGGGGCGCGGGGAACTGCGCGGCCGGCCACAGGCAACCCGCACCCGACACATCACCGAGGCCCGGGGCTACATCCCTTCCAGCACCATCGCGTTCGCGAGACCCCCCGCCTCGCACATCGTCTGCAGCGCATACCGGGCCCCGCGAACCCGCATCGCGTGGACGAGCGTGGTCGTCAACCGCGTACCGCTCGCGCCGAGCGGATGCCCGATCGCGATCGCACCGCCATGGACGTTGACCTTGGAGAGGTCGGCACCCGTCTCCTGCCGCCAGGCGAGGACAACGCTGGAGAAGGCCTCGTTGACCTCGAAGAGGTCGATGTCGTCGAGGGTCAGCGAGGCCTTGCGCAGCACCTTCTCGGTGGCGGGTACGACGCCCGTGAGCATCAGCAGCGGATCGGACCCGGTGACGGCGAAGCTGTGCAGCCGGGCCAGTGGCCGAAGGCCGAGACGGGCCGCTGTCTCGCTGGACGTGATGAGCACGGCCGAGGCACCGTCGTTGACCGGGCTGGCGTTGCCCGCGGTCACGTTCCAGTCGATCTGCGGGAAGCGCTCCCCGAAGTTCGGGTCGTAGTAGGCCGGCCTGAGCCCGGCCAGAACCTCCACGGAGCTACCGGGCCGCACGCACTCGTCGCGCGTCACCCCGTCCAGGGGCGCGACCTCGGCGTCGAACAGCCCGCCCTCCCACGCCGCCGCGGCCCTGCGGTGGGACTCCACCGCGAAGGCGTCCATCTGCTCGCGCGAGACCGACCACTTCGCCGCGATCAGCTCGGCGCTGATGCCCTGCGGGACGAGGCCCTCGGGATACCGCTGGGCGACGCCGGGCCCGAAGGGGTCCTTGCCCTCCGGCACGTTCGACCACATCGGCACCCGGCTCATCGACTCCACCCCGCAGGCCACGACCAGGTCGTACGCCCCCGAGATGACGCCCTGCGCCGCGAAGTGCACGGCCTGCTGGGAGGAACCGCACTGGCGGTCCACCGTGGTCGCGGGCACCGACTCGGGGAAGCCTGCGGACAGGACGGCGTACCGGGTGGTGTTCATGGCCTGTTCGCCGACCTGGTCGACGGTCCCGCCGATCACGTCGTCGATGAGCGCGGGGTCGACACCGGACCGTTCGACGAGCGTACGGAGGGTGTGGGCGAGGAGTTCCACGGGATGGACGTGGGCGAGCGAACCGTTCGGCCTGCCTTTGCCGATCGGGGTGCGTACGGCTTCGACGATGACTGCGTCACGCATGGTCTGGCTTCCTGGGAGACAGTTCCGGAGACAACTTCGGAACTGCTTCGAAGTCGGTGGGTTTGAATTCCGAACTCACTAGGTGACTCCACGGTAACCGAGTAAGTTGGAAGAACCAACCCACCCCGTAGACTGGATCGCATGAAGGACGCCCGCCCCTGTTCGATCGCCGGCACGCTCGCCCTCGTCGGCGAGAAGTACTCCCTGCTCGTGCTGCGCGAGGTGTCTCTGGGCGCCACCCGGTTCGACCAGCTGGTCCGCAACATCGGCGCGCCGCGCGACGTGCTGACGACCCGGCTGAAGCGGCTCGTCGACGCGGGACTGCTGGAGAAGATCGCCTACAGCGACAAGCCGCCGCGTTTCGAGTACCGGCCCACCCGGGCCGGCCTGGAACTGGAGCCGGTGCTGCTCACGCTCATGGCGTGGGGCGACCGCCATCTCAACGACGGCGATCGCCCCATGGTGCTGGAACACTTCGGCGGCAGTGGACACACCGGCGGACACGTCATCGGCCACGAACTGATCCCGGTCGTCACCTGCGCGGAGTGCGGCGAAAAGGTCCGCCACGACGACCTGATGGCCCACCCACAGTCCCCGGGGTGGACGGTGACGGGACCCGCGGCGGTCTGAGCCGAGGAGTGCGCACGGTGTGGCGTACCGGTGTGGCGTACCGGGGTGGCGGCCTAGACCCCCCGGTACACGTCCAGCCGCCCGCACATACCGAACTTCCCGTGCGCAGAAGGCTGTTCGGCCCGCACAGCCGCGTCCGCGAGGTGGGACAGGTCCCCCCGCCCCAGCCGTTCGAGCTGGTCGCCCGTCGCCGCTGCCGCCGCCTCGGCACCGCGCCGCCACCGTTCGCGCCACTCGGCGAGCCGGGGTCGTACGAGGGCCGCGGCGGCCCGGTGGAACGCGGCGAGGGGCTCGGGCCCGTCCGCCTCGCGCAGCGCACGGTAGCCCTCCAGGGCGAGGTCGCGCCGGGTCCGCGCCACCCGCTCCTTCTCCGCCTCGGACGCGTCCGCCGGGACGACGGTCGCGGCGGCGTAGGTCCGCGGGTCGGTCAGGTGCTCCGGCGGCAGCGTGAGCACCGCGTCGCCCGCCTCCGGGAGTCCGCTGTTCTGCATGAGGACGGTGATCCGCAGATCGTCCTCGTTGACGAGCCGGTGGATCGTGCCGGGCGTGAACCAGGCCACCGTGCCGGGCGCGAGCGGCGTGACCTCGTACCCGGAGGTCGTCAGGGTCTGCACCGCGCCCCGCCCGCCGGTGACGACGTACGCCTCCGAACACGTCAGATGCAGATGGGGCGTGCCGCCGCACACCCCGTCGTCGGCGGGCCAGTCGTAGACCGACAGATGCGACACGGCGACCCCGCCGGGCAGACCCGCGAAACCCTCCGACGGCTCCGCGGGGCCTTCCGCCCTCCTCACCACGGGTGCTCCGCCAGGTACTTGGCGATCTCCTCGCGCTCCCAGACACCGTCGGCGACGACGACGCGGTAGCGGCGGGTGAGCGTGTCGCCCGGCGCGAGTTCCAGCTCGTCGAAGAAGGCGAAGGAGGGCGCGACGGCCGCGAAGGGTTCGTTGCGGACGAACCAGTGGGCGGGGTGGGCGCCGCCTTCGCCCGCGTGGTCGTTCTCCGGGGCGTGCGCGAAGACGAGCGTGGCGTGCCCGTCGGCGACATCGTGCTCCGCCGAGTACGCGAGCCATGGCGCCTGTCGCCCCATCAGGCCAGGCCCCTCCCCCTCGGGGCCGATGATCCGCCCGTCCCGGAAGCCGCGGGGCCCGCGCCAGAACAAGCCGGTGTACCCGGCCATGTCGCGCCCGGCCGTCGTGGGACTGCCGAACCGCAGGGGCTCGTCCCGGCGGTTGGTGACGGAGGACGTCCAGGTCAGCGCCCACGAACCGGACGCCGGGTCCACGTCGTGCACCTCGACGCGGCGCTCCTCCTCCGCCCAGAGCGAGCCGTCGTACGGATGCCAGGTGAGCCGCTCGGCGATGACCGCGCCGCCCGCACCGGCACTGTCCGCCTCCACCTGGTCGAACGTGACGTGCGCCATCGACCCGACCCGCTCGGGGAGTTCGAGATACCCCTCCCCGTGCACGTATGTGTTGCCGCCCCACAGGTTGGCCCCCGACAGATGCGAGGCGGTCATCTGCAGGCCCTTGTGCCAGCGGTGGTCGTTGGGCCGGTAGTCCGTGACAACGTTGCCCGCGAGTGTCCTGAGCGGATGCAGATACGGCTTCGGGGCCTCCCAGGCCGCCTCCGGACCGTACACATAGCTGAACAACTCCACGCCGGAGGCGGGTTCGACGACCGTGATGCGGTCACCGTGGGTGTGGACGATGCGCAGACTGTCGGGCAGGTCGTCGCGCTTGCCGTCGCGCGGGCCGCCTTGTGCGGTCATGCCGATGCCTCCTCGGGCGTGGCGGGTGTCGCGGGTGCCCAGCCGGGAGCGCCCCCGTGCAGGGCCGTGTAGTAGGGGTCGCCGGGGCCGATCCCGCCGGCGCGGACGGTCGTGTCCGTGAACGCCGACTTGTAGAGGGCGGTGATCAGTTCGAGGCTGGTGCGCCCGTCGGCGCCGCTGCTGCGTGGCCGCTCCCCCGCGCGCATGCTCGCGACGAGCTCACGCAGCTGGGCCAGGTGTGAACTGGGCACGTCCGCGCCGAAGTCCTGCCACGCCGCCACGTCCTCGGGCCGCGCGTCAGGTGCCGGGGTGATCCGCCAGTTGTCGTTGCCGTGCCCGTAGAGATGGGTCAGCTCGACCGTCGCGCGCTCGCAGTCGATGCGTATACGGCTGACCTCGTCCGGGCTGAGGACGCTGTTCACCACGGTCGCGAGGGCGCCGCTCTCGAAGCGCACGAGGGCGGTGGAGACGTCCTCCGTCTGCACGTCGTGCACCAGGCGTCCGGCCATGGCCCGCACCTCGCTCCACGGTCCGAGCAGGTCGAGCAGGAGGTCCATCTGGTGGATGCCGTGGCCCATGGCGGGGCCGCCGCCCTCGGTCTCCCACTTTCCGCGCCAGGGCACGGCGTAGTAGGCGGCGTCGCGGTACCAGGTGGTCTGGCAGTGGGCCACGAGGGGACGCCCCATGGCCCGGTCGGCGATCAGGCGGCGTACGTGCCGCGCGCCGGAGCCGAAGCGGTGCTGGAAGACGATGGAGGCGTACGGGCCGCCGCCGGTGCCCTCCTGGGCCTCCACGGCGTCGAAGTCGGCGAGGCTCGGCACGGGCGGTTTCTCGCACCACACCCAGGCACCGGCGCGCAGCGCGGCGACGGTCTGCTCGCGGTGCAGGGTCGGCGGGGTGCAGATCGAGACGAGGTCCGGGCGCTGCTGCGCCAGCATCCGGTCGAGATCGGTGTAGCCGTTCGGGACACCACCGTCCGCGCAGAAGCGCTCGACCGCGTCGGCGTCGATGTCGACCGCGGCGACGATCTCCACCTCGCCCTCGGCGGCGAGGGCGGCGAGCGCGGGCAGATGGCTGCCGGAGGCGATGGCTCCGGTACCGATGACGGCGGCCTTGATGCGGCGGCCGTCGAGCGGGACCGCGGACCGCCTCTCGTTCGGGGCGGTCCGGTACTCCGTGCCCTCGTGTGCGGTGTCCTCGTGCTCGGTGTGCTCGGTCGTCTTGCTGGTGGGGGCGTCGCGGGCAGTACGCATGGACGGGATCAGCACTCCATCGGACGTGACAGCGGTTCTGGCGGACGCCTGCCCGTCACGGTGACCACTAGAGGGTCCCGCGACAGCAAGCGCTTTCACTTCTCGCGGAAACGTAAGCGGCGCATCGTCGCGGGTCAACACCCTCGCCACCTCGCACGACCTCCACTGGGGAGGCCCTGTCGTCGCGCTGTCACCCGGGGGCGCTACGCTGCCCCGGACGCGCCTGATCACCGCAGACCACAACAGGGCACGTCCGTCCGCCCATTCGCTGCGCTCCCGCCATCAGCACTTGGATCACGTAACTTCATGTCTTGGTTTGAATCCCTCATCCTCGGACTCGTCCAGGGGCTGACCGAGTTCCTGCCCGTCTCCTCCAGCGCGCACCTGCGGCTCACCGCGGCGTTCGCCGGCTGGGAGGACCCGGGAGCGGCCTTCACGGCGATCACGCAGATCGGCACGGAGATCGCGGTGCTGATCTACTTCCGCAAGGACATCGCCAGGATCATCTCGGCCTGGTCCCGCTCGCTCGTGAACAAGGCGATGCGAAGCGACCACGACGCCCAGATGGGCTGGCTCGTGATCGTCGGCTCGATCCCCATCGGCGTACTGGGCGTCACCCTCAAGGACCAGATCGAGGGGCCGTTCCGCGATCTGCGCATCACCGCGACCACGCTGATCGTGATGGGCATCATCCTGGGCGTGGCCGACCGGCTCGCGGCACGTGACGAGTCCGGCGGGAAGCACCGGGCCGCGGTCGAGCGCAAGACGCTCAAGGACCTGGGCGTGAAGGACGGCCTGATCTACGGCTTCTGCCAGGCCATGGCCCTCGTCCCCGGCGTGTCCCGCTCCGGCGCCACCATCAGCGGTGGCCTCCTCATGGGGTACACCCGCGAGGCCGCCGCCCGCTACTCGTTCCTGCTGGCCGTCCCGGCGGTGCTCGCCTCCGGCGCGTTCGAGCTGAAGGACGCCAGCGAGGGCGGCCATGTCTCGTGGGGCCCCACGATCTTCGCGACGGTCATCGCCTTCGTGGTCGGCTACGTGGTCATCGCGTGGTTCATGAAGTTCATCACGACCAAGAGCTTCATGCCGTTCGTCTACTACCGCATCCTGCTCGGCATCCTGATCATCGTGCTGGTCGCCACGGGTGCCCTGAGCCCGCACGCGGCGGAGTCGGCGGGCTGAGCCCCACCGCGTACAGAAGTACAGCGACACAGCGACACAGAGGCACAGAGGCACAGAGGCACAAAGGCACAAAGGTTTCGCACAGAACGAAGCCGCCCGCATGGTTCCCCCGTGGCGGGCGGCTTCGTGCTCGGTGTCCGGAGGTCCGACTCGGCGGCGGCGTTCTCTCTCGCGAGGAGAAGCAGCCGCTGCCTTCGTACCCGGACGTGCATGACGGTAGCGGGTACGGCTCCCAAGGGCATCCGAATAAATTCCGGACGGCCGGCACTGCCCGGTCACCCGGCGGGGAATGCCTCCGCCCAGGGTTCGCGTTCGATCTGCAGCCCGTTGAGCACGTACGCGATGGTTCGGTACCAGCCCGCCAGGACCAGGAACTCCAGGGCCTCCTGTTCGCCGAGGTGGTCGCGGAGCGCGGCCCAGGCCTCGTCGCCGAGGCGGGCCGTGTCGTGGAGCTGGTCGACGGCTTCCAGGAGCGCGCTCTGACGGGGCGTCCAGACCGCGTCGCCCGGGGTGCCGGTCACCGTCAGGGGAACCTGCTCCGGACTCAGGTCCGCGGCCTCGGCGTACGCCACCACGTGGGCGCCCCACTCGTAGGCGCAGTCGCAGCGGGCCGCCACCCGGAAGATCACCAGTTCGCGGTCCGCGTCGGGGAGCAGGCCGTGCACGAGCAGGCTCGCGCCGAGTTCCCGCATGCGGGAGGCGAGGTCGGGGTGGCGTTGCAGAACCTTGAAGAGCATCAGGGGTTCCTGGGTGACACCGGGTGGCATCCAGCGGCGTAAGGCGCGCTCGGACTCGGGATCGTAGGGCGGCGTGATGCCGTCGATGCGTTGCTTCATGCCTCCCGACTCTTGCGCTTCTGAATTAGAAGCGCAAGAGTCGGAACGCAAAGGACCGCCTGGCGAGTTGTCGGTTCGGTGAGTCAACCGGCCCGGGGAGGAGAGGGTTTGAGCACGACACCCCGTCCCGGGCGGCCGGTGCGCGGTTCGGACACCGGGCGCCCCGTGATGGCCGCGCTGGACCTCCTCGGCCGCCGCTGGACACTCCGGGTGATCTGGGAACTCCACCTGGGCGGCGCGCCGGTCGGTTTCCGCGATCTCCAGCGGCGCTGTGACGCCATGTCCTCCAGCGTGCTTTCCGCCCGGCTCACCGAACTCCGCGAGGCGGGGATCGCCGCCCCCACGGACGCGTCGACCTGGCACCTCACCCCGCTGGGCGACGACCTCGTGACGGCGATGGGCCCTCTGCTCGACTGGTCGCACACGTGGGCGGAGCGGCAGTGAGGCGCGCTCGCCGCCCCTTTTCCCAACTCGGTGGCCCTTAAACGTTTTGGCGTGACCAACCACATACGACATGGGTAGTCATCTGGTAGCGCACCGTCAGTCCTTGGCCTTACGCTGATGCGCATGTCCACCAATTCTCCGACCACTGGTTCCGTGCGGTCAGCGGCCGTACTGAATGAGCAGATCCGAGCGTTATGGATACGCTCGGGCGGTTACCTCTCGCCCCAGGAGCGCGTCGAGTACGAGCTGCTGGTCGTGCAGTGGGCCGCGGCGGTGCGCGAAGAGATCGTCGAGGCGGCGTGAACTCCAAGGCTCGCGGCCCCCGTTGAGCCGCCTTCGCCCCCACCCGGCGGGTGCTGCGGCCGGACTCCTTCCCCGTTGCCCGCGCAGTTCCCCGCGCTCCTGAAGGGCGAGCCCCTGTCGGGGCAGAAGCCGGGGCGCAGCCCCGCTTCTGAGGGGCGCGGGGAACTGCGCGACCGGCCCCCACCGGCCCGCACCCGAAATCGCGCCCCCCGGTGGAACGTCACGCTCCCCCGAGCACCCCGGCCGCCCGAGCATGACGGGCCACCGTCACGACACTCGCGCCGGCGGCACCCTCCCCGTACCGCCGGTCGCGGCGAGCACGTGATCGCGGAAGGTGCGTGGCCCGCGGTCGGTGAGCCGACGGACCGTGTCGGTGGTGCGGTCCTCGGCACCCCCCGCGTTCGAGCGGTCCATACCGGCCGGCATCGCGGCGTACTCCAGCGGCATCGAAGCCGCCAGATGATCCCTCATCTCCTCGTAGGCCGGCGACAGGTGAGCGACCGTACGCCCGGTCACCTCGGTGAGAACGGCCGCGACCTCGGCGTGGCTCAGCGCCTCCGGGCCGGTGATGACCAGGTCGGTGCCGGGGGCCTCTCCCTCGTCCTGGAGGAGGCGGGCAGCGGCAGCCCCTACGGCGCCGGGCACTACGACTGGTGGCACGACGTCCTCCGAGGTGTCCTGGAGGACCTTCCCGGGTTCGGCGACAGTGGCTTCGCCGCCCACGCACTGCTCGCGGCGGTCCGCGCCGACCTCGTCGATCATCTGGTCGACCGCCATGACGCCCTCCGTGAACAGCTCCGCGCCTAGCTGGCCGCCTTCACCGCGAAGCTCCTGAACGGCCCGTACCAGGACGTCCGTACAGCGCACGCCGGGTGAATATCACTGCACGCCCCTTGGCGCGCTCCTCCCCGTGGCCAACACTGAGCCGATGACGCAGCGCGTGGAACTGGCGACGGTGATGGACCGGCTCGCGGTCGACGAGGTGGTCACCGAGTACGCGGTGGCGGTCGACGACGGGGACTGGAAGGCGTACCGGCGGCTGTTCACGCCGGACGGACGGGCGGACTACCGTTCCGCCGGCGGTGTCGAGGGGGACGCCGGGGAGATCGCCGCATGGCTCTCGCGGACCATGGAACTGTTCCCCATGCGGCAGCATCTGATCGTCAACCGGCGGGTGCGCTTCGGCCTGCTGGAGCAGGACAGCGGTGACACCGCCCGGGTTCAGGCCGACTACGTCAACCCGATGCGCTTCGCGGGACAGGACGGCGGATCCACCGAGCCCGACTTCCTGTGCGGTGGCCGGTACGACTTCGGGCTGCTGCGGACGGCCGACGGCTGGCGGCTGTGTGAGGTTCTCGTGCACGAGAAGTGGCGTCGGGCCCCGCAGCGCCGCCAGGAGCCGGCCGCTCCTTGATTCCGGACGGCCGTCCGGGCATGGCCGGTATGTTGATCGTTTCGGTGCCCGCACACTGGACACACTGCAGTCACTGAACCAGTGACTCACTGAGTCACGCACCGTACGTCGAGGGGCCGCGGGAGGCGCTGGATGGACCTGTCCGCCACGGACTGGCACCGAGGTCTCGGCTCGCGCATCGGCTCGCGTCCGGGCTCGCGCCTCGGCTCTCCGTGGTGGCGCGGTGCGACGGCCGTGCTCGCCGGTGCGCTGCCGATGCTGAGCTTCCCCGCGCCGTCCCTGTGGTGGTTCGCGTACGTGGCGCTGGTGCCGTGGATCCTGCTGGTGCGCTCGGCTCCGACAGGGCGGCGCGCGGCGTACGACGGCTGGCTCGGCGGGCTGGGCTTCATGCTGGCCGTCCACCACTGGCTGCTGCCGAGCCTGCATGTCTTCACCCTCGTGATAGCGGCCCTGCTGGGGGCGCTGTGGGCCCCGTGGGGCTGGCTGGTGCACCGCTTCCTGGCCGGTACGCCCTCGCCCGGCCGCGTGCCGGCCGCGCTGTTCGTGCTGCCCTCCGGCTGGCTGATGGTCGAACTCGTACGCTCCTGGGAGGGGTTGGGCGGTCCCTGGGGGCTGCTCGGGTCGAGCCAGTGGGAGGTGGCCCCCGCGCTGCGGCTCGCCTCGGTCGGCGGGGTGTGGCTGCTGAGCTTCCTGCTCGTCGCCGTGAACGTGGCGGTCGCCGTCCTCGTCGCCGTGCGCTCCTCCCGTGTCCCGGCGGTCGCCGGGCTCGTCGCGACGGCCGCGGCCACCTCGGCGGTCTGGGTCTGGTCGCCCCGGCCGGAGGAGGACGGCGAGCGGGCCCGGATCGCCGTCGTGCAACCCGGCGTGATCGACGGCGCGAGCGCCCCCGAGAAGCGATTCGCGCGCGAGGAGGCGCTCACCCGGAAGCTGGCCGGGCAGGGCGTCGACCTGGTCGTGTGGGGCGAGAGCAGTGTCGGTTTCGACCTCGCCGACCGTCCCGACCTCGCGAACCGGCTCGCCGCGCTCTCCCGCGAGGTCGACGCCGACGTCATGGTCAACGTCGACGCGCACCGCTCGGACCGGCCGGGCATCTACAAGAGTTCCGTGCTCGTGGGTCCGCAGGGCCCGACCGGTGACCGCTACGACAAGATGCGGCTGGTGCCCTTCGGCGAGTACGTCCCGGCGCGCTCGCTCCTCGGCTGGGCCACTTCCGTGGGCAAGGCGGCGGGCGAGGACCGTATGCGCGGCACCGAGCAGGTCGTGATGAGCGTCGGCGACGGACTGAAGGTGGGTCCGATGGTCTGCTTCGAGTCGGCGTTCCCCGACATCAGCCGGCATCTCGCGCGCGATGGCGCCGACGTGCTGCTCGCACAGTCGTCGACCTCGTCGTTCCAGAGCAGCTGGGCCCCCGAGCAGCACGCCTCGCTCGCGGCGCTGCGGGCCGCCGAGACGGGCCGGCCGATGGTCCACGCGACGCTCACCGGCGTCTCGGCGGTCCACGGCCCGGGCGGCGAGCGCGTCGGTTCCTGGCTCGGCACCGACGCGAGTGGATCCGCCGTGTACGACGTACCGTTGGCGCACGGCGTCACCCCGTACGCGCGTTTCGGCGAGTGGCCGGTGTATCTGGCCCTGCTGGTACTGGCCGCGCTGGGCACCACCGAGGGCGTACGGGCGCTGCGGGTCAGGCGGTTCGAGCAGTTCAGGCGGTTCAGGCGCCTTGGGGCGAGTACTCCGTCACCGCACGCACCACACGCTCGCACAGTTCGTGAGTCTCCAGAGCGTCCCGGGCGCTGAGCACCTTGCCCGCGCGCACGGCGTCGAGGAAGGCGAGTACGGCCTGCTCGATGCCGCGCTGGCGGGCCACCGGCACCCAGTCGCCGCGCCGCCGGACCGTCGGCTGCCCCTTGTGGTCGACGATCTCGGAGAGGTTGACCACCTGACGCTTGGTGTCCTGCCCGGACACCTCCAGGATTTCCTCGGCGGAACCGCTCAGCCGGTTCATCACGCCGAGTGCCGTGAACCCGTCCCCGGCCAGCTGGAGTACGACGTGGTGCAGCAGCCCGTCCTCGACGCGGGCCCGCACGGTGACGTCGTCGACCGGTCCCGGCACCAGGAACCGCAGGGTGTCCACGACGTGGATGAAGTCGTCGAGGATCATCGTGCGGGGCTTTTCCGGCAGGCCGACGCGGTTCTTCTGCATGAGGATCAGCTCGCGGGGGTGCTCGACGCACTGCGCGTACGCGGGTGCGTGACGCCGATTGAAACCGACGGCCAGGCTGGTGTTCCGCTCCTCCGCGAGCCGTACCAGCCGCTCGGAGTCGGCGAGTTCGTACGCGATCGGCTTGTCGACGTACGTGGGGACGCCCGCTTCGAGCAACCGGTTCACGATCTCGGGGTGAGCGTGCGTGGGCGCGTGCACGAACGCCGCGTCGAGGCCCTGCGCGAGCAGTTCGGCGAGGTCCGTGTGCCGCCGCCCGGCCGGCACGTGCAGGCTGTCGGCGACCCTGGTGAGGGTCGCGGGCGTCCGCGTGTGCAGATGCAGTTCGAGTCCGGGGCGGGTGGCGAGCACCGGCAGATACGCTTTCAGCGCGATGTCGCCGAGTCCGATGCAGCCGACCTTCACAAGGATCTCCTCCGGGAAAACACGGGTCCGGGGCACGCTCACGCCCACGTCGTCGGAAGCATACGGCGACGGCGGCGGCCCCATGGTCAGGACGTTTGCACGAGGGGCAGCCCGGCGAGCATCACGGCGTACAGCGGGGAGTCCGGGGAGGGCCGGCGCTCCCCGACCCGTCGGCGACTCCGGTCCCCGTACAGGGCCTGTGCGCGCGGGTGCGGCCCCGTTGCGACGGGGCGGGGCGTGGGCGCGATAACGGGTGGGCCGCGGCATCGGTCTTCCGCGATGATGCGGTCATGACGATCGAACGCAGGGAACCCGCAACGGACGCCGACGAGCGAGCCATGCTGGAGGGCTGGCTGGACTACCACCGGCAGACCCTCGCCCTCAAGTGCGAGGGCCTGGACGACTCCCAGCTCAGGACGGCCGCGGTACCGCCCTCCGAGCTGTCCCTTCTCGGTCTCGTCCGGCACATGGCGGACGTGGAGCGCAACTGGTTCCGCAAGGTCCTCGTGGACGACGACCCCGGGCCCCTCTACTACAGCGACGAGGACCCGGACGGCGAGTTCCACCTCACCGAGGCGGACACCTGGAAGGAGGCGTACGCCACCTGGCAGGGCGAGATCGCGGTCGCCCGCCGCAACGCGGCGCGTCTCGGCCTGGACGACCTTGCCGAGGGCCGGAGCAGGTTCACCGACAAGCCCTTCAACCTGCGGTGGATCTACACCCACATGATCGAGGAGTACGCGCGCCACAACGGCCACGCCGACCTGATCCGCGAGCGCGTCGACGGAGCGACCGGCGACTGAGGAGCGACCGCGGCGGCATCGACCGCCGAGCCTTCACCCATGCGGGGCACGCTCCGCTTTTCGGCTCCCCACATCACGGCGGACCCAGCAGAGTTGCGCGAGTGCATCGAACCGCGACCACCGCAACGCTCCTGGTCACCATGGCCGTCTCGGCGGTCTCAGCCGTCTCGGGCTGTGTGACCGTCCAGCGAACGCCTACGCCCGCCCCGCCGTCCGCCCCACCCCCGGTGTCGGAGCCGCGCCCGGACGGCAGGGCCGAACAACGGGTCGTACAGGCCCCGGCCCGCGAGGCCCTGGAGCTCATCGGCCCGTCCCGACGCCCTTCGGCACCCGCGTCCACACCGGCCCGTACGCCCCCTGCGGGTCCCGCGGGCCCCGCCGCCGCCCCGGCGGACCGCCCTCGACACGCTCCCGCCGAACCACCCCGGCGCCCGGAGCCCCGGCGCCCCGAACACCGAGCCGTGCCGCGACCGCACACGTCCGTGCCCTCGACGGGCATGGACGTGTGCGCCCTGGGCCGGACGTACGGCGGCTGGCGGGCGGACAGCCCTCAGGCGGCCATCTGCCAGGACATGTACGGCCGTTGACGTCTCCGGAGGTGTCTGCGGGTGGCTGCGGGTGGCTGGAGGTCTCTGCAGGTCTCTGCAGGTCTCTGCAGGTCTCTGGATGTGTCGTGTCCTAGAGCTCTCGGCGCGGCGGCCCCAGAGTCTCGCCTCCCGAGCCTCCCGGGCCTCCCAGTCCTCCCGACCCTCTCCCCTGCCCCGGCCACCTCGGCGTGGGTTCGGGTGTGCCGTCCGGGCCCTCCCGGTCCAGCCTCGACTCCAGGCGGCCGATGCCGGCCCGGATCCCGTCTCCGTAGGCGTCGTCGCCGAGGACGCCCACGCCGGCCCGCGCCGCCCCCAGGTGGCCCCGGGCGGCCTCGGAGCGGCCGAGCTTCACATAGTCCGCGGCGAGGTTCAGATGCAGCGACGGGTAGAACGCCCGTACCGCGAGGGACCGGTGGTGCTCCGCGACCCGGTCGTCCGTGAGCTCGTCCGCCGCAGACAAGGCCCGTAGGTCCCAGGCGAGTTCGTCCGAGGGGTCGTCCTGCGTGTCGGCCATGTAGTGCGCGAGTGTGCAGCGGTGGAGCGCGTCGCCCTCCTCGCCGATCTCCGCCCACAACTCCAGGAAGCGGCTTTGGGCCTCCTCACGGTCGCCGCCGTGGAGAAGCATGATGACCTGCCCGATCCTGGTCATCATCGCGTCCGCCGCCGCCTGCTCGTGCTGCTCCGCCACCGCGTCGCCCTCCACCCGCTCGTCCGCCGGCAGGCGCGCCCGCACCTGCCGTTGCCACCTCTCCCCCGACGCTAACGGCAGGCGCTGACAATCGAGCTGAGGCGGCCCCGTACGCCGCTGGGCCAGCCCGGTGACGGGCGGACGGACCGGGCGGGACCGGATCGGACCGGTCCGGGCTTGACCGCGCCGGGCCGCGCCGGCGCGACTCGGCCCAACCCGACCCAAGCAGGACTGCCCTGCCCTGCCCTGCCCTGTCCCGTCCCGTCCCGTCCCGTCCCGTCAGCCGAGGTTCGGGATCCGCCAGTCGATCGGCTCGTGGCCCTGCTTGGCGACCGCCTCGTCGATCTGGGTGAAGGGGCGCGAGCCGAAGAACTTCTTCGCCGACAGCGGCGAGGGATGCGCGCCCTTGACGACGATGTGCCGCTCCTCGTCGATCAGCGGGAGCTTCTTCTGCGCGTAGTTGCCCCACAGGACGAACACCGCCGGGTCGGGACGGTCAGCCACGGCCCGGATCACCGCGTCCGTGAACTTCTCCCAGCCCTTGCCCTTGTGCGAGTTGGCCTCTCCGGAGCGGACCGTCAGCACCGCGTTGAGCAGCAGGACGCCCTGCTCGGCCCACGGCATCAGATAGCCGTTGTCCGGCACCGGGTGGCCGAGCTCCTCCTTCATCTCCTTGTAGATGTTGCGCAAGGAGGGCGGTGTCCTCACACCGGGCCGGACCGAGAAGCACAGGCCGTGGCCCTGGCCCTCGCCGTGGTACGGGTCCTGTCCGAGGACGAGCACCTTCACACGGTCGTAAGGAGTCGCGTCGAGTGCGGCGAAGACCTCGTCGCGCGGCGGGTGGACGGGGCCCTTCTCGCGCTCCTCCTCGACGAACTCGGTGAGCTCCTTGAAGTAGGGCTTCTGCAGCTCTTCGCCCAGGACGCCGCGCCAGGACTCGGGCAGCATGGCGGTGTCGGTCACGTGAACTTCCTTACGGGTGCGGTTGTTTCCGGTCCTCAGAACCTACCGCCGCCCACTGACAATCGGCCGGGCTCGCGGCCGACTCCGCCGCCACCCACCGGCTCTGCCCCCGCTACCAGCTGGTCTTGCGGTACAGCTCCCACACCATCATGATCGTCGACGGGTCGATGGAACGCTCGACGCCGGAGATCTCCTCACTGGCGGCGATGTACTGCTTGCCCTGCCACAGGGGCAGCAGCCGCGCGTCGTCCACGAGGATGTCCTGGGCCTTCTCGAACTGCTCGACGACGTCACCCCGGTCGCTCCGGCGGCGCGACTCCGGCAGCAGCACGTCCGTGATCTCGGGGGACTTGTAGGGCGTACCGAGCGCGTTCTGTTCGCCCACGAACGGGGCGATGAAGTTCTCGGCGTCGGGGAAGTCGGGGAACCAGCCACGGCCGAACACGGGGTACTCGCCCTTGCGGTAGCCGGCCTCGTAGGTCTTCCAGGGGCGGCCCTTGACGGTGACGCTGAACAGGCCGGTCTCGTTGAGCTGCCGCCTCAGCTCCTCGAACTCGGGCTTGGTCGTGGAGCCGTACCGGTCCGTCGTGTACCAGAGGGTGAGCGGTACGCGTTCGGAGATGCCCGCCTCCAGAAGGATCTGCCGGGCCTTGGAGGTGCTGGGGCCGCCGTAGTCGTCGAAGAAGCCGGTGGTGTGGCCGGCCAGTCCGCTCGGCACCATGGAGTACAGCGGCTCGACGGTGTCCTTGTAGATGCCGTGGGCGATGGCCGGCCGGTCGACGACCTGCGCGACGGCCTTGCGGACCGCCGCCTTCCTGGCCCACGGGTCCTTCGGGTTGAACACCAGGTAGCGGATCTCCGTGCCCGCGCCCTCCACCAGCTGGATCTCGTCCTTGCCGCGCCGGTCCTCAAGGGCGACGACGTCGTCGGCGGCGAGGCCGCGGAGGGTGACGTCGATCTTGCTGTCCTTCAGCGCGCCGACCATCTCGGCCGAGTCCTGGAAGTACCGGATGGTGACGGCGCCGTTCTTGCGGTCGGCGGAGCCCTGGTAGTTGTCGTTGCGGACGAGCCGGGCCTCCTGCCCCTCCTCGTACGACCTCAGGCCGTACGGTCCCGACCCGGTGACCTTGGTGTCCTCCCGGAGGGCGTCGGCCGGGTACTCCTCGGGGTCGACGATCGACATGGCCGGTGTGGCGAGCACGAAGGGGAAGGTGGCGTCCGGCTTGTTGAGGCGGAAGACGACCTCGCGGGCACCCTTCGTCTCGACCCGCGCCAGGCTGCCGAGCAGGCCCGCGGGGCCGCCGTCCACGGCGATCTTCCGGATGCGGTCGATGGAGTGCTTCACGGCCTCGGCGTCGAGATCGTGCCCGTCGGAGAAGGACATCCCCTCACGCAGTTTGCAGCTGTACGTGCGGTTCGTGTCATCGGTGAAGCGGCAGCTCTCGGCGGCGTCCGGCTCGGGCGCGGACGCTCCGGCCGGGTAGCTGAGGAGGGTCTGGTAGATGTTGCGGAACAGCTCCCACGACCCGTCCCAGGACGCGGCGGGGTCGAGGGTGCTGGGTGCGCTGGTCGTGCCCACGATGATCGGGCCCTCGCCCTCGGACGTGTCCGAGGAGAACACTCCGCACCCTGTGACCAGGGATATGGAAGTGATGGACGCGATCAGCGACAAGTGCCGCAGAGACCGGTTCCGCTTCAACACGCGCACGCTCCTCGATGAGCCCCGCCAAGGTGGGCAGGACCATATCGCAGTGCCCCGCCCGTCAAACGGCTCTGACGGCGGGGCACTTGACGTGCACGAACATCATTTGTTCGATTTTTTTCGGCTCTGCAGCTCTTGTTTGGAATCTGTGCGGAACAAATCCGCTTTCCGCACGAATTTTCCGTGTGGAGAACCCGTGTACGACGCAGGGTTTAAAACGCCGAGTTTATTGACGGCACCGGTCAGGACACGCCCGCGTTGAGGAAGATCCCGCCGTCGACCACGAGCGTCTGCCCGGTGATCCAGTCCGACTGCTCCGAGGTGAGGAAGGCCGCGGCGCCCCCGATGTCGGAGGGCACCCCGAGCCTGCCGAGCGGGTAGGCCGCGGCGGCCTCCTCCTCGCGACCCTCGTACAGGGCCTGCGCGAACTTGGTCTTGACCACGGCGGGCGCGATCGAGTTGACCCGCACCAGCGGGGCGAACTCGTGTGCCAGCTGGAGGGACAGGTTGATCATCGCGGCCTTGCTCATGCCGTACGCGCCGATGAACGGCGAGGCCGAGACGCCCGCGAGTGAGGCGATGTTGACGATCGCGCCGCCGTTCGCGCTCTGCCACGCCTTCCATGTCTGCTGGGCGAAGCCGAGCGCGGAGACGACGTTGGTCTCGAACACCTTTCGCGCCACGTTGAGGTCGAGGTCGGCGATCGGCCCGAAGACCGGGTTCGTACCGGCGTTGTTGACCAGGAAGTCGACCCGGCCGAACGCCTCCATGGTGCGCTCGACGGCCACGGCCTGGTGGGCCTCGTCGTGGGCCTTGCCCGCGACACCGATGACGCGGTCGGCGCCGAGCTGCTCGACGGCCTCCTTGAGCGCGTCCTCGTTGCGGCCGGTGATGCACACCCGGTCGCCACGGGCCAGCAGCGCCTGCGCGACGCCGTAGCCGATGCCGCGGCTGGCGCCGGTGACGAGGGCGACCTTGCCCGAGAGTTCCACAGTGGTCATGTCCCTGTCCCCAGTCCTAGTTGAGCGGTCCGCCGGCCACGTACAGCACCTGGCCGGAGACGAATCCGGCGTCGTCGCCCGTGAAGAAGGCGATCGCGTTGGCGATGTCGTCCGGGTTGCCCACGCGCTGGACCGGGATCTGGGTGGCGGCGGCGGCCTGGAACTCCTCGAAGCCCATCCCGACGCGCTCGGCGGTCGCGGCGGTCATGTCCGTGACGATGAAGCCGGGCGCCACGGCGTTCGCGGTGACACCGAACTTGCCGAGCTCGAACGCGAGGGTCTTGGTGAAGCCCTGCAGACCGGCCTTGGCGGCGGAGTAGTTGACCTGGCCGCGGTTGCCGAGCGCCGAGGACGAGGAGAGGTTGACGACCCGGCCGAACTTGGCCTCCACCATGTACTTCTGGACGGCCCGCGTCATCAGGAAGGAGCCGCGCAGGTGCACGTTCAGGACCGTGTCCCAGTCGGACACGCTCATCTTGAACAGCAGGTTGTCGCGGAGCACGCCCGCGTTGTTCACCAGGATCGTCGGCGCCCCGAGCTCCTGGGCGACCCGCGCCACGGCGGCTTCGACCTGCGCCTCGTCGGAGACGTCGGCGCCCACCGCGATCGCCTTGCCGCCGGCGGCGGTGATCTTCTCCACGGTGTCCTTGCACGCGGCCTCGTCGAGGTCGATCACCGCGACGGCACGACCCTCGGCGGCCAGTCGTACGGCGGTCGCGGCGCCGATGCCACGCGCGGCACCGGTGACTACGGCGACACGCTGCTCAGTGGTGGACATTTGCTGGTTCTCCTCGCCCTTGGGGAAGCCCTTGAAAGACCGGACCTGCGGCTCTCACGGTACGCCCCACTGGTGAGCGACCGCTTAGTACCTTCAGCAGACGAGACGCTAGAAGCCTTGGCACCCAGTGTCAACGGCAAGCCGCGCCCATGTGATCCATTACCTGACCGAAAGGTGATCCATTACTTGACCAGCAGGTCGAGCAGGCGTGCCGTCTCGGCCTCGGGATCGGCGGTGAGACCGGTGTGGACGGGCCCCGGCTGCACGACCGTGGAGCGGGGCGCGATCAGCCAGCGGAACCGCCGTCCGGCGTCGTCGCCGGCGGCCTGCCCGGCCGCCGCGCCCCCGGCGCAGACCCCCTCGACGGCCCGCAGCGCGGCCCGTACACCCGGCGCGTCCGCCGCCGGGTCGAGCGCGAGCAGCTTGGTCTCGTCGAGATGGATGCGGGCGGCCACGAAGGAGTGCGCGCGGCAGTACACGAGCACGCCCGCGTTGAAGTACTCCCCTCGCTCGACGCGCGGCACGACGCGCAGCACCGCATACTCGTAGACCACACGGTCGACGCCGGCGGTGGCGGCGGCGACATCGACATCAACATCAACAGAACGGCCGTCCCGGCCGTCGCGCTCGCTCACTTCGTGCCCTTCCGGATGCCGATGTCACTGGTGTCGCCCTGGAGGCGGACGCGCTCGTGGATCGTGGCGGCGCGGGCGAGGAGCGGCCGCGCGTACGCCTGCCGGAGCGCGTCGGCCGAGTCGAACCCCGGCTCGTCCTTCAGCCACTCCTCGGGGATCGCGGCTATCACGTCGGCGAGCAGTTCCTCCGTGACACGCGGCCCCAACTCCGCGGCGGCGGCGAGGACATCGGGACCGAAGGGGGCCAGCGCGTGGTCGGTCGCGTCGTACGGCTTGGCTGCCGAGGCCTGTGCGCCCGGCCAGTTGTGGTGCCAGATCATGGTGGCGCCGTGGTCGATGAGCCACAGGTCGCCGTCCCGGAACAGCATGTTGGGGTTGCGCCACGAGCGATCGACGTTGTTGACCAGTGCGTCGAACCAGACGACCTTCCCGGCTTCCTCCGGGCTCACCTCGTGCGCGAGGGAGTCGAATCCGATCGCCCGGGAGAGGAAATCCATCCCGAGGTTCAGCCCGCCGCTCGACTTGAGCAACTCCTGCACCTGCTGGTCGGGTTCACCTAGTCCAATGACCGGATCGAGCCCGATCGTGACCAGTCCAGGTACGCGCAGGCCCAGGCGCCGGGCGAGTTCGCCGCAGACGACCTCCGCGACGAGGGTCTTGCGTCCCTGTCCGGCGCCGGTGAACTTCATGACGTACGTACCGAGATCGTCCGCCTCGACGAGCCCCGGCAGCGAGCCACCCTCACGCAGGGGCGTGATGTAGCGGGTCGCTGTGACTTCTGTCAGCATTTTCCCAGGTTATAGGGGCTGCGGCGGACGTCCTCCGGAGGCTCCCCGATGGCTGTGGCCAGGGTGGACGGCAGGTCCGAAAAAGACGGGACGGTACAGGTCGACCGCACTAGCCTGCTTCCGGCGGGAACCCCGGTCAGACCTTCCTGGACCTCCAGTCCGGCTGCGTTCGCGAGTACGAGGACTTCGAGAGGACGCACGGCTGGAAGATCGTCGGCGTGAACGACGCCTCAAAGCGGCGGGTTCGGCTCCCGAGAAGGTGCCGCACACCGTCCTCGCCGCGGCGGCGCGATGACGCGGCCGTACCGGCCGTACGGACCTCACACGCAGGCGGCCGGGATCTCTCCCGGTGAGGCTGAGGGACGCAGCAGGCAGGCCGGGGCCGAGCCGGCGCCCAGCCGCATGCATCCATTCACCCATCAATCCACTCACCCTTCAATCCACTCATCCAGCCATTCAGCCATCCAGCCATTAATCCTGCTGAAGGGAACATCTGTGCCCGTGGCCACCGAAGACTTGCCCCTGCAGTTCGCCCGTACGAAGCGTTTCTCCCTAGGTGTGCCGCGCGGATTCACCGTCTCGCCCGACGGTGACCGCGTGCTCTTCCTGCGCACCGCGAACGGCCGCTCCACGACGAGCCTGCTCTGGCTGTACGAGAACGGCGAGGAACGGTTGCTCGCGGACCCGCTCGCCCTCGGCGACGGCGATGAGGTCCCTGAGGCCGAGCGGATCCGCCGCGAACGGGCCCGCGAGACCAGCGCGGGAATCGTCTCGTACGCCACCGACGCGGCCGTCCGCCTGATCGCGTTCGCCCTCTCGGGCGTCCTGTGGGCCGTACGCACCGACGAGGGCGTCACCCGCCGGATCCCCACGGCGGGCCCGGTCGTCACCCCGCTCCCCAGTCCCGACGGCACGCACATCGCGTACGTGAGCGGGGGCACCCTGCGTGTCGTACGCGCCGACGGCACCGGTGATCGCGCACTGGCCGAGCCGGACGGCCCCGAGGTCACCTACGGGCTCTCCGACCATGTGTCCGCCGAGTCGCTGGAGCGTGCGCGGTCCTTCTGGTGGTCGCCGGACGGGGACGCGCTGCTGGTGGTGCGGGTCGACAACTCGCCGGTCCAGCAGTGGTACATCGGCGATCCGGCGCACCCCGGGCGTCCCCCGCGCGCGATCCGGTACCCGGCTGCGGGCACCGCCAACGCGCGGCTGTCCCTGCACGTCGTGGACCTCGACGGCGGTCGCGTCGACGTCGACCTTCCCAAGGAGGCCGTGTCGCATCCGGGCGGTGAGTGGACCGACCCTGCCTTCGAGTACGTCGCGCAGGCGGACTGGAGCGAGGCCGGACCCCTCGCCGTCGTACAGACCCGGGACCAGCGTTCGGCGTACGTACTGCGCATCGCCCCGGCGACCGGCGCGACCACGGCCCTGCACCACCTGAGGGAGGCGCACTGGTTGGAGTTCGTACCCGGAACGCCTGCCTCCACCCCTGCCACCGGTCTCGTCCTCACCACTCAGGAGGGCATCCGCGGACTGCTGATGACCGGCACCGGGGTGCGCACACCGGAGGGCATGTACGTCCACGAACTGCTTGGCACGGCGGGCGACCGGCTGTACTTCATGGCCGCCGAGGAGCCGACCGAGGCGCACGTCTGGTCGTACGACCCGGAGAACGGTTTCGCCCGGCTGACCGAGGAGCCGGGCGTGCACCACGCCGCCGTCGGGGGCGGAACCGTCGTGCTGGACAGTTCGACACTCGACGGGCAGACGGTCACCGTGCTGCGGGACGGCGTCCCGGCCGGGCGGATCGAGGTGCTGGCCGAGCGGCCCGTGACCCGGCCGCGCCCCCGCTTCCTGACGCTCGGCGAACGCGAACTACGCGCGGCGCTGTACCTGCCGACGTCGTACGAGCCGGGTTCTTACGAGCCGGCGTCGTCCGAGCCGGCGTCGTCCGAGTCGGGCCCCGGACGTCTCCCGGTGATCGTGCACTCGTACTCCGGGCCGGGCTGGCAGACGGTCGTGAAGGCGACCAGCTGGCACCAAGCCGTCAACCAGTGGTTCGCCGATCAGGGTTTCGCGGTGCTGTCGGTCGACGGGCGCGGCACTCCGGGGCGCGACCGGGCCTGGGAGACGGCCATCCACGGCGACCAGCTGATGCCGGTCATCGACGACCAGGCCGACGCCGTCCGCGCGGCGGCGGAGCTCTTCCCGGAACTGGACACGGGCCGGGTCGCCATCCGCGGCTGGTCCTTCGGCGGATATCTCGCCGCGGGTGCCGTACTGCACCGGCCCGATGTGTTCCACGCGGCCGTCGCGGGCGCGGCGCCGACCGATCTGCGGCTGTACGACACGCACTGGAAGGAGCGGTACCTGGGGCATCCGGACGTACAGCCGGACCATTACGACCGGTGCTCACTGGTGGCGCACGCCCACAAACTCACACGCCCTCTGATGCTCGTCCATGGGATGGCCGACGACAATGTGGTCCCGGCACACATGTTGCGGTTCTCGGCGGCCCTGCTGGCGGCGGGCCGGCCGCACACCGTGCTCCCCTTGGCAGGCACGACTCATCTGGTGGCACAGGAAGGCGTGATAGACACCCTGCTCCGAATGGATCTCGATTTCATCAAGAAGTCGCTCGATCTCCGGACCGCTGAACCATGCGGGTGACGTGCCCGTACCCCTTGTCGGATCGACGCACATCCACGCAAACGCCAACTGCGCATGTGCACACTTGTACATCTGCACACCTGCACATCTGTGGAAGGGACCGCCACTATGTCCAGCGAATCACTTCAGCCTGCTCCGGCACTCTGTCGTCGCACCGTCCTGGCGGCGTTGGGCGGGGCCGGGCTGGCCGCCGCGCTGACCGCCTGCGGAGGCTCCGACGACAAGTCGTCCGACTCCTCCTCCAACTCCTCCTCCGGCGCGTCGACCGAATCCGCCGGCGGCGCGGCACTCGCCAAGACCACCGACATCCCGGAGGGCGGCGGAAAGGTCTTCGCCGACCAGTCCGTGGTCGTCACCCAGCCGACGGCCGGCGAGTTCAAGGCCTTCTCCACGGTGTGCCCGCACCAGCAGCAGCGCGTGAACAGCGTGGACAACGGCGTCATCACCTGCCCCGCCCACGGCAGCCAGTTCAGCGTCACGGACGGCGCCGTCAAGAAGGGTCCCGCGACCAGCGGACTGACCGCCGCCAACATCAAGGTGAGCGGGGACTCGATCACGCTCGCCTGACCGGGCGGGGCCGTTCGAAGCAGGTCAACACGTCGTCAGTGGTGGTGATGGTGGCCACCAGGGCGAGCGTGTGGCGGATCATCGCGGGGGTGTAGTCCGAGGGCACACCCGCGATGGCGTCCCCCGGGACCACGGCGGTGTAGCCGCGGTTCACGGCGTCGAACACCGTGTTGGGTACGGCGACATTGGCGGAGACGCCGGTCACGACGAGCGTGCGGCAGCCAAGGTTGCGCAGCAGCGCGTCGACGTCGGTGCCCGCGAGGGGCGACAGACCGTGCAGGCGGCGTACGACGAGGTCCTCCGCGGCGACCTCCACGGGCGGCGCGACCCGGACCGCCGTACTGCCGGCCAGTTGCTGCACCGGCAGACGTTCGGCCGCGCGGAACAGCCGGGCGTTGTGGTTCGCGCCGCGGCCGTCCGGGCGGCGCTCGGCGATCGCGTGCATCACCTGTACGCCGCTGCCGTGGGCCGCGGCCACCAGACGTGCGACCCGGTCCAGCACGCCCGACGCGCGGGCCTCACGTGCGAGCTCCGGCAGCGCGCTGTCCGGGCCGACGACACCCTGCTGGCACTCGACGGTCAGCAGCACCGTGGTCGCGGGATCGAGAAGTTCGCTGAGCGCTTCGTACGACGGCATGGCTTCCCCTGTCACGAACGGTCTTCACGGTCCGCCCGAACCGGGTCGGTTCGAGTCGGATCGACCGGCGGTGGCGGGCGAGCGTAGCCACCATTGCGTACGGACGGAAGACGACCCATGCTTTCCTGACGCAACATCAGATGCGGCATCAGATGCGGCATCAGACAAGCAACCGGCACAGTCATGGCAGTCGGAGAAGAGGGAGCTGTATGGCCGTCACTCAGCGTCGGGGACGAAGAATCATGATGACGCCCGAGGAGCTGGACGAGTTCCTGACCACCCAGCGCACATGCCGCGTCGCGACCGTCTCCGCTGACGGCGCCCCGCATGTCAGCACGCTCTGGTTCGCCTGGGACGGCAAGTCGCTCTGGCTGTACTCGATCACGCGCAGCAAGCGATGGGCCGACCTGCGCGGCGATCCGCGGGTGGCCGTGGTCGTCGACACCGGTGAGGAGTACGACCAGTTGCGGGGCGTCGAGGTGTCGGGCTCGGTCGAGTTCGTCGGCGAGGTGCCGCGCATGGGCGAGCCCTGCCCCGAACTCGACGCCGTGGAGCGGTTGTTCGCCCGCAAGAACTTCGGCCTGGACGAGTTGCCGCACGACGGCAGACACGCCTGGATGCGGCTGACGCCCGAGGCGACGGCCTCGTGGGACTTCCGCAAACTCGCCGCTTTGTGACGTCGCACTGTGACGCCGTGATGTGACGGAGAGGGTGGCATTCGGGCCGACGGGCAGTGCAGGACAGGACAGGACAGGACAGTGCAGTGCAGTGCAGGGTGACGGGCCGTGTCACCCGCGCGTCGATCCCGCCGTCCGCAGCGCGTCCGCCACCGCTCTGATCGACGGGCGGCGGTCGGCGTCCGCCCGCCACACGGCGTACACGTGCCTGGTGACCCGGTGCCGCACCGGGACCGTCCGCACACCCGCCGGCACCGGACCGCGCCCGAGTCTGGGCGCGACACACACACCGAGCCCCGCCGCGACCAGCGCGAGCTGGGTGTGGTGCTCCTCCGCGCGGTGGGCGATCACCGGCTCGATCCCCTTGCCCCGCAAGGTGAAGAGCAGCCACTCATGACAGAACTCGCCCTCCTCCCAGGCGATCCACTCGTCGTCGGCGAAGTCCTCCAGGTCCACCTCCGAGCGACCGGCGTGGCGGTGATCCGCGGGCAGCGCCACATCGGCGGGGTCGTCGAGGAGCGAGACCTTGACCAGCCCTTCGGGCATGGGCAACGGCTTGTTGTACCAGTCGAGGACGACCGCCAGATCGATGTCACCTCGCAGCACCCCCGCCACCCCGTCCTCCGGCTCCAGCTCGCGTGAGCGGACACGCAGTCCGGGATGCTCGGCCCGCAGCGCGGCCAGGGCCGCGGGGAACAGCCCGCGCGCCGCCGTGGGGAACGCGGACAGCCGCAACTCCCCCACCACCTGCCCGCGCTGTGCCTCCAGATCGGACTGGGCGAGCTCGACCTGGGACAGGATCCGGGCGGCATGGTCGGCGAGCAGCCGTCCGGCGTCGGTGAGGCGCACCCCTCGCCCGTTCTTGGCGAGCAGCTGCTGTCCCACCTCACGCTCCAGCTTGGACATCTGCTGGGAGACCGCCGAGGTCGTCACATGCAGCCCGTCGGCCGCACCGCCGACCGAGCCGTGGCGGGCAAGGGCGTCGAGAGTGCGCAGCCGCTCCAGGTTCAACATATAAGCGATGCTACGCGATACCGGAAGAAAAGTCTCGCTTGTTCTACGAGATCGTTTCCGTCATCGTGAGAGGCATGAGCGCCCCGACCGAGCCCCGCACACCTCTCCCCGCCGCACCCGACGCCCTTTCGACCCCGCCCGGCCCCGGTCGGGAGGCGGCCATGCCCCGAGGTGCCGCACCTCGGCCCCGCCCCGCTCTCGACTGGCGCCTGCGCTTCGGCGCCCTCTCTCTCGTCTGGGGTTTCAGCTTCCTTCTCATCAAGGTGGGCACGGACGGCTACGCCCCGTTCCAGGTGACGTTCGGCCGACTCCTGTTCGGCACGCTGGTGCTCGCCGCGGCGATGGCCTGGAAGCGCGAGCGCCTGCCGCGCTCCGCCCGCACCTGGGGACATCTGGCGGTAGCGGCCCTCCTCCTCAACGCCCTGCCGTTCTCACTGTTCGCGTACTCCGAGCTGACGATCCCGTCCACCCTGGCGGGCATCTGCAACGCGACCTCGCCCCTGTGGGGCATGGCGCTGTCGATGGTCGCCCTCTCCGAGGACCGGCCGACACGCCGTCGCGTGGCGGGCCTCGGCATCGGATTCCTCGGCGTCCTGACGGTGCTCGGCGTCTGGCAGGGCTTCCACGGCCTGGATGCCGCGGGCACCACGATGGCGCTGCTGGCCTCGCTCAGTTACCCGATCGGCTGGATCTACGTCCGCCGCACGCTGGCCGGCTCCAGCCACTCCAACCTGTCGCTGACCGGCGCCCAGTTGCTCCTCGCGACGGCTCAACTGGCCGTCGTCACGCCACTGTTCACCGCCGCGCCGACCCGCTTCGCGCTCGTACCGCTGCTCGCGGTGATCGCCCTTGGCGCCCTCGGCACGGGCTTCGCCGTCCTCGTCCAGTACGGACTGGTCTCCGAGGTCGGCCCGACCACGGCCCAGATGGTCACGTACTTCATCCCGGTCATCGCCACCGCGGCGGGCGTCGCGATCCTCGGCGAATCACTGACCTGGTCGACGCCGGTGGGTGCCGCCGTCGTACTGGCGGGCGCGGCACTCACCCAGTCCAGACCGAAGCCGTAACCGGTTCGGGGGCCGGCCCCCGAACCCCCGGTCCTCAAACGCCGGACGGGCTAAGACAGCGCCGGACGGGCGGAAACCTGCGGCCCGGCCGCAGCTCTCCAACCCAGCCGCGACTCTCCAGCCCGGCCGCGACTCTCCAACCCGGCCACGGCTCTCCAACCCGCCCGCGACTCTTCAGCCCGTCCGCGACTTTTCAGCCCGTCCGGCGTTTGAGGACGAGCGCGCAGCGCGATACGGGGGCGAGGGGGCGAAGCCCCCATGCAGTGACGGGAAGGCAGGGGCGGCGGGGGCGAACCCCGGACACCGCCCGCGAACCGGCACCGGCACCGGCACCGGCACCGGCTCAAACATAACGCCGAGCCGGCGCCGACCCCACCGCCACAGCGACCGCATCCGCCACCACCCCCACCTCGTCCAGGGCGAGCGTCGAGACGGTGATCCGCAGCCCGGGCGGCGCGTTCGTGCGAAAGCGCGCCCCCGCCGCCACGGCCCAGCCGGAGTGCAGCAGCCGCGCGACGGCCCCGGTCTCGTCCGGGACGGGCACCCACACGTTCATGCCGCTGCGCCCCTGCGCCCCCACCCCCCGCTCCGCGAGCTCGCCGATCAGCGCGTCACGACGGAGCCGGTACGCCGACGCCACGGCCGCGGTGTCCACGGCGCCGCTCGACCACAGCCGCACCACGGCCCGCTGCAGCAACCGGCTGACCCAGCCCGGCCCCAGCCGCTGGCGCCCCTGCACCCGGTCCATGGTGACCGGGTCGCCGGTCAGCACGGCCAGCCGCAGGTCGGGCCCGTAGGCCTTGGCGACCGAGCGGGTGAAGGCCCAGTGCCGGGTCACTCCGGCCAGCGGATGCAGGGGCAGGTCGACGATCCGGTGCCCGTGGTCGTCCTCGACGAGCAGCGTCTCCGGGTACTGCTCCAGCACGGCACGCAGGGCACGCGCGCGCGTGGCGCTCACCGCGGCGCCGGTCGGGTTCTGCGCGCGGTCGGTGACGATCAGCGCCCGTGCGCCGCCCTCCAGAGCGGCTCGTACACCGTCGGGCAGCGGCCCCTCGGTGTCGACACGGACGGGCACGGCCCGCAGCCCGAGGGCCGGGACGAGGTCGAGCACGCTGTGCCAGCCGGGATCCTCCACCGCGACCGCGTCCCCCGGCCTCAGATGCGCGGCCAGAACCCGCTCGATGCCGTCGAGCGACCCCGAGGCGACCACGACCGGCCCGTCAGGCACTCCGTCCGCGTCCAGGTCGGCGCGGGCGAGCCGGGCCAGTTCCGGCTCCACGGAGGCCTCTCCGTAGAGCGTCGGTACGCGGTCCGCGAGCTCCGCGGCCGCCGCGAACGCCTCGCGGAGAGAAGGCAGCAGAGCCGGGTCCGGATTGCCGTCCGACAGATTCCGTACGCCGGGCGGGACGTCCAGCCGGGACAGCTCACGGGCGGTCGTCACCGGCTTGGAGCGCACACGGCTGCCGCGACGGCCCGCAGTCTCGATGACTCCGCGTTCGCGCAGTGTGCGGTAGGCGGCCGCGACGGTGTTGGGATTCACCTCAAGCCGGGTCGCCAACTCCCGCATCGGCGGCAGCAGTTGCCCCGGCTCCAGCTCCCCCGAACCCACCGCACGCTCGACACTGGCCGCAATCTCGGCTGCGCGCCTGCCCTCGATCCGATACTCTTCTAGCACAAAGCACAGTATGCACTAGTGCAATATAACACGCAAGGTGAACACGTCGTACGGGGGCAGATGCCGTGAACCCACCGCGTCCCGGCGAGGCACCTCGCGCACATCGCACTCGGCGCACACCTGCGAGCACCGACGACGCCCACCTGGAGAGCACCATGACGGAGACGGCCGCCCCGCGCCCCGCCACCTACACCCCGACCGACCGCACGATCCCCACCCGCTCCCGGGACCGCGCCGCGTACGACCACGAGATGGTGCACGCGGTCCTCGACGAGGGGTACGTCTGCCACCTCGGGTTCGTCCGCGACGGAGCGCCCGTCGTGCTGCCCACGCTGTACGGACGGGTGGGCGAGCGGCTCTACGTGCACGGCTCGACCGGTTCGCGCCCGCTGCGGATGGCGGGGCAGGCCCACCCGGGTCTGCCGGTCTGCCTCACGGTCACCCACGTGGACGGGCTCGTGCTGGCCCGCTCGGCCTTCCACCACTCGATCAACTACCGGTCGGTGGTGGTGCACGGCGTGGCCCGCCAGGTGACGGACCCGGAGGAGAAGCGGCAGGCCCTGGACGCGCTGGTCGACCACGTGGTGCCCGGCCGCTCGTACGACTCCCGCGCCGCCAACGCCAAGGAACTGGCCGCGACCTCCGTACTGCGACTGGACCTCGACGAGGTCTCCGCCAAGCTGCGCACCGGCGGCCCGAACGACGAGCCCGAGGACCTCGGCCTGCCCCACTGGACCGGAGTCCTCCCCGTGCGCACGACGTACGGAGCCCCCGTGCCCGCCGACGACCTGGCCCCGGGCATCGAGGTCCCGGACTACCTGACGACCCTTTGATGCTCATACATCCCTGGGACGCGCCCCACGACGACCCCGAGTGGCAACAGTGGCTGGCCGTCCACGACTTCGGGCAGCTCGCGGTGAACGGCCTCCCCGGTGAGCCGCCGCACGTCCAACCGCTCCACTTCGTCCACGACCCCGACCGCGGCGAAGTGCTCACCCATCTCGCCCGGCCGAACCCGCTGTGGCCCGCCCTCCTGGCCGACCCGGTCGTGACCCTGAGCGTGGTCGACGACTACGTGTACGTCCCCGGCCCCTGGCAGGCACCACCCGGTACCCCGTCCGAGCACGGCACCCCGACGAGTTTCTACGCGGCGGTCCAGCTCCGCTGCACCGCGCGGGTGGTGGACGACCCCGCCGGTAAGGCCGAGCTGCTCAACCGCCAGGTCGGCCACTTCCAGCCGGAGGGCGGTTCGGCCACAACCGCCGTCGGAGAGGACCCGTACGGCCGCCTCCTGCCCGGAATCCGAGGCCTCCGACTCGAAGTGACCGGCGTACGGGCGAAATACAAGTACGCGAATCACCGTACGGAGGAAGTCCAGGACCGCGTCGCCGCCGAACTGTCCGCGAGAGATGGCCCCCGGGACGCGGCGGCACGAGCACACCTGTCGAGGCGGCGCCGGGCCTGACACCGGGTCCGGCACCGGGCCTCCCTCGCGTTCGACCGTGCCGTGTGGGCCCTACAGGGGTGGGCCCACACGGGTGGTCACCATGCTTTTTAACAGCCCGGCCGGAGCCGCACGGCACTGCTTCTAGCCGGCGGCACCCCGCCCGGACAGCCGCTCCCTATCGACGCCGTCCGGGCCGTCCGAGCCGTCCGGGCCGTCCGAGCCATACACGCCGTGTGCCACCGGAGCCTGCGACCCCTTGGCGGGCGCGGACGTCTGCGCGATGAAGGCACCGCACAGCACCACCGCTCCGCCGATGATCTGGGGCGCCGAGAGATGCTCCCCGAGCAGGACCCAGGCGAGCACCGTCGCGATGACCGCCTCCAGGCACGCCACGACTCCGGCCACCTGCGGCGAGAGTCTGCGCACCGCGAGGACGCCGGTCACGTAGGCGACGACCGTCGCGATCAACACGATCCACCCCAGGAGCAGCGAAGCAGCCACGGTCGTCCCGTCCATGTCCGCTCCACCCCCGAGGACCGACCAGTCCATGCCCCACGGCCGCGCCACGAGCGTCAGGACGAGCGCGCCGACGAGCAGCCCGTACGCGATGACGCCGAGCGGGGCCGGCGCCTCCTCCCCCGCGTCGCCGCCCTGGTCGGACAGGACGAAGTAACCGACCTGGCAGCACGCGGCGCCGAGCGCCAGCAGCAGTCCGAGGGCGTCGAAACTCAGCCCCGCCCACACTTCGACGACACAGGCGAGACCGCCGACGGCCAGGACGACCCCGAGGGCAGCGGCACGGGTGACGGGCCGGCGCTGCACGAACCGCACCCAGCCGAGGACCAGCGCGGGCGCGAGGTACTCGACGAGCAGTGCGACGCCGACGGGTATCCGGGAGATGGAGGCGAAGTAGCAGGCCTGGACACCGGCGACGGCCAGCAGTCCGAACCCCGCGAGCAGCGCGGGGCGCTCACGCACCAGGTTCCGGTGGCGTACGGCCAGCGGCAGCATGAACAGCGCGGCACCCGCGACGCGCAGCCACACCACGTGCAGGGGGTCCAGGCCTGCCTCGATCAACGGTTTGGCGGCGACGCCGGAACCCCCGAAGGCGACCGCCGATCCGAGCGCGAGCCCCAGCCCGACGCCTCTGCCGCCTCTGCCACGGTTGCCCGCACTGATTGCTGACGTATGCACCGGCCCATGATGACAGGCGACGACATGAGCTTCACCCCCGTTGACACCTGTCTCAACGACTGGACGTGCGCACGACTGGACGTACGCACGCCTGGACGCGCCGGGCCCGCGAGCGGCTCGGACTCAGGTTTCGAGATCCCGGCCCCGCTGCGCCACACCGTCGAGGCGCACCAGCAACTCCCGCACATCGACCCCCGCGCGTCCCAGCACTTCGACGGCTCGCGACTCGGGTTCGGTGGCGAGTGCGGCGAGCAGGTCGACGCCGTCCGCGAACGGGTCACCCCGCCGCACGGCACGTTCGTACGCTGCCGCCATGACGCCGGCCGCCACCGGCGACCATCCGTCACCGGTAACCGTCGGTACGGCACCGGAGTCCTCGACGGAACTCTGCCAGCGGAGCCCGTAGCCGATGCTGCGCTGGACGAGGTAGCCGAGCAGCCGGGCGACCTGCGGGCCGCTCTCGAAGGCCTCGCGCACCTTCGGGTCCGACTCCAGGAGCGTGTGCAGCAGGTGGGCCGTGTCGATCTGCCGGTCACCGTCCCGCGACGCCCTTCTGCGCGCACTCGCGACCATCGCCGCCAGCTCGGCACTGAGGTGGGCCTCGGCGTCGGGGCCCACCGGGCCGCGCTCGGCGGCCTGCTGGTGGGGGCTGTGGGAAACACGGTGTTGCACATCTCCCACCTCATCAGCCCGCCGGCATCCGGTCATCCTCGTAAGGAAGCATTTCCGCGTCCGACACAGGGTGGGCACCGGTGTCCGGCTCCTCCTCCTTACGGATGACATCGCGCTGTTTTCCCCGCAGCAGCGCGCGCCGCTTCGCTCCGCGCCCCTGGCTCAACCGTGTCGCTCCGGCGCTCGTCCACACGGGCATGGAGAGCAGGTGCTGGCTGGTGGCACTGCCGTCGGTGGACGGCAGACAGTACGTGTACCGGGTCTACGCGCCCGAGGACGCGCTGCTCGCCGACCTGTTCCGGGAGGCGTGGCACTGCCACGACGAAGGGCCCTTCCCGCGCGCGTGGGACCTGTTCGACGCGGCGATGACATGGCGGACGGGCCGACCCCCCGCCACCGCACGGCGCAACAAAGCCGTCGCTCCCTGACGGTTCATCAGTATTGAATGTTCACGTCTCTACGGCTACGTTCCGCGACACCGTAGCCAGCTGCGCCCGGCGCAGCGCCCGAGACGAGGGGTGGCCGCATGGCCGAAGTCAGCGCGGAAGCACGGATCGAGGCACCCGCCGAGAAGGTCTGGGCGCAGCTCACGGACTTCTCCTCGTACGGCGAGTGGAACTCCACGCACACCAGCTTCCCCAAGGGCGGACCCGAGACCCTCGAAGTCGGCGGCACCTTCGAGGAGAACATGAGGCTCATGGGCTTTCCCGCGGAGGTCAACTGGACCATCGAGGAACTGGAGACGGCCCGCACGCTCGCGATCCGCGGCAAGGGACCCATGTCCGTGACGGTCGCCACGCGCTACACCCTGATCCCGGAAGGGGAAGCCACCACGGTCCGGATCGACGGCGAGTTCACGGGCGCCGCCGTCTCACTGATGGCGGGCAAGCTCAAGGACTCGGCGACAGCGGCCCTCAACGAGTCCCTGCGCAAACTGAGCGGGCTCGTCTCCTGAAGGACCCCCCGCCACCCCCACACACATTTCCACACGCACGCAGCCCCCACTCGGTCCTCCATCCACAGGGGGGTACCTCGAAGTCGAGGTACCCCCCTCGCCACGGCCCGTTCGGCCGGGTGCGCCATCAGTCCTCGTCGGCGAGGATCAGATACAGCTTCTTGCGTGATTCGTTGATGACGGCCAGCGCCTTCTCGCGCTGCTCCTTGCTGCCGGTCTTCCAGACCTGCCCGAACGCCTCCATCAGACCGAAGCCGGCCTGCCTGATGTCGCTCAGCGCCTCCCAGTCGACCCCGCGCCCCGCGTCCTCCCAGGGCGCTTCCGGGCCCTCGTCGGCCGCGGCCCGACCCTCCTCGGTCAGCGAGAACAGCTTCTTGCCGCCCTCGGTCGCACTGCTGATCAGACCTTCGTCCTCCAGCAACTGCAGGGTGGGGTACACCGAGCCGGGGCTGGGCTTCCACGCTCCGCCGCTGCGCTCGGCGATCTCCTGGATCATCTCGTAGCCGTGCATGGGCCGGTCCTTGAGCAGGGCCAGGATCGACGCGCGCACATCACCGCGCCGCGCCCTGCCGCGCGGTCCGCCCCGGCCTCCGCGCCCGCCCCAGGGGCCCGGGCCGAAGCCGGGACCACCGAAGCCGGGCCCGAAGGGACCGAAAGCCCCACGCCGGCCTTCGAAGCCGCCCTCACCGGGACCGCCAGGACCGCCGGGGCCACCCCGGCCGCGTCCACGGCCATGCCCGTGACCGGGGCCGAAGCCCGGTCCGTATTCCTCTCCATGGGAACGCATCGCAATCACTCCATTCCATCGTTGATCTGTCGCGATGCGTCAACGATATATCGGAATAGCTCGCCCGGCAAGACCATACCGACAGCAGACCGCCACAAGGCCGACAGGAAGACCGCGAGGAAGACCGCAGAAGAGAGCCGCCCGCTCCGAATTGGCCTTGGCGCACGCCCCAGAACAGCGCCTACCGTCCGGCTCATGCGGATTCGTATCGTCGACGCCTTCACCGACCGCCCCTTCGCCGGCAACCCGGCCGGGGTCCTCCTCCTCGACGCCTCGGCGTCCTTCCCGGACGACGCCTGGCTGCAGAACGTGGCCCTGGAGGTCAACCACGCCGAGACGGCCTTCGCCCACCCCCTCCCGGCAGGAGGCGATGCCGACTGGGCGCTTCGCTGGTTCACCCCGGCCGCCGAGGTCGCGTTGTGCGGCCACGCGACACTCGCCACCGCTCATGTGCTGGTCACCACAGGAGCCGTACGGGGGCCCGTACGGTTCGCGACGAGGAGCGGCGTGCTCATCGCGACCCCGGGGGACGACGGCTCCATCACGCTGGACTTCCCGACCGCCCCGCTCACCGCGGTCGAGACCCCGGCGGGCGTGGCCGAGGCCCTGGGCGCCGAGCCCCTCACCACCCGTGACACCGGCCCGGACATCGGCGACCTGCTCATCGAACTCGCCGACGAGGAGACGGTCCTGGGCCTCAAGCCGGACACCGCGGCCCTGGGTCGCTACTCCGAGCGCGGCATCATCGCCACGGCCCGTGCCCAAGACCCCTCCCGGGGCTACGACTTCGTGTCCCGCTGCTTCTTCCCGAACATCGGCATCGACGAGGATCCGGTGACCGGCAGCGCCCACACGGCCCTCGCCCCGTTCTGGTCCGAGCGCCTGGGCCGGACCGTACTCACCGGCCTCCAGGCCTCGGCCCGCTCCGGGCGCGTCCGTACGGAACTCCGGGGGGACCGCACCCTGCTCTCGGGCCGCGCGGTCACCGTGATCGAGGGCGACCTGCTCGTGTGAGCAGCGCGAATCACCCGCGGAACGGACGAAGGGGCGTACGGCTCATCCGTACGCCCCTTCGCGTGCCCCACACGGGCCGCGTGCCCTGCATGGGCCCACTCTCCGCTCACGCGGTGGGCAGCCACCCGACCTTCCCCGCCAGCAGCGCGTACCCCACGAACGCCCCGATGTCGAGGAGCGAGTGGGCGACCACCAGCGGCCCGATCCGCCCCCACCGGCGGTAGAGGCAGACGAAGACCACGCCCATCACCATGTTGCCGATGAACCCGCCGATGCCCTGGTAGAGGTGGTACGAGCCGCGCAGCACCGAGCTGGCCACCAGGGCGGTGACCGGGGTCCAGCCCAGCTGGCCGAGGCGGCGCAGCAGGTACCCGACGACGATGACCTCTTCCAGGATCGAGTTCTGCAGCGCGGAGAGGATCAGCACCGGGTACTTCCACCACACCTCGGGCAGTGCCTCCGGCACCACGGTGAGGTTGAACCCGAGCCCGCGCGCGGCCAGGTAGAAGGCGATGCCCGTGCTGCCGATGACGGCGGCGATCCCCGCTCCGCGGGCGAGGTCGAACCACGGGCGCGTGCGGTCGAACCCGAGTGTGCGCAGCCCCTGGCCCTCACGGATCAGGAAGTGCGCGACCAGGGCGACCGGCACCAGCGCGGACGTGATCCCGAACAGCTGCCAGGCCAGATCGAGCCAGGGACGGCCCGGGGCGGCCGAGGCGTTGAGCGTGGCCGCCTGGTCCTTCAGGCCTCCCGGCCTGGTGACCGAGCCCACGAAGCTGATCAGCGCCGAGACCCCGCTGGCCCCGAGCGAGACTCCCAGTACGAGCAGCGTCTCGTCACGGAGAATCCGCCGCCCGGGCTGTCCCTCGGCAAAAGAATCAGCCACCGGCTCCTGCCCCACCTGCACTCATGCCTCCAGTTACGTAATCCCGCCTCATCTCCATCTTCGCCCCGCTAGGGTCTCGAAAGAAGTTGCGAAGATCGGGCGTGACAGGCCGTCAAGGGACGGACGCCATGTGGGGTGCACTTCCCTAGTGCCATACCATTCGGCCATTTCACCGTTTCACCGGCTCCGGGCTCGATCAGGGAGGGGCACCACCGCCATGGGACGTCACAGCTTGCCCGACGGGTTGCGCAGAGGCGGCACCGGCCCCCGGTCACGGCCGCGGCACCGCAATGTGGCGCTCGCGACCGCCCTGGTGACGATCCTGGCCGGCGGGACCGTCGCCGCGATCGACGGCGGTCTGCTCTCCTTCGGCTCGTCCTGCTGGGACAGCACCGTACGGCTGAGGATCGCCGCGGCTCCCGGCATCGCGCCCGCGCTCAAGGACGCGGCCGACTACGCCCGGGACAACGACGTGACGTCCGACGGCAGCTGCCTCGACGTCCGTGTGACCGCCCAGGACACCTACAAGTTCGCCGACGCCCTCCGGTCCAAGCGGAAGAGCGCGAGCGACTTCGAGGCGTGGGTGCCGGACTCGGGCGTGTGGGTGGACAGGGTCGTCGCGGACAACCAGTCGCTCTCGGTGACACCGGCGGGCAATGTCGCCTCCTCACCCATCGGTGTCGCCATGGTCCCGTCGGCCGCGAAGTCCCTCGGCTGGCCGGAGAAGACGTACTCCTGGACCGAGCTGGCCGGCGTCACCATGACGAGCGACCGTCTGAAGCTCGGCGCGGGCGACCCCTCGCGCAGCGCCACGGGGCTGCTCGCGCTGACCCAGCTGGCGCAGACGGCGGGCAGGTCCAAGGGCGGCGACACCTTGGCGGCGGCCACCGCCAAGGCCCTCTCGCAGCGCACCTCCGACAGCGACGGCCAGGTCCTGGACACCCTGCCGCGCGACCTCTCCGGCACCGAGCAGGGCAACCCGAAGCGCAACCAGGCGCTGATCCTCTCCGAGCAGGCCGCGTTCGCGTACAACGAGTCGGCGGACAGCGGCGACGATCTCGACCTCTTCTATCCGAAGGACGGCGCGCCCCGGCTGGACCATCCGTTCGCCCTGGTCGACGAGCCCAGCCTGACCACGGACGAGAGCCGGGCCGCGCTGCGGTTCATGACGCTGCTCGGTGAGAGCGACGGACGCAGGATATTGGAGAAGCACGGCTTCCGTACGGACGAGGACGAGATCCCGGCCGCGCTGGTGGCCGAAGCCGGCGGCCGTGCCCCGCAGCCGTACCGGGAGGTGCCCGAGAAGCCGGCGACGGACAAGGAGATCGAGGAAGCGCTCGGCATGTGGACCATCACGGTGCAGAGTGCCCGCCTCACCACGGTCGTCGACGCTTCCTCGTCCATGTCGGACGCGGTGCCGGGCACCAGCGAGTCCCGGATGGACGTGACCAAGGCGGCGCTGCTCCAAGCCCTGGCCACGTTCACTCCTGAGGACGAGATCGGGCTGTGGAAGTTCTCCAGGAGGATCGACGGCAAACGCGACTACCGCGTCCTCGTACCCACCGACCGGCTCGGCGACCAGGTGGGCGGCGACACGCAACGCGAGCGGCTGTCGGCGGCCTTCAGCGACCTCAAGCCGGTCAAGGACGGCGCGACCGGCCTGTACGACACCACGCTGGCCGCGTACAAGGCGGCCGCGGCCTCCTACACGAAGGGCAAGTTCAACGCCCTCGTGCTGCTGACCGACGGGGTGAACCAGGACCCCGGGAGCATCTCGCGCGCCGGCCTGGTCGCCGAACTCCGCAAGCTCGCCGATCCGGAGCGTCCGGTGCCCCTGATCGCGATCGCCGTGGGCCCGGACGCCGACAAGAAGGAACTGAACGAGATCGCCGAGGCGACCGGCGGCTCGGGACACCTGGTCACCGACCCGTCCCAGATCCACGCGGTGATCCTGAAGGCCGTGGTGAAGGCGGGCAACACGGGCTGAACCGCCCTCACCCCCACCGCCCTCACCCCCATCGGCCTCACCCCAGCGGCACCGCCGGCTCCCGCAGCCCCACCGGCCAGGTGTGCACCGGCTCACCGAGGCGCATCAGCTCGCTGTACCGCCTCGTCGTGGCGGCCAGCGCGGCATCCCGCCCCATGTTGCTCTCCAGGGCCTTGTGGAACGTACGGGACTGCCAGGAAGCGCCGTTGACCCGCCGCTTGCACCGCTCCTCGATCACCCCGAGGTAGAGGTCCCGGTCGGCCGGCTCGATGCCCCACGCGTCCAGCCCCGCCGCCGCGAGGGGCAGCAGCTCGTCGCGCACCAGTTGCACCCCGGGCACGCGCGTGACCCCGCCGTACCTGCCGCCCCGCGGCCACTCAAGCTGCGCGTCGATGCCGTACCGGCAGGCCTGGTCGAAGTTGGTGGCCGCGGCCTCGAAGGGCAGCCGCGTCCAGATTGGCCGGGTCTCCGCGGCGAGGGCGCGCACGAGCCCGTAGTAGAAGACCGTGTTGGCGACGACGTCGATCACCGTGGGGCCCGCGGGCAGCACACGGTTCTCGACCCGCAGATGCGGGACGCCGCCGTCGATGCCGTACACCGGGCGGTTCCAGCGGTAGACGGTGCCGTTGTGGAGCACGAGTTCGGCGAGGCTCGGGATGCCGCCCTCGTCGAGGACGCGCATCGGATCCTCCTCGTCCCGCAGCGGCAACAGGGGAGGGAAGAAACGCAGGTTCTCCTCGAAGAGGTCGTACGCCGAGGAGATCCACCGTTCGCCGAACCAGGTGCGCGGCCGCACCCCCTGCGCCTGGAGTTCCGGCGGGCGCGTGTCGGTGGACTGCTGGAACAGCGGCGGCCGGGACTCGCGCCACAGCTCACGGCCGAAGAGGAACGGCGAGTTGGCGCCCACGACGATCTGTGCCGCGGCCGCGATCTGCGCGGCGTTCCACACGTCGGCGAACCGGTCCGGTGTGACCTGCAGATGCAACTGCACAGACGTACAGGCCGCTTCGGGCGCGATGGACGCCGAGGTGCACTTGAGCCGTTCCACGCCCTCGATGTCCAGGGTGAAGTCCTCACCGCGGGCCGCGACGATCTGCTCGTTGAGCAGGGTGTAACGGTCCACGTCCGAAAGGTTCGCGGAGACCAGGTCGTCACGGGCGAGGGTCGGCAGAATACCGATCATCACGATTCCGGCATCGACCTCGTTCGCCTTCCTGTGGGCGTATGCGAGAGAGGTGCGCAGTTCCTCGGCGAGCCGGTCGAATACCCGGCCCTCAAGCCGGTGGGGCGCAATGTTGACTTCCAGGTTGAACATGGCGAGTTCTGTTTGGAAATCACGACTGGCGATACGTTCGAGCACTTGCGCATTCATCATTCTCGGCATGCCGTCGGGGCCTGCGAGATTCAGCTCGATCTCCAGGCCCATGAGGTTTTTAGGACGGTCGAACCGCTCCTCCGCCAGCAACCGCGCCAGCCCCTCAAGGCACTGCTGAAGCTTTTCTCGGTACCGTCGGCGGTCGGACAGACCGATCGTCCCCGCCACGACCTTCTCCCCCATCGAAGCTTCCCTCCTCGACTGGGCCGCCCCAAGAACCGGCCGCTGGTGTCCCGGGTCACGGGGGATGATGCCCAGGCAATGTGATCGATAACGCCCCGGACCTGCCCCCCGGGCACTACTCTGAACTCAATTCCCGTCAGGCACATTCACTAGGCATGAGGCGCCCCACTTTTCTTGACTGTCGACCTGTCGTGAAAAACGCCGACGAGAATCGGCCGTCCACCGCGGAAGAGTATTCCGAGGTCATCGACGGGTACCCGCCGAGAACCAGGACCAAACACACGTATCGACGACCTGATTGTCTCTTGCGCCGAATGCGCGGAACAGGTAGCTGAAACACGGCCTGAACACGTGTCGTATAAACTCCGCGAACGAGGCAGAGCGTTGGCGCTCGTGGTCGCAGGGCCTGTCGTCGAGGTGACGGCGTTGACCCGAAGGGCGGCCCGTGCGGCGTCCTGTGCGTGCGATCGCAAAGTCGCCGGAAGAATCTTGTAGCGGAGCTATCGGAGCCTTTCGGCGACTCGGCGAGCACGCGTGCCGGACACCGCGCGGCAGGCATCACTTCGGCGACAGGTCCTATGCCCCCGCCCCTTTGACCCCGAGAGCTGACAGCGCCGTCCGCCCCCGCCCCCGCGCCACCATGCCTGTCGAATGAGAGGCGACCCACCATGCCGCTGCACGTCCCTCCGGCTCCCGCGCCGGCATTGCGCACCGTCCTCACGGCCCTCGGTTCCCCGACCGCGGTCCGTGAAGCCCGTACCCCGTCCCTCCGCGACACCCAGGGACCCCTCACAGCCGAACTCCCGCTGCCCGTCCACGTACTCGACCGCATCAGCACGGCGGGCACCTCGGCCACCCGGCTCGCCGGATGGCGCTTCCTGATCCGCTGCCACGAACGCGCGGTGGCGGCGGCGGAAACCAGGCTGACCCCCGACGGCTGGGCCTTCTCCCACTTCTTCGAGGGCCCGTACGTCACCGCCACCGAGCGAGCCCTGCGCCAGGCGGAGACGATGCCGGGGTCGTACCAGCCGCGTCTGCTCTCAGTACCCGAGCTCTACATGCTCACACTCTGGCTGCACGGCGACCTCGCCGCCGACGGAACGAAGGGGCACCTCGCCGCCACCGACCTGTTGGTGCCACTGGCACCCGCCCCGCCCGGTATCGCCGCCCACCGCCCGCACCGCGTGGCCGAACTGCTGCCCGTACTGACCCACCGGCTGGCACCCGCGGCCACCCCACTGCTCGGCTCACCCGCCTGAGCGCACCTTGGTTCCACTGCCCCGCGGCCATCACCCGGTCGCGGGGCACATCGCTGTGCGCACCGGCCGACAAGGAGGGCGGGGCACGAACATGAGGAGGACGTCGCTCGGAGTGACACGTGCAGGACGCAGCGCACTTCCTGTCCGTTCGGACTAGCCCCATCCGACCATTGCGAACCACCCGAAGGGACACCCCAGTTGGGATGAACCGTCCGCACGGGTGATGCGTCATCAACCTGTGAGGAGCGCTGGCGCCAAATCCCTGCGGATTGACGCCCATAGGGCAACACTGGGTTCCGGACCATCTGACAAACGGGGGGGGCGGCAATGGACGCCAGTTCGAGCCGCGAAACAGACAACACATCGAACACCGACCTCACACCGAAGCGAAAGATCCCATCAATGTGCCAGCACCAGCGACCGTGCCCGACAGCCGACTCCGCCGACCGGGAAGCAGCGCTCCTCGTGGCGCACCACCCGGAACAGGGATGGAGCCTGCTGTGCAACGGCGTCCTGCTCTTCGAGGACACCGGTGAGCTCCTGCCGGACGGCCGGATCATCGCGCCGCACCGGCCTCTGGCCCTTGATGTGATGACCGCCGCCTGAACGGCACGGCACGGACGGCGGAAACGAACGGCGGGCAGGCCGTCCGGAAGCGAGCCGAGAGCACCGAAACAAAGAGGGGCCGGCCCCGGGAAACATCCCCGGAACCGGCCCCGACGCATGCCCGGGCGCGACTAGTCCTCGTAGGCGTCCAGCGGCGGGCAGGAACAGACCAGGTTCCGGTCGCCGTACGCCTGGTCGATCCGTCGCACCGGCGGCCAGTACTTGTCGGCGGCCGAGACCCCGGCCGGGAACACGGCCTCCTCGCGGCTGTACCCGTGCTCCCACGTGTCGCCGAGCGCGCCCGCCGTGTGCGGGGCGTTGCGCAGCGGGTTGTCGTCCGCCGCCCACTCCCCCGAGCCGACCTTCTCGATCTCCGCGCGAACGGCGATCATCGCGTCGCAGAACCGGTCGAGTTCGGCCAGGTCCTCGCTCTCGGTGGGCTCGATCATCAGCGTGCCGGCCACCGGGAACGACATCGTCGGCGCGTGGAACCCGTAGTCGATGAGGCGCTTGGCGACGTCGTCGACGCTCACACCGGTCGCCTTGGTGAGCGGGCGCAGGTCGATGATGCACTCGTGCGCCACAAGCCCGCCGGGACCGGTGTAGAGGACCGGGAAGTGCGGTTCCAGGCGCTTGGCCACGTAGTTGGCGCTCAGCACGGCGACCTGGGTGGCCCGCTTGAGCCCCTCCCCGCCCATGAGCCTGACGTACGCCCACGAGATGGGCAGGATGCCCGCGGAACCCCAGGGAGCCGCGGAGACCGGGCCCACGCCCGTCTCCGGCCCCGCGGCGGGCTGCAGCGGGTGGTTCGGCAGATACGGCGCCAGGTGCGCGCGCACGCCGACCGGGCCGACGCCAGGCCCGCCGCCGCCGTGCGGGATGCAGAAGGTCTTGTGCAGGTTGAGGTGCGAGACGTCGCCGCCGAAGTGCCCCGGCTTGGCGAGCCCCACCAGCGCGTTGAGGTTGGCGCCGTCCACGTAGACCTGCCCGCCCGCCTCGTGCACCCGCGCGCAGATGTCGGCGACGTGCTCCTCGAACACGCCATGGGTCGAGGGGTACGTGATCATGAGCACGGACAGCTCGTCACGGTGCTGCTCGATCTTGGCCCGCAGGTCCTCGACGTCGATCTCGCCGTCCTCGGCGGTCTTCACGACGACGACCTTCATCCCGGCCATCACCGCACTGGCGGCGTTCGTGCCGTGCGCGGACGACGGGATGAGGCAGACCGTGCGCTGCTCGTCGCCGTTGGCCCGGTGGTATCCGCGGACGGCCAGCAGACCGGCCAGCTCGCCCTGCGAACCGGCGTTGGGCTGGAGCGACACGTTGTCGTAGCCCGTCACCTCGGCGAGCCGCTCCTCCAGCTCACGGATGAGCGTGAGGTACCCCTGCGCCTGCTCGGCGGGCGCGAAGGGGTGCAGCTGTCCGAACTCGGGCCAGGTGACCGGCTCCATCTCGGTGGTCGCGTTGAGCTTCATGGTGCACGAGCCGAGCGGGATCATGCCCCGGTCGAGCGCGTAGTCGCGGTCCGCGAGGCGGCGCAGGTAGCGCAGCATCGCGGTCTCGGAGCGGTACTGGTGGAAGACCGGGTGCGTGAGGTACTCGTCGGTGCGCAGCAGCGGCGCCGGCAGCGTGTCCTCGGCGGTCCCGTCCAGCGCGGCCACATCGGCGTCGACGCCGAACGCCGACCAGACGACGCCCAGTTGGGCCCGCGTGGTCGTCTCGTCGCAGGACAGGTACAGGTGGTCCGCGTCCACCAGGTGGAGGTTGACCCCGCCCTGGCGGGCGGCTGCGAGGATCTCGGCGGCCCGGCCCGGCACCCGCACGGTGAGGGTGTCGAAGTACGCCTCGTGGACGACCCCGACCCCGCCCGCCCGCAGTCCGGCGGCAAGGATCGTGGCGTACCGGTGAGTGCGCCGAGCGATGCCCTTCAGACCCTCGGGACCGTGGTAGACGGCGTACATCCCCGCCATCACCGCGAGCAGCACCTGGGCCGTGCAGATGTTGCTGGTCGCCTTCTCACGGCGGATGTGCTGCTCCCGCGTCTGCAGGGCCAGGCGGTACGCCTTGTTGCCGTCCGCATCGACCGAGACGCCGACGAGCCGCCCGGGCAGGCTGCGCGCGAACTTCTCGCGGACGGCCATGTATCCGGCGTGCGGCCCGCCGAAACCCATCGGCACCCCGAAGCGCTGTGTCGTACCGACGGCGATGTCGGCGCCCAGCTCGCCGGGCGAGGTGAGCAGCGTCAAAGCGAGCAGGTCGGCGGCGACGGTCACGACCGCGCCCAGCTCGTGCGCCTGCTCGATGACGGGCTTCAGGTCCCGCACGGCACCGGAGGCACCGGGGTACTGCAGGAGTACGCCGTTGATCTCGCGCCCGGCCAACTCGGTGGGGATGCCGTCGCTCAGGTCGGCGACGACGACCTCGACACCGGTGGGCTCGGCACGGGTCCGGATCACGGCGACGGTCTGCGGCATGGTGTCCGCGTCGATGAGGAAGAGGCCCTTCTTGTTCTTCCCCATGCGCCGGGACAGCGCCATGGCCTCGGCGGCCGCCGTGCTCTCGTCGAGCAGCGAGGCCCCGGAGGTCGGCAGTCCGGTCAGCTCGGCGACCACGGTCTGGAAGTTCAGCAGGGCCTCAAGGCGCCCCTGCGAGATCTCCGGCTGATACGGCGTGTAGGCCGTGTACCAGGCAGGACTTTCCATGACATTGCGCAGAATGACGGGCGGCGTGAACGTCCCGTAATAACCGAGCCCGATCATCGAACCCAGCACCTGGTTGCGATCCGCGAGGGAACGCAGCTCGGCCTGCACTTCGGCCTCAGTGCGCGCACCCGGCAGTTCGAGCGCGTCGGCGTTCTTGATCACATCCGGCACCGCGGCGGCCGTCAGCTCGTCGAGCGAGCCGTACCCCACCTGAGCGAGCATCTTGGCGCGGGCCTCGGAGTCGGGCCCGATGTGACGCTGCTCGAAGGGGATTCCCTGTTCGAGCTCGGAGAGCGGAATACGTTGGGCGGTCATTGCGGAGGCCTCCTGGTCTGACGACCTTCGAGGGGCACCACGATGTGGGTGCCCGAACGGCCTCCCCCTCTGTCATCTCAACCTGAGAGCTTCACCGGCTCGCCGCGAAGGCGCACCGGCTTTCACCGTCGGTGAGAGCGGAGCCCGTCGAAAACTCGAACACCGCTCTGCTTTCCAGAGTGACCTCGTCCATGCGGTACGTGTGCCTGAGAGATTCCGGGGAGGATTTGCTCCTTCGGCGCCTCCGTTGAAGCCTGGAGGACTCTCCCGCACGGGGTCAGCAGCCGTCGCCCAGCCTACCAGCGGGGTTCCCTCAAGTGGCCGCCCACCTCAAAGTGCTCTTTCGTAGTGCTTACGGATGAGTTGCGAGCAGCTGGAGGGCCCGTGCAGACCGACATCGATCCGCGCAACCTGATAGGCCGCAAGGCGTTCGACCGCAACGGCACGAGGATCGGCACCGTCGACGAGGTCTACCTCGACGACGCTACCGGCGCACCGGAATGGGCGGCCATACGCACCGGCCTGTTCAGCCGGGACGCCTTCGTCCCCCTGGAGCCCAGCAAGGTGGTCGGCGAATCCCTGCACGTCCCCTTCGAACGCTCCCTGGTCAGGGACGCCCCCGACTTCGGCGTAGGCCGCCACCTCTCCCCCGAACAAGAACTGCAGCTCTACCACCACTACGGCTTGGACGTATCCCCCCCACCCCCCTTCCCGGACAGCAACTTCGGCCACCTGGCCACCACAGAAGACCCCACCTGACACCCCTACCCCCAGGGCAAGGGGAACGGCGCAACCATTCGCCTTCCCAGAGGCGCGGGGAACGGCGCGATCTACTGCCCTTCAGGGGCGGGCGCGGGGAACGGCGCAACCTTTCGTCCTGAGGGGCGCGGGGAACGGCGCAATCCTTTGCCCTTCAGGGGCGCGGGGAACGGCGCAACCAGCCACAACGAACCCGCACCCACAAACGCACCCCCTCACCCCACCCCCTCACCCTCCCCAAGCGCCGCAGGCAAACGCACAGGCCCAACCAGAGGCAACGGCTCCGCCCTCTCCAGCCCAGGATCATCGACCCGAAACGTCTTCACCCGCCCCGGCAAGGAATCCGGCGTCTCGAACCGCACAGTCACCCGGCCCAGCCCACTCCCCTGCACCCACCCGTGCCCGAACTCGGCATGCCGAACATCGTGCCCCGCCCGCCACTGCCGCTCAGCCGACGGCTCCGGCTCCGCAGCCACCTCCTCCGCCGACTCCGGCCCGAGCACCTCCGACTCCCCCGCGGCACCGGCCTGCGCCTCGGCCGCAGCCTCAGCCTGGGCCTGGGCCTGGGCCTGCGCGAAGAGATCCTCCTGCGTGTAGTCGGCAAGCCCGGTCACCCCGACCCCCAGCAACCGCACACCCCCCGTGGTGTCCACCGCCTCCAGCAGCCGCGCGGCAGCCTCCCGCACCACGGCCGTGTCGTCCGTCGGCCCCCGCAACGTCTCGGACCGCGTCAGCGTGGAGAAGTCGTACCGCCGCACCTTCAACACGATGGTCCGCCCGGAAAGACGCGCGCCCCGCAGCCGCTGGACGCACCGGTCCGCAAGCCGCTGCACCTCCATGCGCACGCGTACCCGGTCGTGGATGTCCACGTCGTACGTGTCCTCGACGGACACCGACTTGGTGTCCCGCTCGGCCACCACGGGACGCTCGTCGCGGGCCAGCGCCATGGCGTACAGGGCGAGGCCGTGGGACTTCCCCAGGAGTCGTACCAGCTCGTCCTCGCCCGCCTCCGCGATCTCCCCGACCGTGCTGATGCCGCCCCGCCGCAGGTGGTCGCCCGTGGCCGGCCCCACACCCGGCAGGATGCGTACCGGCATCGGTGCGAGCAGCGCCCGCTCGGTGCCCGGTTCTATCAGTACGAGTCCGTCCGGCTTGGCCTGCTCCGAGGCGATCTTCGCGAGCATCTTGCAGGCCGCAAGCCCCACGGACCCGGTCAGCCCCGTGACGGCCCGGATGTCGTCGCGCAGCTTCCTCCCGGCCAGCAGCGCCGATCCCTCGTCCCAGGCCGTCTCCCCGGCCTCCAGGTCCACGAACGCCTCGTCCAGACTCAGCGGCTCCACCAGCGGCGACAGCTCACGCAGCAGCCCCATCACCTGCTCGCTGATGTGCCGGTAGAGACCGAAGCGCGGTACGAGGTACGCGGCGTTCGGCGCCAGCCGGCGGGCCTGCGCCATGGGCATCGCCGAGTGCACCCCGAAGACCCGCGCCTCGTACGAGCAGGTGGAGACCACGCCACGCGGTCCGAGGCCGCCCACGACGACCGCTTTCCCGCGCAGGCTCGGCTTGGACGCCTGCTCGGCCGAGGCGAAGAAGGCATCCATGTCGAGATGCAGGATCGTGGGCGCGGTTCTCACATGTCCGATGCTGCCCTACGCCACTGACAATCCCCCGGCCCACCGCCCATGAAGCGCAGCAGGACCGCCGACACGCCCTCCGTGGCGCCTCAGACCGCCCGGTTGCGGCGCCGAGCCAGCTCGTCCGCCGGATTGGCCCCGACGAGCGTCTCACCCGTGTCCACACGCTCTCCGTGCAGCTGCGAGAGCGCGCTCTCCACGTCCCGCCACACCACGCCCACAGCGATGCCGAAGATGCCCTGGCCGCCCTGGAGCAGCGCGTGGACCTCGTCGGACGAGGAACACTCGTAGACCGTCGCGCCGTCGCTCATCAGCGTCATCCGCTCCAGGTCGCAGGAGCCCCGCTCCTTCAGGTGCTGAACCGTGGTGCGGATGTTCTGCAGCGAGACCCCCGTGTCGAGGAACCGCTTGACGATCTTCAGGACGACCACGTCCCGGAAGCTGTAGAGCCGCTGCGTCCCCGACCCGTGGGCGGGCCGCACGCTCGGCTCGACCAGCCCGGTCCGGGCCCAGTAGTCCAACTGCCGATAGGTGATCCCCGCGGCCGCACAGGCCGTGGGCCCGCGATAACCGATCTCCTCGGACGCCACCTCGTCGTCCCCCGGCACCGCCTTCGGCCGCTGTACGTGATCGGCCGCGCTGCTGTGAAGCGGGTACGGGCCACTGTCCCCCAGACCGCGTCCGGGGGCACCCCCAGCCGTACCGTCGCCGCTGCTTCTCACGCCGACCTCCGTCCTTGACCTGCCTTCTCGACGGTAGGCAGTCACCAGGGGCTCGTCAACGATCGCCACACTCGCCACGCCGGGTGATAATCACCCTAAGAGTGGTTTCCCGTGCCCCACCGCGGGGAAAGGCTAGCCGAATGCTCTCGGGACGGCCGCCGCACGGCCCGTCGTCCGACGGTCCCGGAGGGTCACCGACCGGTGTCCCGCACCGTCACTGACTGTTGGTCCCGAAGTCCTCGGGCGAGATCTGGTCGAGGAACTCGCGGAACTTCTCCACCTCGTCCTCCTGCTCGTCCGGGATCGCGATGCCGGCGTCGTCCAGGACACCGTCGCTGCCGTAGATGGGTGTCCCGGTGCGCAGGGCCAGCGCTATGGCGTCGGACGGCCGCGCGCTGACCTCGACTCCACTGGCGAACACCAGTTCCGCGTAGAAGACGCCCTCCCGCAGGTCCGTGATGCGCACTTCGGTCAGCTCCTGGCCGACGGCCTCCAGCACGTCCTTGAACAGATCGTGGGTCAGCGGTCGCGCGGGGGCCATGCCCTGCTGCGCGAAGGCGATCGCCGTCGCCTCCCCCGGCCCGATCCAGATGGGGAGGTAACGGTCGCCTCCCACTTCACGCAGGAGCACGATCGGTTGGTTGGAGGGCATTTCGACCCGGACACCTACGACGTCGAGCTCGTTCACACAGCAACCCTAGGCCGTGCCCGGCACCTTTGGGTAGTCGAGCACGGAATGGGTGCCCTATCCCACGTTCCGCGTCCTGCGTCCGCGCGGGTCGCCGGGTCAGGGAAGACGGACCCCGAGGGCCGACTGCACCAGGGCGGCGTGCAACTTCACCGCGAGTCCCGCCAGCTCTTTGGTACGCGCCTGGGCGTGTGCCCTGGTCTGCGGGTTGCGGTGGAGCCGCAGGGGTGCCACGACCTGGTCCACCAGACCGGCCTCACGGTCGGCGGCGGCTTTCACGGCGCGCAGATGCCGTGGCTCGATCCCGAACCGCCCGAGCTCCAGGACCAGTCCCGCGACCGTCACCGCTTCGGCGTCGTACACCCCGTCCAGCAGCGGCGTGATGAGCCCGTACGACTCCCACTCGTCGAGCTCCTTCTCACCGATCCCGGCGGCGGCCAGCAGCTCGGCCCGCCCGATGCGGGCGACGACGGGCCCCTCCGGCTCGTTCGGTGCCTCCCCGTCGCGCTGACGCCCCACGGAGGGCAGCGGGGCCGCCTCCCCGCGCTCCATGGCGTCCAGGTGCTCACGGATGACCTTCAGGGGCAGATAGTGGTCCCGCTGCATCCTCAGGACGTGTCCGAGGCGCTCGACGTCGTCCTCGCTGAACTTGCGGTATCCCGAAGGGGTGCGCTGCGGCTCGATGAGGCCCTCGGACTCCAGAAAACGAATCTTGGAGACAGTGACCTCGGGGAATTCGTCACGCAGCACGTTCAATACCGTGCCGATGCTCATCAGCCCGTGGTCCGCGGCGGCGGCGCCGTGTCCGGCACCGCCGCTCGGTGTTCGAAGCATGGACCTTCCCTGGGGGTCTCCCCGGACAAAGTCTGGGGGAGGGTCAGATGCCCCGCTGGCTCGCGTAGAAGACCAGCCGGTACTTGCCGATCTGCACCTCGTCACCGTTCGACAGGGGGACCCGGTCGATGCGCTCCCGGTTGACGTACGTGCCGTTGAGGCTTCCGACGTCCGCCACCGTGAACGAACCGTCGGGCTCACGGCGGAACTCGACATGGCGGCGCGACACGGTCACATCGTCCAGGAAGATGTCGCTCTGCGGATGACGGCCGGCGGTCGTCAGATCGCCGTCCAGCAGGAAGCGGCTGCCCGAGTTGGGCCCCCGCCGCACCACCAGGAGCGCCGAGCCGAGCGGCAGGGCGTCCACGGCGGCCTGCGCCTCGGGAGACAGCATCGGCATCTGCGTCTGACCGGTGACCTCGGCGTCGTACGCCTCAAGACCGGAGATGGAGATCGTCGAAGTGGTCTCCGACGGACGCTCCGGGGTCGCCCCGGCCCGCAACGGCGCACCGCAGTTCGAGCAGAAGCGGCTCGCTTCCGTATTGCGGTTACCGCACCTCGTACACACCAGGGCCGACATGGACGGATCCTCCTGCTGCGGCTGCCCCGCCGGGGTATTGGACGCGTACGGGTCGGAGCCGAAACCTCCACCCGCACCTGAGGTTGACGGATCCCCGAAACCTATGCGCCCCGACTGGGCAGGGTCAACAGACGGCGCGCCCTGACCACCGGAGATGTCACCGGGCGGCCCACCGACCTGGTCCCGGAACAGCGGACGGTCCCCCTGCTCCTCGGCTTCCGAGGGGCGCGGTGCGCGATGCCGGGCAGTGGCGTTGTCGCTGCCCTCTCGTGCGCTCTTGCCGAACAACTTCGCAAACAACTTCACGGGCGATTCCCCTTGACCGAAACAGACCCGCCCGTGGGGCAGGACGAACCCTGATTGCACACACCGGTCGAGCCGGACACCCTCACAACGTCCGTATCCACCAGACAGTTTCCACCACGCACCACCCATTCGGTGCGTCGACCCCCCGCAAGCTCATGCCCTCGGAGAGCCACGCCCAAGCGCCCCCGGTTCACTGGGAGGACGACCGAGCGTAGTCAGGTCGCTCGGCGGGTCGCAAGGCGTCCACGACGATCTTGTCCGAGCGCTCCACCGTGACAGTGGCCTGCTCCTTCTCCAAAGTCTGCACCACTCCGCCAGGGATGTTGAGCGCCGGTTCGAGGTCCTGAGGTTTGCCGATGACCTTGAAACGATACGGGGAGCTGATCTTGTTCCCGTCCACGGCGACTCCCCCGCTCACATCCGTCAGATAGGTGCCTGCGACGATCCGTACGCCATTGACCTGGATCGCCTCCGCGCCCGCCGCACGGAGCTCCTGGATCGCGTCGAGCAGCATGTCGGCCTCGACCGTGCCCTTCCCGTCGTCGATCGTCAGTGTGATGCCGGGGCCCTGCGCCGCCACGGTGCCCGCGAGGATGCCGAGTTGTTTCTCCTTCTCGACCGTCTGCTTGCGGGCCTCCTCGGCCTGGTCCGAGCTGTTCTCCAGCTCGGTGCGCTGATCCTCCAGCCCCTGCTTCTCCTCTTCCAGACGCTGTGTACGGTCGTCGAGTTCATCGAGGATGCGTACGAGGTCCTCCTGGCGTGCGCCGCGCAGGGCGCCGTCGCTGTCGCTGTTGGACGCGACCTGGACGGCGAGGCCGAATCCGAGGCCGAACAGAAGCAGCGCGACGATGAGTTGCGCGCGGGACACCCGCGGCGGCCACAGCCCCATCACCAGCCGCTGACGACCGGTGGGGCCGGCCGGCCTGCCCGGCTCCCGCTCCGCCCGCTCGGCACCGGGCTCCGATGCCTTCTCCGGAGCCTTTGCCAGCACCTCTTCGGGCAGTTCCTCGCGCAGCGGGTTGTCGGGAGTTCCCGGCGTCTTGTCGTTGCTGCTCATCGGCCTCACGCCCGGAAGACGTGCCGGCGGATCGCCGCGGCGTTGGAGAAGATGCGAATGCCCAGGACGACCACGACACCCGTGGACAACTGGGCGCCCACGCCCAACTTGTCACCCAGGAAGACGATCAGCGCGGCCACCACGACGTTGGACAGGAACGACACCACGAAGACCTTGTCGTCGAAGATGCCGTCGAGCATCGCCCGCAGACCTCCGAACACGGCGTCGAGCGCCGCGACGACGGCGATCGGAAGATAGGGCTCGACCATCGCCGGAACCTCGGGCCGGACCAACAACCCAGCCACGACTCCCACAACGAGGCCCAGTACGGCGATCACGATGTGCCTTTCTCTGTACTCGGTTGCGCTGTTCGTACGATCACACTCGGTGCCGCGGGCAGCCGGACCTCGTCCTCGGCGGAGATACTGGTCCTGATCCCGAAGTTCTCGTGCAGAGCCTGCAGATACTGCCCGTCACCGCTGTTCTGGAACGTGCTGCGCAGCCGGTCCCCGTCCCCCACGGCCAACACCGTGTACGGCGGCACCAGCGGTTTGTTGTCGACCAGTATCGCGTCACCCGCCGCCCTGATCGCGGACAGGGCCGTCAGCCGCTGGCCGTTGATCGTGACGGCCTCGGCGCCCGACGCCCACAGCCCGTTGATGACACGCTGCATGTCGCGGTCGCGTACCCGCCCGGTGTCGGAGAAGCCCGAGGTCTCACGCGCGTCCCCGTCACCGGCGTGGTCGGCTTCCTTCGCGTCGTCCACGACGAGTTTCACACCGGGACCGTGCACTTCGAGGGCTCCGGCCAGGATGCCCACCAGCTCGCCCTGGTCACCGCCGTGCTTCTTCAACGCCTCACGCTGCCGGGCCCCGACATCGTCGCGGAGTTCGTCGATGGCGTCCTCAAGGTCTTCGGCCGCCGACGTCTCGCTGTCGATGCGGTCGATGAGCTCCTCGCGCTCCTTGGCGACGACCGGAGCCGCTATCCGCGCCTGCGCCGCGCCCACGGTCACCAGCAGCGCGGCGAGTACCAGACCGGCCGCGAGACCGAGCTTCGCCGACAGCCTCTTGGGCATCCCGCCCGTGCCCTCGGCCTTACGCCGGGCAGCGGCCTCGGCGTACCCCTCGTCAAGACTGTGGTCCATGACATTGGTGAGCAGCGACATGGAGGCGTCCAGGCGCGAGGGGCGCGTGGGGGTGCTCCGAACGGGGGGCTGCTGCGGCATGCCGCACATCGTCGCACGTCGCGACCTGTAGCTCCGAACGGCCCCACCGACGTGCCGGACAGGCCCCTTCCGGGGCACTGTCCGGCACGCGCGTGTACTGCTCAGCTACCGGCGCTGTCCACCACCGTCGACCACTCGTCGAGCAGTGCCTGCGCCGAGGCGTCGTCTGGCCCTTCGGCCCACAGATGGGTGACTGCCTCCGCCGGATCGGGCAGAACCATCACCCAGCGTCCGTCGGTCTCCACGACACGCACCCCGTCGGTCGTGTCGACGAACCGGTCACCGGCCGCTTCGACCACGCGTCGCATCACAAGCCCCTTGACCGCCCAGGGAGTCGCGAGATCGCGCTTGAGGACATGGGCCCGCGGAATCCGCGCGTCGATCTGACTGAGCGTGAGCTGCGTCCGGGCCACCAGACCGAGGAGCCGGACGAAGGCCGCCGTACCGTCGAACACACTGCTGAACTCAGGCACGATGAACCCGCCGCGCCCGTCACCGCCGAAGATCGTCGACTCCTCGCGTCCGACGCGCGTCAGATCGTCCGGAGACGTCGTCGTCCAGTCGACCTGCGTCCCGTGGTACGCAGCCACCTGCTCGGCGATCCTCGTGGTGGTCACCGGCAACGCCACGCGCCCGCTGCGCCGTTCGGCCGCCACCAGGTCGAGCAGGACGAGCAGCGCCCGGTCGTCCTCAATGATCCGGCCCTTCTCGTCGACTAGCGACAGCCGCTCGCCCACCGGGTCGAACCGCACCCCGAAGGCGGCCCGCGCGGAGGCCACGATCTCGCCGAGCCGGACCATCCCGGACCGACGGGAGTCCGCCGTCTCGGTGGGACGCGACTCGTCGAGCCCCGGGTTGATGGTCAGCGCGTCGACCCCGAGCTTGCCCAGGAGGCTGGGCAGCACCAGCCCGGCACTGCCGTTCGACGCGTCCACGACCACCTTGAGCCCGGCGTCGGCGATCCCGGTCGTATCGACATTCCTGAGCAGGGAGCCGGTGTACGAGTCGAAGACGCTGGCCGGGAAGTGCAGATCCCCGATCTCACCGGGGAACGCACGCCGGTACTCCTGCCGGGCGAACACCCGGTCCAGCTTGCGCTGACTTCCCTGGGACAGGTCCGCCCCGTTCCCGTCGAAGAACATGATGTCGACCGAGTCGGGAACTCCGGGCGTCGTACGGATCATGATTCCGCCGGCACTGCCCCGCGCGGTCTGCTGCCGCGCCACCGGCAGCGGTACGTTCTCCAGGTCCCGTACGTCCATGGCGCTGGCCTGCAGAGCGGAGATGACCGCCCTCTTGAGCGCGCGGGCACCTCTGGAGTGGTCACGGGCCGTCGTGACGGTGGACCCCTTCTTCAGGGTCGTCGCGTACGCCCCCGCCAGCCGCACGGCCAGCTCGGGCGTGATCTCCACGTTGAGGATCCCGGTCACTCCACGGGCTCCGAAGAGATGGGCCTGGCCCCGGGACTCCCAGATGACCGATGTATTGACGAAGGCGCCGGCCTCGATGGTCTTGAACGGGTAGACCCGCACGTTGCCCTGGACGATCGATTCCTCACCGACGAGGCACTCGTCCCCGATGACGGCGCCGTCCTCGATACGAGCCGCCCGCATGATGTCGGTGTTCTTGCCGATGACACAGCCACGCAGATTGCTGTGCTGGCCGATGTACACGTTGTCGTGCAGTACGGCCTTGTGCAGGAACGCGCCGGTTTTCACGACGACGTTGGAGCCCACCACGGTGTGCTCGCGGATTTCGACGCCGGCCTCGACCTTGGCGTAGTCGCCGATGTAGAGCGGCCCCCGCAGTACGGCGTCGGGATGGACCTCGGCGCCCTCGGCGACCCAGACTCCGGGCGATATCTCGAAGCCGTCCAGCTCGACGTCGACCTTGCCCTCCAGGACATCGGCCTGCGCCTTCACATAGCTCTCGTGCGTGCCGACATCTTCCCAGTAGCCCTCGGCGACATAGCCGTAGATCGGCTTGCCCTCCTTCATCAACTGAGGGAAGACATCGCCGGACCAGTCGACGGAGACGTCGGCCTCGACGTAGTCGAAGACCTCGGGCTCCATGACGTAGATGCCGGTATTCACCGTGTCCGAGAAGACCTGACCCCAGGTCGGCTTCTCAAGAAAGCGCTCGACCTTTCCCTCGTCGTCGACGATGGTGATGCCGAATTCAAGGGGATTGGGAACGCGGGTCAGACAGACCGTTACCAGCCCACCCTTTTCCTTGTGGAAGTTGATGAGGTCGGTGAGGTCGAAGTCGGTCAGAGCATCGCCGGAGATCACGAGGAACGTATCGTCCTTCAGTGCCTCTTCGGCGTTCTTGACACTGCCGGCAGTACCGAGTGGCTTCTCCTCGTTGGCATAGGTGAGCTCCATACCGAGCTCTTCACCGTCACCGAAGTAGTTCTTGACCAGCGAGGCCAGGAACTGGACGGTGACGACGGTTTCGTTGAGCCCATGCCGCTTGAGCAGCCGTAGCACGTGCTCCATGATCGGGCGATTGGCCACAGGCAGGAGCGGCTTGGGCATGCTTGAGGTCATGGGGCGAAGGCGTGTGCCTTCGCCGCCTGCCATCACGACGGCCTTCATGTCGGAAGCGTCCTCCTTGAAGAGACGGTCTAGCCGACTTCACCCGTCAGATTGTCCCGCACATTCTCGTTGCGGGCCATCAGAGACCTCTACGGCCGCCCATTGGGCGGGCTCAGTCGGCCATGGTTGTCCGCACGAACAAGGCGGCGGACCTGAACCACGTATAGGATCCCTGCCCACCAATACAGAGTTGTACCCCATCCGGCGAACGCCCATCCGAAAATAGCAGCGAGTGACGCAAGCCATCCACTTCCGTCACTGAGCAGCAACAACGGGAAGGCGTACATCAAGTTGAACGTTGCAGCCTTCCCGAGGAAGTTCACTTGCGGCGGCGGATAGCCGTGCCGCCTGAGGATGCCCACCATCACGAGCAGGACGAGCTCGCGCGCCAGCAGCACACTGGTCAGCCACAGTGGCAGGATCTCGCGCCAGGTGAGCCCGAGCAGGGTCGTGAGGATGTAGAGGCGGTCGGCCGCGGGGTCCAGCAGCCGGCCGAGGCCGCTGATCTGGTTCCAGCGCCGGGCGAGCTTGCCGTCCAGATAGTCGCTGATACCGCTCAGCATGAGCACCAGAAGCGCCCAGCCGTCGCTGTTGGGCCCACCGAACTCCGGCCTGAGGATCAGCCACAGAAAGAGCGGTACGCCCGCGAGGCGCGCCATGCTGAGGATGTTCGGGATGGTGAGGACCCGGTCTGTCTGGACGCGGGTCTCCTGGACCTCCACCCGGGCCTCCTGTGGGAACGAGCCAACGTTGCCCCCTGACCCTACCCTCAGGCATCCGCACGCAGCGCGGAGGGTTCCGGGTAGTCCTGCCACAAAAACAAAAAAGCCCCCGCACCGAAGTGCGGGGGCTTTTCCGTAATATTAGTTCGGCGGCGTCCTACTCTCCCACAGGGTCCCCCCTGCAGTACCATCG